>DATGZK010000093.1:0-120335 GCA_035489755.1 Myxococcota bacterium
GCGAGGACGTGCGGCTCCTCGTCGAAGACTTTCTCGCGCGGGCAAGCCAGGAGGCGGGTCGCGGAGCCATGCGCGTCGACGCCGCCGCACTGGCTGCGCTGGAGCGCTACCCCTGGCCGGGCAACGTGCGGGAGCTCGAGAATGCAATCGAGCGCGCCGTCGCGCTTGCGGACGAGGACGTCGTGAAGCTCCAGGATCTGCCCCCCGAGATCGCCCGCGCCGAACGCATCGGCACTCTGCGCGAGCAGGTGCGGCTCGGGGGGCTCGGTCTCGAGGACGCGGTGGCGCGCTTTGAGGCCGACCTTCTGCTGGAGGCGCTGGAGCGTGTGGGGTGGAACCAGACCCGTGCCGCCGAGGCGCTCTCGATCACGCGGCGCCTGCTCAAGCTCAAGATGGACCGCTTCGGTCTCGTTCCTCCGCCGGATCCGGAAGACGTTCGATCTGGAACATCCTAGGATTTTTCTTTTTCTGCAGTGACTTAGCCTGGAGAGCTGCGGACTCACCCCCGGCCCGCTGTTCAGTTCGGAACACTTCTCGCGCCAAGTAGGCGGTCCGCTGTGTGCTCGTCTGAGCTCGAATTCATTCTTTAAATCAGCGTTTTACGCCGGCCTGTGCACCTGCGCCCCAGGCTGGCACGCCGTTTGCGGTGTGAGCCCTGTCACAGAGTCTTCAAGGGAGGTGAGTCGTGCAAGCGCTTCTCGAAAGGCCGACTGTGCTGGTGGTGGACGATGAGCGCGGCCCCCGCGAGTCCCTGCGCATGATCCTCGAGCCCGCTCACCGTGTGCTGCTGGCCGTGAATGGCTCTGAGGCCCTCGAAATTCTTCGCACGACTTCCGTCGATGTGGTGAGCCTCGATCTCAATATGCCAGGGATGAAGGGCTCTGAGCTGATGTCGACCCTGCGCAGCGAGTTTCCGCAGGTCGAGGTCGTGGTGATTACTGGCTACGGCACGGTCGAAAGCGCGACCCTCGCTGTCCGCTACGGGATCTCCGACTATCTCCAAAAGCCCTTCGACGTCGTGCAGGTTACGGCGGCGGTCGGCCGCGCCCTCGAACGTCGCCGCGGCCAGCGTGAGCTCGTGACATTCCTTGAGGCCCTTGGCTCCGTTTTGGGCCGCGAGCGGGATGTGCGCGCGCTCCTCGCGGAGATCGCGCGAAGCCCACGTCTGCGGGGAAGCGTCGGCGAGGTGATGGACCACGCGGGCCGACGGGCGCGGGCCCAGGAGGGTGAATCGGCACGGACTTCGGCCTTCTTGGAGGTGCTCGCCGAGACCATCGAGAGCCAGGACCGCTACATGCGCGGCCATGCCCGCCGCGTCGCCTTCTACGCGGGGCTCTTGGCGGAGCGCATCTGCCTTTCCGCAAAAGAACAGGAACATGTTCGCATTTCAGCCTTTCTCCATGATCTTGGGAAGATCGGGATTCCCACCGAACTTCTGCAGCGACCGGGCGCGCTGGAGCCGGCCGAGCGTGGGATCGTCGAGCGTCACTCCGAGATCGGAGCGCGCCTTGTCGAGCCCCTCGGCATCGCGAGCGGGATCGCCGGCGCCATCCGCCACCACCACGAGTGGTGGGATGGCAGCGGCTACCCCGACGGGCTGCACGGCGACGACATCCCGCTCGCGGCGCGCATCGTCCACCTGGCCAATGCCTTCGACGCGATGACTTGCGACCGGCCCTACCGCCGCGCGCTGCCGCGCGAGGTGGTCGCACGGGAGCTCCAGCGCTTCGCCGGGGTGCAGTTCGATCCCGGTCTCGCCAAGGAGTTCATCGCGCTTGTGGAGTCAGGGGCGCTCGAAGTGGATCTTGAGGTCGTGGCAGAGGCAGTCGCTGGGGTGGGGGGCTGGAAGGAGTCGGCCGGTTCGTCGGCGCAGTCATAAGCTCGGGGGGGCGAACGGTGATGCAAGAGTGGAGTCAGCTCGCGCTCGATTTCGCAGAAGGCGAAACCTTGCCCGCAGGGGGTGTACCACTGCGGCGGGAGCGGCGCGAGCAGATCGTCCGGCTCGTCGAGTATGCACCTTTTCCGCGGGTCCGTGCGGACCAGCGGCGGCGCTCGGCGTTCACGCGCGATATTTCGCCCTCGGGGATGTGCCTCGGGGTGGATTTCGCGGAGCCGGTGGGCTCGCTCCTGCGCATCATCGTACGCTGCGTCGACGGCCGGCCGACTCAAGATGTGCTTGCCCGGGTGGAGTGGTGCAGGCCTCATCCCGACGGTCACATCTGGCTGGGCATGAGCTTCATGGGCGGTGCCCCGGCTGAGATGCGGCCCGTCCGCTACGCGGGAGTACAGCTCGCGGTCGCGTAGCCAGCGACCCTACCCTGTCCTAAAGTCACTAGGTCGATCCCCGGACCCCGCTCGAGGTAGCCCCATGTTCGGCATCGGGATGCCGGAGCTGATCTTAATTCTCGTGGTCGCTCTCATCGTCTTCGGGCCCAACCGCCTGCCCGAGCTCGCGCGCTCTCTCGGCAAGGGACTCGCGGAGTTCCGGCGAGCTTCCGCAGATCTGCGCGAGCAGTTCCTCTCCGCCACCCCCGAGCTCCCGCGACCCGAGAAGCCCGCAGCCGAGGCCGCGCGCACTTCCGATGAGGCAGGCGCTGGGGCGCGCGAGAACCCATCCACCGCGCAGGAGTCCACCGCCGCGCGGCCCAAGCCGCCCGCCGGTGGATGAAGCCAAGCTCCCGCTGACTGCTCACCTTGCCGAACTGCGAAACCGCATCATCAAGTTGCTGCTCGCCTGGGCTGCCACGTCTGCGGCGTCCTGGACCTATCACGAGGAGATCTTCGCCTTCCTGATGCGGCCGGCGCTCAAGGCGCTCGCTCCCGATGGTGGAAGGCTCCAGGCCATCGCTCCCGGCGAGATCTTCTTCACCTACATGAAGTGCGCGCTGCTCGCGGGCTTCGTGCTCGCGCTCCCGGTCATCTTCTGGCAGATCTGGGGCTTCGTCTCGCCGGGCCTTTATCCGCAGGAAAAGCGCGTGGCGCTCCCTTTCGTGGTGGTCTCGACCCTCTTGTTTGTCTCTGGGGCAGCCTTCGGCTACGTCGCCGTCTTTCCCGCCATGTTCACTTTCTTCGCGCACTTCGAGAGCAGCATCGTGGAGTCCGCCTGGCGCATGAGCGAAGTGTTCCACTTCAGCACCCAGATGTTCCTCGCCTTCGGCGTGTCGTTCGAATTGCCCGTCGTCGTCTTTTTTCTCTCCCTCTCTGGAATCGTAGATGCGCGTCAACTGCTCCGCGGCTTCAAGTACGCGGTGCTGGTCGCCTTCATTGTGGCAGCGATCTTGACGCCGACGCCCGATGTCGTGACCCAGACGCTGCTCGCAGGCCCGCTGTGTGTGCTCTACCTGCTGGGTGTAGGCGTCGCCTGGCTGTTTGGGCGCAAGCGGGCGGCGCAAGAACAAGAAACCCCGGGAAGCGAGATCACACCCGCGTAAGCCGCTCGACGATGGCGCGCCGGGCGGCCTGCGCGTCGACGGAAGTCGCAACGCGCATCGTCGTGCCAATCCCGACGCTCGGCGCGACCTCGAGGGTGCGGAGCACTCCGCCTTCGATCGTGGGAACAATGCGCAGCGTCTCAAAGCCCAGGCACGAGGGCGCAAAGAGGGCGAGCACCGTGAGCGGGTCGTGCAAGAAGGCCTGATTGTCGGGATCCATCTCTCCACCGAGGCCGGTGAAGAGTTTGCACTGGACGGGAGCCCAAACCTTGATGAGCCCTCCCAGGGCCCGGGCAAGCGGGCCTGCGGCCCCAAGTGTGTCGACGTCGGCCGCTCCCATCCAAGTCTGGAGTGTCACGTCGGCGGGCACGAGGGTCGTCGAAAAGCCTGCGCCAAGCACGGCGAGGGAGGCCTCGGGGTCGGAGCACAGGTTGTAGTCAATGCCTGGCGCGAACACAGTGCGCCCGATCGCCACGCGCCGGATGTGGCCCCCCATGATCGTGAGACCCGCCACCCGCGAAGGAAGCTCGGGATCGAGGGCGAGGGCCCGGGCGAGGTTCGTCATCGGGCCGATCGCCACAATTTGAAGCCCGGCCTCCTCGCGCGCAGCGCGCACGATGCGCTCCGCGGCCGGCTCCTCGCGGATCGGAGCCGAGGGACCCGGCGCGAGTGCCTCACCCTCATGCCCAAACCAGGGGAATCGGCCGCGGCGCAAGAGCGGCTCACGCTCGCCCACGAAGACCTCGACGTCGCTTCGGCCGCCGATCGCAAGCAGGCGCGCGGCGATGCGAGCGCGCAGGCCCGCGTCGCCCGCTACGGTCGAAACCGCGACGAGACGGAGTGCCTCGGGCGCGGCGAGCACGAGTCCCAAGGCAAGCGCGTCGTCGACGTCGCTCCCGATGTCGGTGTCGAGCAGGACGGGTCGCGCGGCGATCGGGGGAGCGGTCAGGCCGGGGGCTCGACGACGAGTAAAGTCGCGCCCATCTCGACGGCCTCGCCTTCGCGCACGCCGATCTCGGCGACGCGTCCGTCGATGGGAGAGGGAATTTCGTTTTCCATCTTCATGGCCTCGATCACCACGAGGCCCTGGCCCTCGGTGACCGCGTCGCCGAGAGCGACGGCGAGCTTCACGATCTTGCCGGGCATCTGCGCGGTGATCGTCTGTTTGCCCTCCGCCTTCACCTTCGAAGCGTGGGCAAGGAGCTTGCGCCGCTCGTCGGTGGCGTCGAGGTGAAACAAGCGTCCCGCGATGAGGACGTCGAAGCCGTGGCTTCCACGTTCGTCCACGATGGCCTCATACTGGTGGCCGTTCTCGATGACGGAGTAGATCATGCGGCCACTCTTGGCCGCGTCGACGCGACAGGTCTTGCCGTCTATGGTGAGCTCGTAGACGCTCTCGCCCACCTCGCGCAGGCCGATCCGGACCGTCGTCTTGCCCTCGGATACCTCGTAGATCATCGAAGCCCGCTTCGCATTTGGGCGCGTCGGCCGTAAGCCTTCCACGGGCTCTCCCACGCGGCGGCGACCGGGCGGAAATCGAGCCGCTCGGCGCGCTCCTTGTCGCGGCGGTAGGCCGCGATCGCAGCGAGCATCATGGCCACGCGCCGCGCCTCGCCCGCGCCATCGTCTACGGGTTCACTGCCCTTGAGATGGGTCTCGATGAAGCCGGTGTCGTAGTCGCCCGCGAGAAACTTCGGATGTCGCATCACGCGCTGATGGAAGGGAATCGAGGTCTTGATTCCCTGCACCACAAACTCTGAGAGGGCGCGCCGCATGCGATCGATGGCCTCGCCGCGATCCTGCCCCCAGGTCACGAGCTTTGCGACCATCGGGTCGTAGTGGACGGTGACGCGCGCACCCTGGTACACGCCGCTGTCCACCCGGATCCCCGGCCCGCCGGAGACGCGGTAGGTGAGAATTTCGCCCGGGGACGGGGCGAAGTTTGCGTCGGGGTCCTCGGCGTAGATGCGCGCCTCGATCGCGTGGCCGTTGATCGTGAGGTCGTCTTGGCGGATCCCGAGCTTCTCTCCCGCCGCGACGCGAATCATCGCCTTCACGATGTCGACGCCGGTAATTGCCTCGGTGATCGCGTGCTCGACCTGCACGCGCGTATTCATCTCCAGGAAGAAGAACTCGCCCTTCGGGTTGACCAGGAACTCGCAGGTGCCGGCACCCTCGTAGCCTACCGCTTTCGCCGCGGCGACGGCCGCCTCGCCCATCCTCTCCCGCAGGTCCTGCGTCATGCGGTTGGCCGGCGCCTCCTCGATCACCTTCTGGTGACGACGCTGGACCGAGCATTCGCGCTCGAACAGGTGGACGACGTTGCCGAAGTGGTCCGCCAAGAGCTGGATCTCGATATGCCTCGGCTGCTGGATGTACTTCTCGATGTACAGCCCATCGTCCCCGAACGAGGACTTGGCCTCCGAGCGGGCGCGCTGAAGCGCGGAGCGGACCTCCGACTGCTCGCGCACGAGCCGCAGGCCCTTTCCGCCGCCGCCGGCGCTGGCCTTGATCATGACAGGGGGGCCGACGTCGCGGATCCAGCGCTCGGCAGCCTCGTCGGAAAGGCGCTCGGTCACGCCGGGAACAATCGGCACGCCTGCGCGCTCCATGGTCTGACGCGCCGTCACCTTATCCCCCATGGTGCGCATGACTTCGCCCGACGGGCCGATGAAGACGACGCCGGCGTCGCGGCACATGTCGGAAAAAAAGCCGCGCTCGGACAGGAAGCCGTAGCCAGGATGGATGGCCTCGGCACCGCACGCCTTGGCGATCGCGATCACACGCTCGGCCTTGAGGTACGACTCGGCCGCGGGCGGCGGTCCGCAAGGGTAGGCTTCGTCCGCGTAGCGCACATGGAGCGCGTCACGGTCGACGTCGGAGTAGATCGCCACCGCCTTCGTCCCGAGTTCGTGGCAGGCACGGATAATGCGCACAGCGATCTCGCCCCGGTTCGCAATCAGGATCTTCTTGAACATGGCGGCGCGTCGACCCCGCTAGAGCGGAATGTTGCCGTGCTTCTTGGCGGGGTTTTGGTCCCGCTTGTGGGCCAGCATCTCGAGGGCCCGAATGATCTGCGGCCGCGTTTCCTCGGGCTTGATCACCGCGTCGATGTAGCCGAGCTCTGCGGCCTTGTACGGGTTCGCGAAGTTCTCGCGGTATTCGGCCACGAGCTCTTCTTTCCGGGCGACCGGGTCCTTCGCCCGCTTGAGCTCGTCCCGAAACACGATGTTCACCGCGCCGTCCGGTCCCATCACCGCGAACTCGGCGGTCGGAAAGGCGAGGGAGACGTCTCCGCGGATGTGCTTGCTGCTCATGACCACGTAGGCCCCGCCGTAGGCCTTGCGCGTGATGATCGTGACCTTGGGTACGGTGGCCTCGCAGAACGCGTAAAGCAGTTTCGCGCCGTGCTTGATGATGCCGCCGTATTCCTGGTTCGTGCCGGGCAGGAAGCCCGGGACGTCTACGAAGGTGATGATCGGGATGTTGAAGGCATCGCAGAAGCGCACGAAGCGGGCCGCCTTGGTGGAGGCGTCGATGTCGAGACAGCCCGCCAAGAATGCCGGTTGGTTGGCGACGATCCCGGCGGCGCGACCCCCGAAGCGCCCAAAGCCGACCACGATGTTCCGCGCGTATGCGGCATGGGTCTCGAAAAAGACGCCGTCGTCCACCACGAGCTGAATCAGTTCCTTGACGTCGTAGGGCTTGTTCGGATTGTCCGGCACGAGGGTCCGCAGTCGCGGCTCAAGGCGATGCGGATCATCGGAGGTCGGCACGAAGGGCGGGTCCTCAAGATTGTTCTGGGGGATGTAAGAGAGCAGGGTGCGGATGCTCTGGATGCAGTCCTCTTCAGAGTTCGCCGCGAAGTCGGCAAGGCCGCTGCGCCCGGCGTGGGTGAGCGCGCCGCCGAGCTGCTCGGGAGTGACTTCCTCGTGGGTCACGGTCTTCACGACGTCGGGGCCGGTAATGAACATGTAGCTCGTGCTCTTCACCATCACGATGAAATCCGTCATCGCGGGCGAATAGACTGCGCCACCGGCGCAGGGGCCGAGAATCGCGGAGATCTGGGGGATCACGCCCGAGCACAGGACGTTGCGAAGGAAGACGTCGCCGTAGCCGCCGAGAGAGACCACGCCCTCCTGGATGCGGGCTCCCGCGCCGTCGTTGAGGCCGATCACCGGAGCTCCGGTCTTCAGCGCGAGATCCATGATTTTGCAGATCTTCTCCGCGAAGGCGCCGGAGAGGCTGCCGCCGAACACGGTGAAGTCCTGGGCGAAGAGAAAGACCTGGCGCCCGTCGATCTTGCCGTGGCCGGTGACGACGCCATCTCCCAGGTACTTTTGCTCCGCCATTCCGAAATCGGTGTTGCGGTGAATCTTGAACCGGTCGGTCTCGACAAAGGTGCCGGGATCGAGCAGCAGCTCCACACGCTCCCGGGCGGTCAGCTTTCCGGCCTGGTGCTGGCGCTCGATGCGCTCGGCGCCGCCTCCGAGGGCGGCGCGGGCATTCATCTCATCGAGTCTCTTGATCTTCTCGTCAATCGACATGCGGGGCGTTCGTCGCGCTCAAAGCTGCGCGAGCTCGCGCGCGGTCTGCTCAAGGCGCGCGCGGTAGGACACGAGGTCCACTGGCGCGCGCGCCACACCCGATTCCATCGCCGCCTTCGCCACCGCAGGCGCCACGTGGAACAGCACGCGCGGGTCGAACGGCTTGGGAATAATGTAGTTCGGGCCGAAGTCGAACTTCTCGCCCGGGTAGGCGTGCACCACTGCGTCCGAGATGCCGTCCGCGCCGCGGCGCGCGAGCTCGGCCAGGGCCTTCACCGCGGCCTGCTTCATGGCCTCGTTGATCTTGCTCGCACGCACGTCGAGTGCACCCCGGAAGATGAAGGGGAAACCAAGGCAGTTGTTCACCTGGTTCGGGAAATCTGAGCGACCGGTTGCCATGATGGCGTCCTTGCGCACCTCGGCCACTTCCTTCGGCGTGATCTCGGGGTCGGGATTCGCCATGGCAAAGATGATCGGCTGCTTCGCCATGCGCACGACCATGTCTTGCGTCATGAGCCCCGCCGACGACACGCCGATGAATGCATCTGCGCCGTGGAGCGCCTCTGTCAGCGTTCGGAGCGAGGTCTTCCGCGCGAACTGCTGCTTGTACTTGTTCATGCCGTCCTTGCGGCCCTCGTAGATCACGCCCTTGCTGTCGACGAGCAGCATGTTCTCGGGTCGCACGCCAAGATCGATATAGAGCTTCGCGCAGGCGATGCCCGCAGCACCCGCGCCGGAGAAGACGACCTTCGCGTCCTCGATCTTGCGGCCGGTGATTTGGATCGCGTTGAGGAACGCGGCTCCCGAGATGATCGCCGTGCCGTGTTGGTCATCGTGAAACACGGGAATTCCCATGGTCTCGATCAAGGTCTCTTCGATCTCGAAGCACTCGGGAGCGCGGATATCCTCGAGGTTGATCCCTCCGAAGGTCGGCTCGAGCAGCTGGCAAGTCCGGATCACCTCCTTGGGGTCCTCGGTCGCGAGCTCGATGTCGAAGACGTCGATGTCGGCGAAGCGCTTGAACAGAACCGCCTTGCCTTCCATCACGGGCTTGCCGGCAAGGGGGCCGATGTTTCCAAGGCCGAGCACCGCCGTGCCATTGGTCACGACGCCCACAAGATTGCCCTTGGCCGTGTACAGGAAGGCATCCTCGGGGTCGGCCGCAATCTTGCGGCAGGGCTCGGCCACGCCGGGGGTGTAGGCGAGGGCCAAGTCGGTCCCGGTGAGAGTGGGCTTTGTGGGAACGACCTTGATCTTGCCCTTGCGCCCCACCGAGTGGTACGCGAGCGCCTGTTCCTTTGTAATCATGCTCACTTCAAGATCCTCTTGCGTGTGCTGCGGCGGTCGTCCGAGCCCGGGAAGCTACCGGCCCTGGGAGGCGCGCGAGTCTATCAGATCGGTCCCTCGCCTGACCACGTTCCGCCGCGGGAGCTCCCCGGGGCCTGCGTGAGGCCCGCACGGCTCCAAACCGGCGTCAGCCCTTCAGCAGCTCCCGGGCGATCACGAGTCGCTGGATCTGGTTCGTGCCCTCGTAGATCTGCATGAGCTTGGCGTCCCGCATCAGCTTCTCGACGGGATATTCCTTCGTGTAGCCGTTGCCGCCAAAAATTTGAACGGCGTCCGTGGTAATCCGCATGGCCGCGTCGGTCGCGAAGCATTTCGCGAACGCCGAGTTCTTGGACGCGCGCAGGCCCCGGTCTACCATCCACGCACTTTGCAGCGTCAGAAGGCGCGCGGCCTCGATGTCCTTTGCCATGTCCGCGAGCATGAACTGCACAGCCTGGAACCCCCCGATCGGGAAGCCGAACGCCTTGCGCTCGCGGGCATACTTGAGTGACTCCTCAAGCGCGCGCCGTGCGATGCCCGTCGCGAGCGCGCCGATCGGCGGCCGCGTGCGATCGAGAGTGCGCATGGCGATCTTGAAACCCTCGCCTTCTTGGCCAAGGCGCTGCGCTGCGGGCACGCGGACACCGTCGAAATGGATCACGCGGGTGTCGCTCGCCCGCTGACCCATCTTCTCCTCCTTCTTTCCGATGGTGATGCCCGGCGTCGTCGTCGGAACGATGAAGGCACAGATGCCGTTGTGGCGGCTCGATCGCTCGAGGGTGGCGAACACGGTGTAAAGGTCTGCGACCCCACCGTTGGTGATCCAGCACTTGGTGCCGTTCAGGATGTAGGCGTCCCCGTCCTTCTCACACTGGAGCTGAAGACCCGCGACATCGGAGCCGGCCTGCGGCTCGGAGAGACAGAAGGACACAAGTTTGAAGCTCTCCGCACAGGCCGAGAGCCACTCTTTCTTCTGCTCACTCGTGCCCGCGATCACGATCGGCATGAGCCCGAGGTCATTGCACATGATTGAGGTGCCCATGCCCGCGCAGCCCCAAGCGATCTCCTCCGTGATCAGACAGCTCTCGAGCGCGCTGAGGCCGACGCCACCGTACTCGCTGGGGATACAGGTGCTCGAAAGACCGAGCTCCCAAGCTTTCTGGATGATCTCGCGCGGGAACTCCCCGGTCTGGTCATAGTGCGCAGCGGCGGGCGCGATCTCGCTCTCGGAAAAACGGCGGGCGGTGGCCTGCAGCGCGAGCTGCTCGTCGGTGAGTGCGAACTCCATGAGGCGCTCCTGCGTGGCGCGGAAGGCGCGGGGCGAAAACCCCTGCGCGTCCCGTGACTCGGGGTCATATTCTCTTGAAAAACAAGGACTTGGGCGGGTCGAACCTAGGCGATGGAGGAACCCGAGGCAACCGCTGCGCCAAGCCGCGCGGAAAGGCGCTCCGCACAGGCCATGAGCTTGGGCACCACGTGGCGCAGGAGCTGCTCCTGACCGAGTCGCACCGCAGGGCCGGAGACCGAGACCGCGGCCACCAAGCGGCCCGTGCCGTCGTAGACCGGCGCGGCCGCGCAGCAGACCCCGACGCCGCATTCCTCGAGGTCAATGGCGAAGCCTTGGCTCGCCACCTCGCGCAGGTGCTCGTGGAGCTTGAGACTGTCCACGATCGTCGCGGGTGTGCGGGCTCCGAGCGTGCCTTGACCCGAGACCTGACGCTCATACGACCCGCGCACGGCTTCGCAGCCACAGCCGACAAGGACCTTGCCGAGGGCGGTGCAGTGGGCCGGCACGCGGCGACCGACCCGTAGGCCTGCGCTCAGCAGCTCGTCGGGCTGCGAGCCCGCGAGGTGCACGACCTCGTATTCGCTGAGCACTCCCAGGTGCGCCGTCTCTTGCACGTCGCTCGAAAGCTCCTCGAGCAGCGGCTGCGCTTCCCGTAAGAGACTGCGGCTCCGAACAAAAGAGTGCCCGAGCTCGAGGCAGGCGAAAGACAGTCGATAGCTATCGCTTGTCGGCGCCTGCTCCACGTAGCCGGACTGCTCGAGCGTTGCCAGCAGTCGGAAGACGTTGTTCTTGTGCAAGCCGAGCCGACGGGAAAGCTCGGTCACGCCGAGCTCCTCCTCGCAGTGGAATGCATGCAAGAGACTGAGCGCGTTGCTCACGGTCTGGATCGCGTAGTCACTCTTCGGCCGCTTCATCGAGAGAACCCCTCGGGGCCGACACCTGCCATGCCCGGAGCCTTCACCCTTATCGGTGATTCACGATTCACCATACATTTCATCGCGCACGGTCCGGCGGCGGTGTGGAAACTGCGATTTCGAGGATGATCGGACCCCCGATCCGATCATCCCCTTCTATCGCAAGGCCGGGAGGGGTGTCAAGCAGGCGCGAAAATTTTCCGACGGAGGAGCGGCACTTCCACAAGAAAGTGTATTGTGGATGCAATGCATCCGCCTCGCTACGAAGGCGAATTCGACGCGGAGGCAGCGCGGCTCTCACCCTCGTTCGCGAGCAGCTCGAGCACGAGCAAGCCCACGCCGACGACGATGAAACTGTCGGCGAGATTGAAATCCGGCCACGAATAGCCGCTCCACAGTCGAAAATGCAGAAAATCGACGACCTCGCCGTGCCACAGTCGGTCGATCAGATTGCCGACGGCGCCGCCCAAGATGAGCCCGAGGGCGAGCGCCGAGAGCCGATCCCGAGGGGCGAGCTTGCGATAGAAGGAAGCGATGATGCCCATCGCGACGAGCGAGATCGAGACGAAGAAAGTCATTCGCAGTGTCGGATCGAGCGTGGTGAAGAGGCTAAACGCCGCACCGGGATTGCGCACGTGTGTGAGATAGAAAAAACCCTCAATCACCGGGACGCGATCCGCGTAGGATAGATGAGACTCGATCCAGATCTTGCTGCATTGGTCCGCGGGGATCGCGATGAAGAGGGCGCCGAGAAGAATCCGAAGCTTCGGCGTCATGCGGATCGGCACCCTACCATACGACTCGCGCACGGGCTATCGAAGCTCGGCCGCGTCGAGCCGCCCGTCGCTCCACGCTTCGGGAGCAAGCGCTTTCGCCCGCGCCATCCGTTCTTTCGCCTCCTCGTCGCGCCCCATGGCCGCCAGCGCGAGGGCGCGCAGCCCACAAAGATGCGCCTCTACCGATGGAGTCTCGGCCTTCTGGGCCGCGAGCAGCGCACGGGCCTTTTCGAGGTAGGGGAGCGCATGCGCGGGCTCCTCACCCTCAGCGCGCTGGCGAGCGAGGGCGAGGTAGGCGTAGGGGTTCGACGGGTCGATTTGGAGGGCGCGCTGGTAGCGGCTTGCCGCTTCACCGGCAGAGCCGGCATCGTCTGCGTCGAGGCCTTCGAGCACAAAGCGCATGGAAGCCCGGCGCGCGGGATCGCCCTCGAGGGCGAGGGCGGAGAGGTGGAGCGGGAGAGCTGCTTGGGCAGGCGCCACCTCTTCGGCGCCCCCTTTCACGGCCTCGGGTCTTGTCGCAGGGCGGGGCGCCCGCGCCGGCCGTGCGCAGGAGAGGGCGAGCACGGGCAGGAGGCCGAGGAGGGCAAGACGCCGGGCAACGGGCACACGCGCCATCTCGCTTTAGAAGACGCCGCGCAGCCAGTCGAAGACCCCGCGGCGATGCGGCCTTGGTTCGCGGGCCGGAGCCTTGGGCGAAGACTCGGGTTCGGGCGGCTGCGTGGCACGCTCGATCATGCCTCCCTCGGGGCACTCCCGCGCGGGCAGGGTGCCAATCAGGAAGACCTCGGTCTTGCGCTGGGGGCAGCCGGCCAGGGCGATGGCGCCGGAGGTCGGATCGATGTCGAGGCTGATGATCTCCGGCGGCGGTAGGAAAGCACCCCGGATCTGACCGCTCGTCGCTTCCCGCATGAAGCGGATCCAGATGGGCAGCGCGCCCGTTGCGCCTGTCAGCGGTGTGTTTCGCGGCTCGTCGAACCCCACCCAGACCACGGCGAGGAGCTCGGGCGTAAAGCCGACGAACCAGGCATCGCGCCCGCTGTCGGTGGTCCCGGTCTTGCCGGCGATCGGCCCGAGCAGGCCCGACGTACGCACCAGCGTGGCCGTACCCCGATCGACGACGCCCTCCATGAGCGAGGTCGCAAGGTAGGCGGTTCCCGCGTCGAGCACGGGCTGGAACTCGATCTCGCGCCGCGCGAGGGTGTGGCCCTGGGGGTCGAGCACGTCCTCAAAGGTCCGGATTTCCGGCCGAATCCCGCCGTTGGCGATCGCGGCGTAGGCACGGGCCACCTCGATCGGAGCGACGTCGGCGACGCCGAGGGCAAGGCTTGGCACGAGGGGCAGCGGGCTTTCGATGCCGAGCCTTTGCGCAACCTCCGCGATCCGCTCGATGCCCACCTCTTGGGCAAGGCGCGCGGTCGGTACATTGCGCGAGTGTTCGAGGGCGTCGCGCACGGTCACGACGCCGTGGAACTGGTGATCGTAATTCACAGGCGTCCACGGTCCGCTTGGCGTTTCGATCGAGAGCGGCTCGTCCTCGAGGGTGCTGGCGAGGGTAATCACGGGCCGACCGCCCTGGGGCTCAAGCGCCGCGATGTAGACGAAAGGCTTGAAGGTACTGCCCATCTGGCGTTTGGCCTGGACGCAGCGATCGAACTGAGAGACCGAGTACCCGCGTCCTCCGACGAGCGCGAGCACCTCCCCGGTCTGCGGGCGAAGCGCGATCAGGCATCCTTCGATCTGTTTGTCGGGGCTTTCGGCTTTGAGCTTCGGATAGCGCTTCTCAATCGCCGCAAGACCCTCGCGCAGCGCCGTCGCGGCAATCCGCTGGAGCCGCAAATCGAGCGTCGAGTAGATCTTAAGGCCCTCGGAGGTGAGACCCTCGTTGTCATAGACCTCGGGAAGCTGACGCCGCAGTGTATCGAGGAAGTAGCGTGCGTCTGACGACTCGGGCGTCACGGCCGACAGGTGGAAAGGCTCGGCCCGCGCGGCGTTCCAAGTCGCGTCGTCGATGCGTTCTTGCTCGTGCATGAGGTCGAGCACGAGGTTGCGCCGTGCGAGAGCGCGCTCCGGATTCTTGTATGGGGAGATCCCATTTGGTCCCGGGATCACCGCGGCAATTAGCGCCGCCTCGGCCACGCTGAGCTCGCGCACGGGCTTGCCGAAGTACAGGCGCGAGGCCTCGCCGACGCCGTGCACCTCGGCGGCGCCGCGCTGACCGAGGTAGATCTCGTTGAGATAGCACTCGAGGATCTCGTCCTTGCTGTAGCGCGCCTCCATGATCATCGAGAGCAGAGCGGTTCGGATGCGGCGCGAGAGCGTGCGCTCGGGCGTCAAGAAGAAGTTCTTGGCGAGCTGCTCGGTGACTGTGCTCCCGCCCTGCCTCACCCCGCCGTGGCGCACGTTGGCAAGAAAGGCACCCACGATGCGTACGGGATCGATCCCGTGGTGCTCGTCAAAGCGCTGGTCCTCGGCCGAAAGGATGGCGTCGATGAGGTGCCGCGGGACTTCGCCGAGCCGCACGAGCTCGCGCTGCTCCCGATCAGGACCGTAGTAGGAGCCCACGAGCTCGGGCTCCAGCAAGACCGCTCCGAGTTCGCGCCCGCTCGAGACGTCGCGGATCTCGGCGATTTCACTCCCTTCGAGGGTGAGCTCGACATCGCGATCGGGCTCGGGGCGTGTGGGGTGTTCGAGGGCGCGCAGGTGCACGTGCAGCTTGTTCTTGCCGAAGACATAGCGGCCGGGCAGCAGCGGGCCTGGACTTGTCTCCGCTTGGTAGCCAAGGCGTGTGAGCGCTCCCGCGAGGTCGACGTTCTTCCAGTCGAGCCCGGGGTAAAGGATGGTGGGGGCGGAAAGGACGCGCGAGGCCACCCGGAAGCGCTGTCCACTAAAACGCTGGGTCACCATGCGGTCGAGGCGCACGAGCTGATGGCCGACCTTGACCCCGACCAGGAACGATCCCAAGGCAAGCGCGAGAAGACCGAGCAGGACGAGGCGCGAGTTCCCCGCGCGGCGGCGGCGGGGTGTCGTTCGCTCCCCGCCGCTCCCTTGTTCTTTTGCCTTTTTTTTGCTGGCAGAGGCCACAGCGGTCCTCCGGACGGAAGTCTCGCAGACCGAATGCGTCGCGCTATGCCCGGGACGCGCGGGCGAGACGCTCCTCGTAGGCCCGCCGGGCGATCGCGACGTCGTCGAGGAAGTGCGGGAGCTCGTGCAAGAGAAGCGCCTGCGGCCCGTCGCAAAGCGCCTCTTCGGGCCGCGGATGCACGTCTACCAGCACGAGATTGGCTCCTGCGACGACTCCCTGGGCGGTCACGTGGAAGACGTCCAGAATTCCATCGGGGCCCGCCGTGCGGCGCCCGACGGAGTGGGAGGGATCGACGCAGACCGGGAGCCGGGTCAGACGCTTCACCACCGGAACGTGACCGAAGTCGACGAAATTGCGATGCGGGTCACCCAAATTGGTCTTCATGCCGCGCAAACAGAACACGATGCGGCGGTTTCCTCCGCTCGCCACGTACTCGCAGGCGTTGAGCGACTCTTCGAGCGTGATGCCCATTCCTCTCTTGAACAGCACTGGCAGATCGGTCTGCGCTCCCACGGCCTTGAGCAGCTCAAAGTTCTGGGCGTTGCGCGTCCCGATCTGCAGCATGACGCCTGTCGGGAAGCCCGAAATCGTGAGCGCCTTGTGGATCTCCTCGAGGTGGGACTCGCGCGTCACCTCCATCGCGATGATCTTGATGCCGTGCTTGCCTGCGCTCTCGAAGACCCAGGGAAGGCACGCGGCCCCGAGGCCCTGGAAGTCGTAAGGGCTGGTGCGCGGTTTGTACACACCCGCCCGCGCGGTCACGACACCATGGCGGGCGAGGGCTCCAAATGTTTCGTCGAGGTTCTCGCGGCTATCCACCGCGCACAGGCCAGGGAAGACGTGCAGCGTATCCTGCGAGATGCGGACATCGTTGTACTCGAAGCCGACCGCTTCGAGGTGTCCACCGTGGCGACCGATCGCGCGGAATTTCTCGGTGACGCGCACCACCTTCTCGACGAATTCGAACTCCTCGAAGGGCGTCGCCGGGATGACTCCGGTCGGCCCGAGCAGATACACCTCGGTCACCGATCGCGTCGCTCCCTGGATGTGATGGACCTGGGTCGAGACGCCTGGAAAGCTCTCCGCCAGCGCGATCACGCGCGCCACCTCGGACGAGTCGGGGCGGGTGTCCGCCTTCATCACGATGATCATCGGCGCGAACTCTCCTTGTCCTAGCGCCCGCCAGTCTCGCGGCTCGAAGCACCCGAGGCTAGCCGCGCCCGGTTGCGAAAAGCTTCGATCTTTCCGAGATTTGGCCCATGGCGAGAGAGAAGCCGTGGGGCGGGCGTTTCCGCCAACCGACCGATCCAGCAGTAGAGCGCTTCAGCGCCTCCATTCATTTCGACCGCGCCCTCGCACGCTATGACATCCGCGGCTCGATTGCCCACGCCCGGATGCTCGGCCGGGTCGGGATCCTCTCCGCTGAGGATGCGGAAGCCCTGGTGGGCGGCCTTTTGCGCATCGCCCGGGAAATCGAGGCGGACGAGTTCCCCTTCGACCCTGCGCTCGAAGACATCCATATGAATGTGGAGGCTCGGCTCCGCACGCTGCTGGGCCCGGTGGCGGGACGGCTCCACACCGCGCGAAGCCGCAATGATCAGGTGGCCACCGACCTTGCGCTTTATTTGCGCGACGCCTCGCTCGCCGCGCAGCGCGGTCTCATCGAGCTGCGGAGTGTACTCACCGAACGCTCCCGCGAGCATCTCGACACGGTCCTCCCCGGCTACACCCATCTGCAGCGAGCCCAGCCCGTGCGCCTCGCCCATCACTGGCTCGCCTTCGTGGAAATGCTCGGGCGCGACACGAGGCGTTTCGGCGATTTGCGCTCACGCCTTTCGAGCTCGCCCCTCGGTGCAGGCGCCCTCGCCGGAACGACGCTCCCCATCGATCGCCACGAGACCGCCCGCGCCCTCGGCTTCGAGCGCCCGGCGGCCAACAGTCTCGACGCGGTCTCCTCGCGCGACGGCGCGCTTGAGTTCCTCGCCGCGGGTGCGATCGCGATGGTGCATCTCTCGAGGCTGGCCGAGGAGCTCGTGCTCTGGTCGACGACGGAGTTCGGGTTCATCGAGCTTGCGGACGCCTACGCGACGGGTTCGAGCCTGATGCCGCAGAAGAAGAATCCGGACGTCCCGGAGCTTGTGCGCGGGAAGACCGGCCGTGCGATCGGGAACCTCGTCTCTCTGCTCACGGTGATGAAGGGGCTCCCCCTCGCTTACAACCGCGATCTGCAGGAGGATAAGGAGCCGGTCTTCGACACGGCCGCGACGCTCTCGGGCGCGCTTCGCGTGATGGCCGGCGCGCTTGCGACTTTGCGGGTGCGGGCGACCCGCATGCGCGAGGCCGCACGGGACCCGATGCTTCTCGCCACCGATCTCGCCGA
This sequence comes from Myxococcota bacterium, assembly GCA_035489755.1. Taxonomy (GTDB): domain Bacteria; phylum Myxococcota_A; class UBA9160; order UBA9160; family UBA9160; genus UBA9160. The sequence continues at coordinate 17,745 of DATGZK010000093.1, forward strand.
GGTGCTGGTGCGGGCCGGGGTACCTTTTCGCGAAGCGCACGAGGCCGTGGGACGGATCGTGGCCCATTGCCTCGAGAAGGACCTGGACCTGCGCTCCCTCACGCGCGAGGATTTGAGGGCGTTCCATCCGGCCTTCCCTGCCGCCGCGTCGGAGCTGCTCTCGCTCGAGCGCGCGCTTGAAGAGCGCAGCCAGATCGGCGCAACGGCGCGGACGAGCGTGCTCGCCGCACTGGAGCAAGCCGAGCGGGACGTGGCGGCGGACTTGGAGCGGCTCGGAGTGCTCGAAGGGGAGGAGGGAAGAGGATGACGCGAAGACAACACCGCCGGCGCCTCGGCGCGGTCTTGCTCGTCGGGCTTTTCGCAGCGCTCTCGGCCTGCGGCCACTACGGCCCGCCCCTGCGGGTCCAGCCTCCACCGCCCGGCTCCCCGCCCGGGACCCCGAATGCCGAGGTCCCCTCGCTCCCGCAGCGGGCCGTGCCCCCGCCGACCCGGATGCCCACCCCGATGGATGGCAGCAGCAACGACGAGTGGAACCCATGAAATCCCCGGCCGCCGTAGCTCCCGTGAGCGCATTCGAGGCCTTCCCGCGACGGGCGGGAGCGCTGTTCGCGGAGGACGTGTCCCTTGCGCAGATCGCCGACGCGGTCGGAACGCCCTGCTTCGTCTACAGCGCGGGCGCGCTTCTCGCGGCCTATGATGCGCTCGACCGCGCTTTCGGCGGCCTTGCGCACACCATCTGCTACGCGCTCAAGGCCAACATGAATCTCGCCGTGGTGCGGACGCTCGTGGCACGCGGCGCCGGGGCCGACGTGACTTCGGGCGGTGAGCTCTTTCGCGCGCTCCGCGCGGGTGCACCCCCCGGACGCATCGTCTATTCGGGTGTGGGCAAGACAGACCGCGAGATCGACCGCGCGCTCGAGGCTGGCATCAAGCTCTTCAACGTCGAGTCTCGGAGCGAGCTGCGCCGGATCGATGCGCGGGCGAGGGATCGCGGCGTGCGGGCTCCCATCGCTTTCCGGGTCAATCCCGACGTCGATCCGAAGACGCATCCCTATGTCTCGACCGGCCTTCGAACCAGCAAGTTCGGGATTCCCATGGCGGAGGCCATGGATGCCTACGCGGAGGCCAAGGCTCTCGACGGCGTGCAGGTCGTCGGTGTGGACTGCCACATCGGGTCCCAGCTCACGCGGATCGAGCCCTTCGCGGACGCGCTTTCGCGGGTGCGCAGCCTCGTCGTGGAACTGCGGGCGGCCGGCCACGCCATCGAGGTCATCGACGCGGGCGGGGGGCTCGGGGTCCGCTACTCGGAAGAACGGCCGCCCGACGCTGCGCAATACGCAGCGGTCGTACGTGCGGCGCTCGGCGATCTTGGCTGCGAGATCGTGCTCGAGCCTGGCCGCTACCTCACCGCCAATGCGGGGGTCCTCGTGACGCGGGTTCTGCTCGAGAAGACGAACGAGGACAAGCGTTTCGTCGTGGTCGACGGCGCGATGAACGACCTCATCCGGCCCGCGCTCTACCAGGCCTTCCAACCCATCGAGCCCGTCGGCGCGCCTCGAGGTCCGAGCCGCCCGGTCGATCTTGTGGGACCGGTCTGCGAGTCCGGGGACTTTCTGGCCAAGGACCGTCCCTTCCCGCCCGTCGAGCGCGGCGACCTCGTCGCGGTGCGCGGCGCCGGGGCCTACGGTTTCGCCATGTCTTCGAACTACAACGCGCGGCCGCGTGCGGCGGAGGTGCTGGTGCGCGGCGACCGCTTCGCCGTGGTGCGGGAGCGCGAGAGCCTCGACGATCTCGTGCGCGGAGAAACGATCCCCGGGGAGATCACGGGATGACGCGCCTGCTCGCGTTCACCAAGATGCAGGGCGCAGGGAACGACTTCGTTGTGCTCGATGCCCTGGCAGGTCCCCTTCCGCCGATCGAGCCCATCGCAAAGCGCCTTTGCGACCGGCGATTCGGCATCGGCTGCGACCAGCTGCTCGTGGTCCGACCCTCCCATTCCGCGGACTTTCGGATGGACATCTTCAACCCGGACGGATCGCGCGCGGAGATGTGCGCAAACGGGATCCGCGCCTTCTTCAAGTACCTCCACACCCGCGGACACACGACAAAGGAGGAGGTCGCGATCGAGACACCGGCGGGAATCGTGCGACCGCGCCGGGCAGCAGGCGGCCTCGTGCGCGTCGACATGGGCCCGCCCTTTCTCGCGCCAGCCAAGATCCCGACCACGCTTGGCCAAGGGGATGGGCCTGTGCTCGACATCCCCCTCGACCTCGACGGCCACCGCATTACGCTCTCGAGCGTTGGCATGGGAAATCCCCACGCGATCTTGTTCGTCGAGAACGTCGATACAGCTGCGGTGGAGACGCTCGGCCCCAAGATCGAGCACCACCCCGCGTTCCCCAACCGCACGAACGTCGAGTTCGTGGAGGTGGTGACGCGGGACCGGGTACGGCAGCGTACCTGGGAGCGGGGTACCGGCGAGACTCTGGCCTGCGGCAGCGGTGCCTGCGCGGTGGCGGTGGCAGGCATCCTGCGGGGAGCGACCGAACGCGCGCAGACGGTGGTGCTGCGCGGCGGCGAGCTGCGCCTTGAGTGGCCGAGTGACGCGGCGCACGTTTTCATGACCGGTCCCGCGGCGGAAGTTTTCACGGGCCAATTCCTCCTCGAAGGAGAGTGAGCGTGTTCCAGGGGGTTCTGACAGCACTGGTGACGCCGTTCCGCGACGGCGGCGTCGACGAGCGTGCGCTCCAGGAGCTGGTCGAGCTGCAGATCGAGGCGGGCGTGGATGGTCTTGTGCCTTGCGGCTCAACGGGCGAGGCCGCGACGCTCTCCCACGCCGAGCACCGGCGAGTGATTGAAGTCGTGGTCGCCGCCGCGCGCGGACGCGTCCCTGTGCTCGCGGGTACGGGGTCGAACTCGACCTCCGAAGCCCTCGAGCTCACGCGCCATGCCAAGGAGGCCGGTGCAGACGGCGCGATCCTGATCTCCCCCTACTACAACAAGCCGACCCAGGAAGGGATCTTTGCGCACTACGCCCATATCGCGCGCGAGGCCGCCTTTCCGCTCGTGGTCTACAACATTCCAGGACGCACGGCCTCGAACATTCTGCCCGCGACCATGGCGCGCCTTGCCGATGTCGAGCAGATCGTGGGGGTGAAGGAGGCCTCGGGCGACTTGCACCAGATCTCCGCGGTGATCGCCGAGTGCCGCGAGGACTTCTGCGTCTTGTCCGGCGACGATGCGTTCACGCTTCCCGTCCTGGCCGTCGGCGGCTGCGGCGTAATCTCGACCACCTCGAACGTCGCGCCGTCCGAGATGGTCGAGCTCGTGCGTGCCTTCCGCGCGGGCGATCTCGCCCGCGCAAGAGACGCCCACTACCGGCTCTTGCCCCTCGTTGACGCGCTCTTTTCCGAAACCAATCCGATCCCAGTGAAAGCGGCGCTCGCGCTGCGCGGCCTGATCCGCGACGAGATCAGGCTCCCCCTCACTCCCGCTACCCAGCCCAACCGCGGCCTGCTGCAAGTGGTGCTAAAGGAGCTCGGCCTCCTCTAATGCCGAGCGCAACGCGCGTTTGCGTCGTGGGCGCCTTGGGACGCATGGGCGAAGGTGTGCGCGCGGGCCTTGCGAGGGAACCCGGAATGCGGCTCTCGGCAGCGCTCGAGGCTCCCGGGCATCCGCGGCTCGGTGAGCCCATCGAGGGCGGCGCTCCGCTCAGCGACGACCCGAAAGCGGCGCTCGCCCTGTGCGACGTGGTCATCGACTTCTCGACCCCCGCCTCGACGCTGCGCGTCCTCGATGCTGCGGCAACGCGTGCTGTGCCCTGCATCGTCGGAACGACGGGATTTACCGCACCCGAGCGCGATCGCATCGCGGAGTTCGGCCGACGCATCGCGGTCGTCGTCGCGCCCAACTTCTCGGTGGCGGTCTGCGTCCTCACGCACCTCGTGCGCGAGGCCTCGAAGAGGCTCGGACCTGGCTACGACGCAGAGATTCTCGAGCTCCATCACCGCGCGAAGCGCGACGCGCCGAGCGGGACCGCGCTGCGCCTTGCGGAGGCGGTGGCGGAGGGTCGCGGCGCGGCGGCCGGGGAGGCGCTCGTCATGACGCGCGCCGGCGAGACGGGCGCGAGGCCGCCGGGGGCGATCGGAGTGCAGGCGCTGCGCGGCGGAGACAACCCGGGCGAGCACACGGTGCTCTTTCTCGGCGAGGGGGAGCGCCTCGAGCTCGCCCATCGCGCCGCGACGCGTGAGCATTTTGTGAAGGGTGCGCTGCGCGCGGCGCGCTGGGTGGTGGGCCGCGGCCCGGGAATCTACGCGATGGACGACGTCCTCGGGCTGCGTCCAGACAGCGTCTGCTGACTAGCGCCTCGCGCTTTCGCCTTCGATGAAGGCGTCTTCTCTCGAAGCGCCGCGTGCGCACAGCCTCAAAGGCTTTCGCTCTTGCTCGAGAGCATCGACTCCCCGGCGGGGTTGAACGTGCTTACCTTGAAGACTCCGGGGAGGCCTCGCTGAAAGCCGAGCGTCACGGTGACGACATCAGAGTTTTCTGGATTGCGGGTGATGCCCGCAGTCAGCGTCGCACCATTCACGTTCGTCGTGTAGCTCAGGATGTCACCCGATGTGAGCGTCGTCACGCCTCCAAACTGGATCTGCATGTCTCGCTGATACTGATTGGTTTGCGGGGAAAGTCGCCAGATCCAGACACCTTCGACCTGCTTCGAGTTGAAATCGGGAATCTCGACGTTAAGCCATGAGAGGTCGCAGCCCAGGAGAGGCAGGGTGAGCGCGAGGAGAGCGAGCCTTAGAGCCTGACGCAGCGATCGGTGCATCTTCGAACCTCCTGTTTGGAGGTCGAGATCGCGAACGGCTGCGCAGCGGGCGTGAGATTGCTCACGCGTCTTGAAAGTGGGGGAATTCGGATCGGAAGTCGGGGAATTCGAGACGAAGGGGTTGTGGAAGGACGAGCGGCGCCTATCCGCCGCTTCCCTGGCCGTGAGCAGCGGCCCTCGAGAGGGAGATCTGGGCGTAGCTCAAGTCCCGCACGAATCGCCGTCTAATAGGCCGAGCCGTCCTTGTGCGCAAAGCGCCAGCGTCCATCCCCGCCGAGGACCGCCTGGATGTCATTTGCGGGATAAAAGACCTGGTCGCCCTCCTGCCGGTCACCAATTTCGAGATACACCACATCGGTTTGCGAGTGGTTCTCGAGATGGTGTGCGGCGCCACCCGCCGGAAAGCCGGCACACATTCCCGGGCCAAGGAGCACGGGGCCCGCTTCGCCGACGAGCGTCGCCTTTCCTTCGAGCACGTAGATGAACTCGTCCTGACGGCTGTGGCGATGATGCAGCGCGGAGCGCGCACCGGGCGCAAGGCGGGTTAGGTTCACGCCAAAGTTGCGAAGTCCGAAAAGGTCACCGAGCGGACGCTTTTCTCGCCCGCCCATTTGAGAGGCAAAGGGCTCGGGGTAGTTCGACGGCTTCGTGCGCGGCGGCGCGCTGCGCGCCTCGATGGCGACGGGAACGCTGGTCTTGTTCATGGAGAGAGAACGTAGGCGGAGGGGATCCTAGGCGCCGGCCTCAGTCGGAGTCGCGGGCTCGTTCCCGCCCGAAGCCCTTCGTCCTTGCCCGGAAACGGACGAAGGCCCCGGCGGCTCGCGCCGCCGGGGCCTCACCCTGGCCGTCTCTAGCTCACCTCGCTCGCTGCGGCGCGAGGGAGCCGCCGCCAGCAACCGGCATGCTGCGCGAGACTCGATCTGCCTCTGCCGCAAGGCTGACCGGCATCGGATCGTCGGGGTAGGCGAGCCCGCCGAACTCCGGCAGATCCAGACCCTCGAGCTCGATTTCCGGCGATACGCGCATGCTGCGGATCGAATTCACGATCTTGAAGATTACATACGTTGAGCCGAACGCGAACACGAGGTTCACGCTGGCACCGAACAGCTGGACGAGAAACTGGCTCGTGTCTCCATAGAAAAGACCCGTAACCCCCTGCCCGGCGACACCAAGGTAGTCCGTCGCCCCGACGCCGTTCCAGCCGGAGCCGTATTTGCCGTCGGCGAAGAGCCCGACGGAGATGCCGCCGAGGGTTCCGCAGTAGCCGTGAACGGAGATCGCGCCACACGGGTCGTCGATCTTGAACAGGTGGTCATTTACCAGGACGCCGGTGCAGACCACCAAGCCCGCAAGGATCCCGATAAAGGCCGCTGCGTTCGGATTCACGAATGCGCAGGGCGCAGTGATCGCGACAAGGCCGGCGAGCATCCCGTTGCAGGCCATCGAGATGTCGGGCTTGCCGTACCGCAAATACCAGAAGGCCATAGCGGTCGCCGAGCCAAAGATGGCTGCGAGGTTCGTGTTGATGGCGATCACGGAGATGCGCAGGTCCGTCGAACCCAGCGTCGAGCCGGGATTGAACCCCATCCAGCCGAAGAGCAGGATAAAGGTGCCCGTCACCACAAACACGATGTTGTGCGCAGGGAAGGCGTGCACCTTGCCGTCGGGCGTATACTTGCCAAGACGGGGGCCAAGAATGATGGCAAGCGCCATCGCCGCATAGCCACCGATGGCGTGCACCACCGTCGAGCCCGCGAAGTCCACGTAGCCATGGCCGAGGTGCCAGGTATTCCCGAGCTGCGAGAGCCAGCCGCCGCCCCAGACCCAGCAACCGAACGTCGGGTAGATGATGGCGCCCATGGCGAGTTCCGCCAGCAGGAAGGCCCAGAACGTGATCCGCTCACAGATCGCGCCCACGATGATGTACGCGGCGGTCTCCATGAAGACCACCTCGAAGAGGGTCAGCGCGTTCGACCCTGCGTCGTAGGCGGGGCCGGAAAGGAAGAAGCCCTTCCCGCCGAGGAAGCCCCAGAAGCCGTCTCCGATGAGGAACGAGTTCAGGGTTGGGATGCCTCCCAAGTTCGTCGGGGCCGCGTTGATCGCGACCGCGCCGAACTGGAAGGCGTAGCCACAAATGTAGTAGGCGATGAACGCGAAGACGTAGGCGGCGAAGTTCAGCATCATGAGGTGGCCGGCGTTCTTCTTGCGCACAAGCCCGCAGGTCAAAAGCGCGAACCCCGCCTGCATGAAGAGGACGAGGTAGCCAGTGCTGAGGGTCCAGGTGAAGTTCGTGGCGATCCGCGTGTGGCCCGCGGAGTCGGCGAGCTTCATCGCGAGCGGCTCTTTGGCCGCCTGCGCCTGGAACTCGTCAAAGGCCTTCTTCTTCTCCGCATAGTCGGGCGCCGACTTGTCCGTCGGCTCCGTCACCATGAAGGCGTTCCCGCCTGCATCGTAGAGCGAGGTCTTGTCGCCGGTTGCGATGCCCGCCGGATCCGGCTGCGGCGGGGGCGGCGCGTCGTCCGCCCAGGTTGAATGCGGAGACGACACCACGCCGACTCCAAGACCGAGAATAAACAGCAAGCCAAGTAGGCCGTGGCGTCGCGCCCGGACCAGTGCCATGGGGGAACCTCCTCGTAGGGCCATGCGGCCCACGCCGGGGATTGCAAACGCGATACCAGCTCCGCAAAAAGCTGCGAAATGAAATGTGGGCAGTTTCAAACTGAAAAATGGGCCGATTTCAGCCCGAATCGGTCGGCATGATCCATACAGGTTGATGACTAGAGGGGAATCCCTGCTCAAAGAGCCGGCAGGGCGTGCCTAAAACATGGCAATCGTGCGAAGGTCCGCACAAAAGAGAGCGGCGGCCGGGGGTTATCCCGACCGCCGCTCTCTCTCACCCTGACGTCGCAAGGCGACGCCTAAGCCTAGCAATCGAAATACAGCTCGAACTCGTGGGGATGCGGGCGGAGCCGCACCGGGTCGATCTCGACCTCTTTCTTGTAGGAGACCCAGGTCTCGAGGAGGTCCTCCGTGAAGACGTCGTCTTTCAAGAGGAAGTCGTGGTCGGCTTCAAGGTGGGCCAATGCCTCCTCGAGGCTCCCCGGCATCGAGGGCACGCCCTTCTTCTCCTCTGCGGTCAGCGCGTAGATGTTCTTGTCGAGGGGCTCGCCGGGGTGGATCTTGTTTTCGATCCCGTCGATCCCCGCCATCGCCATCGCTGCGAATCCGAGATACGGGTTGCATGCCGGATCGGGGAACCGCACCTCGATCCGTTTCGCCTTCGGGCTCGGCGAGTAGGTCGGGATGCGGATCGCGGCGGAGCGATTTCGGCTTGAGTACGCAAGGTTCACCGGCGCCTCGTACCCCGGGACGAGCCGCTTGTAGGAGTTCACCGTCGGGTTCGTAAAGGCAGCGATCGCCTTTGCGTGCTTCAGGACCCCCCCGATGTAGTGGAGCGCGAGATCGGAAAGTCCGGCGTAGTTCGTCCCCGCGAAGAGGGGCTTGCCGTCTTTCCAGATCGACTGGTGGCAGTGCATGCCGGATCCGTTGTCCTGGAAGACCGGCTTTGGCATGAAGGTCACCGTAAGGCCGTGACGGCGCGCCACATTCTTCACCACGTACTTGTAGATCATGAGCTTATCGCCCATGTCGACGATGGGGGCGAACCTCATGTCGATTTCCGCCTGGCCGGCGGTGGCCACCTCGTGGTGCTGGGTCTCGATCGGGATGCCTGCCTTCTCCATTTCCAGGCACATTTCCGTGCGGACATCCTGCAGCGTGTCCATTGGTGCGACGGGGAAATAGCCTTCCTTGTAGCGAGGCTTGTATCCAAGATTCGGCTTCCCATCGAAGTCCGTTTCTCGGCCGACGTCCCAGCGTCCCTCGACGGACTCCAGGTAGTAGAAGGATTTGTTCTGCGCCGTCGCAAAGCGCGCGCCGTTCAGGATGAAGAACTCGGCCTCGGGACCGAAGTAGATCGTGTCTCCGATCCCGGTCTTCTTGAGATAGTTCGCGGCCTTCTTCGCCACCCAACGCGGATCCCGCGAGTAATGTTCCCGGGTGATCGTGTCGACGACGTCGCAGGTCAGCGACAGTGTCGGGTGCGCGCAGAAGGGATCGATGAAAGCAGTCGAAGCATCCGGGATCATCAACATGTCGCTGCAATCGATCGCCTGCCAGCCCCGGATCGACGAGCCATCGAAGCCGAAGCCGTCTTCGAAAGATGACTCTTCAAGCGTCGCGATGGGGTGCGAGATGTGCTGCCAGAGCCCCGGCATGTCGGTGACCTTGAGGTCCACCATGACCACGTTGTTCTTCTTGGCGAACTCCAATACCTGCTTGGCATTCATGTTGGGTTTCGTCCTCTGATTTGGAAAGTGGGGAGCACCCTAGACGGCGTCCGGTCCGCGCTCGCCCGTTCGGATCCGGATCACTTCTTCCATCGGAAGCACGAAGATCTTGCCGTCGCCGATACGGCCGGTGTTGGCCGCCTGGCAGATGGCCTGCACCACCTTGTCCACGAGGTCGTCGGTGATGGCGATTTCGATCTTGATCTTCGGCAGGAAATCGACGACGTACTCGGCTCCGCGGTAGAGCTCGGTATGCCCCTTCTGGCGCCCGAACCCCTTCACCTCGGTCACGGTCATGCCCTGGACGCCGATTCCGTTGAGGGCCTCCTTCACTTCGTCGAGCTTGAAGGGCTTGATGATCGCTTCGATCTTGCGCATGGGGGTCCTTTCGTTGAAAGCGTTCCCGCTCCTTCCCTCGGACGGAGCGGGGTTACATTATCATGTTCCAAGGCGCTCATGCGCCCGTCGGCCGATGCCGGCGGGCGCCCTCTCACACGTTACGCCGGTCGCGGCGCACCCATCGGGTGCGCGCCTCCTGCCTGGGGAGACCTCTCGACGTGTGCACCTCCCCCAAAGCCTCCGCCGACGGATACATACGCAGCCTCGCTGTGCTCGGAGAGATCGAGGCCCACTTCCTCCGCATCCTCATCCACACGCAGCGAGCCGAACACCACCTTGAGTAGCGTCAGGATGACGAGCGTCGCAAGCGGGGCGTAGATCGCCGTGAACGCGACCCCCTTGAGCTGCACCATCACCTGTTGCGCATTCGACTCGATGCCCGAGCCAAGCGTCGCTGCGAATAGGCCCGACGCAATCGCACCCCACATGCCGCCTATGCCGTGCACGCCAAAGCAGTCGAGGGAATCATCGTAACCCCCCGCGGGCTTTAGGAAGGTGAGGGCGGAGTAGCAGACGACGCAAACGCCGAATCCGACGGCCATGGAGCCCAGGGGACTGACGTTGCCGCACGCGGGCGTAATGGCCACGAGGCCCGCAACGGCGGCGGTGGCGATGCCGAGCGCCGTCGGCTTGCCCCGATGGATCCACTCGATCGCCGCCCAGGTGATGACCGCCGTCGACGTTGCCGTGCTCGTGTTGAGGAACGCGAGCGCCGCGAGCGGGCTTGCGCTGAGCGCACTCCCCGCGTTGAAGCCAAACCAGCCGAACCAAAGCAGGCCCGCGCCGATCACGCAGAAGGGTAGGCTATGCGGCGGCATGGGTTCCCGTCCGAAGCCCCGGCGCTTGCCGAGGAGCAGGGCGGCCATGAGCCCCGAGAAGCCGCTCGACATGTGAACCACCATCCCGCCGGCGAAGTCGATAGCCCCGGCCTTGGAGATCCAGCCGTTGCTGCCCCACACCATGTGCGCGATCGGGCAGTAGACGACGAGCAGCCAGACCGTGATGAAGGCGATGAAGGCGCCAAACTTCATGCGCTCGGCCACTGCGCCGATGATGAGCGCAGGGGTAATGATTGCGAACATCGCCTGAAACATGATGAAAACGTACTCTGGGATGTTGCGTGGCGGTGTTGCGAGGTTGGCCCAGACGGAGTCCAGCGTGACTCCGGAGAGCGCCACCTTTGAGAAGTCGCCGATGAATGCATTGCCGTCCCCGAAGGCAAGGCTGTAGCCCACGAGGATCCACAGCACGCCGACGACGCCCGCGGCGATGAAGCACTGCATCAGCACGTTCAGCACGTTCTTGGCGCGAACGAGGCCTCCGTAGAAGAGCGCAAGGCCGGGCACGGTCATCAAGAGAACGAGTGCCGTCGCCGCGAGAACCCACGCCGTATCGCCCGTGTCGATCGCGGCAGGCTTCGCAGCCGCATCCTCCGCGAAGGCCGATGCGACAAGGAGAAAAGGCGCCAGGAACGCGAGGGCCCCGAGCAGAGGCTGCCGCGCAGTCGAGAGTCTCTTGAAGGGTCCGGGCATGGGAGCTCCTGGGTCCGGAAGCGACCGGCCTCGTGCCGGCGCAAGGGTCGCCTGTCGACCCCCGCGTCGGGTGCCAGGCGTATCGCAAGCCCCATGCCATAAGCTGCGTGCTCCAGAACCCTTCTGAGCATCCAACAGCGAAATCGAGCTGAAGTCTGCTCAACTTATGCCCAAGGAATCACCACGCGCTGCCCGGTTTTCAGGCACACGGATCTTCCTGCTTTCCCTCTTCCTCGCCCGCGCATTTCTCGTTTTTCGCTATGAAAGCGCCGCTTGACCGCGTTCCCCGGTCCGGATGCGGACTGCATCCTGGATCTTTGTGACAAAGATCTTTCCGTCGCCGATTCGGCCCGTCTTGGCCGTGTCCTTGATGGTGTTCACCACACTCTCGGTGAGCTCATCCGCTACCACGGCCTCGATCTTGACCTTGGGCACGAGGTCGACCACGTACTCCGCGCCACGATAGAGCTCCGTGTGGCCCTTCTGGCGCCCGAAGCCACGTACCTCGGTGATGGTGAGACCCGAAACCCCGAGCTCGGTGAGCGCTTGCTTCACGTCGTCGAGCTTGAAGGGCTTCAAGATCGCTTCGACCTTGTTCATCGCTCCTGCTCCTTTCCCGCGGCCGAGGCCGCCTTCAGGGGGACTGCGCTTTCGCTCAAGGCAAACTTGCGGCTCGCCCGTATCCGAGGAGCCCGAACCCAAAGGCCGGGACTTCACGCTCCTCTCGCAGTGAGCTCCTCCGCTCGAAGCCCATCTGCCCGAGGCTTTCATTAAGCAACGTGCGTGCCGTGGACGATTCGCGCAGTCGAAGGCGCGATTGGGCCTATTTGTGCACGGTTCTCAGACACTCCAGGAGCCCGAGTGCCGGCTCGGCGGGCAACCCCTGCCGCAGGATCAGGCGCAAGAGCCCGCAGCAAAGGGGGGGAAGTGACCAAACCGCACGGCGCGCGTGGAACAGCCCTTGCAGGGCGAATCAGACATGACGGCGCAGATTGAGCGACAACCCAGCGGACTCAATGGAACCATGCTCGAGCCCCTCTTCGAGGAGCTCTACCGGCGGGCGAGCCAGACCCCCGGAGCCGCGCGTATCTCGTTGCGCTCCTGGGTCGATCTCGCCGAAGCCTGGCGCATCACCTGTGCCCTGCGGGACCACCGCGGGAATCGTTCTGCCGCTGCACGCGCTCTTGGCATCGGTCGCCGCACGCTCTATTCGAAGATGGAGCGCCACGGGATTAGCCCGACTTGGAGCGTCTGGGGATCGAACGGCGGAAGTCTCCGCTAGCGAAATCCCAGATCGCCCGGACTCGCCTTCCTAATCTCGCGCCGCATTCCCTAGCCCACGCGACCCCAAAGAGGAGGGCGCGACGGATTGCTCCGTCGCGCCCTTCGGACTGCGCGCTTTCAGCTTTAGAACTTGTAGAGAATCTCCGCTCCCGCGACCAGCTGGTGGTTGTAGTTGAATAGGCCATTCGGCTGGTTGTTGATGTATCCGATCGGGAAACTCCCATGAGTACTCACGCCATCGATGTTCGAGAGGGCGTCCCAGCGGATTTCGACCTTGGTGATGAGTTGCTGCGTGATGGAGTAATCGATCGTCCCGGTGAACTCATACACCTTGGCGTTGTCGTTCGGGAAGCCAAGCGGCGCGGCACCACTGACCTGCGCAAATCCACCGCCTGTCATCGGCACGGTGGTGCAGAAGAACCCGGTCTGTACGCAGAAGAAGCTGTTGTGGTCTTGCACGTACTCGCCACGAACGCTGACGCCGAGCTTGTCGGTGATGGCCTGGCGGGCGTAGAGCGAAGCACCCCAGGCGTCTGGGCTGTACTGCCCGCCCGGCCGCTGGCCCGTCGAATTGAAGCCTGCCGGCAGGTTGTTCGCCGTGCCCGGCAGGTTCCCATTCAGGATCGCGTAGTCCGCATTCAGCGCGACCTCCGGTCCCCAGTCGAACGGCTTCATGTGAGCGATGAAGTCGATCGTAGTGCGCGTCTGGTGATCGTTTCCGGTCGACTCCGGACCCCACAGGGCCTGGATGGAGACGCCGCCAATGTCACCGGTGAGGCCCACGTGTGCGAGGATGCTCTTGCTCTCGTTGTTATCCGGCGAGTTCTGGCTATTGAGGCCGATCGGACCTCCAAAGCCATTTACCCCGCCGATGCCCCAGTCGATGCCGTTGTCGTAGGTCTTCGACAGCAGGACGCCGACGTGATTGATGGGCTGGAACAGAGAGAAGAGGAGACCTCGCGAGAGCTGCCAGTTGTACGGGGCCTGCGGAACCTCGTAGCCAATCAGTGTCCCGAACTGACCCGCCTTGAAGGTGATGTCACCCCACGGAATCAGATACTGCACATAGGCCTGGTCGATGTACACCGACGTACTTTGATTGCACGTATTGCGTGCGGGATTCTGAGAGGGGCTCGTGACCGCGACGACTTGGTGGCCCGACAGCGTCGTACCCGCCACCGTGGTGGCAGTCGGGGCACAGGTGGTTCCTGCGTTGACCTGGTTCAAGATGCTCGCGATCTGGCCGAACGCGATATCGGCCCGGAAGCCCGCGCGGGCTTCGGGGCTGATCGGCCGCTCCAGCTCAAACCACAGCTGCTCGAAGTTGAAGCTGTTGGCATCGGGATTGAGCGGATTCGACCCTCCGCCGGTGTTGGCGTTCTTGAGATTGCCCGAAGCCGGATTGTTGGCGTTGTACCAGTAGCTGGCACTCGCCCAGCCCCCGATCGTGAGGGTGTCCAGGAACGCCGCGATCTTCGACGAGCCCTTGGTGTTGGTCAGACCCGCGCGGTCGATCGTCTGCTGCTGCTCTTCCGACTTCTTCTCCGTGGCTTGGAGCTGATCGGTGGTCGCTTGCAAGCGATCTTCGAGCTGATTCATCCGCTGCTGCATCTGCTGGAGCTGATCTTGGACTTGGACATCATCGGCGGCGGACAGCTGCGGTGCGCTAAGCGCCCCGAGCGCCGCCAAGGTCAAAAGTTTGCGATGCCATCGCATGTGAGTACCCCCCTCCACGGGTTGTTAACGCACTTCTGCCATCACGGACAAGGGTCGTGGGGTCGCCAATGTGCAATCGGCTTGCCACCGCCAGCTTTAAGTACATGATTGCGGAGCCGTTTGCAGCGGGAAAGATGCCAGAATCCGCGCCAACGCCTGCCCATTTCGTCGACAATTCAGCCTACACCGGTCCGGTCGGGAGCGTGGCACGGCGCCACAGCGCGTGCTCGTCGAGAAAGCTGAGGGTTCTTGGACACGGGGGAGCGCCACTGCGCCGTGCCTCGGCAAGCCAGCGAAGATCCGCTGCGGTGTCGAGGTCAAAGCCGCCGGGCAAAACTCGTGCCCGCAGGCCGAGGCGCGAGGCGCTGGCGAGGGTGTCAGCGACCACAGAGCCCGTGCTCATTGGATGGTCAAAGAGCGCAGGCGCGGGCGTGCGAAGCCCGATGAGGTTGTACCCTCCATCGAGATCTGGTGAAATCACCACATCTGCCCTCTCGAGACTCGCGAGGGCTTCTTCGATCGTGCCTAAACCAAGAGCAGGGCTATCGCTTCCCCTCAGTAGGACCGGGCTGAATCCGCCGGCTGCGGCCTCGGAGACGGCCCAGCGCATGCGCTGAGCAAGATCTTGCCCACACTGGGCGACGACGCGAAAACTGGGCGGAGCGCGGCGCGCGATCTCTCGACACGCCTCGGGGGGATAGACCGCGACCGCCGCGTCGAGCCCGAGCCTTTGCGCAATCTCGGCCGTCGCCTCGAGCACATCGTCGAGAAGGCAGGCATAGAGTTCTGCGGCCTCGGAGGGAGAAAAGGGAGGCGTCATGCGCGTCTTTACGAGCCCCGGCCGGGGTGCCTTGGCAAAGACGAGGATGGCGCCCTTCACGACGCAGCCGCGGGGGCAGAGGAAACGAAAGGCAGCGCCACCACCCGGCCCCGGCCGGCGCCGACCGTCACCAGGGTGCCCGGCTCCGCGTGGGGACGGCGGACGAAGGCGAGGGCGATCGGCCCGACGGTCGGCGAGAGCGCGGCGCTCGTAATCTCGCCCACCGCCTCCCCGGAGACCTTCACCGCGTCGCCGCGCTCGGGCGCGCTGCCCGCGTCCCCTGCGATCCCGACGAGAAGGTGCGCGACCTGCCCGCGGGAGCGAAGCCGCGCGATGATCTCTTGTCCTGTGTAACATCCCTTGGTGTAGGATATGGCGCGCTCAAGGCGCGCCTCGGGCGGCAGGACCTCCTCCGAGAGCTCCGCGTGAAGTCTCGGGATCCCGGCTTCGACCCGCAGAATCTCAAGCACCTCGTTGTCCCCTGCGATGAGCCCGTGGCGCGCACCTGCGGCAACAAGCGCATCCCGCACCGGGCCGAGCGCTCTCGCAGGTTCGGGAACAAAGAGCTGAAGCGCGCGCTCCCCCGTCCAGCCGAAGGCGCAGAGCACGACGTCCATGCCCGCGATCCGCGCCGGCACGCACGCGTCGAGGGAAAGCGCGACCACCAAGGCCTCGTCTGCGGGCGAGAGCAGGTCGCATACGAGCGAGAGGGCCTTCGGCCCCTCAACGCCAAGACGTCCGATCTCGCGGCTTCGGTCCACAAGCTCCACGCTATCGGCGATGATCAGTTTTGCGAGGCGCTCAGTCACCCCGGCGATCGCGGCTTGCGGGAGCTCGAGCCACAGCTCCTCAGGTCGCAGCAGCACGTGGAGGTCGGCAACGATTCGGCCCTTCGGGGTCAAGAGCGTCGCGTAGCAGCCCGAGGCTTGGGTACCGGGCTCGAGGCGCGCGACGTCGTTGCTGATCATCCCGTTCAGCCAGCGCGTGCGGTCGCTCCCCCGAACGGCAAGCACTCCCCGCGCGGGAAACGTGAACAGACCCGCGCCCCTGCGCACCTGCGTCGCGGCGTCTTGCGCCCGCACTAGGGCTCCTCGCTCCCGGGCAAGCTCGGAAGCTGCGAGCCGGGCGCCCCTCCCGAAGGCAGGAGCAGCGGGCCATAGAGTGCTTCGGCCCGCGCTTCCTGTTGCTTGCGCCACTCGGAAAAGCGCGCGCGCGCTGCGTCGCAGTCGTGCTCGTTGTCGATGTCAACGGCGCAGCCGCCGACGTCGGTCACGACAAACCGCAGCGAGGCGCGAATCAGCGAGCCGAGCGTGGCCTCGACCCGCGCAATCGAGATCCAGCGGCGCAGCCAGTCCGCGAGCCTGCGCAGGCCCAAGCGGTCCGTCATTCCTGCAAGATGCATGAGGGCGTAATAGAAGAGGATGCGCAGCCCGCCCTGCTCCACGCGCAGCAAGCGGACCGCGAGGCCCAGGATCTGGCCCCACTGCCGCTGGAAGCGGTGCTCGTACATGTCCTCGATGTAGTGACGGTTCACAAGGCGCGCTGGCTTTGCAAGGTGAAGGTTGCTCTGCCGGAAGCGGCCCTCTCGGAGATTGAAATACGCCATGCGGATTCCAGGCTCGCCCGGGGTGGGGTAGAAGGGCGCCATCGACTCCTCCGTCACGAGCCCGACGGAGTAGTCGCAGCCGAGCTCCAGCCCGCGGCGGATGAACTCCGAGATCTCTTGCGCCGTCGCGAACGGGAGATCCGCGGAGAGGTAGAGGACGCGCTGATCGAGGTCGCTCCCCGCCGGATCGCGGCCCTCGGGCGGAGCCCCAGGCAACGCGCGCCGGAAACTCTGCCAGGCGTTCTCGTAGAGGTTCCGGAACTGCGGGACAATGTGGAGAGGCTTGCGGATCTCGGCGGCGATCTCCTCCCGGCCGAGGGCGGCGGTGAGGCGGTCGGCGTCGCCCACCACCCATACCTCGGAGACTTCAGGAACACGTTGCAGCGTCGCCACCACATGGGCGACCAGCGGCCGGCCCCCGATCTCGAGGTAGACCTTGCTCTCTCCGTGGACGGCCTTCGCCGCCCGGCGGTCGCCGGCTGTGACGATCGCCGGGACAGCTCGCGGCTCTACGCGCACGCCTGCCTCCGATCCTTCCGGCTTCTTTCTAGCGGGGGTTCTCGTCGAGGATGAAGATCACACGCAGGGTGACCAGGAACTCGGTGATCTTGCCATCCTCCACGCGGGCTTTCTCCTCGACGACCTGAAGCCCGGTGATGTTGCGCAGCGTCTTGCGCGCACGCTCGAAGCCGCGCTGGATGGCGTCCTGCCAGCCGATGGGCGAGGCAGCGGTGATGGTCGAGACCGAAGCGATGGCCATAGGGTCGTGGACTCCCTACCAGTGAAGGACCGTCTCAGGGGCCATGTCGAAGACGAGCCGCAGTCGCACGCGGTACTCGGCGACCTCGCCTTCCTGAATCTTGACGCGCTTCTCGATCACCTCGATACCGGTGATCCCGCGTAGCGTGCGATTCGCCCGCGCGATCACCTCCTTCGCCGCCTGCTCGAAGCCCTCCGGTGAGGACCCGATCAGCTCGTTGACTTTGCTCACCCACATGGGCGCACAAGGCGGGCGTACTCGACGCCCGCCTTTTCCTCCATTCGCACCGAGCCCTCGTCGACGAGGATGTCGAGGTGCCCGATCACCTCCGATAGCACGAGGAACAGCTGCGTCGCATAGTGGCGCGGGAACATCTGGGTTGCGAGATCGAAGGGCGTGCGCGGCCCCGCGGCCAGCATGCGCGCCAGCTGGAGCGCCCTTCGCTCGTGGTGCAGGCGGTAGCCGGCAATCAGCTTGCGATGGTCGAGGATCACGTCCCCGTGCGAGGGGAAGGTGATCTCGCACTCCAGCGCCTCGACCTTGACGAGCGACTGCATGAACCGAACCAGGCTCTTCCCGCGCGCCTCGCCCTCGCGCTTGGGAAATGAAAGCAGAGGAACGGGCGAGATGTCCGTGAGCAGATGATCCCCGGAGAAGAGCACGCGGGTGTCGCGCTCGTAGAAGACGATATGGCCTTCGCAGTGACCGGGCGTCTCCATGACCTCGAGGGTCCAGTCGCCGATCTCCACGCGGTCGCCCTCGGCGAGAACGACATCCACATCCATCGGATCCTGGAGCTGTTTGGACATGTCGCTCATGCCGCCGTCGCTTCGCGCGACCTGCGGGGGCACTCCCCAGCGATGGAAGGCGGCGAGAATCCGCTCGTCGCGCTGTGCGGAGGGCGACCAGTGCGTCTTCATGCGCTCGGCCTCGGCCTCCGAGGCGTAGACCGTTGCGCCCGAGATTTCGCGCAGACGAAGGGCCTGGCCGTAGTGGTCCATGTGAGCGTGGGTCACGAGGATGCGCCGCACTTGCTCAAGGGAGTAGCCGTATTCCTTAAAGCCCTTGCGGAGCGCATCAAAGGCAGCCGGCGATTTCACCCCGGTGTCGATGAGGGTGAGCTCCGTGCGGCGGGTTGGATCTTCGATCAGGTAGGAGTTGATGTCCCCCACCGGGAAGGGGGTGGGAGTCGGAATGCGCATCACCCGGCCGAAGCGGTGCTGGTCGGCGTAGCCGATGGAGCCACCAGGCGCTCTCGTCTCCGTCATCGCGTTCCTCGCCCGCGATCCTACTCCTCCCCCGACGACCGATCCACCGGCACGGCGGGCTGGAGGCTTGGCTCAAGCGCGGCGGAAAGAACACCGATCGCAGGAGAAGCCGCGCCAAACGGCGCTTTCGAGGAGCGATGCGCGTTCTCTGTCTCACGGTGGGCCCCGACTCCGAGCCGAGTAGCCGCTTTCGCATCCATCAGTGGGTGGAGCCCCTTCGGGCAAGTGGGATCGAGCTCGAGATCCGGCCGCGGGCGAGTCGCCGCTACCTCGAGCTTGGCTATGGGGTCCGGACGCTTCCCGGTCCCGCTCGGGCCGGCTGGGCGGCGCTTCAGTTCGCCCGGGTATGTCTTCGCCGGCTGCGGGATCTGTGGGACGCTCGGCACTACGACCTCCTCTTGCTGCAGAAGGAAACCTTCCCGTTCGGGATGGAGCGCCTCCTCTCCCTCTTTGGTCTGCGCCCCGTGTTCGACTTCGACGATGCGATCTATCTAAGACCCGACCTGGCCTACGGCATGGGGCGCTGGCTTCGGAAGCTGGCGGATGCCCTGGCGCGCCGAGACCGCGCGCTCCCCGCGCTTCTCGCGCGCTGCCACAGCGTGCTTGCGGGAAGCCCGAACCTCGCGGCCTATGCTCGCGCTCACTGCGAACGTGTTCGCCTGCTTCCGACGGTGGTGGAGACCCGCGCCTACCCGGTCCGCCCGGTGCGTCGGGCGGGGTCCCTCACCATCGGCTGGATCGGCGCTCCGCCGAATGTCGTCTATCTCGAGCCCTTGCGACCGGTGCTCGCAAAGCTCGCCGATCGCTTTCCTCTGCGGCTTTTGCTCCTCGGCCCTACGCACTTCGAGTGCCCTGGGGTGGAGGTCGGCTGTCGGCCCTGGATGCACTACGCGAGCGTCGAAGACGAGGCGAACGACCTCCATCAGTTCGATATCGGGCTCATGCCCCTGCGCAACGACGCCTTCGCGGCCGGGAAATGCGCGCTCAAGGCCATTCAATATATGGCATGCGGGATTCCCGTCGTCGCAAGCCCGGTGGGCGTAAATGCCGAAGTTGTTCGCGATGGCGTGTGCGGCTACCTCGCGAACTCGCCAGACGAGTGGTATGAGCGCCTTTGTGCGCTGCTTACAGACCCCGACCTGCGTCAGCGCTTGGGAGAGGCCGGGCGCGCCCGCGCCGAGGCCCGCTATTCCGTCCGCGCTGCGCTTCCCGTACTCGTGGAAGCGCTCCGCGAGGCTGCTGCCGCACAACCGGGGAAGCGGCGCACGAGAGCTTCGACGATCAGTTCCACCGCCTGCGCCCGCGAGAAGTTGCCCGTATTGATCGAGAGGTCGTAGAACACAGGATCGTTCGGGTCGATCCCGAAGTGATGACGCAGAAAGGCGAGCCGATCGGCGTCCTCGGCCTCGAGCTGTCGAAGCGCTTCATCCTCCGGCTTCCCGCGCACCCGCGCGAGCTGCGCCGCGCGCACCTGGCGCGGCGCCAGCAGGAAGACCCGGAGCGCCTGCGCGGGCGGCAAGATGAAGCTCGCTCCCCGGCCCAGGATGACAGCGCCGCCCCGCTCGCCGAGGGTTGCAATGACGCGCACCAGCGAGCCCAGGTAGTCGGCCTCGGTCACCGTGCGGCCCCGCAAAGCGTCGACGGCATAGCGCTCAATCACGTTCCGCACGTGCTCGTCCAAGCCCTCGACCAGTCGTCGGGCGACACCCTGCTCCCGGGCGATCTGGTCCACGATCTCAATCCCGAAATAGCCGTAGCCAAGGCGCTCGGCGAGCTGGTGCCCGATCTCTGCGGCACCGGAATGAGGAAGTCGGGAGAGGGCAACACAGGGATTGGGCGGCACGGTTTGGGCCGACGCGCCCTGCGCTCGCCAGAATCGCGCCTGGCGCTCGACGAGCTCGTGGATGCCATGAGGCATAAGTCTTCGACCTCCTCCCTCTTCTTCGCTTCCGCTCTGGCCACCCGCCGCGAAGCGTACCCTTGACCTCGCACTCGCGCGTGGCGAAGGACGCGACGGGCCGCCCCAAGGGGCAGCCCGTCGTCGGAAATCCAAGTGGTGGAGCCGAGCGGGATCGAACCGCCAACCTCTGCGTTGCGAACGCAGCGCTCTCCCAGTTGAGCTACGGCCCCAAAACGTGTGGGCCGCGACGGTAGGCCCGGGCCTGGGGTCCGTCAACGAAGCGCGGAACCTAGAGAATTGGCAGCTTGCGCGCTGGACGGCGGGCGAAGACCGGGGCAGGCTTTGGCAATGATCGAGATCGGCCGCATTCTCGTTCCCATCGACTTCTCGCCCAGTGCAGCGGCCGTCCTGGAATGGGCGGCACACCTCGCCAAGGCGCACAGGAGTCGGCTGACTCTCCTTCACGCCTATCATCTCCCGGTCGAGTTCCAGCAGCTCGAGGCCGCGTACCTTCCGCCGGACTTCTGGGCCAACGTGAAAAGCGAGGCCGCGGCGGCGCTTGAGCGCCACGCCGAGTCCCTCCGAGCGCAGGGGATTGAGGCCGAATGCGTGGTGCGCGAGGGCTATCCCGCAACCGTGATCGAAGAGGAAGCCGTGCGCATAGAGGCCGACCTCATCGTCATCGGAACGCGCGGCCTCTCCGGTCTAAAGCACCTTCTGCTCGGCAGCATCGCCGAACGGGTCGTGCAGCGCGCGCCCTGTCCTGTGCTTAGCGTGAAGCAGAGAAGCTAGGGGGCGGCGCTCTCCTCGCGCTCAGGCGATGCCGAGCTGGCGATCGACCGCCTCGGCGTCGAAGTTCTCGAACTGCAGGATTCCGAGCGACTCGAAGGCCTCACGCACCCGGGGGGTTAGGAGCCCGAGGCGCCGAATGTTGGGCACGACCCGCATGAACAGCAGCTGGCGGAAGAGCTGCATGACCGGCGATGCGAGGATCACCTCGCGGCCGGCTTTCGCGTCGAAGCCGAAATAGCGCAGCACATCCTCGCCGATCAGTCGATCTCGCATCAGCTCGCAGGCCTCGATCGTGAACTCCTCGCGATCGCGCCGCTCGCGATCCGGCATGTCGACGTAGAAGTCGCGGAGCGAAAGCACACCGAAGGCCACATGCCGCGATTCGTCGCGCATCACGTAGCGGATGAGCTCCTTGATGAGCGGCTCACGGGCCATCTGGTACATGTTCGCGAAGGCCGCCATGGCGAGGCCTTCGACCAGGATTTGCATCCCGAGGTACTTAAAGTCCCAGCGCGAGTCCGTGAGAATCATGTCGAGGAGCTTTTTCAGGTTCTCGTTGATCGGCCATTCCCATTCGAGCTTTTCCCGGAGGTAGCGGCTAAACACCTCAACGTGTCGCGCCTCGTCCATGGTCTGGCTCGCGGCGTAGTACTTGGCGTCGATCCAGGGCACGGCGCCCACGAGCTGAGAGGCGGTGATGAGTGCGCCCTGTTCCCCATGCATGAACTGGGAGAGCGACCAGGAGAGCTGCGCGTGCTGGAAGCGCGGGACCTCCTTCGGGCCGAGCTTGCGGAAGGGCGCCCAGTCGGCGAGAGGATTAAACGACTGGGGAATGATCTCGCTCTCGGGATCGACGGGGGTTTCCCAGGCGAGCTGCTGGGTCCCGTTCCACTGTTCGCGCTTGGCCTTCTCGTAGAGGTCCCGCAGACCCTCTTTCACGCAGCCGTAGTTCCAGGCGTAACTCGTGTCGAAGGAGGTGAGGATCGTCTCGAGCTCGGAGTCGGTGGATCCGTCCTGCGAAGCCGTGGGAGCAAGCGTCCGGGGCATGGTCCCTCCTGCCGTTTCTTCGGGGGGCGCGATTCGCGCGAAAATCACTGTGGAAGCGCGGGTTGTGATTTAATCAGAATCTGACGTCAGATTCAATTTATTTCCTGGGAGCCTCTCCTATAGAATGGAAAAGATGCCCCTCGCCAAGCCCAGGCCCGGCCGCGTACCCCGCACGCCCCAGCAGGCGAGGAGCCGCCGCACACGGGAGCGCATCCTCGAGGCTGCCGTCGCCTGTTTCGAAGAGACAGGCTTCGACGAGACCACGACAACCCAGATTGCCCGACGGGCAAATCTCGCGGTGGGGAGCCTCTACGGCTACTTCCACGACAAGCGCACCCTTCTGCTCGAACTCCTCCACGGAACGGTGGAGGAGATTGCCGACCTCGTGGTCCGGGAACTCGATCCAGAAAACTGGCGCGGGCCGGATCTGCGCCGCTCTGTAACCGGCCTCGTCCGCCGCATCGTCCACGCCCAGACCATCCGTCCCGGCGTGCAGCGCATTCTTTGGGAGCGCTTTTTCAAGGACCCGGACTTTCGGGCTGTGCTCCTGCGGATCGAGACCCGCGTCCGGGGTGCGCTCGAGACCCTCCTTGGAAGGCTCATTGCGGAAGGTCGGGTCCGGATTGCCGACCCCGCGACCGCCGCCTTCTTGATCCATGCTGCGGTCCAGTGGACCACCGTTCGGCTCACGCTCGGGGATGCGGAGGTCGACGCCGATGCGGCGATGGACGGCGCCGCGGACCTCGTCTCGCGTTTCCTGTTTGAGAACGAATCCAAGTCGTGACGCAAACGCCGTGGGGACCTCATGGGTTCGCCATGGGGGCGGCCGACTCTTCCGCCATGCACAGGCGACGCACCGAAGCGGTCCCCAGGCCGCGCGGCTTTCGTGCCAACGGCCCGGGCTTTCTCGTGTGGGACCAAGACGAACGAGCGGTCCGCACGTGGGCTTCTGAGCTGCGCCGTGCTGCTCCCCTTCCCGCCGCGCTCAAGATCCGATGCCGATTGCCTCGGCTCTCCAATGCCACCGGGCTACGCCACAAGAGGGAAGGCAGCGCCCTGAATCGTTCTGGCAAATGCACCGATCGGAGCCTTGCGGAGCCATCGCATCCGCAGAGCGCGCAAGAGCCGTCCCACTGCGATTCCCGAACTAGGCGGGTTTGCCTCTGGTCCCCGATCTCTGTGTCCGGAGAGGCTCGGCCAAACAGACGCCACGCGGTTGGAGGCTGACCGCCGAGGGATCCCAATTTCTTGAGCGCCACACGAGCGTTCCGTCCATAATGAATGTCGGGATAAGGCACGACCGGCAGATGGGCGGGGGGTCGAGCGTGGTACACCCGATCTACTCAAAGCGAGGGGAGGGGCTGAACTCGGGGGCTGCCGAGTGAGCAGAGTTCCCGGGCTCGCGCTCAAGGCTGCATCGCGTTGCACTTCTGACCGAAGATTGCGAGCAGGATTGTGCGCGCTCTTCGTTCTTTTGGCTGTGGCGCCCGCACAAGGCCAGGCGGTCGATCCACAGGACGGGAAACCGAGCGCGGGCGCAGCGGCCAATCGCGGAGACGACCCCCTCACGGCGATCGATCGCGAGCTCACGAACCCGGCGAGCACCACCACGAACTTCAACCTCCGGACCACGACGTACTGGCTCTCGGCGGTGGAGTTCCGCACGCAGCGCGTCGAGCAAACCATTGAGGTCGAGCCACTTTTCCCCTTCCAGCTGACCGATTCCCTGTGGCTCTTGACGAAGCCGAAGATCTCCCTTCTCGACTCGAAGCCCTACGACAACAATGGGGAGATCGATCGCTCGATCGGAGTCGGCGATCTCCAGGTCCCCCTCATCCTCGTGCCCTCGGCCGAGCACTGGCTCTTTGGGACCGGCCCCACCTTCGTTCTCCCCACGGCGACGAGCGATCAGCTCGGTGACGGGAAGTGGCAGGTCGGACCGGCGGCCGTGGTGGGCTATCGCTCGTCGCGCTGGCTCGCCGCGGTATTCGCGCAGCAGTGGTGGTCCTTTGCAGGCTCGATGTTCCGGAAGGACGTAAGCAAGTTCAACGCCCAGTACTTCCTCTCGTATTTCTTGGACGATGGTTGGAGCATCGGCATGTCCCCGACCATCCAAGTGAACTGGAAGGATGCGAAGAGCCAGCAGCTGACACTCCCGGTCGGGCTCGGCGTGGGCAAAGTCCTGAAGTTCGGAGACCGCATCGCGCTCAAGCTCGGGGTCGAAATGGACTACATGGTGATCCGACCCGACAACTTTGGTCAGCGCATGAGTCTCCAGTTCAAACTGACGCCCGTCCTGCCAGAGCTCCATCACGGCCCCATCTTCGGCGGCTCGTAAAAAGGGCGAGCTCACCTGGACCTTTGCTCGAAGAGAAGACCCGGGCCTCATCTCCCTTCCCACCGAAATGCCTTGTCGCGCCATACCCGCGGACCCGTAGTGCCTGCGACCTCGTCCCTCGCCGCAAGTGCGAGGGGAGAGGCGCGCGGGACGCAAACCTGTGCTCCCTCACAGTCTTTCCGGTAGGCGCCCGAAAATACGCCCCGACAAGGCTCGTGCGCAGAGCTTGTGCGCTTTTCTCCCCAGCCAACCCAACGCGAACCGGTGGAGGAGCCGGAGCGGGCAACCTCCGGCGCAGAGCGGGATCCACTGGGATTCCGAAATCAGGAATCTCGGGATCGTGCCATGCGGCTTGACCAAATGGGGCGCCCATACTATCGGTTTCCGACAATGGCTTCCGACATCGAAATCGATAGGCAACTCTATTCGGGGCTGCTTAGGCTCCACGTTCTCTATCACGCGGTGCAGGAGCCGGTCTTCGGCTTCTCGATGATCGAGGAGCTGTCCCGGCACGGTTACAAGGTAAGCCCGGGCGTGATGTATCCCCTCCTCCGCTCGATGGAGCGCAAGGGGTATCTCTGCTCGACCCGCGAGCGCTCCGGGAGCTCGGCGCGCCGCCTGTTTCGCGCCACGCCGCTCGGTCGCAACGCGTTGAGCGCTGCCATGGTGAAGGTCCAGGAGCTGTTTTCGGAGCTGTTCGAGCACGAAACCGTTGCGGGTCGGGTTCGGCGCTCCCGCGCAAAGGTGGGGAGGAGGAAGCTACCCCGCGGGCTCGGGGGCTCTCCCGTCGGCCGACGCGCTAGGAAGCCATGAGCCTCGTTCGATTCGCTTTGCGCCGCCCGGTCACGATCCTCGTGCTGATCGCGGCGCTGACGCTTGGCGCGGCGATCGCCCTCCTCAAAATGGCGCGTGACATCTTCCCGACGCTCGGCATCCCGACGATCTACGTGGCGCAACCGTACGGCGGGATGGACCCCGCACAGATGGAGGGATTTCTCACCTACTACTACGAGTACCACTTCCTGTACATCACAGGGATCGAGCACGTCGAATCCAAGTCCATCCAGGGCGCTGCGATCATCAAGCTGCAGTTCTATCCAGGCACGGACATGTCGCAGGCCATGTCGGAAACCGTCAGTTACGTGAATCGCGCGCGGGCATTCATGCCGCCCGGAACGGTACCGCCTTTCGTCATGCGCTTTGACGCCGGCAGCGTGCCCGTAGGGGACCTCGTATTTTCGAGCCGAACGCGGTCCGTGGCCGAGATGCAGGATCTTGCCTTGAACCGCGTCCGCCCCCTCTTTGCAACCCTCGCAGGGGTGTCAGCACCGCCGCCCTTCGGCGGCAGCGCCCGTACGATCCTCATCAGTCTCAAGCCAGAGCGCCTGCGCGGGTACAACATGTCTCCGGACGAGGTTGTCGCTGCCATCAGCGCAGCGAACCTCATCAGCCCCTCCGGCAATATGCCCATCGAGGGAAAGTACCCGATGGTGCCGCTCAACTCCGTGGTGAAGAACACTCGGGACTTCGAGAACGTGCCCATCAGAAGCGGCGTGTATCCAACCGTCTTCGTGCGCGATGTCGCTACCGTGGCGGACGGGTCGGACATCGTGACCAGCTACGCCCTGGTGGACGGTCGGCGCACTGTTTACGTGCCGGTGACCAAACGTGCGGACGCTTCGACGCTGTCTGTGGTCAATCTTGTGAAGGAGAACATCCCCAGGTTCCAGAGCTTGCTGCCGCCCGACGTAAGGGTCAGCTATGAATTCGATCAATCGCCGTACGTAACGCGCGCGATCCGCGGCGTTAGCCTTGAAGGGGCGCTGGGCGCCTTACTCACGGGCCTGACAATCCTCTTCTTCCTGCGCGATTGGCGAAGCGCGCTGATCGTCGTCATCAACATTCCACTCTCGTTGCTCATTGCGGTGCTGGCGCTATGGATCGCTAGACAGACGATCAACATCATGACACTGGGTGGCCTGGCCTTGGCGGTGGGCATCCTGGTGGACGAGTCCACTCTCTCGATCGAGAACATCCATGTCCATCTGGCGCGGGGCAAGTCGTTGCGCCGTGCCGCGCTGGACGCCACGGCAGAGACCGCCGGCCCCCGGCTGCTGGCCATGCTCTGTGTCCTTGCGATGTTCACGCCGACACTTTTGATGGTGGGCGCCGCCAAGGCGATGTTTCTCCCATTGTCATTTGCGGTCGGCTTCGCCATGGTGCCCTCCTACCTCTTGTCGAGCACCCTGGTTCCGATCCTTTCGGTGTGGCTGCTGCGCCGTGGCGAGGAAGAAGCCCCGCGCGAGAAGACTGGTCGCGGGGGCTTCAATGACTTTCAACGCACCTATGCCGCCTGCGTACACCGTATCGCGAGACATCGCGGGCTGGCTGTCACTGGTTATCTAGGCGCGGTGGCGGTGGTCCTCGGCGTCCTCGGTATGCGCCTGGGCACGGACATCTTCCCTGCCGCAGAGGCTCACCAGCTGCAGGTTCGCCTCCGTGCGCCAGCCGGCACCCAGATTGATGGGACCGAGGCGCTTGCGCTTCAGGCGCTCGACGTCATTAAGAGAGAAGCAGGTCCTGAGAACGTCGCAATGACTCTCGCCTTTGTGGGGATCCACGGATCCGCGTATCCCATCAATTTCATCTATCTCTGGAATGGTGGCCCAGAAGAGGGCGTCGTCCAGGTCGCGCTAAAGCCGGGCACGCCTCTCGAGAGCGAGGCCCTGAAGGAGCGGCTGCGGCAGGTCTTCAGGACGGAGATGCCGACGGTCAGCTTCTCGTTTGAGCCGAGCGACATCATCAGCCGCGTCATGAGCCTCGGCGCGGCGACGCCGATCGAGGTTGCAGTCAGCGGACCCAGCCTGCAGGCCGATCGCGCCTTCGCCGAACGCGTGAAAGAGCGGCTGCAACGCATTCCCGCACTGCGCGACGTGCGCTTCGGTCAGGCGCTGGACTACCCGACGGTCGAGGTCGAGATGGATCGGGAGAAGGCCGGGCTCATGGGAATCCGCATGGTCGATGTGTCGCGCTCCCTCGTCACCGCGACCTCATCCAGCCGGTTCGTGGTTCCAAACTATTGGGCGGACCCGAACAGCGGCGTCGCCTATCAGATCCAAGTCCAGATTCCCCAGCCGCGGATGAACTCGGTGGAAGAAGCGAGGAACGTGCCGGTTGGAGATCGCAATGGACACGGCGTTCTCCTCCGCGATGTTGCCAGGGTTACTGAAGGTACGACGGTTGGGCAATATGAGCGGTACAACATGCAGCGGCTCTTGACGGTGACCGCAAATATTGCAGGTGACCTAGGAAGCGCGTCCACCCAGGTCGCACAGGCGCTCAAGGAACTCGGTGAGCCCCCGACAAGAGTCAGCGTCGCCGTGCGCGGGCAGGTCGTCCCACTGCAGGAGATGATGGATGGCCTTCGCACGGGATTGTTGCTCGCCATCGTGGTCATCTTTCTCCTGCTTGCAGCGAATTTCGAGTCGCTCCGGCTCTCGTTCGTAATCGTCTCCACCGCGCCGGCAGTGATTGCGGGCGTTGTGCTGATGCTGTGGCTGACGGGGACGACGCTCAACATTCAGTCGTTCACGGGCGCGATTATGGCGGTGGGTGTAGCGGTCTCGAACTCCATTCTGCTGGTGACGTTTGCCGAGCGCAGCCGACAGGCCGGGGCGTCGGCGCACGAGGCGGCGGTCGAGGGAGCGCGCTCGCGTCTGCGTCCGATCCTGATGACGAGCATCGCGATGATCGCGGGCATGGTGCCGATGACACTGGGGCTCGGTGAAGGCGGGCAGCAGACGGCAGCGCTCGGCCGCGCGGTGGTGGGAGGGCTTGCCGCCGCCACGCTGGCGACGCTGCTCATTCTTCCAGCGGTGTTCGCCCTCGTCCAGGGCCGCGCGCGCAGGGGCTCGGCGTCACTCGATCCCGATGAGGCCTCGGCCTCCGAGGGCGAGGGAAGATGAGAGGATCCATGCAGGTGGGCTTTCATCGTGTGGCGGTCTTGCTCATGTTGTTCGAGGGAATCGGCGGGTGCGGGCCCAGACGAGAAGCGCCGTCGCAGGTGGCGTCGCCCGTCACCGTCCAGACCGCGCTTCCGAGACGCGGCGAGATCGCCCGCACGGTCACGCTGCCCACCTTCCGGATCCTGGCGTACCAGGAGGCCACGCTCTACTCCAAGGTTTCTGGATATCTGAAGACGATCAGCGTGGACAAAGGGAGTGCGGTGAACCAAGGACAGCTCCTCGCCGAGATCGAGGTACCCGAGCTGCTGGCCGATGAGGCTCAGTTCAAGGCCGAGACGGAGGTGACGCGAAAAAACTACGAGCGGATGGCTCAGGCGCGCGAAACGGCACCGGACCTGGTCGTACCGCAGACCGTGGACGATCTGCGCGGGCAGTGGGAAGTCGCGCGGGCCAAGCTGCAGCGAACGCAGAGTCTGCTTCAGTACACGCGCATTACCGCTTCGTTCGCCGGTGTGATCACGGCGCGCTTCGTCGATCCGGGGGCCTTCATTCCTGCGGCGACGTCGGGTACACCGGCGCAGAGCGCCGCGCTAGTGACACTCATGGACTTTAGCCGGCTCCGGGTCCAGGTCTTCGTCCCGGAGGCTGAGGTGCCCTTCATCAAGGAAGGCTTGCCGGTCCAAGTGACGCTGGAGGAGCTTCCGGGGCGGAACTTCTCCGGTGCGGTGACGCGGTTCGCCTACGCCCTGGACGAGGGGACGAAGACCATGCTGACCGAGATCGAGCTGCCCAACCCGACCCGCGAACTGCGGCCGGGAATGTACGCCAGCGTGAAGCTCGAGGTCGAAAGGAAGCAGGATGCCCTACTGCTTCCCGTGTCGGCCGTGCTGATGGAAAAGGGGGGAGCGTTCGTCTTCCGAGTGGCAGACGGCAAAGCAGAAAAGACGTCGGTTCAGATCGGATTCAACGACGGTGTCAACGTTGAGATCGCTGCCGGTGTGGCGGCCGACGCGCCGGTGATCGTCGCAGGAACCCAGGCGCTCAATGACGGCCAGGCCGTCACGTCCGCAGGTGCAAAGTGAAGTCGGGGGCGTCTTCGGTCCGACGGTCGATCTCCACAACCCTTGCCATCGCGCTCGGAGCCTGTGTCGCCCAGGCTGAGACCGCTCAGACGTACCCGATTGATCTGCCTTCGGCATTGCGCCTGGCTGGCGCACAGAACGTAGACATCGAGATGGCGCGCCAGGCGCTTCGGCAAGCCGAAGCGGATCGAGTGATCGCTCTCGAGCGATTCTTTCCGTCGATGGAGGCGGGGGTTTCCTATCATCGGCGCGACGGGTTGGCGCAAGCCGTTCCCCCCGGGACGATCAGCGACGCGCACTTCCAGTCCTATACTCCCGGGGCTGCTGTCACGGCAGAAATTGCGCTGGGAGAGGCGATCTACAATGCGCTCGCTGCCAGGCAGCTGGTCCGCGCGTCGGATGAGGCGCTCGAAGCTCAGCGGCAAGACTCGATGCTCGCGGCGGCGCTGGGGTACTTCGATCTCGCGAAGGCGAAAGCCCTCGTGGCAGTGGCCCGACAGGCGGTCGAGACTTCGGGGGATTACCAGCAACAGCTCCATCGGGCTGTGGCGCTGGGGATTGCGTTCAAGGGGGACGAGCTCCGCGTGCAGACACAGACGGAGGGCTACCAGATCGGCGTTCGCCGGGCGGTCGAAGGGCAGCGGGTCGCCGCGGCGAGCCTTGCCGAGACGCTCCATTTGGACCCAGCGGTGGAGCTGGTCCCGCAGGACGTCGATCTCGCACCTCTCACGCTTGTGGATGCTTACGAATCATCGGATGCGCTCGTGAAACGAGCCCTGACCTCTCGGCCCGAGTTAAAGCAGAGCCGAGCGCTCATCGCTGCTGCGCGTCAGAGCAACGATGGTGCGCGCTACGGCCCCCTCGTCCCGTCGGTCGGCGCGGCCGCGTTTACAGGCGGGCTTGGCGGCGGGCCCGAGGGCGGGCCGAGCAACTTCGGCGCGATGCGCGATTACGTGGTCGGCCTGAGCTGGCGTGTGGGCCCAGGGGGATTGTTCGATTTTGGGCGCATCGATGCCAGCGAAGCGAAGGCGGCCACGGCCGAATTGGCCGAGGTCAAGCTCATCGATGCGATCACAGCCCAAGTGGTCGAGAGGCTGACGCGGGTCCAGTCGTTGTCCGATCAGATCGAGTTGGCCAAGCGCAACCTGGCAGCGGCCAGCGAGACTCTGCGTCTTACCCGTGAACGGAAGCGCTTCGGGGTGGGCATCGCGCTGGAAGACATACAGGCCGTGCAGGCGCTGAATCAGGCGCAGGCGGACTTCGTCAGCATCAGCGCCGAATTCAACAAGGCCCAATACGGATTGGAGAGAGCTGTAGGGGCGCTTTGAGCCTCTGCAGCTCGAGACGTTCGGCCGAGCTCAAGACCAGCTGTGGACGACCTGCGGTGGACCCCTAAGCCAATTTCGGAAGGATGATGGACTGGTACTCAACGTACGGATCGATGCCCTCGGGGCCAAGCTCTCGCCCGATCCCGGACTGCTTAAAGCCCCCGAACGGAGCTCGGAAGTCGAGGATCATGGAGGAGTTCACGGTCATGCAGCCCGTTCGCACCCGGCGAGCCAGTTGGGCCGCGCGCTCCACATCCTTCGTCCAGACCGAGCCGCACAAGCCATAGGGTGAGTCGTTTGCGATCGCGACCGCCTGGTCCTCGCTTTCGTAGGGGATGACGACGAGGACGGGGCCAAAGATCTCTTCGCGCGCGATCTTCATTCGGTTGTCGGCTTGCGCGAAGACGGTGGGTTCGATGAACCACCCCTTTTCGAGGTGCGCAGGGCGACCGCCGCCGCACACGGGCTTTGCGCCGGCTTGCTTGCCCGCTTCGAGGTAGCCCTCGACACGATCTCGCTGCCGCCGGCTCACCACAGGTCCCACGTTGGTCTGCGGGTCGAGGGGATCGCCGACCTTCATCGCGCCCACGGCCGCACCCAAAGCGTCCACAATCTCGCGGTAGCGGGATCTCGGTGCGAGGATGCGTGTTTGCGCGCCGCAGGCCTGACCGTTGTTCAAAAGGGCGGACATCAAGAGCTGCTGCATCGACGCAGCAAGGTCCACGTCTTCGAGCAAGATGGCGGCCGACTTCCCGCCGAGCTCAAGGGTGCAGCGTTTGATCTGCTCGCCGCACAGGGCACCGACACGCCCGCCTGTAACGGTACTTCCCGTGAAACTCACCTTGTCGATGCCGGGGTGCCGGACAAGATATTCGCTCGTCTCTCGGCCCGCCGTCACGATGTTCACGACCCCGGGCGGAATCTGTGCTTCTTCGATCGCCTCGGCCAGCAGATACGGGTCAAGCGCAGTCTCAGGCGACGGCTTGAGTACGATGGTGCAGCCCGCGGCGAGTGCCGGCCCCAGTTTCATGGCCATGATGAAGAGCGGCACGTTCCACGGGATGATGCCCGCGCACACGCCGACAGGGGCCCTTCTCACCCGCACTCGGCCGCCGATCGCCCCAGCCCGCTCGTCCTCCCACAGGTACTTTTGCGCGAGGTCCACGTAGGTATCGAGCACCATGGTCGAAGCGAAGACCTGCGCGAGGAGCGACTGCTGGGCGGGGCAACCATTCTCCCGCGAGATCAGCTCGGCGATCTTTGGTCCCCGCGCCTGTAGCGCCTTCGAGAGACGGCCGATGGCACTGGCGCGCTCTTCCGGCGTCCAGCTTGGGAAGGGGCCGTGCTCGAAGGCGTGGCGTGCCGCGGCGACCGCGCGGTCCACGTCGGCGGGTGAGGCTTCGGGAACGCGGCCGATGGGCTCCTCGGATGCCGCACCGATGACCTCGATTCTGGCGTGGCCCTCGGGGCGAACCCACTCGCCTCCAATAAAGAGATCCGATCGCTCGAAGAAGCTCCCCTGCTCGGGCATGGTTCGGCCACCTCATCTCGCTTTTGGTCGGGGGATATAACCAGCTGGGGTCACCGAGCGTCAAGGCCTCCGCTCACCCGGAGGACAGCTCCCCAGGAGGATCCTTGGGACCGGACGGAGCGAATCCTGCGTCGGCGCTGCCCGATGCGTGAGTGGAGCCGAAGTTGCTCTCGACATTTGGGGCGAGGGTCGCCAAGGTCATCCTTTTACAACCGAGGGCGGGGATGGCACGAGTACTGGCCCATCCTGGATGGTCTTGAAAATCGTACGGATTTGTTGGCGCGGCCTCCCCTTGCTCTCCGGTCGAGCCTTGCCCTTGCTTCGCCCTAAGGAAGCACGCAGGGTCCGGCGACAAGGATTCGGGATCCTGACCACGAGCTTCCTGGCGCTCGCCTTCACACCCCTAGCAGTCTTCGCGGACGAGACCCCGACCCCATCGTCGTCAAGCACGCAGGAGACCGATTCCCAGAGCCCCCGACGCATCTACTGGGACGACGGGCTCCGCTTTCGCTTTGGACGCAAGGCGCCTTCGACCGAAGACGGGCTCGCCAACCCTGCGGGCGAGGAACCTTACTGGATCACCGGCAAGGTCAATGCCGGCCTCCAGGTCGACTCCGACAACTACATCACGAGCAACGGCCTCGAAAACATCTCGAGTGGGTGGGAGGTCCGCCGTTTCAAGCTCGGTGTAGGAGGAGAGATCCTTGCGATCGGCAGGCCTTTGTATGCCATGAACTTCGAACTCGCAGGAACGAAGCCCCAGTGGGCCGACACGTACTTGTTATGGCAGGGGCTCCCCTGGATCGGCAGCCTCAAGGTCGGCAACTTCGACCCGCCCTTCTCCCTCGAAGCGCTGATCAGCAGCCGCGATGTGACCTTCATGGAGCAGGCATCTCCTGTCGCGGCCTTTGCTCCGGGTCGCCGCATCGGAGTTGCGATCGGAAGTCCGGTGTGGGACGAGAGCGTCACTTGGTCGGTAGGACTCTTCACCGCAGTTCAGACCCAGGACGTGGGCGACACCACCCGTGACGCGGGCCGGATTGCGGCCCGCGTCACGTGGCTCGTGTCCCGCGATGCGGCTGCGCGCCGCTGGGTGCACCTTGGTCTCGGCGTGACCGCCGTCGCGAGTCAGGACAGTCTCGAATACCGCTCTCGTCCCGAGAGCCATCTAGCGCCCTATCTGGTCGACACCGGCACCCTCCGCGCGGGCGAGGCAGAGCTCGTCGACCTCGAAGCCGCCTGGGTGGAAGGCCCATTCTCGCTGCAGTCCGAGGTCCTTCACTCGTTCGTCGATCAACCCGGAGCGAGCATGCTGAACTTTGGGGGTGCCTACGTGCACGCGAGCTGGTTTCTCACCGGCGAGTCTCGTCCTTACGACACAACACGAGGCATCTTCGGTCCGGTGACGCCCCGGCAGGATTTCTCTCTTCGTGGATCCGGCTGGGGGGCGTTCGAGGTCGGGACCCGTCTCTCGTACTTGGATCTCACGAGCCAATCGGTTCGAGGAGGCGTGATCCACGGCCTAACGGGCGACCTCACTTGGTACCTGACCCGCCACTGGAAGACGAAATTCGAATACGGTTTTGAAGCGATCCGCAGCGGATCTTCCAACGGGAACCTGCAATTTTTTCAGCTGAGATTTCAAGTCGACTATTAGCCGGGCGGAAATCCGATCAGAAGACGCGCGTGGTCGCAAAGATGCTCGAGCCAGCGCTCGGAGCGCGATCGCGACTCCTGTCGTGTGCCCAGGAGGGATCGGACAGAGAGTGGAGAGTCTCGTGAAAGGAGCCGCTCCAGGGGGGTCGAGAAGACTCCCCTGGAGCGGCTCCGTCGAACTACGGCAAATAGTATCGGAGGGAACTCATGATGATGTGCTCATGGCCGGCGGGAGAAAGCCCGTTGAGGCCCGCCCAGGCATCTCGGTGCACGAAGGAATAAGACATGCCAGCGGCCAGGGTTCCAGCGGGCCCTCTGTAGAAGCGGTACCAGAATCCGGGCTGGATCTGCCAGACGAGACGATTCTGCGCCTGACACGTCCCGGTGACATCCGTCTCGCAGCCCGAGTTGTTGGCCCCCGGCGTTCCATAGCCGACGCCTTGCTTGCCGTTTTGGAACGCTTTCTGCCCGTAGTATTCAATGCCAGCGTAGGTATAGAGGTCCCAATTTTCGTTCGGATGCCCCTCGAAGCCTCCGAACAAATCGAGTGTCGGAATCGGAACGATTTGTCCGTTGGGTCGGAGCGTCACGTCCGCCCCTTGACCCGATGCATACCGGCCGATTCCCCAACCGTCCAAGGTCTGTACGGTGAAGTTGAGCTCGTCGGTCACGGGCAAGATCGCGGCCGCGCCGATCCCCTCGCCGGTGGCGTAGTCATTGTTGCCGTTGAAACGATCGCGGAAGAATCGGCCAAGGGCCTTGAACTCATAGTGCCCAAAGCCTGGCTCGAACACGACCTTCCCCGTTAAATCGGGCAGAAAGTCGGTCGAGATGCCGTTCGCGCCCGGCGTGTTGCTGAGCGTGAACTGGGAGCCCGGCGACTGCGCATTCTGACTGGTGTTGAATCCGAGCACGTTGTTTGGCGGATTCACGACGTTGAGAGTCGTCTCGGGGTTCTCTGCGGCCACGGCGACCCACAGATTGTCCGTCAATTTGTCTGTGAGCCGCGCCTGCCATTGTCGCGCCCAGTTGTAACCGACGTTGTACTGTGCATCGATCGTCCACGGCACAAACTCGCGGCGCGGCGTAATCCCCTGCCGGCTGGTGGTCATGAGACTCCAGGCCTGGCCAGCGAGCAGCGAGATCCCATTGTCGAAATCGACATCTGTAAAGAGCTGGCGGATTCGGGGGCTGAAGCTGTTGCTTTCCACCTGATTGCCCGTGGGCGCGTCGGCGAGAAAGTCCATCTCGTAGTAGCCAGTGACCTTGGTGTCATCGAGAAAGCCCTCGGCAAGGAGCGACAACCTGGACTGGCGCGCCGTTCCGCGGAACTCACTCAGGTGAGAGTTGGCCGTTCCGTCGAAGGGAATATTCCCGAACGTGCTGCCCACGTCTGCATTCTGGTTCGCAGTGCGATAGATGGCCGTGGCCTCGAGGAATCCGCCGGGAGTGAGGGTAAAGGCCTTCTTCGCTTCCTTTTTCTCCTCCCGCTGCTCGGCGCTGATCTTTGCCGTCTCCGTTGCGGTGAGCTCGGTCTTGTCGATCTGCTGCTGCATTTGTTCGATGCTTTGATCTCGAGATTGGACCTCTTTGCGCAGCTGCTGAATCTGCTGCTGCTGAGATTCGAGGGCTTTCTTCATTTCCTCGAGCTGGCCCGCGACGTTCGCAGGCGTCTCCGGCGCGGTGGCTTCGTCTGCGCGTGCGGGACTGGCCTGCATCCAAAGGCCCGTCCCAAGAGCCAAAGCGAGCCCAAACGTGGTTCTTCTCATGATGGCCCCTCCTTTTCGTTTGCGTCTTGCTTCTTGGGCAATGGCGGACACTGCAGCGGAACGCGCAGTTGCGGCCCTCTCAGATGCGATCCCCCGCAGCGACGGGCACTCGCAAGAGAGGAAAGAGAGGGCAGCGGACGTTCGACGCTCATCGACGGATGGCTTTGGTTGCGCGGGCGACACCACCGCGCGCAGCAGCCCCGGACGCGCGGCGAAGGACGAGCGAGCGCTCAATTCTCATCAACCCCCCAGCGGGAGCGCGCGCGCGGACCCGCCCGCGGCGACGGGGCCACCCTATGGCGATCTCATGTCGGGCGTGTAACGCGAATATGGCGAAACGGTGAAGTTGAATCGTTCAGCCGCGGGCGTTGGGATGCGTTGGAAGTCCTCTCGCGGATCCCCGGATGCTTGTCCGGTACGGCTTCAGTACGACGGCGACGCGGCGCAGTGACGGATGGCGTACCGGTCCGCGCTCAGATCCAATGCAGGACTGCAACCACGCGGGGTCGCCCTCGCTGGGAGCGCAAGAGGAGCCCCGCTGCGCATGCCGTCTCTTCGGACGGCATGACCATACGAGCCGGCAACGCCCGGCCAGCACGAGACGAGGCACAAGGCAGGCCACCCGCGCCCGAGCCCAGGAACCATCCGACACCGATCGGTTCGAACGCGGCTTCGAGCGGTGCCGGCGAGCTGCCGAGTCGCTCCAAGAGAGGAAGGAGGAAAAGATGCAGCTTGATTCGACGCCGACTTGGACCCCCAACTCCCGGTCTCTTTGAAGGCCCCGGGGTCTCCTAGAGAGGGTCCGCAGGTCTTCGAAGGAGCGACCGAACGCCGAGACCACGGCCTGCAATCGGCTTCGTTTTACGCGTGCGTCCGGATCGCCCCCTTTCTTCCTCGAGCCCGAAGGGCCGACGGAAGGGCGGTTCCGGCCGTCCCGTGGCAAGAGAGTCGGTAAAGTGCCGCCCCTGGGGAGGGTGGCTGGCTTGGCCGGCCTCGCGGGGAGGCAGATCATGCGAATCGATTCCAGGGAGGGCGAGACCTAAAGCCTCGGTGAAGCGACGGGTCGGGTCTCATTGCCTGCCCGGTTTGGGGCGTGCTACCTCGGCCTGGGATGACCTCCTGCGCCAGTGGGTCACATGTGCGCGGCGCGACGCCGCGCACGCGCGCAAAGCGACCTCCTGTCGGCTCTCCACCCCGAGATCTAGGGGCCCTTCGATTTCGCCGAGGGGGCGGTGGGGAGAGCCAATGCAAATGCTGATGATCGTTTCGCGCAGCTCCCTGCTCGACGATCTCCTTGCGCTCCTTGCTTCCCTTGGGGTCGAGGCCTCCACCCAGCTCCCGCATGTCCACGGGGTGGGTGAGGCTGGCGCAGCGTTTGGCACTTTCGATTCTCCGGCCTCGAACTCGGTCATCCTTGCCGCACTCGAAGAAGAGAAGGCGAGCCACGTGGTCGCCGAGCTCGAGGCGTTCCGGGACCGATCCACAAAACGGCGACCCGGGGGAAAGATCCCGCTTCGCGTCTTTGTTCTGCCCTGTACGCAGGCGGTATAGGAAACCACGACTCGATGCCGAGCTTTTCGCTCCGCAACCCCCACTTCATCATCGTCGGCGCCCTCATCACAGCGCTCCTTGGACTCACCGCTTTTGTGCGCATGCCTGTGGACGTGTTCCCGAATCTCAAGATTCCCGCGGTCGTTGTCGGCACCTTTTATCCCGGGATGCCGCCCCATGAGATCGAGCGCGACATCACGACGCGCTTCGAGCGTTTTTTCACTCTGGGGAACGACATCGAGCACATCGAGTCGCGTTCCTTGCCCGGAGTGAGCATCATCAAGGTCTTCTTCCAGCCAAGCGCCAACGTCGATGCCGCCGCCTCGCAGCTTGCCAACCTCGCAATGGCCGATCTGCGGCACCTCCCGCCGGGGACACTCCCGCCGATCGTGCTCAAATCAGACGCGTCCTCCCTGCCCGTCACGCTGGTCACGGTTTCGGGCACGGGATTTTCGGAGGCGCAGCTGCGGGACCAGGCGCAGTACAACATTCGCAACCAGCTTGCGACGGTGCCCGGCGCCTCGGTTCCCCCGCCCTTTGGCGGGAAGTATCGGCAAATCATGGTCTACGTGAACCGGGAGGCCCTCGAGGCGCGGGGGCTTACGCTCATGGACGTCGTTCACTCCCTCAACGACTCGAATCTCATCATCCCGGCCGGTGACGCCAAGATCGGGGACACCGACTACTTCGTGAACACGAACAGCCTGATCGAAGATCCGGAAGCAATCAACGATGTTCCGATCAAGGTGGGGATGGGACAGGCGCCTGTTCTCGTCCGGGACATCGGCCGAGCCGAGGATGCGGCGCAGATCCAGCAGAACGTCGTCCGCATCGACGGTCAGCGCTCTGTCTACATTCCGGTGTTGAAGCAGGGCAACGCCAATACGATTGCAGTGGTCGACGGGGTGCGGTCGCTGCTGCCGAAGATCGTGGGCGTTCCGTCTGGGGTGAAGCTCACGTCCATCTTCGATCAATCCAGCTACATCCGGCAGGCGGTCGAGAGCCTCCAGCACGAGGCGGGGTTGGCGGCGATTCTTGCGTCCCTCGTCATTCTGCTCTTCCTCGGAAGCTTCAAGTCGACACTTGGGATCTTTCTCTCGATCCCCCTTTCGCTCCTCGCCGCAGCGTTCGGCCTCTACATGAACGGGTCGACCATTAACGTGATGACGCTCGGGGGGTTCGCGCTCGCGATTGGTCGCCTGGTCGACGATTCGGTGGTGGTGCTGGAGAACGTGAACCGCCACCTGGCTCAGGGCAAGAGTCCTCGCCAGGCGGCGCGGGATGGCGCAGAGGAAGTCTCCCTCGCGGTCCTGGCATCGACCCTTACGACGATGATCGTGTTCTTGCCGGTCATGTTCCTCTTCGGTGTGGCGAAGTATCTCTTCAGTGCGCTCTCACTCGCCGTCGTTCTCTCGATGGCAGGCTCCTATATCGTCGCAATGACCGTCATTCCAATCTTCTGTGCGCGCTTCCTCACCACGGAGGGAGCTCAGGCCGAGGAAGCAGGCGAGCATCGAGGCTTTGCGGGCGCATTCAACCGGCTCTACGCCCGCTTTGTGGCCCGCTATGAGCGCGCCCTCGGGATGGCCCTCGCGCACAAGTGGACCGTCATTGGCACGGTGGGCATCTTGTTCGCGGTCACCATGGGCGCCTATCGCTTCATCGGGACCGAACTCTTCCCGCGTACGGACGCGGGGCAGTTCATCATCAATCTTCGTACGCCGCGCGGCTCCCGCATCGAGGTGACCGAAGCGCTCACCGAACGGATCGAGGGCATCATCCGAGAAGTCATTCCGGGGGAAGACCTCTCCATGGTGGTCTCGAACCTCGGTCTTGCTGCGGGCTTCTCGGCCCTCTACTCCCCAAATGCCGCGAGTGACTCGGGCTTTGTCATGGTGAGTCTCAAGGACGGTCACCGCCGCTCCACCTGGCACTATGTCGCGCGCCTGCGCGAAGCGCTTTCCGAGCGCGTACCGGAGGTTCAGACCTTCTTTCAGTCCGGCAGCATCATCGATGCGGTACTAAACTTTGGCCTTGCCGCGCCGATCGACGTGCAGCTCTCCGGGCCCGATTACACCGTGCTGCACGACGCGGCGCAGCAGGTGGAGCGCGTCGTACGCGGCCTCCCCGAGGTCGCCGAAAGTTTCATCCCGCAGGAGTCCGGCTATCCCACCCTCGACGTCAAGGTGGACCGCGTGAAGGCCGCTCGCCTCGGACTTAGCCAAAAAGACGTTGTCAGCAACACCATCACGGCTCTCACCTCCAACCAGATGATCGCACCCTCGATCTGGATCGATCCGAAGACCGGTAATGACTATTTCCTGACGGTCCAATACCCGGAACAGGACATCACTTCCCTCGAGACGCTTCTCGACATCCCGGTGCGGAGCGCCGGGAAAGAGGGCGGCCACGAGGATGCTCTCCTCCTGCGCAACGTGGCGTCGATCTCCCGCCGAACCCAGCCGGCAGAGGTCACCCACTACAACATTCAGCGCGTGGTCGACGTTCTCGTCTCGCCGCGCGGAGACGATATGGGAGGAGCCCAGGCCGCGATCAAGCGCGCCCTCGCAAAGCTTGAGCTACCGAAAGACGTTCAGATCACCTACCGCGGTTCTGTGTCCGCGATGGAGGCCTCGTTCTCGAGCTTCGGCTTCGGCCTCGGGATGGCCATTGTGCTGCTCTACCTCGTGATGGTGGCGCAGTTCCGATCCTTCCTCGATCCATTCATCATCATGTTCGCGGTGCCCATGGGACTGATTGGGGTCATCTGGACACTGCTCGCGACGGGCACCACGCTCAATATCGAGTCCTTCATGGGAACCATCGTGATGGTCGGGATCGTGGTCTCGAACTCGATTTTGCTCGTCGACTTTGCGAACCAGCGCCGCCGAGAAGGCGCGCCGGTACGACTTGCGATCGTGGATGCGGCGCGCATCCGGATGCGGCCAATTCTCATGACCGCCCTCGCGACCGTGGTGGGCCTCCTGCCGATCGCGCTCAAGCTCGGCGCTGGCTCCGAGGCCTCGGCTCCCCTCGCAAGGGCGGCGGTGGGCGGGCTCACCGTCTCGACGGCACTCACGCTGCTGCTCGTGCCTGCAGTCTACGAGCTTTTCTACGCACGGCGGGAGGTAGCGAGGTGAACCGCGCGCTTCAGACCTTCGCGTGCCTTTGCGCTGCGCTCTCGGTGGTCGCGGCCGGCTGCGGGAGGGGGGACGACGGGTCAGCGGCTTCGAGTCCTTTGTCGGTCAGCGTGGTGCGGCCGGAGCGCGGCGCGATGACCCGCTCCATCACGCTGCCGGGGGACTTAGTCGGCCTGTACGAGTCCGCCCTCCACGCCAAGGTGACCGGCTATCTGAAGACGATCCGCGTCGACAAGGGCGATTGGGTAAAAAAGGGAGAGGTGCTGGCCGAGATTGAAGTCCCTGAGCTCGAGCAAAAGCTCCAGCGCGCGCGTGCCAGTCTCGCCGTGCGGCGCGGAACCTACGAGCGCCTGCGCCGCGTGTGGGAGACGGATCGGCGGCTCGTGGCTCGCGAAGATGTCGACATCGCACAGGGTCAGTTTGAGGAGTCCAAAGCGGAGATGGAGGAGCTCGAGGCACTCGTCGGGTACACCCACATCGTGGCCCCCTTCGACGGCGTCGTGACTGCCCGCTTCGTGGATCCTGGCGCCCTCATCCAAGCCAGCGGCCACGGGGGATCCTCAGAGATGGAGGGATCCTCTCCCGGCAAGGGCAACAACGTTCCCATCGTGACCGTATCGGATATCGACACCCTCCGCGTCTACGTGTATGTCCCGGAGGAAGAGACGAGCCTCATCAAAGCCGGGATGCCCGTCACCCTCCGGCTCCGTGAGTTCCCAGGGCGTGAGTTCAAGGCTTCGGTGACCCGTTTTGCGACCGCGCTTGATCTCTCGACGCGCACGATGCTCGTCGAGGCCGATATCGAGAACCAGAAGCACGAACTCTATCCCGGCATGTACGCCGATGTCGTGATCGAGCTCGCACGACATGACAGTGCACTCAAGCTCCCGGCGTCTGCCGTCGGAGGTTCCGGCGACGCGTCCTTCGTCTATGTGGTTCGCGAGGGTCGCCTCGCCAAGATTCCCGTCAAAATTGGCTTTACGAACGAGGGCAAGGTCGAGATCGCCTCGGGCCTTGACGGCGATGAAAGCGTGGTCGGAACCGTGACCCCTGCTCTCACCGAAGGCGAGGCAGTGCGCGCGGTCTTAACGGAGCCCGCCGCCGCAAAGCTGGCGACCGCGAAGTGAGGTCGCGCAGCGGGCTGTCCGAAGCGGCGCAACGCCTTGGTGCGATGCTCGCTTGTGCGCTCGCGTTCCAGGCAGCGCTCAGCCGGGCAGACGAGCCGCCCATCCCTCCGGGCAGTGAGCTCACCCTCGAGCACGCAGTCGAGCTCGCCCTCCACTATCACCCAGCGCGTCAGGCCGCGGAGTCCGAATCTTTCGCGGCGGTCGAGCGCGTCGGCGAGGCGCGATCGGCGTTCCTCCCCCAGGTCTATGGCGTCGGCCAGTACTTGCGAGCCACAGACAACGGAATCGGCGACACCGCGTACCTGCCCGGGCTCGGGATTTCCCGGGCGCCGAGCAATGGGCGCAATACGAACGTGCTGAGCGAGACCTTCGACAACTACACGGCCGGCCTTTCCGT
Source organism: Myxococcota bacterium (assembly GCA_035489755.1). Taxonomy (GTDB): domain Bacteria; phylum Myxococcota_A; class UBA9160; order UBA9160; family UBA9160; genus UBA9160. The sequence goes on from DATGZK010000093.1 coordinate 59,930, forward strand.
CTTCCAATATCTCTTCGACTTCGGCAGAACGCGCGGCCTCGTCGAGGAACGCAACGCGCAGGCCGACGCCGAACGGGCACGTCTTCAGCTCGTCGAGCTCGATCTTATCTATCAAGTCTCGGCAAGCTACTTCGACCTCGTGGCTGCGAAGGAAATCGTGAAGGTGTACGAACAGGCGGTGACCCAGCGGGAGGAGCATCTGAAAGCGGTCAAGGTCAAAGCTCAAGCCGGGCTCAAGCCGGAGATCGATACGTTTACGGCCCAGGCCGAGCTTTCGCGGGCCGAGCTTCATCTCGTGGATGCGCGAAACGCCGCGGCGACCGCGAAGGTCGCCCTCGACAATGCCATGGGACTTGGCGAAACCGCCCCCGACTACACGCAGCCCGATACCCTCACCCCCAGACCCGTCACCGAGCCCATGGAGGCGTATCTGCGTCGGGCATTCGACCAAAGGCCCGATCTTAAGATGCTCGAAGAGGAGGCGCGGGCCGCAGGCGCTCGGATTCAAGAATTTCGCAGCGACTATCTGCCGACCGTAGGTGCCGCAGCGGGCTACAACTTAAGAGGTCAAGAGCTTGCACCCGCGAACAACTTTTATGCGGGTGTTGTCATCACCTGGCCTCTCTTCAACGGGTTTCTGACCGAGCATCAAGTGGCCGAGAGTCGGCTCCACGAGGACGCCGTTCACCACATGATTGAGGATCTTCGCCAAAGGGTCATCTATCAGGTGAAGCGCAGCTACCTCGACTGGCAGGCATCGATCAACCGCATCCAGCAGGCGGAGCAAACGCTCGAGGCCTCCCGAGTAGAGCTCGATCTCGCGGGCAAGCGCTACGAAAGCGGCCTCGGCAGCATCTTGGAGCTCACGGATGCGCAGCGTCGGTTCACCGAGGATGGCGCTGCACATGTGAAGGCGCAGGCCGACTCCGCCGTCGCCAAAGCCGCGCTTGATCGAGATAGCGGGAGCCTCCTGCCGCGACCCTAAGCCACCTCCTGCTTCGATCGACACGGCCCGTGAGTACCGCGACCTAGAATTGGGAGCGGTGAAGGTGCGGCAGAAGTCGGTTGAGCCGAAGCGGCCCCCTCCGTTTCGAAAGAGAGCCACCCCGAATCGACCGCGGAGCGGAACTCGATGGCGTGATCGAGGCCCCCCCTATTGGTAATGCAGGATTCTGACCGCAACTTTCCACGGCACCGAAGGCGGCTGTGCGACCGTGGTCCCCGGAAGGGACTCGCGCAGGCACGTGGCCGCCGGCGAATCGGGCAGCGCGGTGACACGACGGATCGTACCGCCTTCTCCGATCACAAGGCTAAGGTCGACGGACGTGATGCCCGGTGTCGCTCTTCCCTCGAGGCACGCACACACGGCGCGAGCGGCCGAGGATCCCGCCGCCTCGGAAGATTGGTGTTTGGAGACAGTCTCGTCCCCGCTTCCGTGCACGCAGATCATGAGGTCATCGGCCACCACCTTGCTGTATTCCTGAGCGGATGGTCCCTTGTCCAGCGCTCTGCCGTCCGGGTCGAGCTTCCAGCCGCGGCTGCGCATGCAAAGCGCGTATCCAGACGTGTCTTGTGGGGCGGGAGGGACACGGGCCCCCACGGTCTCGTCCACTGCCTCCGGAAGCCGAAAATCAGCGCCGGCCGAGCGCGGGCTCCCGGTCGCCTGGCTCCGGCATCGATTCGCGTCCGCATCGAAGTTGCTCGTCGGTGCACAGCCACCGAGAAGCTGGATGCCCAAAAGGCTAAGACCGTGAAGCAGAGATCTTTGCATTTGCGCTAACCAGAGGATTCGGGTTACAGGCTGAAGCGTTGCTGAGCCCTTCGCGAAAAATGCTCCCCTGCAGCGCGCTTCGGCCAAGCCAGCGTGGATCTTCCCGACTTCCATTTCGTCGTCGAGTTGGCATCTCCTACCAGAGACAGCTCCGCACGGGGCGGAGCGTCGGATTCGCGCGCCTTATTTTGACGATGGAGCACCCGCAGCCACATCCGGGCTATCTAGGTCGTACACCCTCGTGAAGCGGTCCCGCAGCCGCGCAGCCTTCTGGGCAGCTATGGCCCCAGCTTCCACGGGATCGTTGACGGACTCATCGCCAGAGAGAGCGAGGTCGGCCACCACCGGGTCGTCGGGGTAGTCGCGAGCGACTTTCGCGATGAACTCCGTCACGGATTTGACGCGACGCTCCGTCGCCCAAGCGGGATCCCCAGGCCGGATCTCTCGCGCTAAAACCGCGGCCTGCTGCCGGACCCCCATTGCGCGTGCCCGCGCCTGCGCGATCTCGCCATCCTTCTTCTCCGCTTCCGCTCGCTCTGCCGCCGTCGCCTGCTGGGTGGCTGCAGTGTCTGCCCGTGCGTGCTCCGCGAGCTCGCCCTCATGTACGACGGCGGCCTCGAGCTGCGCCTTTCGACTCGCGAGTTGCTTCGCTTCGACCCGCAGCGGCTCGAGCGCTGCCCGCGTCTCGGCGAGTCGCTGCTCGGCGGCGTCCGCCTCGCTCCGGGCCGCGCTCACAACCGAGGCCTCCACGCGCTCGGCCGAAAGCTTCTGGATCTCTGCGTTGATCTCCGCGACACGGTCCGACCCGCAGCCACCCACGAAGGCAACGACGAGCATGAGTTCCGCGCCTTTCAGGAAGCACCTCGAGCCCGCCGGCGCGATGCGAAGCCGGCGAGCGTCTCCTCACGGCGCGCGCGCTCGGCGCGGGCGCGCTCGAGCTCGGCTTTGGCTTGCGCAAGGGCGGTATCGGCCGCAGCGCGCTGGGTCCGTGCATCGCTCACGCGCTGCTCTGCAACCGCGACCTCCGCAGCCAGCGCCTCGCTTTGTGTCTTCTGCTTCGCGAGCTCCGAGGTCGCCGCCTGCTCTGCCTTGACCGCCGCACCCTTGCGCTCGACCTCCGGCCAAAACTCACTCTTCGGCCGCGTGCTTGCCAGCACCGCGTCGCGCTTCGCCTCGGCCGCGCGCAGCTCCTCCGGACTCGTGCAGGGACCAAAGCCCGTCCCCCCGAGCAGGACCAAGAGCGCAGCGGCGCCCACGAACTTCGACGCGAAAGGTAGGGTCATCAGAAGTCCGCGATCAGGTCGATCTGCCAACGCGTGCGGTCGCGCTGCGTGAGGCGGAAGTCCTGCAACAGAGTCGGGGAGAAGCCAAAAGCCGTATCGCACATCTGCGGGAGGCCCGCCGCCGCGGCGGTGCAGGTTCCGGTCGACGGCCGCATCTTCGAGTATCCCACGCGCAGACGAAGGAAGGAGGTGAGAGCCCGCTCGCCAAAGATGTACCAGCCCTTCATGTTCGTGAGTCCGTCGAAGATGTCGTCGTCGATGAAGGGCCCGACGGTACCGTTGCGCCCTACGTCCGCATACATCACGACGAGGCGGACAAACTCCGCGCTTCCAAGGTCAAGGCCGCCCGCATAGGCCTTGTCATCAAACAATGCGTTCAGGATCTGGCTGAACGAAAAAAAGGGCCTGATTTTGTAGCGCTCGCCGAAGGGTGTAAAGCTTAGGTAGGCGTCCGCCACGATCTCCTCCACTCGACCGCGCGAAGCGCCGTCGTTGAAGAGCGAGTCGGTCGGTGGCAGCAAGTTATAGATCGGGTTGTGCGAGACCGCGTCGCCGCCGTTACCGGATTCCTCCATGTACGCCGCGAAGCTCGCGTTCACCTGCTCGAACTGGTAGAAGGAGACTCGGACATTCGTCTTCAGCCACTCGGTGGGCACCGTCGTTAGGCCCAGCTGGAAGCCGTACATGTCGGGATCGCGCTCGTCCAGGTTCGGCAGGGCAGTCGTCCCGGGCGTGACATTCGAGTTGACGACGTTGACCGATGCATTTGGCACATTGTTGATCAGCAGGTACGCAGAGGCGAAATCGAGCGATACGGTCTCCGGGATGACTTCGAAATGGAACTTTGCCGAGATGCCCTCGGGTGAGATATCCGGATCCCAGATCACTCGCTCGGCCATGTTCTGGCCATCGGTAAACGGGTTCGCGAACTTGCCAGCCGTCAGCGTCAGCCCCTTGGCAAACCACGGGTTCCAGGTGAGATACGCGCGATCGACGAAGATCCCGTGGTAGGCATTGTAGTTGCCGAGCGTCGTATTTCCGCTCCGGGGGTTCGCTGCGAGCGTGGTCGCGAAAGGGGTCGTGGTCCCGAAAAAGGTGTCGTTGCCGAATCCGATCGAGTCCGCCGTTGTCAAACGGAATCCTACAGTGAAGTCTTCCCCGAGGCGCTTCTCGGCCCCAAGGCGCAGGCGCATGAGGTAACGCTCTCGGAGACCTGATCCCGAGCCCAGTGTCGGAGAGTTCAGATTGATGTTGTTCTCCCCAGGGACGTAGACATTTCCAGGCTTGAGCTGGGAGCTGTAGTCCTGGCGGTCGAAGCGCAGCCGGAAGTCTCCGCCGAAGGTCCAATCCTTCGCCCAGCCCGGGAGCGAGTTCTCCGCCTTTTGGTCTGCCTCATATTTCGCCTGTCGTCGATAGATCGCCTCATATTCCTCGTCGGAGAGAATGCCCTTCTCACGCATGGACTTCAGCATTTCGGCCGCGGCCGGCGAGGGTTCCGGGGGAGGAGTTGTGTCGTCGGCCCAGCTCCCGCCGGGCCACAGGGCGACAAGCCCCGCGAGGAGCAGTCCCGGCATGCGTAGACGAGAGCGCATTTTTCGGAGATTGAATCGCAAATGCATGAGGCAGAAGCTCCTTCTTCTTGGCCGAATCTCAAAAGCCGGCGCTAAATTGGAGGTGGTAGCGAGGGCTATCTGCCTGTGTGGAGGGAGTACTCTCCCGTGGCACCCCGACGAAAATCTGCGCGTTGATGTGATCGAAGAGACCTGCGCGAAGCCCGACCCCGTATCCCTGGATGTCCTGCTTTGGCAGCTGGCCCTCTCCCGTACTTAGGGTGTAGAGCACCGCTGCATCGTAGAAGACGACAAACTGCACGGTCTCCTTCGCGTAGCCGCCGAAGAAATTGTGCAGCGTCGGTGCCCGGATCTCGAACTGTGCACCAATCCCGTTGTCTCCGAACAGCTCGCTTTGCAGGTAGCCGCGCACGCTATCGACGCCCCCAACCGCAAGCTGCTCGGTTGGAATGAGGGGTTGGGTCGCGACCTGCCCTCGTGTCCGAACATTGAAGGTCCAGTCGTCTGCGAAACTTTTCTCGGGCTTCGCAAGGGCGATCGGGTGACCGGCGGCCAGGGTTTGCAAGAGCGAAGGAATGCGAAGCGCATAGTCGAGCGAGAAGCTCCCAATCCCGTAGTTCCCCGTCACGGGATTGTCTGGGTTTACGCCTCCTCGATTCGCTTGGAAGTTCTCCTTTGAATCTCCCGGGATGAGTCCCGTCCGATTGAAGCTCACTCCGAGGCGCAGAGACGCGAGGACCTCGTCTCCGATCCACGTCCCGGTGTAGTCGATGCTAAATGGGAGATAGGTAATCGGCGTCACGATCGACGCGGTCGGCGAGGCGACCGTATTTCGTACGTCTTTGCGGTCCACGCCGATGCTCAGCTGGTGGGTAAAGCCCTCGAGCTCCGCAAAGGTAGGAAGCCCAATCTGGTAGCGCAGACCCATATTGACGCCGTTGCCAAGAGCGGCGAGGCCTGGCGCCGTCACGAGCCCATTCTTGGTGTTCGAGTAGACGACATAGTAGAAGAGGGACTGCTGCGGGCTCCACGGCATCGGCGCACGATACGTTCCGCCTACGATCTGGACGTCGCTGAAGTTCTCGATCGGGGAGAACTGATAGAAGACACTCGCCTCATGCTCGAGGCCCCAGAGGTTCCCGTAGCGGATCTCATTGTTGAGGCGATAGTCGGGCGAGCCAGGGGTATGCTCGTTGTTAAATGTGACGGTTCCGTGGAGCGGAATGCGATCGTCCACCACGAGGTCGAGATCCACCGTTCCCGGCTCGGAGCCGCTCTTGAGAACGGGGCGCACCTTGCGATCGGGATTGGAGTTTGCCGCGGTCATGTCCGCTTCAAGGTCCTGGCGGCGGACCATCGCGCCGGGAGTGAGGCTCGGTGTGAGCTCGCGGACGGACTTGTCGCTAAACCAGCGGACTCCCTCGTTCTGGATGTTCACCGCACCAAGGCGAGCTTCGATCACCTGGAGCCGCACCTGTCCGGCCTCGATCGTCTGCTGGGGAATCGTGACAGCGACAGTGAGGAATCCGTCGGTATCGTAGGCTTTCTGAAGTGCGTCTCGCGCGGCTTGGACATCGCTAATCTTCTTTCCCTCGCCCACATACGGTGCCAGGACTTCATCGACACGGGAGGGTGACAGGAGCGTGTTCCCGACGACCAAAAACTCGCTGATTTTGAATGCGAGCTGCGCGCCGCCGGGTCCGGTATCGGGAACCATGGGAGCGGGCTTTTCGGCGGGTGCCACCCTCACGGGAGGAACCGGAATATCTTCTTCGTGTATAGGTGTCCGGGAATAGCGCCGTGCCGCGGATTCGAAGGTCGACGCTCCCGCGTCGTCAAGCGCGCAGCAAGGCCACGCGGCGTGGATGAACGCCGTCGCGATGAGAAGGGGGGCAAGGACCCTCATCGCCGCGCAGCCTATCGGGAAGCGGTGGGGAAACGATGCGTTTTGGGTGAGGAAGCCGTTACGGATGCTTTGCAGATGCGTGTCGCGACGGTGTTGCTTGGTCCCTTTTCGCGAATCGGTGCGCGGCCTCGAGGGGAAGGCCCGCAACCCAGCCCACGGTGCGTTTCATGCCGTCGCGGGTCGGGTTAAGGACTTGACGGCGGAACCGCCGTACCGCGCTCCGCCATCAATGCGCCTCGAGCCCTCTCGAGGAGTTCGCGGGTGCTGGGATAGTCCGGATCGAGCTGAAGAACCTTCTCGAGCCACGGCACAGCTTCCCCCACCCGCCCCGCCCGCAGATAGAGGAGGGCAAGGCCGTAATAGGCGGCCGGCCGGGCGGGGTCGAGGGCGATCGCTTCCTGATACTCCTGCTCTGCGTCTGCGATCCTGCCCTCAAGGCCGGCCAGAAGGCCCGCGTTTAGCGGGGCTTGGTAGATCTCGGGGAAGTACTGCTTTGCCGCGCGAAAGTCCCTTTCGGCGGCATCGAAGTTGCCCGCGTGCGCCTCGAATACTCCGAGGCCGTTGTAAGCAGTCGAACTACCCCCTGCGACCGCGATGGCATGCTCAAAGAGCGTGCGCTCGTCCTTCCAGACGAGCACCTGGGCTCGCGCCTGCACACTGAGCGCCACGAGCGTCGCAGCTCCAAACGCGGCGAGCGCTGCCGACGGGATCCGCAGCCAACCGCCCAGCTCGCTCACGCCCCAGACCGCGGCAAAGAAGATCCCGACGAGTGGAACGTAGGTGTACCTGTCCGCCATCGCTTGCGTACCCACCTGAAGGAGACCAATCACCGGTAGGAGCGCAATCAAATACCAGAGCCAGCCCGCAAGCACAGAGGGACTTCGCTGCCTGAGCAGCCAGGCGGCAACCGTCAAAACGATGAGCGCCGCCGCGCAAAGGACGACCGGCCCCGTGCCGATCGGGAGGTGGTAGGGGTAGTAGACGGCAAGGTTCACCGGAAACGCCGCCTTCTCGAGATACTGCACCAGTGAGACGAGAGCATTGGCCGCTCTCGTTTTTACGTCGAGCTTGCTGCTCACGGCGCCCCCGAACGACTGGGCGCGGTAGGTGATCAGGCTCGAGGCGAGGGAGAGGCCCAGGAGTGGGAGCTTCTCCACAAGCCGCGGCCTCGCACGCCGGAGCCACATCCTGGGCTTCGTCCTGCTCTTACCCTGCGAAGGAAATGGCCAAGCAAGGCGCCCGAGAGGCCAGACATCCAGCCAGAGGAGGAGCACGGGGAGCGTCACCCACATCGGTTTCGCGAGGAGGCTCAACGCAAAAGAGGCGCACAAGAGTCCATAACGAAGAAAGCTCGGACGGCGCGCATAGGCAACGTAGACTCCGATTGCCGCAAGGCCGAAGAAGGCGCTGAGGACGTCCTTGCGCTCCGCTACCCAGACCACCGACTCCACATGAAGAGGATGGATCGCGAAGAGCTCCGCGGTGAAAAAGCTCCGCGTCCAAGCCCGTGTCGCCCATCCCAAAATCGCAAAGAGCAGCAGTGCGTTTGCCACATGGAGGGCGATGTTCGTGCGATGCAGATACTTTGGGTCTTGCCCGAAAACGCTTGTATCCGCCATGAGGGAAAGCCAGGTGAGCGGGTGCCAGTTCCCCGCTTGAAAGGTGGTGAAGGCCCAGCGCACGCCCTCCTCCGTGAGGCCGCGCTGCACGAGGGGGACCTCTGTCACATAAAGGCTGTCGTCATAGTCGACGAGTCCGAAATCGCGGGCGGGCGCGAAGATCGCGAGGGTAGAGACGAGCAGCATGAGTGCAGCCAGTGCGCGTGCCCACGGCAGCTCGCCCCGTCGTGCTGTGGGTGAGGCGACAGAGGCAACTCCGGAGCTCTTTCTCGAATCGGCTCGTTTCCGCGGCAATGCGGCTCCCAGCCTTCTTTCTTCTCGTTCTTCTTTCTTCTCGTTCGAAGAGCGAGTGGGATGGACGACGGTTACGCAGGATCCTACGGCAGGGAAAAGCATCTTCTATCCGGGTTCCGAGGCCAATGGAATCGAGCAGACAAGACGGACACTCACGCGCAGGGCGGAACGGACTCGGTCCCCGCGTTAGCCGCGAGGACCGAGCACGGACAGACCCCTCTTGAATGCGACGTGTACAAGCTCGCGCTGCGAGCCGGGCTAGGATTCGCGGCGCCGCTTCCCTATGCCGACAAGGCCTGCAAGACCCGCAGCGACGAGCAGCAGGGTCCCGGGCTCCGGCACGGCACTGAACGTGATCTGGACTTGGCTGCCGTCGCCCGCGGAGTTCCCATCCACCTTGAGCATCCCGATCTGCACGGTTGACGAGGTTTGGACCCCCGTCCGTGTGCCCGTCCAAAGGTCCAAAGTCTGGCCATTGCCCGAGAGCGTAGACGCCGTCGAGAAGGGAAGCAGGTTGTTGATCTTATTCGTCCCAAGCCCGATGACGTTCGTGTACGACGAGGGAACCGATGTCGGGATCGCAAGCTCCGTCGCGTTGTTGATGATCACGCCACCGGTTCCGGCGGCCGGGAAACCGTTCAGATTGCGCAGCCAGCCGGTCGAAGATCCATCGTCGAGGGCAGCCTGTGACGGCGGGATCTTCGTCACGTAGGCGGACAACTGGTTATCGAAAATGAGCGGATTCACTGTGGGATCCGTGGTGAAGGTAACCTGCCTTCCTGCAGTGCCGGTGAAGGGGGCATTCGCTTCAAAGGCCGTAAAGGTCCCGCCAAGGGCACCTGTCGCGCCGAAGTTTGCAGGCGTCCCGAACGTGGCCGCATGGCCAGTCGTCAGACTCGAAAGGGCGCCCAGGTCCACGACAAGCTCGGTTCCGCTGTTCACAAAGACTCCGACCAAGTCCCCGGAGCTATAGGTGAGGGCGCTTGCTCCGCCCGCAATCAAAAGGGAGAGGGCGCCGCCCACGGCGAACTCTGCGACTCGGCGAGTTCGGCATCGCTTCAGATTCATCGGTTCGCTTCCTCCAGTTTTTTAGGTCGTTCGCGGAAACTTCCTGCGATCGGGGCACGAGGCGTCTGCCCTCGCTTGGCTCGTCAGCTTCCGCAGCCTGGTATGCCCCGCAGCGGTCCCGAGCGACTCGAAGGGAAGGCATCGAGCCTGCCTTGCGTGTCGTTCTACGAAGAGGTGGTTGTGAGATGGGCTTCGTCGCGCGCCTCACAGAAACGCCATGCAAATTGTCGGAGCTTGTCCCGAGGCTGCTGGGTCCGGGCCCCGATGGGCCGGTCCCTGCCTGTTGAACTCGGGCGAAGCGGGGCTCGAGACGCCGACCTTCGGGAAGATCTCCACGAGGGACGCTCGGGGTGAGCCGACCCTGGCACGCTTTCTTGCGTAGTTTGGACTCGATGCGGCGGGCAAAAAAGAAAGGGCCCGGCCTTCGTATTGCGCGAAGGCCGGGCCATTCTCCTCAGCGAAAAATTTGTCCTACGGTGCCAGAGGTGCCTTGGGCACGTTGGAGTCACAGTTTGCAGACTGGAACTGAGTGAAGTACTCACCGGAAGTCCGGCTCTTGATGAACGCGAGGCCCGTCGTGCCGTCGCCGGCGGGAATGAAGTCCGGAGAGTTCGAGGTATTAAAGACTGTGACGTTCGAAAGTGCGTGCTGCTGCGCGTTGACGAAGCTCCCCGGGTCGACCGCCGCGCCCACACCGGCCGTCGACGGTCCCCAGTAGGGGTAGTTTCCGCACTTCACCAGATTCTGCAGCTGATCCGCCGTATACGCGTCTGGATCGATGCCGAAAACCGGTACGCTGTAGAACGCGTTCGTCGCGCTCTTCGTGCTGGCATTGATGTAGCCGATCTGCCCAGTAAGGCCTGAGCCAATCCCGGTGCCTGCTACGCAGTTCGTCTCATTCCCAGAACCATTTGAGAGGACGAAGTTCTTGTTGGTAACGACGTCCGATGCCCCGCCTTCGACGATCTGGTCACAGGCTTGCGTTCCGTTGGTGGCACCCATCGCGTGCTCACCGTTCTTCTGCAACATGAAGGTGTTGCGGAAGGTCTCACGGGTGCCCGAGCCGTCTTCCCGGAAGCAAACCGTGATCTTGGCAGCCGTATCGCCGATCACTTGCCCGCCCACGTCCTTCCAGGAGCAGGCGTCCGTGCCGCCATTCGCCTGACCGAAGAGGCCTTGGATTTGCGCGATGTTAAGAGAGACCTTGTTCGTGCTGTCCGACCCGAAGAACGAACCTGAGGGACGAACGTTGGTGCTCACAATGAGCTTGAAGATCTGCGCGCCAATCGCCGTCTGGTGATCCATCGTGAGTGAATTGAGCGAGGCATCCGCGTAGTCCTGCGGCGGGACGTCCGTGAGGCCGTAGGTGCAATTCTCAGCGCGGTTCGATGTCTCCGTCGCGCCGATCGTTGCCCAGCCCCCCGCGCGGCCGTCCAGGAGGGGAGATGGGGTCGTCGGAAAGCCGATCTGTCCGTCGTCGTTTGCATCGATGTCCACGACGCAAAGCTCAACCGCGCCGGTTGTCGTCGGCTGACTGGCGGCCGGCAGAAGTCCCACGAACGTCGAGAGGCCCGTGCTGCACGACTCAAGCGCAGCGCGGGGCAGGGTCGTAAGGTCATAGGTCGGGCCGGCGCCGGACGGACCCCCGGACTGACCGGGCCACTGGGTCGGGATGCCGACGCCATTGCCTGGTCCGTTCACTCCCAGCGCATTCCCGTTTCCCGGGTCGTCCGAGTCGCCGAGGATTCCGTCGGAACCGGAAATTCCGAGGAAGCCAGTCGCTTGCTTCGGAGTCGAGGTGCAGAGCACGCCCTGATCCGACCCGTTCGCCGAGATGTAGTAGCGGGCAAACCCGCCGCTCGGCGTCCCGAGGTTCGACACGCTGCAGCTCGCTCCGCAGTTTCGCATCGTGCCCTCGATCACCATGAAGTTTTGCAGCTGGCTGATGGGCGCGGACACCGGCAGGCCTGCCGCACCGGCGCAGGCGTTCGTGGTCCCCATCTTGTTACCCGTCGCGCAAGAGCGATAAACCTTCGATACGCTCGTCATCGAAGCGAGGGCTGCAAGCACCTGGGTTTGAAAGGAAGCCGTAGAGCCGCCCGAGCGAAACTCCTGGGCGGTCGCCAGCGAGGGTGCGAACGCGAGACCAGAAAGGCCCAGCGCGCACGCTGCCGAAAGAGCAAGCATCTTCCGGATGAACATCATTTGGAGGGTCTCCAGTCGTAAGGGTGGTTGGACTTCACGAGTTGCGTTTGCGATCCGATGCACGAGCGCCCCGGCTACGCCGTACGACGCCCCCGACCGGCCCACACAAGGCCGGCTAGACCAGAAGCAACGAGCAAGATCGTGCCCGGCTCCGGCACGGCATTGAACGTGATCTGGACCTGGCTGCCATTGCCCGCCGAGTTCCCGGAGACAAGGAGCGTCCCGATCAGCGCGGTCGACGAGGTGGTGACCGCCGTTCGGGTGCCCGTCCAAAGGTCCACGGTCTGGCCGTTGCCCGAGAGCGTTGCCGCGGTCGAGAAGGGAAGCAGGTTGTTGATCTGGTTCGTCCCAAGCCCGATGACGTTTGTGTACGACGAGGTAAGTGACGTGGGGATCGCAAGTTCCGTCGCGTTGTTGATGATCACCCCACCCACTCCCGCGGCCGGGAAGCCGTTCAGATTCCGCAGCCAGCCGGTCGCGGACCCGTCGTCGAGGGCAGACTGTGCCGCCGGGATCTTCGTCACGTAGGGGGACAACTGGTTATCGAAAGAGGGCGGATTCACGGTCGGATCGGTGGCGAAGGTAACGCTCCGTCCTGCCGTACCGGTGAAGGGGGAATTCGCCTCGAAGGCCGTAAAGATCCCGCCAAGGGCACCCGCCGCGCCGAAGTTTGCAGGCGTCCCGAACGTGATCGGACTGCCACTCGTCAGACTCGCAAGGTGGCCGAGGTCCACGACGAGCTCAGTTCCGCTGTTTACGAAAACGGCGATGAGGTCCCCGGAGGCATAGGTCAAAGCGTGCGCGGTGCCGGCGCTCGCAGCCGCGAGAATCACGCCCAAAGCAGCAGCAGCGGCCCGCCGAACGCCACGGGTCCGATTGCGATTCAGGTTCATGCTTCCACTCCTTCCCATGAGAGATACGAACCGTCCAGCTCTTGGACGGCGCGATCCTATGGGAAGGCCGCTCGAGCCACTTCCGTTCTTCTGCCACGACGCAGCGTTCTGCGGACACCAGATGAAGACTTTCCTGTGTCGAGGCAAGAACGCACACCCCATGCATGTGGTAGGTCGACACTTCGCCATCGGCCCCCGAGCGCAATCCACTCTTTTTTCTGAATGAGAGGTGGCCGCTACGAGCCCCTCGTCGCGAGGCTCACGCAAACGGCATGGGAAGGCCATGCAATTCGGTGTGAGGGGAAGCGGGGCGGACGACCGTGCAGCGCTAGGAGCTGCAGTCCTTGTCGTTGGGGGCACAGGGCTGCGAGGAGACGTCAATCAAGACGACCCGCCGACCGGAGGCGCCGTTCCCGCTGGCGTTCCCGACCCCGCCGGTAAACGAAGCTCGATCAAGGCTACTCGATGCGAGGTTGTTCTCCGCGCTGGCCCGGCCAGATCCTGTGTTGGAGGCGACGGAGGCTGCGCCCGCCCCTGTCACGAGGCCGCCCGCGGAGCTCGCGCTTGCGCTGCTCGAGAGCGTACCGCCCGCGATGCTGATGGACCCTTGGGCCTGGATATTGCCACTGATGGTCTGCCCCGCGCTGATGGAAATCCCTCCAGTGGAGCTGAGCGCACCGCTTCCTGCAAGAACACTTCCACCCGCACTGATCGTGAGGCCAGCCCCTGTGATGCCCGCGCCGATCACGATGTCCTTCTTCGCGACGATGATGACCGCGCCTCCTTCGGCGAAGACCCCACTTCCCGAGTATGTGACCGAAACTCCGCCCGTGTTTTCATCGAAGAAGACGCTGGGCGACGAGAACTCGGCACCGAGCCCTGCGTTCACCGACCCGCCACGGCTATTGATCGTAATTGAACTCCCGGATAGGGCCGCGAGCGCAAGGCCGCCGATATTGAAGTCGCCGAAGGAGTCCACCGAGATGGAACCGCCGCCCGACGTATCTGCGAGACGCTGAGTGATGCCCGGAGGCGTGAAGAGGGTGACAATGCCCCGCTTCGAGGCGACGCCTGTCGACGGGAAGCCGCCGAGGATCGCGCCACCAATACTCGAGACGCTGAGCGGGCCTCCTTGGAGCGTGCCGATGAAGCCCCGATCTTGGAGCAAGATGTCCCCGGCGGCGACGACGCTGAGACTTGCTCCTCCGGCGGGAACTGGAATCCCGGCCAGGTTGCCAATCGTTTGAATTCCAAGCAGAAGCCCCTGGCTCTGCGAACTCGCGAGCACGAGCTCTCCTCCTTTCCCCGTCGGAATAAACGGCGCGTCCGACGGAGTCAGCTGCCCATGCTTGATGCCCAATGCGTCGGGCTGGTCCAGGGAATCGAAGACCGCGCGGCTCCCAGGGAACTCGTCGAAGGTGATGACACCGTCGTGTTTCTTGTCGGCTGTCGCGAAGGGAACCACTCCGACGAGAATCTCTGCCGTTCCTGGACCGTTCACCTCAAGTCCGCTCCCAGCGTCGGTGGGGACTGGAATCGCGACCGGCTTGACCTGCCCCGTCTGTGGGTCGACCTGCTGTGTATCGATCAGCGTTTGGGTACCCGCTCCAAAGCTGGCGTTGCCGGTCGGGACATCAATCAGTGTCCGGTCCAGCGACGAGCTGTGCTCGGTGATGAGACCAAGATCCACCACGCTCCCGTTCGTGGTGAGCGTCGCCGGCTGCGCAAGGTTAAGGCCCACTCGGGCAAATCCCGCGTCGGCGAAGAGCGAGGCGGGCGTTCGGTCGTTTGCATGGGTGGGCCCGTTTCCGAGGAGAATTGGTTGTGCCGCGCCGGGGGGACTACACAATGCACCAGAGCGGCATGTGTTGTAGTAGCCGAAATAGTCGGCAGTATTGGCCGAGATCCGCGAACGGGAGTCGAAGGAAGGATCTGCGTCCGACTGCTGAATCGAAGCGGTCGTCCCGGAGTTGCGCACCCAGATTCGGTCCCCTTGCGGGAAAGCGATTTGTGTCGGACTCGGATCGACGCGGGTCGAGGTGATGACGCCAGCGCTATTTCGTTCGACGTCCAAGGTCTTAAGCACAGCGGGAACGAGTGTCGCGGAGGCATCGAGCAGCGGGTTGACAATGAATTGCACGTCTGGCGCAGGAGTGCCCTTCGGCAAGATGGAGGGATTCTGGAGCACGAGGGTGTGACCTGCGGCGAGCGTACCGATCGGGCCCTGGAGAAAAGCTCGGGCATGGGCCGAACCGTTGGGATCCGTTCCGAAGGTGAAGGCGTCCGCACCGCCGGTAATCCCAGTGGGATTGTAGACGCCTTCCACACCGGGGACGGGGTCGAGAAGGAGCGCCACGACGTTCGGGAGGAGCTGGTTCGTCGCAGCGCCCACCCCAACGGACTCCACGGGGACGAGTTCCTGCGCAGGTCGAGTGGTCGGAAGTCGATTGGTGGCAATGGCCACCCCTGGAATCGGTATTTGCAAGCGGAGGTCGCCGGCCCCGGCATCGATTCCTGGGTATTGTTGCAATGCCATCACGTTCACGGTCACGGAGGCCTGTCCCGGGAGGAACTGGGCCGCCGCAGTGGTCGCGAACTGAGTGCCATCGGGTGTCACGAAAAGGGTGCCCGCTGGAATTCCCGCTTCCGTGGCATTGCCCCCCAAGGGCGCATAGAGGGTCACGTTTCCCTGGGAGAGGCGACCTTTCGGCGCGGGAATGAAAGTATCGCTTATGACGGCGTAGACGTGACCATAGCGGTCGGCAATTCGCGTCCCCTTCGGAACGAGGACGGGTCCATTGGACGCGCTTGGGGTCGCGCGAAAGAGGACCTCTTGCTGGGCCGGCGTCGCCGGCTGCCGGACCTGAAAGCTGACGTTGTCCTCAAGTGTAAATTGGAGTCCAGTCGCGGGATCGACCAACACAGTCCCGGACGGGATTGGAAACGCCTGGAGCGAGGCGGCGCCTACTGTCTGTGGGAATAGGGTCAGGTCCACCTGGCCGTTCGCCGCGAAGTTGGCCGTCCGCACCTGGCCCGCGACATCGAGGGTGAGCCCCCCTGTCGGCGAGGGGAAGAGCAGGAGGTCATTTAGCAGGACAAGGTCTCCGCCCCGGGACTCAAGTCCCCGCTGGAAGGAGTGCGTGGTGACCCGCAGGCTCGGCGGTAGAATGCGAACGTTCGCATTCTCGATCGCATTCGTCCCGCGCGGCGGCACGATGGCGCTGTCATTGCCGAGGAGCACCACGTCCCCGGTTTCGGCCTCAAGAAACGCAGCATCGAGCGGCGAGTAGCCCGGAGCTTGAAGGTTTGGGAGCCCCGTAATCCCCACCGGGGGGTAGACGAGACTCGGGGACTCGATCGTCCGGACGGCGACGCCGTTTGCGCCGAGCACGTCGATCGTGGCGGTATTGGCGAGAGGCGTGCCGAAGAGGAGATCGAAGGTGATGGGGCGTGCGAGCGTACCCACCCATCCTCGCGACGGATCGCTCGTCGCGAGCGTGCTGCGTGCGAGCCCGCTTCCGCTTGCGCTGGGGGCAACACCAGCGACCCCGTCTGCGCTGAGCGAGCCAGGATCCACATTCGCAGCCAAGGCATATCCAGCGCGGAAGACGCCCGCGCCGTGGCGCACGATATAGTCGCCGGTGATATCGCCACCGGCCACGATGAGGAGGCGGCTATCGGGCGCGTTGGGCAGGAGCACATTGCTTTGCGTCCGACTGCGCGCAACGAGCGCGACCGGCTGCCCAAACACCCCAATGTGTCCGCCGGTATAATCCCCGATCCCGGCTTCGTTTCCTGCCGATCCGCCGGTTCTTGGAAGAAGCGAGTTGCCCGTCATGACGTTCCCGCCGGCAACCACGGTGACGTCGCCTCCCACCTCGCTCCCGATCCCGAGGATGCCGTCCGCCACCACCGGGAGAATGTCGAAGGTGGCGTTCTTGACGTCAGGCCCAGGCTGCAGCCAGCGGTTGGCGTTGCCCGCATCGACGTCTCCAGTTTGCGCCCAGACCAGGATGCTGCCGCCATCGGTGCGGGTCACCTGGCCCGGATTGTTTGGATCCTGGATGCCACGGGTGCGAATTGCAGCATTGCCATCGCCCTCGGCGTTCAAGATCACGGAACCGCCGGCCACCACGCGAATCGAACCTGAGCCGTTTTCGATCACCGAGTCCTGCGTTTTGCCCGCGGCAAAGCGCACGTCGCGTCCGGCTTGAACATCGATCTTGCCGGTTTGGTCCCTCAAGCCCCCGCCGCTACCGATCCAGACATCTCCGGCCGCTCGAACCGTGAGATCCCCCGCGGTGAGCGAGACCTGACCGTTGTTGGAGAGCGGCTGCAAGGCCCCTGTGGTGCCGACTCCTCCAGAGAGATAGACCCCTCCCGAGTTCAGATCGGTCTTGGTCACGGGGTTGAGCCCCGTGGGTGTAAGATCGGTCGCACCTGCGACGAGCTGCACGTTCCAATGATTCTGGGCGGTGACAGGGTTCCCGGTGGAGTTTGCGTCGGTGATCTGAGAGTTTGCGCCGAAGACGATGTCGCCGCCGGAATAGAGCCCGTAGGTCGGCATTCCCGTTGGGTTTGAGAGGGAGACCGTGGCGCCCGGATCGAGGGTGATGGCCTGGTTCGCGGTCACCTTGACCGAGTCCGCTCCTTCGATGGTCTGAACGCCGCTGATATCCACTTGATCGGGATCCACGAGGACCCGGCCCCCTTTGGATCCGTGGTGCCCAGCAACCCGGAAGGTGCCGGAGAGGTCGACTTTGCCCTTCGCGCTGACATCGATGGAGCCCCCGGCGCCCCCTTGCGCGCCGCCCGAGGCATCGACGACCGCACCGCTTTCCACCGCCGCGTTACCCGCTGAATAGG
Source organism: Myxococcota bacterium (assembly GCA_035489755.1). Classification (GTDB taxonomy): domain Bacteria; phylum Myxococcota_A; class UBA9160; order UBA9160; family UBA9160; genus UBA9160. The sequence goes on from DATGZK010000093.1 coordinate 77,406, forward strand.
CTTGAACGGAGCCTCCCGGGGAGTTGCCGTCGTTCCCGCCGTGCACCTCGGTGAGACTTCCGCTCGCGAGTTCCAGCGAGCTATCGGCGGTGAGCTCGATCTTTCCGTCCTTCTCGCGCACCGCATTGGCCTCGACCACCCCGTTCTGGCGGACAATGGCCGCGCGCATCTTTACAAATCCCGCATCGGACACGAGCTGACCAAGATTCACCGCGGCACCGCCCGGTTGACCCGATGCGGTGTAGGCGATGGCGAGGCCCGTTCCGTCGGCGCGATCAGTCAAATAAACGGTCGCGCCGGCGGCAAGCTGGATCTCGCCCCCCGGCGCGACGATGACGCCGTCTTTCCCGTTTGTGACCTCCGGTGCCACGAGGTAGACGAAACCGCCGGGTCCCGAGCTGATCCGGCCCTCGTTTTCGATTTTGGCTCCCGGAGCGGACACGGCCGAGGGGTCAAAACCGTGGCCGAGCGCGGCAAGCTCCCCCGCCTTCACCGAGGTTGCGGCGGTGAGCGCATAGACGTTCACCGAGGAGCCGCGCCCGAAGAGAACCCCATTGGGATTGATCAAGTAGACGTGGCCGTTCGCGTTCAGGCTTCCGAGGATCGTCGAGGCCTGACCGTCGAGAATGCGATTGATGGCGATGGAGTTCGCCCCCGGCTGCTGGAAGTTCGTGGTCTCCCCGTGCTGGATGTTGAACGTCTGCCAGGAGAGGACGGCGTTGTTGCTGAGCTGGCGGACGGTGACGACCGGGGTTCCCTGCCCGGTGATCACAGCGCTTCCGCCATGCACGACTCCGCTCTGGGGGTTGGCTAGCGCGCTCGGGGCGAGAAACAACCACTCGGCAAAGGCGAGGGCGAGTGTTCGGCGGAAGAGGGAGGGGGGGATCATCGCCGTCAATTTGCCAGACCAAAGGCCGAGCGGGCATTCCCGGAGATGGTTTCTCCGAAACGTCACACGGACAGATTTCGTGGATCTTATGAAGATCCTGTGACGCCCTCGCGCTCTCATGGGAATGAGCGACACCAAGAGTTCTTCAGTCCCACATACCGGCGGGACAATTTTGTCACTTGGTCCGGAATACCATCGACCGCGGGTGAGGGTCTCTTCGTGACATTCTTCTCGTCCTTCAGCGACAGCGACTTGGGCTCGCTTCCCGAAGTGGAGTGCCTCAAGCTCGAACGGGCCGCCCATCGGATTGAGGGCTTCGCTCTGGCTTCGATCGCCCGTGGGGAGCTGACGCTCCGGCTCGCCGACGGAGACGGAGCGCGGCTGCTCGAGGCCGACTTGCTGATCGTGCCCGAAGGCGTCCAAGTGGAAGCCGGGGGGCGGGGATCCGAAGCGGAAGTTGTCTTGTTACGGATCCCTAAGCAGTGGATCGAAGCCGCCTTCTCGCTGGCGGGCGCCTCCCCCATCGGCCGACTTCCCCAGCTGGTCGCTGTTCAGCGCGCGGCGACCGATCTCGCGCGGCGCGGCGTACGCCTGCTAAGGGGGATTTCCGCCGAACCTGAGCTCTCGCGGGGCCTCTCGCCCCTGCGTTTTGTGGCGACCGTGCTTGAACTTATCACCCTCGGCAGCGAGGCCGACCCAGGGGTGGCAAAGCCGGTATTCCTAAGGCGCACCCGGACCGACCGCCTCCTCGAAGCGCTTGCAGCCGTACGGAGCGAGTCCTTGGAGGAGCTCTCGCTCTCGGCGCTTGCCCTGCGGCTCGCCGTCTCGCAGCGGCAGCTCTCCCGCCTCTTCCAAGAGAACCTCGGGATGAGCTTTCGCGCGTGGTCGACCGAGCTGCGTCTTGAGCGTGCGCGCAGTCTCCTCGTGGAAACGAATCTCCCCATTATTGACGTGGCGGCCGAAACCGGATGGAGCTCCCTTGCGCATTTCAACTCCGTCTTCCGCAGGCACGCCGGGGCCACTCCGACCCAGTACAGGCTGGCGCATCGCGTCCCGCGAAGTGACGCTCGTGAGTCGCTCGTTCCTTCGGTGGGGGGACTCCGACGCTGCGCCCAACTCGAAGCGATTAAGACGACGGAATAAAGCGCACCGTCACAATGCGGCCCCGATTCTCGGGCGGCGGCATCCCCACACCTTCCGCCTGAACGCGGGAGGCTGCTTCGAGGATCGCCTGGTCATTCTTCGGAAGACCGGAAGACTTCGTCAGCCGATACGAGCGAACGGCGCCCGATCCCGTCACGGTGAGCTCGAGCTCTGCCGGACCGAACGCCTCGGGGGGCTCGCTGTAGTACTTGCGGAAGCGTCCCGTCAGCGCCGCATGGAAGGCACCCTCAGGACCCTTGCCGAGGGAGTCGCCTGAAAATTTCCCGCCGTTCCAATTGAGGCCACCGCCTCCGACGGTGGGCGCGGGCGCGCTCGACGGCATTTTCGCGACGGACATCGTCGGCGTCGGCGGAGCCTCGAGGGGCTTCTGCGCGACAGGAGGCGGAGGGGGCGGGGGCGGCGGCGCCTCCGGCTTTGTTTCGGGCTTCGGGGGCTCGAAGAGCTTAATGTGGTAGACGCGGGCGAACTCGCGGCCGCTCTGGGTTTTGGCAATCCAAAGGGCCCCTCCGCCAACCACAATATGGAGCGCCACCACGATCGCGAGGACGCGCGCGATCGGGATTCCGCCCCCGCGATGGCGATGGGCAGGCACTACTGCACCTCGGTAGCGAGGGCCAGGTTCTCCACAGGGACTCGCTTGATCGAGTCCAGCACCTTCACCACCTGGTCATATGCCAAGGCTCGATCGGCCCGCAGAATCACGGGGAGCGCCGGGTTTGCAAGCTTGAAGACGCGGAGCTTCTCCTCCAGCGCCTCGAGCCCGATGCGCTCGTCGTTCAGGTAGATGATCCCCGCCCGGTCGATCGCCACGGTCGCAACCTCAGTCGGCACTTCCTCCTTGTGGTCCGCAGTCTCCGGGAGCTTCACCTCGATCCCCTGGACGAGCGCGGTTGTCGTCAAGATGAAGATCACGAGCAAAACCCACGCGAGGTCGAGCAGCGGCGTGATGTTGATATCCGCGATCGGGCCGCCTCTTTTGCCCGGAGCTTGCATCAGTGTGTGGTCGCGGCTTCAGCCAAGGCTACGTCGCGCCGGCCGCTGCCTTCGACCGTACTGCTTGTCTGGTCGACGTAGTCAATCACGAAGGTGGCTTCGAGCTCAGAGGCGAAGTTCGTCATGTCGAGCTGGAGGGAGTCGATGCGCGTGTTCAGCATGTTGTAGGCGAAGAGTGCGGGGATCGCGACGATGAGACCAAAGACCGTATTCACGAGTGCACCGGCGACCCCGGGGGCCATCGCGGAGAGATTCGCCTGGCCGGCCTGGGCGACGCCGCCGAACACTTCCATCACACCGAACACGGTTCCTGTGAGTCCGACGAAGGGCCCGCCCGAGATGCAGAGCGCAAGAATTACCATTCCCGTGTGAAGCCGGATGTTCTCATCCCCAATGCCTCGCTCCATCGCGGCTCGGATGGCCGAGAGCACCCGGCCCGGCGCCCGGCGCGAGCCGTTCGTTCCACTCTTAGGCGCGAATCGCTCGAGCTGCTTTTGCATCTCGCGGCAGGCGTAGTCGTAAACCGAGTACGGAGGAGCCCCCTCGAACTCCTTGTCCTTTCCCACGAGTTCGAAGGGATCCGAGGTCTCGGCGAAGCCCTCATAGAAGCGGTCGGAAAGGCGCTTGGCCTTCCGGAGGGCGAGCATCTTGCCGACGATCACCGTCCACGAGGCGAGGGACATGAGGACGAGGATGGTCATCGTGACCATCCCTTCGTGGGTCATGTGCTTCAGCGCGAACGTGATTGCCGATTCATGACCTTCCAACGGGAGCTCCTCTGCCGGCGATGGGGGCACCTTTGCGTCGGCTCATGCTAGCCATGGCATTAGGGGATTCGATGGCGGGAATGCGACGATCCTGTGTGGCCACCGTGGCGTTCTGCCACGAACCAGTGCGCGAGAGCCGGGTGCGGCGAGGCTCCCCGCTAGGATCGCACGGGAGCGGCCGAGCGCTGCTCCATCGATACCGCAGCGGCTTCGGGATGCTGCGGTGACTGGACACCCCAATTCTTCATCGCCCGAACTCTGGCGAAGATCCAATGGTGAAGGGGCGCTCGCGACCTGCCGTCCGCGACGGCGTCGAAGATCGCGGTGAGCGCAGACTCGGTTGCCCTTTCGGCGTCCGCAATGGTCTCGAGACGCCGGCGGAAGTAACGGTAGATCCGAAAAAAGTACGCCTCATAGAGCGCATCGAAGACGTCGCGATCGGCGCGCCGAAGCTTTGCCAGGAGCTCACGGTCCGATCCGCTCTCGAAGAAGGAACGGGGGGGGCGGGCTTGCGTCACAGGCTCTTCATTGCCACCGCGCGGCTCGAAGCTCGCTCAAGGGCTTCGGCGCCGAAGGAGGTTTCACCGGCGAAGGGCGACGGTCGTGGCGTTGCCCGCGGGCCGTTGTGTTTCGCCTTCATAGCGCCCTCGGCCTGCCAGGGGGTGACGCAGCATTGAGGATCAAATGTCGATTGCGTGAGCACACTTCATGGATTATTCGCTTGGACGACACCTTGGCCCCACGCAATTGTCGCCGGACGGTGGTGGAATCCGGATCCTTCCGTGGAGGTGATCCATTCTGCGCGTCCTCGTCGTGGATCCCGAGCCGTCTTCGGTCGAGGCGACCCGGCGGGCCCTCGAGGCCGCGGGCCTCGAGGTGCAGACCGCGGCCTCCAGCCGCGATGCCCTCGCTCTCTTGCAGCGAGAGGTTCCGGATCTCCTCGTGCTGGAAATGCTGCTTCCGGACCTCTCGGGACTCGGCCTTTGCCGCACGATCCGCGAAGAGCCGCGTCTTGCGCGCCTTCCCATCGTGATGCTGACGTCCGCCAATGCAGAGATGGATCGGGTGGTCGCGTTCGAGGTGGGAGTCGATGATTTCGTCTCGAAGCCCTTCCATCCGCGGGAGCTTGCCCTGAGGGTCCAGGCGATCTTACGCAGGACACTGCGCTCGGTGCTTCACGGCGATCCACCGAGTCTGCTTCGCTTCCGCGGGCTTTCGCTCGACCCGCAGCAGCGCAGCGCCTATGTCGAAAGCAAGCCCGTCGCGCTCACGGCCAAGGAGTTTGATGTGCTGGCGACGCTGATGCGCCACGCCGGACGGGTGCTTGGCCGCGAGCAAATTCTAGAAGAGGTCTGGGGCGAGCAGTCCGGGAAGACCGTGCGTGTCGTGGATACGCACGTCAAATGGATTCGTCGCAAGCTCGGAGCAGCAAGCGACTCCATTGAGACGCTACGCGGTGTCGGCTATCGTTTCTCCGACCGAACGGTCGAAAACCCGGAAGCGCGGGTGCCTCAGCCCAGCCCGGGTAGCATCGCAGGCGAAAACCCTTCGGCAGACGCTTCTGGAACGAGGCCGCTTCCTGCAACCAGCCAAAACTCTCTCTCGCCTTCTCGATCACGTCCACCGGTGTAACCAGTATTCAGGTGGGCGCCGCCAAGCTGGGCGGCGATGTATCCCGGAGTCTCTCACCGAGACAGATCTCCGCGAGCCACAGCCCCAAGAGTTACCGCAGGGTTGAAGTGCGTGCCGCAGACACCGCCGCAGCTCACGATCGGGCGACGAGCGCCGCACCCGCCGCCGGTCAGCGCGGTCCAACTCAAACCGCCGGCGCTAGGAACCAGTGACGAGTCCGGTTGCAGAAGGTGCACACCGAGAGCATCACCGGCACCTCGACCAGCACGCCGACGACTGTCGCGAGGGCAGCTCCAGACCCGGCTCCATAGAGAGCGATTGCGGTCGCCACGGCGAGCTCGAAGAAGTTGCTCGCCCCAATCAGTGCCCCGGGTGCTGCCACGTTGTGCGGGACCCGAAGCAGCTTCATGAGCGTGTACGCCAGACCCGCATTGAGGTAGACCTGAACCAGGATCGGGACGGCGATGAGGATCACGTCCAAGAAACGGCTCGTCAGGTTCTCCGCCTGGAATGCGAAGATCAGAATCAGCGTGCCGAGCAGTGCCGCGGTCGTCACTGGTTGAAATGCCGGAAGGAGCCGCCGTTCGAACCACGCGCGCCCCCGAGCCTTCACTCCCAGCATCCGAAGGAGACTCCCCACGGACAGAGGGATCACGATGAAGATGCCCACCGACCACACGAGCACCTGGAAGGGGACGGTGAGCCCACTGGTTCCACTCACGAGCAATGTCACGAGCGGTGCAAAGAGAAGGAGCATGATGAGGTCGTTCAGGGATACCTGGACCAACGTGTAAGCCGCGTCACCGTCCGTGAGATAGGACCAGACAAAAACCATTGCGGTGCAGGGGGCAGCCCCGAGAATGATCACACCCGCGAGATATTGACTGGCAAGGTCAGGCCCGATCCAGGGCCGAAACAGATGCCGGAAGAAGAGCCAGCCGAGGAAGGCCATCGAGAACGGCTTCACGAGCCAATTCACGAAGAGTGTTACCAGAATGCCCGTGGGGCGACGTCGTACCTCGAGCACGCTGGCAAGATCGATCCGCATCATCATCGGCGTGATCATGAGCCAAATCAGTACCGCGATTGGGATATTGATCTGGCTGCTGCGCCCGAACTCGAGTCGACGAAGTGCATCCGTGAGGCTCGGAAGACTCTTCCCGAACGCGATGCCGATGGCCATGCACGCGACCACCCAGACCGAGAGCCATCGAGCGAAGAAGTCGAGCCGTCGAGGAGCGGAGCTCTCGATAGCACCCGGTACGACCTCGATCACCGATTCTTCTCCACGCTGGGAGGCTCCTTGCCAATCGCCTCCACCGCATGCGTGAGGCTAAATCGGTCGAGCTTCTGGATCGGAATCTCCACGAAGAGTTGAATCCGCCGCGCAAGCGTCAGATAGACCTGCCTGAAGTACCTGAGCTCTTCTTCCTTCGGCCCGACGAAAGCCGCAGGATCTAGAACGCCCCAGTGCGCCGTCACGGGCTGGCCCGGCCATACTGGGCAAGACTCGCCCGCGGCCGCGTCGCAAACCGTGAAGACGAAGTCGAGCGGCTCGGCGCCTGGCCGCGCGAAGACGTCCCAGGACTTACTGGAGAGCGTGGTTGTGTCGTAGCCCATGGAGCCCAGCAACGCGAGCGTGGTGGGATGGACTGCACCCTTCGGGTGGCTCCCCGCGCTATGGGCTTGGAACCGGCCGCCGCCAAGACGATTGAGCAGGCATTCCGCCATGACGCTCCGCGCGGAGTTCCCTGTGCAGAGAAACAAGACTTGGTAGAGCCGACTTGACACGGCGAGTCTCCCTTAGCGAACGGCCGGACCGGAGCAGGCCGTGCGTTGGCTTCCCGCCTCGGCTCCGAACAAGCCGCACTCGGGGCGCGTCCGCTCGCAACGGACGACATGAATGTGCAAGCGAGTCACACCATACCCCGACTATCAGGTGGTCGATCTTCTTGGGGTCTGCACTCCGGCTAGCGCCGAGCTCTCTCCGCGCGCCTCACGTCAGATTTCACGTCGGTACCGGGAAGAGCGAGAGCGTCGCGGAGTTCCGCCATTCGCTCCGGGACAATGCGGTAGTAGACCCAGCTCGCCCGACGTTGCCGCGCCAAGAGCCCCGCCTCGTGCAAGAGCTTCAAGTGGTGACTCACGGTCGGCTGCGAGAGTCCTAGAGGCTTCGTGAAGTGGCAGACGCAAGCTTCGCCGGAAGGCTGTGCCGCGATCAGGCTCAGAAGGCGGAGGCGCGCCGGGTCGGCGATCGCCTTGAAGATGCCGGCCAACTCTTCGGCGTCCACCCTTCCCAAACGGCTCTGAAGCACTGGAGCACAGCGCCAAGCGCGCGGGGTCGGAATCGACATCAGTCAATATTGACAAACTTCGAAATCACCTGCAAACCGCGCCAGACGATGCTCGAGTGCGCAGCTCTCATCGCTTGCGGCGTTCCGCGTCTCAGCACTCTACGCGTGGGCAGCCTCCACCGCGAGTCTCCGCTCGATCCGCTCAAGCACGGCGCGTTGCTGCTGATTGAGCTCATCCACTCTCGCGTGCAGGGCCATGATTTCCATCTCAGCCTTCAGATTGACCTCGTAGTCGCTGCGAGCAGCAAAACGATCGCGTGCGGCGAGGCGATTCTGACTCATCATAATGATGGGCCCCTGCAGGGCAGCGACGCAGTTCAGCAGGAGATTGAGCAGCAAGAACGGATATGGGTCGAATGGACCCGGCGTCGCAGAGTTGTAGAAGAGCCAAGTGAGGAGCAATGTCGCGGAGAGGCCGATGAAGGACCAACTCCCCCCGAACCGGGCGACGCGGTCGGCCAGCCGATCGGCCACGCTGAGCTGCCGGTCGAAGTCTGCATCGTAGTCTCGAGCGATAGGCTCGTGCTCCAAAAGCTTCGAGAGGACGCAGCACTCGGCCTCCCCGAGCTGCGACACCTGAGCATCGAGCGTTCTTACGCTGGAATCATGGCTGCGCGCAGGCGTGAGGACCGCTCCCCGCTCGGAGAGCCGAAGGAGAAGGCGCGTGACTCCGATTGCCACCATGGCGCCGCCGGCGGCAGCGGCCGCGTGCATGAGCATGGGACTCGCAGGCGTCAGGCCAACTCGCAAAGAGAGGCACCCGCTCAGCGCGCCCCCCAGAGTCCCGAGGCTCACACTTCCCAGCAGGCCGTAGCGGCGTCCCTTACCCACGGAGTGCGAGATCCCTCCGACCACGATGCCCGTGAGCCACCAGATGACGATGTGCATGGGTTCCTCCTGTGCAGAGGCGCCATGTCAGCGCCTTCCCCGAGCGCGCAGGACCTAACCCCGAACACCCGCGACTCGTTTCCGAGGGCCTGCGTCATCTGCACCCGGCTTGCGCGCGGAAATGGTGAGCGAGCGAACGGTGGCGCCGACCTCCTTCACGTCGATCCCGAGCTTGGCCGCCTGCTCCCGCAGCTCGTCGGGGATCATCGTCGCCGCGAGCTCGCCGAAGTTCTTGTCGCTCACGACTTTCACATCCACCAAGCCGCTGCTCCTCACGGTGCGCAGATAGTCCTCACGCAGTGCGGCCCCTGCGACGCAGCCGGTGTAGGCGGCGACGCTGGCAGCGATGAAATCTGGGAGCGGGCGCTCAAGCACGATGTCGCTGATGATGACACGACCTTCAGGACGCAGAACTCGGGCGACCTCGCGATAGACCGCCGCTTTGTCGGGAACGAGATTGATCACGCAGTTAGAGATCACGACCTCGACGCTGTTGTCTTCCACTGGGAGGGCTTCAATGCGCCCCTCGCGAAATTCCACGTTCTGGTAGCCGCCCGCTGCCGCGTTGCGCCGCGCCCGCTCGAGCATCTCCGGCGTCATGTCGACGCCGATCACGCGGCCCGTCGGGCCGACCTCTCGGGCGGCAAGGAACGCGTCGAATCCCGCTCCAGAGCCGAGGTCGAGCACGGTCTCGCCCGGCTGGAGCGCGGCAATCGTGAGCGGGGCGCCGCAACCGAGTCCCAGGTTGGCGCCGTCGGGCACCGCTTCGATCGCCGTGCGCTCGTAGCCGAGTCGGGCAGCGATGTCCGCCGGCTGCGGTCCACAGCACCCCGCCTCAGGAAGCGGCGCACCCGCCCGCGCGATCGTGCCGTATCGATCCTGCACGACGGCGTGTACGTCGGGCTGGGCGAAAGTGGTCGCACCGGAGTCTCCCGCAACCTCCTCCCGGGAGGCGAACCCGGATGCCACGCTCTTGGGCTCGGTGGCCGCGCCGCAGCAGGCCGCTGGCTGGGCTTCGGTCTTGGCTGCCGACGAGCCTGTCCGAGTCTCACCCGAGGAGGCACAGCGCGCAGCGCTCCCGCGCGGCGTCGGATCCTCTCCGAACGTCGTCAGCGCTCCGAAGGTGCGGAACGTTTCCCATCGAACGCCCTGCGGATCCGCGACCCATGCCTTGTCAGAGCGCGCGTAGCAACAAGCTGCATCCTTCTGCTCCAAGACCTCCTGGCCCGCCGAGTGAAGTCGTTCTGCAACCTCCCGGAGCTCACCTTCGCTCTCCACCTGGAGGCCAAGATGATCGAGTCCCGGTGCTTGCCCTCGCCTGGAAATCGCGAAGTTGACGCGCGGATCGTCCAGCATCCACTTGGCGTAGTCTCCCTCGAGCACGCTCGGACGGACGCCGAAGAGCGTCGAATAGAAGCGGACCGAATCGGCCAGGTCTTCAACGGCGACGTGAACGTGCAGACGCTTCATGGTGGTCTCCTTCTGTGAGATGGCGGACGGAGGCTCCGCGCGGCTTGCGTTTCGCGGGAGCCGACTGACCAGAGGGCGCGACGCAGCGTGGATCGCCGGCGCAGCAGTTCTCCAGGAGATAGGCGACAAGCCTGCTCATCGCCTCGTAGTCGGCGAAATAGATGAGTGAACGCCCCTCACGCCGGCAGCGCACGAGCTCGGCGCCCTTCAACTGGGCCAGGTGGAAGGACAGGGTCGGGCCGGGGAGCCCGAGCTCCTCGGCAATCTCGCCGGCCGCCCGACCGTTGGGACCCGCTTGCACCAGCACGCGAAAGACCTGGAGGCGGGATTCCTGCGCCAAAGCGCCAAGGGCCGCGAGTGCTGCGATCATTTCCATATTTCCAAATATATAGATATTTGAGGCGGTGTCAAGAATTCCCCTGCGGGCGGCTGCCTTTCGGGAGCCATGAGCGAAACCGGTTCCCGTGGACACGTCACGGAGACCTTTGGGGCGGACCCGCATCGAAGCGAGTGAAGTAGGTATTTGCTTGCGGAACTTTCTGGGATCACACGGATTATCGCTCAAGCCTCGACTCGAGCGCCGCAGAGTCGCATGCAAAGGATCTGTGCTGAAAAAGGACTCCAGCCAAACGCTATGAGAGCTCCTTCTGGAACCACCCCACATCCCACCAGCGGTCAAACTTCCGCCCGACCTCCCGGATCACGCCCACCGGGGTAAAGCCGAGCTTCCGGTGGAGCGCGACCGATGCGTCGTTCGGGAGGGTAATGCCGCCGATGGCGCGATGAATATCTTCGCCCTGCAGGAGATCGAACAACGCCCCGTAGAGTTGGGTCCCGATGCGCTTGCCCTTCGATGCTGGGTCGAGATAGATCGAGGTCTCGATCGTTGGATCGTAGGCGGCGCGCTCGTGAAAGCGGCGGCTGTTCGCCCAGCCGACTGCGCTGCCGTCGCACTCCGCCACAAGGATTCGGTAGCGGCCCGTCGTCGCGAATTGGGCGAGCCACGGCCTCCGCCCTTCCACGGTGTACGGCTCGACTTCGAAGGTGATGGCGGTCTCACGGATATAGTAGTTATAGATCTCCGTAAGCCGCGGGAGATCCTTCTCCTGCGCGGGCCGGATGACAAGCTCACCCAGCTTCTTCTCCTCCCTTCGCACTGCTTGGCACTGCAGGCACGCCCACAAGGCTCTCCAACTTCACTTCCACCTTCACGATACAAAGAGGCGTTGGCCTTGGGGAGCCCTGTGCGGAGAGAGACACAGCCCGCGTGTTACGGCGTCGTCCCTCGCGATTTCTTTCCGAGCGCCCCTCCCGGATGCCGGGCGTGAAAGTCCTCACGCGTAAAGCCACGGCCCCGCTCGAGCAGGGCGGCGAGCGCAGCGAGCACCATTGCCTGGGCCGCCACGCTTGCCCGGGGGGCGAGGCCCAAGCTCCCACCCTCACGGGCGACTCCCGCGTCGAGAACCGCCTCCGCCTGGCGCGTCAGGTAGGAGCTCAGGTTCCCCGTGACAGCGATGATCCGAGCGCCGAGGGCGCGGGCGACATCGATCGCGGCGTGAAGCTCCTCTGTCTCGCCGCTCGCACTCACCGCGATCACGATGTCACCTTGCACGATCTGACCCGAGGAGCCGTGCACGGACTCGTTCGCGTCGTAAAAGTTGGCCGGGGTTCCCGTCGACGCGAGAAGTGCCGCGCCATAGCGCGCCACGTGCCCGGCTTTGCCGACACCCGTCACGTGCACACGTCCCCCGCGCGCCTCGGACTCCCGCACGATGCGCGCCGCCTGCTGATAGGCCGCACCCTTGCTGCGCTGGCTCAGCGCAGCAAGCTCTTCGGCTGCGGCTTCGAGGATCTCGAGCGCCTCTCGGCCAACCTCGGATTCTTTGGGAGATCGTCGGGCAGAGCTCGAGTCCGACACTCTTCTAGGTCGCGGAAGGGGAGCCAGCGCGAGCGGCGGTCCGTCCCAGAACTCGAGGACGTGCGCGCGCGCCGCCGCGGGATCGTCGGGGAAGGCTCCGAGCTTCTCCACGCATGCCGCTCCGCAGGCATTGGCGAGTCGACCCGCCTCGGCCAGCGCGAGCCCGTAGCGCAACCCGGCGAGCAGGCCCCCGAGGAAGGCGTCGCCTGCGCCGGTCGTGTCGACGGCCTTGACCCGCCGCCCAGCGACCCAGCCTTCATAGCTGTCGGAAGCGATGGCACAGCCTTTTTCGCCGTCGGTCACGACGACGATCCCCGGGCCAAAGCGCTGCCGGAGAGTGCGCGCGAGCTTTAGCGCATCGTCGCCAGCCTCCGGAGCGAGCTCGCGCGCCGCGACCTTCGAGGGCTTGAGGAGCGCTGCGCCGCGCAAAAGCGCGTGGAGCTGCGACTCGTCTCCCAAACCGGGCACGGCGTCCGCAGGCGGGACGTCGAGGTCGAGAGCCACCGAGACGCCTGCCTTTTGGGCGATGGACACGGCCTCAAGGGCCGCCGCGAGGGGGAGCTGGGAGACTTCGGTGCTGAGCCAGCGCGCGCGCTGGATGAACCCGGCGTGATGCTCGCGCACGTGCTCCGCGGTCGTCTCCGACGTGGCGCCTGGCGCCATGTAGATCGCGCGCCCGCCAGAGTCGTCGACGAAGATCTCCGCCGCGCTGCTCGCCGATCCATCGAGCACGAGCTGGTGCTCGATGCCTGTGCGATCCATGGCCGCGCGCAAGAAACGTCCGTGGGGATCGTCGGCCTGCTTGCCAAAGATCCCGACGCGCAGGCCGAGAGCGGCAGCCCAGCCGAGGTGGTTTAGGACAACGCCGCCGACGAAGGCATGAGAGCGCGCGCCGTCTTCGAAGGGCCGCAGGATGGCTTTCTCATCCGGGCCGAGAATGCGCGGACTCCGGTAGAGCTCGTCCACGACCATGCTCCCGATCCCCGCGATATCGAGCCGGGCGCCGCGACTCACGCGAAGCTCCCCCCGCTCTCGTCGACCGGTGCGCGCGTCACCCAAGGCGGGCCAATGCGCTCGCGCGAGAGGGCACGCACATGCAGAAACGCCTCGTCGAAGCGCTCGGCGTCGGGCCGCGCAAGGCTCGGTGTCCCGGGTGCTACCGCATCCGAGGTGATGACACCGAGCGTTTGGAGCGCCCGCTTAAGGCACGCGATGCTGCGCCGTCCGCCGGCAGCGCGCGTTCCCACCCGAAACGCCTCGAGCACCTCGCGCACGGCCTCCATGCGCTCGCGGTCGCCGGCACGGCAGACCTGCCACGCGCGGGCCCACTCGCGGGGCAGCGCGTTCGCGGGACCCGCCACGACGCCGCTCGGCACGCCGCCGCGCATGCGCCAGCGATTCCAGCGCTCGACGAGCCCGCCCACAGCGCCTGTGGCCGGGCGGAAGAGCTCAAAGATCAGCATCGCATCGCCGACGTAGATCGCGAACTCTCCGCGTTCGCGAAAATGCGCCGCGGCCTTGGTGTAGTTGCCGAGCACTTTGCGCGGCGCCGAGACCTTGATGCCGCGCACAAAGTCGAGGCGCGAGAGCGCCTTGACCTGCCGTGTGCGGATGTGGGGGACCTTCGGGTTTACGGCAATGTCCGCATTGTCGTAGAGGTAGATGGGAATGCGGCGCGAGCGCGCGTCGAGAAGGTCCGCCACCTCCCGTGCCACGAAACGCACCGGATCGGCGAGGCCACGGATGGAAAGCGGCGCGAGCACAGCCGCCTCGACCCCGGGATTTGCGACTGCGAAGTCCAGATTCTCGAGGGTCTCTTCGGGCGATGAGGCGGTGACCCCCGCCCAGACCTCGACCGCATGGCTCACCCCGTGCCCGAGGGCGGCGTTTGCCTTCGCAACCTCCTCCGCGCAGACCTGGACGACGCGGCGACAAAGGGCCGCGGGCAGGTGGTCCCATTCGCCTGTTGTCCCGGCCGCGAAGATGACGTCTGCTCCGTAGCCGTCCTGGATCACGTGGCGCACGAGGGCGCGCTGGTCCGCCTCGACGAGCTCGCCGCCGGGATCGAGCACTGTGACGAGCGGAACCGAGAGCCCCTGGCGGGGCCGAGTGTCCTCCACGCTGCGCAGGGCGCGAACTCCTTCCGGGGGCTGCCGGGAGAGTGTAGGCAAGGATCCGGCAGAGCGGTTCCTGTGCCCCGCAGGCGCAGCTGCCTTCCGGAAAGAACTGAGGGGGGTGCGGCCGCAAGGAGCGGGAGATAGAAATCGGCGGGGAGGCGGCCCTCCTAGCGCCGGGTGGCTCCGGCAAGCGTCCCAGCTCCTGCATAGCGGGCTCGCCCGCCAAGCTCTTCTTCGATTCGGAGCAGGCGGTTGTACTTACACACGCGGTCGGTGCGGCAGAGAGATCCCGTCTTGATCTGACCGGCTCCGGTGGCGACCGCAAGATCGGCGATGGTCGTGTCTTCGGTCTCCCCCGAGCGGTGCGACACAACCTGTGCGTAGCCTGCCTCACGCGCGAGGCGCATCGTTTCGAGCGTCTCGGAGAGTGTCCCGATCTGGTTCAGCTTCACGAGGATCGCGTTCGCAACGCCAAGCTCGATCCCCCGGCGCAAGATCACGGGGTTCGTGACGAAGATGTCGTCGCCCACAAGCTGCACCTTCTTCCCGAGCGCGCGGCTCATCCCTCCCCATCCCTCCCAGTCGTCCTCCGCAAGGCCGTCCTCGATGGAGACGATGGGGTAGCGACCTACCCAGTCCTCCCAAAAGGCGATCATCTCCTCCGGGCTTTTGCGCGCGCCTTCGCCCTCGAGGACGTAGACGCCCCCTTCGAAGAATTCGCTTGCAGCGGGGTCGAGGGCGATAAAGAAGTCCTCCCCAGGCCGATAGCCCGCTCGCTCGATCGCGCGCAAGATGAGCTCGATCGCTTCACGGTTGCTCTTCAAGTCCGGTGCGAAGCCGCCCTCGTCCCCCACCGCGGTCCCGAGGCCCTTTTCATGGAGGACGGTGCGGAGTACCGCAAAGACCTCTGCACCCCAGCGGAGCGCCTCCGTGAAGGTCGGCGCGCCCAGCGGAAAGAGCATGAACTCCTGGAAGTCCACGTTGTTGTCCGCATGGGCGCCGCCGTTCAAGACGTTCATCATCGGGGTGGGGAGGAGGTGGGCGCCGCCGCCGCCAATAAAGCGGTAGAGGGGCTGGCCGCCCGCGACCGCCGCCGCGTGGGCGGCCGCAAGCGAAACCCCGAGCAGGGCGTTCGCGCCGAGGCGGGATTTGGTCTCGGTGCCGTCGAGGGCAACCAGCGCGCGGTCGAGCTCTCGCTGATGTTCCATCGTTCCAAGAGCAAACCCTGCGATCGCGTTCGCAATCTCTCCATTCACGTGGCCGACAGCACGCAGCACACCTTTGCCCCCGAAGCGCTTCGGGTCGCGATCGCGAAGCTCGAGGGCCTCCCGTGAGCCCGTCGACGCACCGGAGGGAACGGCCGCACGGCCCGCGGCTCCCAGCGAGGTCACGACATCCACCTCAAGCGTCGGATTGCCACGCGAGTCCAGGATCTCCCGTGCGTGGATCTTTGAGATGGTGACTTCGCTCATGGCGGATCCTGCGCCTCCTCCTCGGAAGAAGCGAGGCTAGCAGGGCCGCAGCCCGCGTGGGGTTTTACGAAAGGGCCGAGGCAGCTCCGCTGCGCGCGAGCTCGCGGCGCAGCTCCCGGGCGGTGCGGGTCGAACCGTCCGGGCTCCAGCCCGGCGGCTGAAGGAGATAGCTTGCTGCCTCGCGCAAGGACCGGGCGCGAAGCGCCGCGCGCAGCATGGCGGCCCACTCATGGAAGGCGATCCGGATGGGATCGAAGCTGTGGATGTTCTTCGTGAGCCCGTAGCGGACCGGGGCTCTTTCCGGCTCGAACGTTCCGAAGATTCGATCCCATACGATGAGAATGCCGCCGTGGTTTCGATCGAGGTACTCGACATTCGCGCCGTGGTGTACCCGGTGGTGCGAGGGCGTGTTGAAGATCCACTCCAAAGGACCCATCCGATCGATGAGCTCGGTGTGGATCCAGAACTGATAGAGGAGGCTGATCGAGCTCATCGTGAGCACCATCCACGGACGAAATCCGGCGAGCGGCAAGAGGAGCCAGAAAGGCAGCATGGTGAACGGCGTCGTCCACGATTGGCGGAGTGCGGTGCTTAAGTTGAAGTGCTGGCTCGAGTGGTGGTTCTCGTGCGCCGCCCAGAGGATGCGCACCTCGTGCGAGGCGCGGTGCCAGCCGTAGTAGACAAGGTCTTCCGCGACGAAGAGCAGGAGCCAGGCCCAAGGGCCGGTTCCAAGCTCTAAGAATCGGTACTCGTAGGCGAGGAAGAAAGCGCCGAGCGTTGCACCCTTCATGGCAAGCGTGACGAGCACATTGCCGACGCCCATGGCGAGGCTCGCCGCCGTGTCACGCGCCTCGTACGAGCCTTTGCCGAGGCGCTGCACAAGGACGGCTTCCAAGACGAGGAGCACGAGGTAACCCGGCGCGGCGAGAATCGAGAGATCGGGCATCGCCTTCCCTACGCCCGTGCGCGGCCGAGTCTCTCGCCGCCCGAGAGCTCCGCCTTCGCGATCCGCTTTAGCCGGAAAAGAGCGAAGCGCGCGCCCGCTTCGTGCGGCTCGACGAGCTGCGCGACCGCCATCCCTTGGAGGGCATCGAGCACGAGGGCAAGCAGACCTGTGAACTCTTCTTCCCTCGGTGGGGCGACGGGGAAGTAGGCGCGGGCAAGCTCGGTCACCCTTGCGCGGTGGCTTGAAGCAACCTTCGCGAGCTGCTCGCGGAGCTCGTTGTCCGTGCGGCCGGCGACAAAGAGCTCCAGCACCGCCGCAAGGCGCGGGTCCTGAAAGGTCTCCCAAAGGAGATCCACCGCCGCACTGACACGGTCCGTGCCTGGTGCAAGATTTGCGAACGCCTTCTCATAGTCCGCTGTGAGCCCCGCATACAGATGCTCGACAGCGGCGGCCACGAGGGCTGCGCGGGTTCGGAAATGGTGGAGCTGCGCTCCCCGGGAGACGCCGGCCCGTTCGGCCACGGCCGTCGTGGTGGTGCCGGCGTAACCCCGCTCGACGAGACAACCGAGAGCCGCATCGAGCACACGAACCCGCATTTGCGCAGTTCTTTCGTCCTGGGTGCGACGCCGCGGCTTGGAGCTCTTCGCTTCCATCCTATATAAGGAATACATGGGAACAAAAAACAGTCAAGACTGATTTTTACTTCTGTGCTCATCGGGTACTCGCACCTGCGACTCGCCACCCCTGGCGTCTCCCTCCGGCAGTACGAGGGGTGTTCCGTCAGGCGCATGAAAGACCGTCGCCTTGATGCCAAAGGCCGCGGCAAGGTGGGAGGGGGTGAGCACCTCCGCGGGAATCCCCGCGGCGAGGACCCGACCGGCACAGAGGAGCGCCAGCCGATCGCAAAAACGCGCTGCGAGACCGAGGTCGTGGGAGACCACGAGCACGGCTCCGCCAGCGCGGGCCAGCCCGCGCACCAGGCGGAGGACATGCACACGATGACGCAGGTCCAGAAAAGCCGTCGGCTCATCGAGCAGCAGGATCGGCGTCGCCTGGACGAGACCGCGTGCGATGGCTACGAGCTGCTGCTCTCCCCCCGAGAGCTCGACGATGGAGCGTCGCGCGAGTTCACGGATCCCAACCTCTTCCATGGCACGATCGGCGAGCGCCACGTCCTCCCGGGACTCGAAGCCGAGGAGACCAAGGTGCGGCGCACGCCCCATGCGCACGATCTCCGCCGCCGGGAATGGGAAGGGGACCTCGGAGCGCTGGGGCACAAGGGCAATGCGCCGCGCGCGCTCCGCGCGCGAGAACTCCTCGAGCGGCCGGCCGAAGAGTCGAACCGCGCCGGCATCGGGAGCCAAGACGCCCGTCGCGATGCGCAGGAGCGAGGTCTTGCCCGCGCCGTTCGCGCCGAGAAGACCGAGAACCTCCCCGGCAAAGAGCGTGAGGTCGACGCCAGCGAGCACGGACCGGCCTCCGAGCCGCAGCGACACCGCCTCGAAGCCAAGAACGATCTCATTCATGGCAGGAGGCTTCTTCCCTGCTGCCGCCGCAGCAGGAAAAGAAAGAGGGGACCGCCCGCAAGAGCCGTGATCGCTCCGACGGGGAGCTCACCTCCCGCGAGCACCGTACGCGCAGCCGTGTCGCAGAGGATGAGGAAGATCGCGCCACCGAGGGCCGAAGCGGGCACCAGGAGACGGTGATCGGGACCGAGGAGGAGCCGAAGAAGGTGGGGGATGATGAGACCCACAAAGCCAATCAGTCCCGAGACCGACACGGCGGCGCCCACCATGAGGGAGGTCGCCGCGAGCAAAATGCGCTTCACGCGCTCAACGTCGACACCGAGCTGCGCCGCAGACTCTTCCCCGAGCGCGAGCAGATCGAGCCGGCGCGCCTGCGGCCAGACGAAGGCCAGCCCCGCAAGGAGAAAGAGCGCGACCAGGAGGGTCGCACTCTCACGCGCAGCCGAGAGGCTTCCAATCAACCAGAGGAAGATGCTGGTGCCCTCGGAGAGACCCGAGAGCGTAGCGACGAAGACGATGGCCGCCGACGCAATCGCGTTGAAGACAACGCCGGTGAGCAGGAGACTCGTGGAAGAAAGCCGCCCGCGCCCCCCGGCGACTGCGAAAAGGAGAAGCGCCGTCGCGATCGATCCCAGAAAGGCGGCGGGCGGGACGGCGGCGTAGCCGAGGCCGAGAGCTCCGCCGAAACCGAGGACCACGATGCCGCCGAGCGCAGCGCCGCCTGAGACTCCGAGCACGAACGGGTCGGCAAGGGGATTGCGAAGCAGAGCCTGGAAGAGAACTCCCGAGACGGAGAGCGACGCGCCGACGATTCCGCCAAGGAGAAGCCGCGGGAGCCGGATCCGAAGCACGATGTCTGCGGCCGGCAGCGGCGCGCCCGAAGAGACGGAGCTTCCGAAGAGGATGCGCAGGACCTCGCTCGGAGGGAGCCAGGCCGGGCCGGCCATCAGCGCGAGAGTGCCGCACAAGAAAAGGAGAGCCAGGAGGAGAAGGAGAACGAGTGCCAGCCGACGCGGGGAGAGGGGTAACGCGCCGGCCTTCACGGAGCGGACCGTGCAGCCCGTTCGTTCTCGGGCGGAGCGAGGGCATCTCCCAGTACGCGCAGCGCATGGTCGAGCTCGGGGCCCGGAAGCGTCGCCACCCCCGGTGCAAGCGATACCACCCGCCCTCGTTCGACCGCGGGAATCGACGGCCAGCGCGACCAGAACTCCCGTGGTGTTCCGGGCTCCGAAGAGGCATCCAAAATGACTTCCGGGCGAGCGGCCACCAGCCATTCGAGGGAGGCGCGCGGATAAGGCTCAGAGAACTCCGCGCCGAGGTTTTGCGCACCTGCGGATCGCATCATTTCGTCGATGAAGCTCCCGGCACCTACCACAAAGAGCGGCTCGCGCTGAAGCACGAGGACCGCGCGGGGTCGCGGGCGCCCTGCCGCCGCACGTTCGACCTCGGCGCGTGCCGCTTGGATTGCGGCGACTCGGGCTTGAGCCGCGGCCGCGTGACCCGTGCGCGCGCCAAGGGTCTCGATCGACGCCAGCACCTCCTCGAAGGTAAGGGGTGCAAGCGCGAGCACGGGCACGCCGAGGCTCTCAAGCTGCGCGCGAAAGTCACGCTGCGCAGCGCTCGGCACGAGCACCACAAGATCAGGCCGCAGCGTCACCACTGCCTCGAGGCTCGGATCGTAAAGTCCGCCGACGGTGGGAAGCGCTGCAAGGGCGGGCTGCTGCTGGGCGGAGAAGTCGTCGATCCCCACCAAAAGGTTGCCAGCGCCGAGCGCTACCAGAATGGCCGTGAGCGAAGGATTGAGGGATACGATTCGAGAAGGGCTGACCGCGCCAGGGGATTTTGCCGAGGGCGGAGCCGCGAAGCAGATCTGGCCCAGCGCGAGGAGTCCGACAAGGACTCCTCCGCGTCGGAGTTGCCGCCAAGCTCGGCTCGGCGTAAGCCCCATGAGAGCGTCCCCCATCCCTAGACCCAACGAGTGGGCGGGGGGGAGGGGCCCCCAGCGCCCGCGGGTGAGAAGACGGAGCTTAGCCGGTGCGGCTGCGGGAGGGCCTCGCGGGGAGGCCGCAGGGCGAGAAGGGGAAACGGCTCCGTGGGATCGGCATCGAACGCAAGGCAGCTGGCCGAAGGGAGTCCTAGGGTGAAGTCGATCTTTCGAACGTGGATTGCGGTACTTGTGCTCGGAGCGCTGCCGAGCCCAGCATGGCCGAGCGATCCTGCGAAGACGGAGAGCGCCATCTTTGCAGGCGGCTGCTTTTGGTGCATGCAGCCGCCTTTCGAGAAGCTAAAGGGCGTTGTCTCAACCACCGTCGGCTACACCGGGGGACACACGAAAAACCCGACCTATGAAGAGGTCTCGGCCGGCGGCACCGGGCACGCGGAGTCGGTCATGATCGTTTTCGACCCGCAGCAAATCCACTACGAGGATCTCCTCGCCGTCTTCTGGCACAACATCGACCCCCTGACACCGGAGGCCCAGTTCTGCGATCACGGTCACCAGTACCGCAGCGCGATCTTCTACCAAGGCGACGAGCAGCACCGCCTCGCCGAGGCGTCGAAGCGACAGCTCGAGGAGTCGAAACAGTTTAAGGCGCCCATCGTGACTGAAATCGTGCCAGCGACCGAGTTCTATCCCGCCGAGGAGTATCATCAGAAGTACCACGAGAAAAATCCGGCACGATACGAGTTCTACCGCTGGAACTGCGGGCGAGACAAGCGTCTCGAGGAGCTTTGGGGGAAGAACCGATGAGTCGTCCGTACCGATGGACCTTCATCCTTGCCTTCACTCTTTTTGCAGGCCCTGCGCCCGCACAGACGCCGGCGAAGGGATGGGATGCCGCGAGCTTCCACAAGCCGAGCGATGCGGAACTGCGCCGCGTCTTGACTCCCCTGCAGTACCAAGTCACCCAGCAAGAAGCCACGGAGCCCTCGTTTCACAATTCGTACTGGGATAACCACGCGCCGGGCATCTACGTCGACGTGGTCTCCGGGGAGCCCCTCTTCTCCTCCCTCGACAAGTACGACTCGGGTACGGGCTGGCCGAGCTTTACCCGGCCCCTTGATCCCAAGAACCTCGCCGAAAGAAAAGATCAGCGCCTCTTCTCCGTGCGGACAGAGGTTCGCTCTGCGCACGCGGACTCCCACCTTGGCCACGTCTTCGACGATGGCCCGCCTCCGACGGGATTGCGCTATTGCATGAACTCGGCCGCGTTGCGCTTTATCCCGGCGGAGCGGCTTCGCCAAGAGGGCTATGAGGCGTACCTTCCGCTCTTCCAGCCAAGCAGCAAGAATCCCTAGCGGCGCTCTGTTGAACGGCGCGGCAAGACAAGCCCGCAATTCCCCCGCGAGGGCGAATCGGGCAAGCGCGGCCAGCCAGCGCTCTCCTGGAATCATAAAGCCCGATCGAACCAAGATCCGCGGCTGTTGTTACACGGAACGATCTAGGACCGTTCCCCTCGTCCCTCGAGGCGCTCCGCGCTGAATCTGCGAACCCCTCGGCGGCTCTCGTGAGGGTCGCATCTTCCCTAAAGTTAGAACGGAAACCGAACGGACAGGATCGAACTATTTAGTCGAGGATCGGAGAAGAGGAAGACTGAGCTGCTGCAGGAGGGTTCGGTTCCTGCGCAGGGCAGAGCTGCGCTCCGACGAGGAGGCTGAGGGCAGCGAGAGCCCGGCTCCGCTGCCGAATCGAAGCACCGGCCGCCCCGGCCTAGCGATCTCGCGCCGCCGCGAACTCGGCAGCCCCGAGAAGCGCTTCTTTCGCGGCGCATGTCGGGAACGGCGCGATTGCCGCTTCGGCGCGCGCCACGTGCTCTTCGGCGCGCCGCGCCGTGTCGGGTACGCCGCGGTACTGGGCCACAAGGCGCAGTACGGGCTCAAGTTCCACGGCCTCAGGCGGGACGGCGTCGCCCGCGTCGGCCAAGCCCCGAGCGGCACTTTGCGCCGCCGACTTCAGCGCCTTCTCGATTTCCTCCCGCTCTGCCGCCGTGCAGCGCTTCAGCGCGAGAAGAAGCGGGAGTGTGACCTTGCCCTCGCGCACGTCGGTGTAGGG
Source organism: Myxococcota bacterium (assembly GCA_035489755.1). Lineage (GTDB taxonomy): Bacteria > Myxococcota_A > UBA9160 > UBA9160 > UBA9160 > UBA9160. The sequence continues at coordinate 99,593 of DATGZK010000093.1, forward strand.
ACGCTTTCCGAGTTCCGCCTCTTGCGCCAGGTAGTCGAGCGCATCGTCGCGCAGCTGGAAGGCGAGGCCAAGCTCGCGGCCGAACTCCGCGAGGCGGCGGCGTTCTGCACGCGTGACCTTCCCGAGGATCGCGCCCGCCTCGCACGCTGCCGACAGCAGCGAGGCGCTCTTTCGCTCAATCACACCGTAGTAGTGGGACTCGGTGACCGAAGGATCGAAGCTGCGCTGGAGCTGGAGGAGCTCCCCCTCGGCCATGCGACGGATCGTGTTCGAGAAGACGAACAGCACCTCGAGATCGCCATCTTCGACGATCATCGACGAAGCGCGGGCGTAGCAGAAGTCGCCCACCAGCACTGCTCGCCGGTTGCCCCAGACGGCATTCGCGGACGGGCGACCGCGGCGGAGCTGGGAGACGTCGACCACATCGTCGTGCAGGAGAGTGGCGCTGTGCAGGAGCTCCACCGCGGCCGCCACCTGCACGCGACGTGGCCCCGTGTAGCCGCAGAGCTCCGCACACAGAAGCAGGAGCGCGGGCCGCACGCGCTTTCCTCCGGAGGAGAGGACGTGTTCGCCGATGGTCGCGACGAGCTCCCCTTCCGAGGCGAGCTGCTCGCGCATCGAACGCTCGACTTGCTCGAGGGGATCTGCGATGCGATCGAGGGAGAATCGCGAGCAGCCGGAAGGAGAATGGAAAAGGGGGACGTCCGCAGACCATGCGCCGGGAGGGTTCGGCATCTGCGCGAAGCTAGCCGCGGGCTCTTCCGCTGTCAAAAGAAAATGCCGAAGAGGGCCGGCAAATCCGTGTGTTAACGGTCATTCGCACGGCTGCAAGGGCGCCCTGAACGATGCAGCCAGTCGACCGCGTCGGCGAGGTCGCGGACGGCGATGAGCTCGGCACCGCCGCTTTTCGCAGCTGCGTCTCGCAGCTCGGGCAAAAGCACGCGCCGGAAGCCAAGACGGGCGGCTTCTCGGATCCGCAGATCGATCCGCGAAACCCGCCGAACCTCACCTCCAAGGCCGATCTCTCCGCAAGCCGCGACATCCGGCGGAAGGGCGAGATCGAGCCGGCTTGAGGCGAGCGCGAGGGCGACGCCAAGGTCCGCCGCGGGTTCGACCACCCGCACGCCGCCGGTCACGTTGACGTACACGTCACGGGAGCAGAGGTCGACACTTGTGCGCCGGTCGAGCACCGCGAGCAGGAGCGCCACGCGTCCGTCGTCGATGCCAAGGCAAGTGCGGCGCGCCGTGCCGTATCCCGCCGGCGCGACCAGGGCTTGCACCTCGACGAGCATGGGCCGAGAGCCCTCGAGCACGGGTACGATGCTGGATCCGGGAGCGCCCGGACGGCGTTCGGCCAGGAAAAGCTCGCTCGGGTTGGGGACGGCCTCGAGGCCGCCCTCGCCCATGGTGAAGACCCCGATTTCGGAGGTCGCGCCGAACCGGTTCTTGGTGGCGCGCAGGATGCGGAAGGGATGGGAACGGTCGCCCTCGAAATTTAAGACGACATCCACCAGGTGCTCGAGGACGCGCGGGCCGGCGAGGCTGCCTTCCTTGGTGACGTGACCGATCAAGACGAGAGCCGTGCCTTCGCTCTTTGCACTGGCCGCGAGAAGAGCTGCGCACTCTCGCACCTGGCCTACGGAGCCCGCCGCAGAATCGATGCGGTCGGTGCGGAGGGTCTGAATCGAATCCACGAGAACGAGCCTTGGATGAAGCTTGCGCCAGGGCTCGGCCAGCGCCTCAAGGTGCGTCTCGGACAAGAGCAAGACGTCGCCGGCATTCGCGGCAAGGCGCGCCGCGCGAAGGCGTACCTGCTCTGGGCTCTCCTCCCCAGTCACATAGAGGACAGGGAGACCCTTCCCGGCGCCGCCGCACAGCTGCGCCGCCAGTTGGAGCGCGAGCGTCGACTTGCCAATGCCGGGCTCCCCGCCGAGGAGGATGACGCTCCCCGGAACAAGCCCCCCGCCCAGTACGCGATCGAGTTCGCTAATCCCGCTAGGAATGCGCGGAGCATCTGCTGCGTCGACGTCGCGGAGAGCGACCGGCACTGTCCTCTCGCCGGCCAGAGCGCCGCCAAGAAGATCACGCCCCGGCGCGCGCTCCGCCCCAATCGGCTCTTCCACCAAGGTCGACCAGGCGCCGCAGCCCGGACACCGCCCGAGCCAGCGCGGCTGCTGGGCGCCGCATTCCGTACACGCGAAGACAGAGCGGGAGCGGGCCATGCGGGGAGCTTACCCGTCTTTTGCTGTCAACCCGATCGCTAGATCGAGGTTGACAGCCCGGCCGAGGTCCCCGTAGCTTCGGCGCATCCCGAAGGAGGTTCCATGTTCGATCGTTATGCCGATCTCGCCGAGCGCGCGCTCCGAAGTGAACCCCCGACGCACGCGGAGGCGCGCTGGATCCTGGATGGCGAGGACGTGGAACTGCTCCCGCTCCTCCACGCCGCGTTCGTGCCCCGGCGCCATCACTTCGGCCGGAAGGTCATGGTCCACATCCTGAACAACGTGCAGAACGGACTTTGCCCTGAGGACTGCGGCTACTGCGCACAGAACAAGGACTCGAAGGCAGCGATTCGCAAGTATGCCATGAAGGGCGATGAGGAGATCTTCGCCGAGGCCGAGCGGGCCGCACGCGCCGGAGCAACGCGCTACTGCATGGTGTTCTCCGGTCGCGGACCGACGCTCGAGCGAACGCGCAAGCTCGCGGAGCTGGTCCGCGGCGTAAAGCAGCGCTTCCCGATTGAGGTGTGCCTCTCCGTCGGGCTCTTGGACGAGGAAGGGGCGCGCATCCTCGCCGAGGCGGGTCTTGACCGTCTGAACCACAACCTCAACACGAGCGCGTCCCACTACAGCGAGATCTGTTCCACCCACAGCTACGCCGATCGTGTGGCGACACTGGCCGCGGCGAAGAAGTGCGGTATCGAAACTTGCAGCGGTCTCATCCTCGGCATGGGAGAAGAGACGGCGGATGTCGTGGAAGTTGCGTTCACGCTCCGCGAGCTCGAAGTGCCATCGATTCCCGTGAATTTCCTGATCCCAATCGAGGGCAACCAAGTGACGAGCGACGGCTCGCTTTCACCGGAGCGCTGCCTGCGCGCGCTGGCCCTCATGCGCCTTGTGAACCCGAGCGCCGAGATTCGGGCCGCGGGAGGACGCGAGGGGCACCTGCGCGCGCTCGGCCCGCTGTGCCTTTGGCCTGCCAATTCTCTCTTCGTCGACGGCTATCTGACAACGCGCGGCGACGCCGTCGTAGAGACGTATCGCATGATCCGAGACGCTGGCTTCGAGATCGACGGGAACCCCGCCTACGACCGCGCGGCCTTTGAAGGTTCAGCGCCCGGGGGCTTTCGCCTGCCTGGCGCCGAGGCCCCCGTTTTTCGGCCCGAGGTTGCGCGAGAGGTGCGCGGTGTGGGACGCCGCTAGCACCGGGGAAAGGGGGGCTCCCGACCGTGAGCCCCACCGCCCTGCGCCCGAGGGACTTGGTGGCGTTGCCGCCGAGACCCTGGGCGCGATCCAGAAGCGCGGGACCTACCGGCGCATGCGCACCCTTCAAGGCCCGCAGGCGCCGCGCATGGAAGTAGAGGGCAAAGAGGTGCTGCTCTTCGCCGGCAGCAACTACCTCGACCTGGCCCACCACCCCGCGGTCGTGGAGGCCGCTGCTCGGGCCGCCCGCGAGCTCGGCTGCGCCGCAGCGGGCTCGCGCCTCATCAACGGGAACCTTGCGATTCACGAAGCGCTCGAGCGTGAGCTCGCCGAGTTTCTCGGAACCGAGTCCGTGCTCACCTTCAGCAGCGGCTACATGGCGAACCTCGGGGTCATCCCAACCCTCGTCGGAGCCGGCGACGCCGTCGTGTCCGACGCGCTCAATCACGCCTCGATCGTGGATGGCTGTCGCCTCTCCCGCGCCGAGGTCCGCGTCTTCCCCCACGCGGACGCAGATGGGCTCGCCGCTGTGCTAGGCGACGTCGCGAGCTTCGCGCGGCGCATTCTCGTCGTGGTCGACGGCGTCTACAGCATGGATGGGGATCTTGCGCCGCTGGCCGAGATCGTCCGCTGCGCCAAGCGCTACGGAGCGATGGTGATGCTCGACGACGCACACGGCTTTGGGACGCTTGGCGCACGCGGCCGCGGCACGGCGGAGCACCTCGGGGTGGAGCGCGGCGTCGACGTTTTCGTCGGGACGCTCGGCAAGGCTCTCGGCTCCTTTGGAGCCTTCGTGGCCGGACCCACAGTGCTGCGGGAGCTCCTCGTGAATGCGGCGCGCAGCTTCATCTTCACCTGCGCACTGCCGCCGCCCCAAGTGGCCGCGGCTCGGGCCGCGCTCGCGCTGATCCAGGCCGAGCCATGGCGGCGCGAGCAGCTCGCATCCAACGCGGCGCGCCTTCGCACCCGGCTTGCGGATCGCGGCGTCTCGACCGCTCCCAGTACGACCCACATCGTTCCCGTCGTGGTCGGCGAAAGCCAAGTAGCGATGGAGCTGTGCGAGCGGCTTCTCGGGCGCGGATTCTACGCGCAGGGAATCCGCCACCCCTCCGTCGCGGAAGGCACCGCACGGCTGCGCATTACACCCATGGCGACGCATACCTCGGTGGAAATCGACGCCTTGGCCTCCGCCGTCGCGGCGGAACTCGCGCGGCTCCCGGGCAACGCGTAGCACCCGCGTGCCTGGCTTCTTTGTCACCGGGACGGACACGGGGGTCGGCAAGACCGTTGTCGCCTGCGCCCTTGCCCGGGGGCTGCGCAGGCGCGGCCTCGATGTCGGCGTGATGAAGCCGGTTGAGACCGGGGTTGGGAGCTCCGGCCCACTCGACGCCAAGGCCCTGCAAACCGCTGCCGGATCGAGGGACGCGATTGGCGAGATCTGCCCCGTGGCGCTCCCGCTCGCGGCCGCACCCGCCGTAGCGGCTGCAGAAACTGGCATTCGCATCGAGCTTTCGTGGCTCCGCGACAAGTTCCAGGCGCTTGCAACGCGACACGTCTGGATGATCGTCGAGGGAGCTGGCGGCCTTCTCGTTCCCCTCTCTTCCCAGGAAACCATGGCGGACCTCGCCGCGGCGCTGGGGCTTCCCCTCGTGATCGTCGCCCGCGGGCGACTTGGCACGATCAATCACACGCGGCTCACCCTCGAGGCGGCGGTGGCGCGCAGCCTTCCCTTGGCGGGTGTTGTGATCTCCCATGCCGATGGCCCGCTCTCGGTCGCCGACTGCGCAAATCTCGCCGCGCTGCGCGCGTGGCTCGGCGACCGCCTCGCCGGGGAGATCCCACCGACCGCTCCCGGCACAAGCGTGCCCTTCGACGCGATTCTCGACGCCTTGATGCGAGGGCCGCTCTAGACGTGCGGGGGCGAGGCCGAGCGCCAGCGTTATCGGCGCACCCGGCCGCAGCTGGATCCAAAAGACCGAGACGAGAGCGCACCGCGACCTTGCGCTGAGAACAGGGGACGCCTGGCAGCGTTGACCGTGCGGCCCGGGCGACCCTACAAGGCTCCTTGCCGAGCAAGGCCATCCTTCGCGCGCACCCGCACCGACACTCGCTGGCCCGTGAAATGATCCGGCGGATCCGTCGCTATTCACCGTCGCCCCAGGAAATCTCACGACACCTTCCGTCACCCGTCACGGAATTCGGCGATCGCCGTTTTGGCGCCGCACTTTAGGGCCTTCACGGTCCGTCCCGGTGGGTTGGTATGGCCCTTGCTGAGCGAGGCCTCGCCCTCGAACGGGGAGGACGGAAGTCGTATGCAGCAAGAGCGAAAGGGACGGGTGTGCTTTTGGCAGGTCGCGATGGCGGGCGCGCTTCTCGCGGGTCTCGGCGCCGCCGCGGCGCCTGCGGCCGCGGACCCGGACGTCACGCAGCGCATCGACGCGCTCGAGCAGGAGCTCGCGGAGCTCAAGCGCCAGCTCGCGACCAAGAACCAGGCCGACGAGGCAAAGGCCAAGGTCGAAGAAGAGAAGGCCAAGGCTGAAGAGGAGAAGGCGAAACACGCGCCCGTCGTGGGCGCGGGGAGCGAGGGCTTCTACATCAAGTCCGCAGACGGAGAGAACCAGCTTCACATCCGGGGCTACACGCAGTTCGACTTCCGCGCAGTGGCCGGGAAAGAAAGCGACACAAATCCCAGCACCTTCGCCTTCCGGCGCATCCGTCCCGTCTTCGAAGGCACGCTTCTCAAGTACATCGACTTCAAAATCATGCCAGACTTTGCGGGCGGCAGTGCCACGCTCTTCGACGCGTACACGAACCTCCACTACATCGACGAGGCGATGCTTGAGCTCGGGAAGTTCAAGCCACCGACCGGCCTCGAGCGCCTGCAGTCACCGAGGAACCTCTTGTTCCTCGAGCGCGCCTTTCCCACGGAACTCGTACCGAACCGTGATCTTGGCGTTCAGTTCTGGGGGATCTTGGGAGAGCACACGAATGTGACCTCGCCGGCCGGAGGAGGCCTCCTCACCTATCAGTTCGGCGTCTTCAACGGGTCTCCGGACAACACGTCGGTCAACAACGGCGATACGGCCACCTCGAATTCCAAGGAGATCGTCGGGCGCCTTTTCACTCAGCCCTTTGTGGGTTGGGCCCCCGAGTTCTTGAAAGGCTTTGGTGTGGGTGTGGCTGGGACCTATGGGAGACAGGAGCAGTCGCTGGCCTCGCTCTCCTTTAAGACTTCCGCCATGGACACCTTCTTCACGTACAACCCGGCGCCGGCGAAGGGCCTCCCCGCGACCGTCATGGGGGAAGGACCGCAGAATCGAATCATGCCGCAGGCCTATTTCTACTACGGACCCTTTGGATTCATGACCGAATATGTCGTCGAGTCCGACAGACTGACCCGTGGGCCGAAGAATGTCTTCGCGTCAAACTCGGCGTGGCAGGTGGCCACGAGCTGGGTACTCACCGGGGAGAACGCCTCTTACGATGGCGTGATCCCGCGCTCGCCGCTCCTCCTCGGCGGAGAGGGACTCGGCGCCCTCGAGATCGCCGCGCGGTTCCATGAGATCAGCTTCGACCGGGACCTGTTCCCGCTGTTCTCGAACCCGAATACATCCGCAAGACGCGCGCGGGCGATTACGGTCGGTCTCAACTGGTACATGAACCGCAACTTGAAAGTCCAGTTCAACTACGAGCGCACCCTGTTTGAGGGAGGGGCGCCGAACGGGGGGAACATGGGGTCAGAGGACGCGTTCCTCACGCGCTTCCAGCTCGCGTTCTAGGCGCTAAGGCCCGGGTGGAGGAACGGATTGCGAGAGCGGGAGCGCTCGTGCGCAACGGCGAATCCGGATTCGCGGCCGGACCTGTGGGCCCATCGGTCGAGACGCACGGGAGCGTGAGCCTTCGCGCCAGCCACGGGTCGACTTGAAATCCATCCGCGAGCTCTTCCGGATTCCACCGTGGGTTTGCGAGCTCCAACGGCGGGAGGAGCTTGGTTCCAGCTCCGAAGCTCACGCCTCCCGGAGAGGCCGAAGTCGCTCAGGTTCCTGGGTTCAGTAGCTCGAGCGGAATCGACATTTCGGTGGCCACCCTCGCCATGCGTTCGTCGTAGGTGGCCAAAGCCACACGGAGACGTGCGCGCACAGGTACTCCACAGAGGCCAGGTGAAGCGCGTCGAGGGTTCGTACCGGTGCCCGGAAAGGGTCCAGGGCGCGCCGGAGGACTACGGGCGAGAGTTCCACGATTGAGACGCGGGCGAGGAGCTGACTCGCCGGTTCGCCATGAGACTCGACGAGGTTCCGAGCGTGGATTGCAGACCTCGTACTCGGCGAGTCGGCTAGCGATCAGCTGGGTCGACCCCACAGCGCTCGGGGCGGCCGTCGATCTTCAGCGAGGAGCTGGGCCAAAAGGACGGAGGTATCGACATAGATCACCGCTCGGCACGGTCCCCGTCGAGCTCACCGAGGATCTGGTCCAAGGGCGCCACTCCCTGCGACTCGGGCGGAGCACCAGGCGGCAGCGGAGCGGGTGTCACGAGCCCTCGGCGCACGGCGTCGGCAAGCAGCGTGTCGGGCAGTCGGTCGGCGCGCGTTCGCTCCGGCGGGACGAGTTCCGCCACCACTCGGTCGCGGTCTGTGATCAGGATCGTCTCGCCGGTGCTGGCCAGCCGGACGTACTCGCTGAGCTTCTCCTTGAGGACCTTGATTCCCACAGTGCGCATGCCACAAAGGTAGCTTCGAGTGGCTACTTAAGCAGTTTAAGTCGAGTGGTTACCCCCTCCATCCCCTCCTACCGGGGAAGGAGCGCTCACCCAGTTCCCTGCCGGTGGGAGAGCGGCGGCCGTCGCCGTGGAGCAAACCGGCACATTTCAGAGACGGCAACGAACGACACGTGTCCGCGGAATCTGACCTATTGCGGCTGCGCTGCGCGGGATCGGTGTTGGGCGGCTCTACGGGGTCGCGGTTTAGACCACGGCGTAGACGCAGCGGCCGCCGATCCAGGTCTCGCGCACCCTGGCATCCGGTCCAAACACAAAGAAATCCGCGCGCGCGCCGACCCGCAGCGTGCCCCGCTCCGATTCGACGCCGAGAAGGCGTGCCGGCCGGAGCGTCGTCGCGGCGATCGCCTCGTGGAGCGAGAGTGCCCCGAACTCTCGGGCGTTCGCGAGGGCTTGGTCGAGAAAGAGGCGGCTCCCCGCGAGGCGACCGTCCGGCAACCAGAGCGCGATCCCGTCATCGCGAATCTCGCCCGAGCCAAAGGATAGGGCGCTTCCAGCCGGCGGATCGATCCGATCGGTAATCAGCATGATGCGCTCGCCCTTCGCCCGCACCGCAAGCCGCACCATCGCGGGGTGGACGTGCACACCATCGCAGATGAGATCGCAAGAGAGGCGGTCCTCCGTGAGCGCAACCCCCGCCACTCCGAGATTCCGGTGGTGCAGCGGCCCCATTGCGTTGAAAAGATGCGTCACGTGACACAGGCCTGCGTCGATCGCGGCCACAATCTCGCCTTGGCTCGCCAGGGAATGGCCCAGCGCAGGGACGATCCTTGCCCGCGAAAGCGCGGCAAGAAGAGCCTTGGTGCCTGGCACTTCGGGGGCGAGCGTCACCATGCGCAGGGTGCCCGCGCCTTGGGTAATCACCTCGTCCACCTCCCTCGGATCTGCAGGCCGGATCGCGCCCGCGGGCTGCGCTCCGGCCGCTCCGGGAGCGATCCAGGGACCTTCGAGATGGATCCCCATGGGCTCTGCCCCCGGCCACGAGCCCCTTGCGACCACGGGCGCGAGCGCCGAGAGCAGAGCGTGGAGCTCGGGGCCAGGCAGCGCCACGGTCGTCGCGAGAAAGCTTGTGGTCCCGTGACGCACGAGGGATGCGCTTGCCTGCTCAAGACAGGAAGCTGCGTCATGGCTTCCGGCAAACGGGAGGGCCCCGTGAAAATGCAGGTCCAGAAGCCCCGGAGCGAGCCCAGCGCCGCCCAAGTCGACGCGCTCCGCGTCGATGGACGCGGCCTCCTCGGGGCTCGGCCGGCCGGCGATCCGACCCTCTTGCACGAGCAGCGCGCCCGCGCGCGGCCCGCACGCTTCGGGATCGAAAAGGCGCGCATTCATCAGCAAAAGGCGCGTCATGCGCGCGCAGTCTACCGGAGAGGGGCAGCGCGGCCCTCGCTCCTCAAGAGGGCACTCCGGGGCACCGATTTAACGGAGCGGGTGAGGAGGCGGGCACCGCGTGGCATTTGAGGACGATCTCCAGGCCCTCGAGAATAAACTCAAGGCGCTAAAGCTCGACTACGAGCAGTACTTCCTCGGCACACGGCCCCGGGAGCCGGTCCAGGGACGCAGTGAAGTGCAGAAGCTCTTCACGATCTACCAGAACACGCCGATTCAGAACACCGCGCTGCGCTTTCGCTTCAACAGCCTGTGCGCCCGTTATTTCGCGCTCCGTCGTCAGTGGGACCTCGTGCTGCGTCAGATCGAAGAAGGCACCTACAGCCGCCACGTCTTCAAGGCCAATCTCCACGACCGAACGCGCTCGGGTCGGGCAGCTCCCCCCGCCGCGCCTCCGCCCCCCACCCCGGAAGCCGCTCCGAACTTCAAAGAGGTCTACGAAGCCTACCTTGCCGCGTGTCGAAACACGGGGGAGGACACGCGCAGTCTGACTCCGGAGCGCATGGACAAAGTCCTAAAAGGACAGGCCGACACGATCCGCAAACAGTATGGCTGCGAAGACGTACGGTTTCGGGTGGTGGTCGAAGGCGGCAAGGCCCGGCTCAAGGCGACGCCCGTCGGCGGGCGGCGTTCTTCCGCGTAAGCGCGACCTGGTTCGAAGCAGACTACGCGCGCTTTGCCACGGCGATTCGCACAATCGCGCGCTGGAGGGAAGCTCCCGCGACGCGTACGACGGCCTCTTCATGGTGCAAGCGCTCGGCCGCGGCAAGCTCCCGCTCCGCGCGCTCCCGGGCGCGCTCGGCGCGTGCGATGTCGATGTTCGAGGCGAGTTCGCAGGCTTCGGCCGTCACCACGACCTCGCTGCTCGTGACCTCTGCGAAGCCTTCCGAGAGCGCGGCAAAGAGCGTCGGATCCCCGTGCCGCCGGATCTCCACCTCGCCGATCCGCAGCGGGGAGAGGAAGCGCTCGTGCCCCTCGAGCACCATGAAGTCGCCCTCCGCGCCGGGAAGCAGCACGGCTTCGACCGGCCCGCGAAATACCTCCCCCCCGGGCGTTACGATCACGAGCTCGAGCGACACAGGAACCCTCGCTAGGTGAGGTGCTTGGCCTTCTCCACCGCTTCTTCGATCGTGCCCACCATGTAGAAGGCTTGCTCCGGCAACTCGTCGTGCTTGCCCTCGAGGATCTCTCGGAAGCCGCGGATCGTGTCCTCAAGCTTTAGGTACTTGCCCGGAGTTCCGGTGAACTGCTCCGCCACATGGAAGGGCTGAGAGAGGAAGTTTCGCAGCTTGCGCGCGCGCGCCACGGTGAGCTTGTCGTCCTCCGACAGCTCGTCCATCCCGAGGATGGCAATGATGTCCTGGAGATCCTTGTACTTCTGGAGCTGCTGCTGGACGGAGCGGGCCACCCGATAGTGCTCCTCGCCCACCACCTGCGGGTCGAGGATTCGGCTCGTCGAGTCGAGGGGATCCACAGCCGGGTAGATGCCGAGCTCCGCAATCTGCCGCGAGAGCACGGTCGTCGCATCCAGGTGCGAGAACGCCGTCGCCGGTGCCGGGTCGGTGAGATCGTCTGCGGGCACGTAGATGGCCTGCACCGAGGTGATGGAGCCACGCTTGGTCGACGTGATGCGCTCCTGGAGCTCGCCCATGTCCGTGGAGAGCGTCGGCTGGTAACCCACGGCCGAAGGAATCCGGCCGAGCAGAGCGGACACCTCGGAGCCGGCCTGTGTGAAGCGGAAGATGTTGTCGATGAACAGGAGTACGTCCTTGCCCTCCTCGTCGCGGAAGTACTCCGCGACGGTGAGCGCAGAGAGGCCGACCCGGGCGCGCGCGCCGGGGGGCTCGTTCATCTGGCCGTACACGAGAGCGCACTTCTCGAGCACCGTCGTACCGTCGGCCAGCTTGGCGTCGGCCATCTCGTGCCAGAGGTCATTGCCCTCGCGTGTTCGCTCGCCAACGCCCCCGAAGACCGAGTAGCCGCCGTGCTGTTTGGCGATGTTGTTGATGAGCTCGAGGATGACGACGGTTTTGCCGACCCCGGCCCCGCCAAAGAGGCCGATCTTCCCGCCCTTCGGGTAAGGGGCAATGAGATCCACCACCTTGATCCCGGTCTCGAAGGCCTCGACCGCGGTCGCCTGGTCGACGAAAAGCGGTGCGGGCCGGTGGATGGGGTAGGTCTCGGTCGCGCCGATCGGACCTCGCTCGTCGACGGGGTCTCCGATCACGTTCATGATGCGGCCGAGCGTCTTCCCGCCGACGGGGACCCGAATTTCGCCGCCCGTATTCTTGACCGGCTGGCCGCGCACGAGCCCATCGGTCGTATCCATGGCGATGCAGCGCACCGTGTTCTCGCCGAGGTGCTGAGCGACCTCGATCACGAGGTTGTCGGGGCGCTGGTCGATCGACGGGTTGGTGAGGCGCAGCGCATAGTAGATCTCCGGAAGTTCACCGGGCGGGAACTCCACGTCGACGACGGGGCCCGTCACCTGGATCACCTTGCCCGGCTTGTGTGCCTTTTCCGTTGCTTGTGCCATTTCTCGCACCCCTCTCCGGCTTTTTGGAGCGCCTAGAGCGCCTCCGCGCCGGTGATGATTTCCACGAGCTCACGCGTGATCGCGGCCTGCCGGGCGCGGTTAAAGCGCAAGGTGAGGTTGCCGACCATCTCCTCGCCGTTGCGCGTCGCGGCCTCCATCGCCGTCATCCGCGCCGCGTGCTCTCCGGCCTCGCTTTCGAGGAGCGCACGGTAGATCGCCACTTCGAACGTCTTCGGGACGAGCAGGCTGAGGAGCTTGCCGAGGTCGGGCTCCGCCTCAAAGGGAACCGCGTCCTCTGTCTTCACGATTCTCGGGGGAAGCAGCCTTACCACGCGGGGCGTCTGGGACAGGGCGGAGGCGAACTCGCTGTACACCACCTCCGCCGCGTCAATTTCCCCGGCGAGATACCGCTTCGCGAGGTGAGTTGCCGTCTCCGCCGCCGTGTCGTAGCTCGCGACGCCAAAAAGCTTCGCGGCGTCAATCTGGTGGGGGCGGCGCCGGCGGAAGAACTCCACCGCTTTGCGCCCGAGGAGGTAGAGCGCGATGTCCCCGAACTCTCTCGCCTGCTCCGCGATCTCGCGCTGTGCCAACTTGAGGACGTTCACGTTGAAGGCACCCGCAAGCCCCCGGTCCGATGTCACCACCACGAGCTCAAGCCGGGTCCTCGTCGTCCGGGGTTGAAGGAGCGGGTGATCGATCTCGGGGTTCGATGCCATCACGTCCTGGAGCATGCGGACCATGCGATCCGCGTACGGACGCGCGGCAAGGATCCGCTCCTGGGCCCGTCGCAGCTTCGCTGCGGACACCATGCGCATGGCACGCGTGATCTGCTGCGTCTTCTTAACGCTCTGGATCCGACGCCTTAGGTCGCGCAGGCTCGGCATGGGCTACGCCCCGCTGTGGGCCGCGGTCGGCTGGAAGATCTTCGCGAACTCATCGAGCGCTGCGCTGAGCTTGGCCTTCGTCGCGTCCTCGAGTTTCCCGCTGCTGCGGATCGCCTCCGGGATCTCGGGATGCTGAGAGGCCATGAAGGCCAGCATCTCCCCCTCATAACGCCTCACGTCCTCCACGGGGTAGCTGCGCACCCAGGAGGCTCGCGACTCCTGCGGAGTCGCCGCAAAGATCGAGATCACCTGTTGCTCGACCGGCATCGGCTGGTACTGACCTTGCTTCAGCGTCTCGGTCAGGCGCTCGCCATTGGCGAGCTGCTCCTGGGTGGCCTTGTCGAGATCCCCGCCAAACTGGGCGAAGGCCGCCATCTCTCGGTACTGCGCCAGATTGAGCTTGAGCTGGCCTGCGACCGATCTCATCGCTCGGACTTGCGCAGCGCCGCCCACGCGAGAGACCGAAATCCCGACGTTGATCGCCGGGCGCACGCCGGAGTTGAACAGGTCCGTCTCGAGAAAGATCTGGCCGTCGGTGATGGAAATGACGTTGGTCGGGATGTACGCCGAGACGTCACCCGCCTGGGTCTCGATGATCGGGAGGGCCGTGAGACTGCCTCCCCCAAGCTCGTCGTTCATCTTGGCAGCGCGCTCGAGCAGACGGGAGTGGAGGTAGAACACGTCGCCAGGGAAGGCCTCGCGCCCCGGCGGGCGGCGCAGGAGAAGCGAGAGCTGTCGGTAGGCGACCGCCTGTTTCGAGAGATCGTCGTACACGAGGAGCGCGTGGCGGCCGCTGTCGCGGAAGTATTCTCCCATGGTGACGCCGGTGTAAGGCGCGATGAACTGGAGCGGGGCGGGCTCGCTCGCGGTCGCCGCCACCACGATCGAATACTCCATCGCACCGAACTGCGTCAGCCTCTCGACCACCTGCGCCACGGTGGACTGCTTCTGCCCGATCGCGACATAGATACAGAAGACGTTGGCCCCCTTCTGATTGATGATCGTGTCGATCGCCACTGCGGTTTTCCCGGTCTGGCGGTCGCCGATGATGAGTTCGCGTTGGCCGCGGCCAATCGGAGTCATCGCGTCAATTGCCTTGAGCCCCGTCTGAAGCGGTTCATGCACAGGCTTTCGCGCCACGATGCCCGGGGCCTTCAGCTCAACGCGCCGACGATGGGGAGTCTCGATCGGTCCCTTACCGTCGATCGGATTCCCAAGGGCATCCACCACCCGGCCGAGCAAGGCCTCGCCCACGCCCACTTCGATGATGCGTCCCGTGCGGCGCACGAGGTCGCCCTCGCGCAGGTGGCCGGCCTCCCCCATGAGCGCTATGCCGACGTTGTCTTCCTCGAGGTTCAGGACCATTCCCGCAACGTCTTCGGGAAAGAGCACGAGCTCGCCGGCCATCGCCTGCTCGAGGCCATAGACCCGCGCGATGCCATCGCCCACGGAAAGCACGGTGCCTGTTTCCGCGATGTCGATCTCGCGGCCGTACTCCTTGATCTCGCGCTTTAGGATGTCGCTGATCTCACCGGGCTTGATGTCCATCGCTTAGCGTCCCTTCATGAGATTGGCGCGCAGCTGGACGAGCTGCGTGCGGAGGCTGCCGTCGAATACGAGGTCACCCACCTTGGCGACAACGCCGCCGAGGAGAGCGGGGTCGATGCTCACGCGGAGCTGGACATCGCGCTGCGTGCGGGCCTTGAGAGCGCGACGCAGACGTTCGAGCTGGGCCGCGGCCAAGGGGCTTGCGGCCAAGACCTGCGCTTCGACGTGGCCCGCCGCCTCGTTGGCAAGGCGCTCGAGCTCCTCGCGGATCGTGTGGAAGGCGGCCATCCGTCCGTGCTCGACAAGAATCGCGCACACCTTGTGCACCGTCGGGCTAAGCCCGAGGCGGGTGTTCAACTGGTCAAGCACCGCCCGCCGCTCGGCCACCGGATGGAGCGGCCGGAATACGACGGCGCGCAGCTCGGGACTCTCCTCGAAGAGCTGCTCGAGCTGCGCCATCTCGCGACGCACCTCGTCGAGGCGGCCCTCGTCCTGGGCAAGCCCGAAAATCGCACGCGCGTAGCGACGCGCCGCAGCTTGGCTCGGCATCCCGGGCGCTAGCTCCGAGCCGCCGGGGTGCGCGGCGGCGGAGTCTCCATGCGCGCGATGAACTCCTCGGCGAGGCGCGCGCGATCGGCGTCGGTCACCTGCTGGCGAAGGACCTCCCCCGCGAGCTCGATCGCGAGGTCTGCAGCTTCCTTGCGAAGCGCCTCGCGCGCCCTGTGCTCCTCCTGTTCGACCGCCGCAGCGCCGTCCCGTCGGATGCGCGCCGCGGCGGCCGCCGCATCCGCAAGGATCCGCTGGCGCTCGGCTTCCGCGCGCTCCTCGGCGACGCGCCGAATCTCTGCAATCTCCGTCTCGAGTCGCGCCATCCGACTCTTCCACTCGGCGAGTCGCTCCTCGGCCTCCCGCAGCACGGCCGCGGCGCGCTCGAGGTTGTGTTCGATATCGCGACGGCGCGTGGCAAAGAAGCCCCGGATCGGTGCGCGGAGGAAATAGACCAGCACGAGAAGCAACGCGGTGAGATTCACGGCGTGCCAGACGAGGGTTCCTGTATGGCCTTCTGCGGGGGGTGCGCTCTCGGCGAAGGCCGAGGCGGGGGCGAGGAGAGCTGCCGCCGTCAGGAGACTCCAGCGCGATCCCCTCATGAGAGGCTTCGTCCGAGGATGCGGGCCGCAGCCTCTCGTGCGAGCTCCCGGGTCTGCGTCTGGAGGACGCTCCGGGCCTCCCGAAGGGCCGCGCTGAGCTCCCGGCGGGCAGACTCGACGACCTGTGCAGACTCGAAGCGCGCGGCTGCGACCGACTCGGCGTGACGGGTTCGCGCGGCTTCGAGCGCCGCCTTGCGGCCGCGTTCGCCTTCGGTGCGCGCCGTGCGGACTGCGGCTTCGTGGCGCGCGAGCTCGGCCTCCGCCTCTTGGTTGAGCTCTGCAGCGCGGGTCTGCGTACCCTCGATTTTCTGGTCGCGCTCGTCGAGCACACCGAGCAAGGGCCGAAAGAGCAAGCGATTTAGCAGGGGCACGAGAAGCATGAAAAGCACGATCAAAAGCGCTACCAAGCGCAGGTCGGGGATGATCTCGAGGACGCCTTCAGACGCGGATGCCGGTGCCGCGAGAGCGATCCATCCCGTCGCGAGGCTCACGGCGAGCGCCTTGCGAGACCCATCCAGATTCATCGCTCGCGGTTTTCTCCCGTCAGTGTCGCGCGGAGCCGCAGCGTGCGGGCCTTTTCCGTCCAATCCGTCCAGTTCGCCGGGCCGGCCTTGCGACAAACTGCGGCGGACGTCCCGACGATGGAAGGCAATTCCGAAAGAGCTTGAAAGCGGGTGCCGAACCAAACCGTCGACGGCCCGGCCGCTTCCGAAGCGGCGGCATGTTTGCATAGATCAGGCGAAGTTCAAGGCGCCGGGGAGTCGTCGCCGCGCCGCACCGGCGGGGGGAGGGCGGTGCCGGCGTGGCAGCGCCCATCGAGCACAGAGCCCTCCGCGAGGGCGAGTGCAGGAGTCCGCACCTCCCCATGCACGCGCGCCGTGGGCAAGAGCTCGACCCGCCGCCGGGCATACACGTCGCCCTCGATCACCCCGGCCACCACGAGCTCGTCGACCTCGATTCGCCCTTCGACCCGTCCCTGCGGCTCGATCTTGAGCGATCCCTGGGCGATCACATCGCCCCGGAGCTGCCCCTCGACTTGAACGGTGCCGCGGAAAGCCAAGACGCCGTCAAAGCTCGCCCCAGCCGCAAGAATAGTCGGCGCTCGAGAAGAACTGCTGGGCTGCCCGGACTCGCTCACATGCCCTCCAAGATGATCCGCGAGATGCGGTCAAGCTCTCCTTCACCATAGAACTCGATCTCGATTTGCCCGCGTCCGCCCGAGGCCCCGGCCACCCGCACACGGGTCTTGAGGCGCTCGCGGAGCGCGTCCACGAGGTGCCCGAGGTTCGGATCGGCGGGAGAAGGGGCGGCTCTCGGCTTGCGCTCGCCTGTGCTGGCGAGATTGCGCGCGGCCTCTTCGGCGGCGCGCACAGAAAGCTGCTGCGCCACGATGCGGTCCCGCAGCTGGCGGCGGTGCTCTGGACTTTGGATCTGGAGGAGGGCCTTCGCGTGGCCCACCGAAAGGCGGCCATGCTCGACGTCGCCTTGGAGATCGCGTCCGAGCTCGAGCAGGCGCAGGTGATTTGCCACGGTCGAGCGGTCGAGGGCCACGCGTTCGCCAATTTCTTCCTGGGTCGCGCCGCCCTCGGCGAGAGCCCGGAAGGCCAGTGCGAGCTCGATCGGATTTAGGTCGTGGCGCTGCACGTTCTCGACCAGCGCCAGCTCGAGCCTGTCCTTGGGGGCGATCTCAGCGATCACCGCGGGAATTGTCTTGCGACCTGCCACCTGCGCGGCGCGCCAGCGCCGCTCTCCCACGACGAGCTCGTAGCGATCCCCGGCCGCGCGCACGACCACGGGCTGGAGGATGCCGTGACGCCGGATCGAGTCTGCAAGGCGTTCGAGCTGCTCCGCGTCAAAAGTGCGCCTTGGCTGTTCGGGATTCGGATCGATCCGCTCGACTTCGATCTCCGCGGGCCCGCCCGTACTCGACGCCGCGACCGGAGAGGACGCACCCGTGCCGGCGCCCGGGATCAGCGCCCCAAGACCCCGACCGAGCGCGCTGCGACCTTTGGTCATGGGCCTAATCCGATGACGCGCCGGACTCGTCCGGCACAGCGCTCGCACTGCCGGGGGATCCCTCCGTCCGTCGGAGGAGCTCGTCCGTGAGTTTCAAGTAACTCATGGCGCCTTTCGAGTGAACGTCGTAGAGGAGAATGGGCATGCCGTGGCTCGGTGCCTCGCTAAGCCGCACGTTTCGGGGGATCCATGTTTCGAAAACCAGCTCGCCGAAGTGCGCCCGCACATCCTTCAGCACTTGGCGGCTCAGGCTGTTTCGTAGGTCGACCATCGTAGGGACAATCCCGCCCAGCACAAGATTCGGGTTTAGGCTGCGGCGCACGAGCTCCACCGTCTCGAGCAGACGCGCGAGGCCTTCGAGCGCGTAGTACTCGCACTGCAGGGGGATGAGGACCTCGTCCGCTGCGGTGAGAGCGTTGAGGGTGAGCAGACCCAAAGAAGGCGGGCAGTCGATCACGATGTAGTGGAACGCCTCCCGCAGGTCCGACATCGCTTGCTCGAGTCGACGCTCCCGGTTCGGGATCGAGACGAGTTCGATCTCGGCGCCCACGAGATCCCGCCCAGACGGAGCGACCTTCAAGAACTCGAGCTCGGTGGGAACCGCGACATCCTTCATGACGCATTCACCGATGAGTGCGTCATAGACTTGACGCGCAGGCTGGGTAAGTCCGAAGGCGCTGCTCGCATTCGCTTGCGGGTCGAGGTCGACGAGCAAGGTCGAGCGCTCGGAGGCCGCAAGGGAGGCGGAGAGGTTCACCGCGGTGGTGGTCTTCCCAACACCGCCCTTTTGATTCACGACGGCGAAAACACGGCCACGCGGCATGGCACTCTATCCCCGGGGGGAAAGCGGTGGGGGTTTCTGGATAGGTATCATATTGCCTAGGTCTGCGTCCATCCGGTGCTACTCGCGTTTGTGTCCGAGCCAAAGCGAGCGAGCTGGCCCCCCTAGGGGTACCCGATAGCGCACGATCCCCTCGCGATCGACTCCTGCCTGGAGTCCAACCTTTGGGGCACGACTTGCCCCCGGTACGATCAGCCAACCGCCCGGCCGGACCCAAGGGAGAAGAAGGGCAACCGCCTCGGGCGGCGGAGCGGCCGCCTGGGCAATGCCCGCGTCGTGTGGGGAAGGCGAAAGGGACTCAGCCCTGCCGTGGCGGGCCTCCACATTCACAAGGCCAAGCTCGCGGATCACCATCCGCTGGAAATGGTGCCGGCGCACGCGGGCTTCGATCAAGAGGACCTGGCGCTCGGGATGAAGAATCGCAAGGGGTAAGCCCGGGAAGCCGGCTCCCGAGCCCACGTCTACAAGGGAGCCCATCGCCGCGGGGATGACGCTCGCCAGAGCGGCCGAGTCGAGAATGAGGCGCCGAATCACGGACTCGGCGGTGCGATGCCCTGTGAGGTTGATCCGCAGGGCCCAACGTTCGACCAGAATCGCGAGCTCCAAGAGCGCCTCCAAGGCGGGCGCTTGGCACTCCGGCAGGGCAGGCAGCGCTGCCAGGCCCTCGGCCAGCAGCCCCAGGAGCTCGAGCTTGGAGGAATCCGACCTGTTCAGGCGTGTTCCCCGTGGAACGTTCGAGGAGGGCGGGGCCCGCGCCCAACACGCGAACGCGAGACGTTCCCCGTGGAACGCTCGCGAAGCCCTTAGCCCTCGGTCCGATTGGAAACCTCGGCTTGGCGCCGGGCCTCTTCGTACTCGGGAGCTCCTTCGGGAACCACCACGACCTGCCGGTAGCGACCCGAGCCCACGCTCATCGTCACGACACCCTCGAAGTCCCGAAGTGCCACGTGGACGATGCGGCGGTCCTTGGGGTTCATGGGATCGATCGCGACCGATCGGCCGGTCTCGGTGGCCCGCTGGGCGGCGCGCTCGGCAAGGCGCGCGAGGTACGCCTCGCGGCGATCGGAGTCCCCCTCTGCATCCACAACGACGCGCAGGTTCTCGTCGCCCGTTCTTAGGACGACTTGGTTTGCGAGGAGCTGGATCGCATCAATGGATCTCGCGTCCCCGGCCGTCACCTTCATCGCAGCGGATCCACGCAGGCCGATCGCGATGAGATTCCCCTCTCGCCCTTCACTCATCTCGAACGGGCCCACCTCCATGCGCTCGATCAGTCCGAGGACGAACTCTCCGACCGGACTGAGCGGGGTCCGGGCGCTTCCCACGGAAGGCTCTTCTGCTTCCGGAGCCGGGGCCGGGCTCAGCTTTGGAGGCTGCGTCGCGGGCCGATCGGACTCGCCCCCGCGGCGCGGCTCGCGAAATCGGCTTTCTCCTCGTCCCTCCGTCTGCCTTCCCCCGGGCCGTTCGGCGGGCCGATCCGGGCCCCGGGGCGCTCCGCCCCTTTGCTTTCGGTCGCGCAAGGCCGCAACGATCAGCACTCGCGCTGCGAGTCCGAAGATCTCGCCGGGAGGGGGCTCGACGACGTCGAGTTCATCCTCGCGGGCGGAAAAGAAGCTGGAAGCCTTCGCAAGAGCTTCGCTTCGGTTTGCTCCAACGAACTCTCGCCACTCGCTTCTCGCGTCGTACATCGACTCCTCCTACTTCGCGACGGCCATGCTCCGCTTGAGCCAGTACTGGTGACCTACCGCCAACAGATTGCTCACCAGCCAGTAGAGCACGAGGCCTGAGGGGAACTGATAGAAGAGGACGGTGAACATCACCGGCATGACCGTCATCATCATGCGCGCCTGGGCGGGATCCATGCTGGTGCTCGGTGTCAGCCGCTGCTGGAGCACCATGCTGGCGCCCATGACGAGCGGGAGGATCCGCACCGGGAGATCGAGAATGGGAAGGATCCCCACCTGCTCGGGAGCCGAAAGGTCGCGGATCCAACCGAAAAAGGGCGCTTGCCGCAGGTCAATCGAACTCTGAAGGGCGTAATAGAGGCCGATAAACACCGGGAACTGAAGCAGGATCGGGAGACACCCTCCGAGCGGATTCACACCCGACTCTTTGTAGAGCTTCATCATCTCCTGTGACTGACGCGAGCGATTGTCTGCGTACTTCTCCTGGAGCTCTTTGATCCGGG
>DATGZK010000094.1:0-58767 GCA_035489755.1 Myxococcota bacterium
TCGCTGCCGGTGCCTGGCTTGGTGGGCTCGTACCGCTCGCGCTGCTGCTTGCGGCAGCACGTCGTGCCGGCAATGAACTCTGGTTGGCGGTCGCCCAAAGCACGGCAACCCGCTTCTCGACACTCGGCCTGCTAAGCGTCGCGAGCCTCCTCGCAACAGGCATCGTGAACAGCTGGTTCTTGGTGGGAGACCTCACCGGACTGTTGGGCACGGAGTATGGCCGGTGCCTGCTCCTCAAACTCGGCCTTTTCGTCGCCACGGTCGGCGTCGCCGGAGTAAACCGCATCCGCCTAATCCCTCGCTTCGTTCCGGCTCCACCCGAGGTTCGTTTCGAACCGGCCTGGAAGGCGATTCGCCAACTCCAGCGCAATACACTCATCGAGGTCAGCCTCGGCCTCTTGATCCTCTGCGTCGTTGGCGCTCTGGGTACCCTCCCGCCCGCGGCTCATCGGCATCTCCACCTTGGTTATCAGGGGGTCGTCGATCAAACGGACGCATCTTCGTTGAGACCAGCGAAGAATTCAGATCACTTTTCATGAGCCGGAACCTGAAGCGAAGGCGGAGACGCTCGGCTCGCTGGTTAGCGAACAACACGAAGGGAGATTCGCATGCATCTTCGAAGGGTTATGATCGGGATTGCTGTGGTCCTGTTCTCCTCTACGAGCTGGGCCGCCGACACATACAGCGCACACGGGTTGGTCAAGGCAGTGGACGTAACAGCGCACACGGTGACGATCGACCACGACGACATCCCCGGCCTGATGCCGAGGATGACCATGACGTTCTCGGTGACGGACTCCGCCGCGCTCAGCGCGATCAAGGTCGGTAAAAGAGTCGACTTCAGCCTACGCGAAGACGGTGGCAAGTTTGTAGTCACGGAGATCCACCCGGCGAAGCAGTAGTCGCCGCTCCGGATCATGACTCGGCGGCCGCCATCCTCGAGTGGCCGAATGAGAATCTGAGCGAGGTCACCGGCCCTAACCAGGCAGCCCACGCCCGCTGATGACGCCAGGTCAGAGCTTTCGGCTGCTAGCCCCAAACGGTAGGGCCTACGTTGGCTGGTACACGGAGAAGACGTGGGTTTCCCGCAAACGCGAAACCGCCACACAAAGGTTGAGGCGTGGCATGCTCCTTCTCGGCTGTCTTTTGATCCCCGTTGAGGTGGCCCGTTGCGAAACAAGGAACAATCTCACCAATGAATGACACATTAAAGCAGGAAGCCCTGAGCAAGGTCCCTGAAGTCACGCTCGCCTTTTGGACCATCAAGATCGCCGCGACGACGCTGGGCGAGACGGGCGGCGACACCGTCACGATGACGCTCGATTGGGGCTATCTCGCCGGCACCATCCTCTTTCTGAGCGTGCTGATCGTGCTAGTCGTCGCGCAAATTCTCGCGAAGAAATTCCACCCTATCCTCTATTGGGCCACGATCATCGCCTCCACCACCTTCGGCACCACCATGGCCGATTTCGCTGACCGCTCACTCGGCATCGGCTACACCGGCGGGTCGACGCTGCTGTTCGTCTGCCTCATCGCCGTGCTCGGCCTCTGGTACTGGTCGCAGGGCACGATCTCGGTAAACACCGTGAGCACGCCGAAGGTGGAAGCGTTCTACTGGGCAGCCATCACCTTCTCGCAGACGCTCGGCACCGCGCTCGGCGACTGGATGGCCGATACCGGCGGGCTAGGCTACGAAGGCGGCGCACTCGTGTTCGCCGCTGGGCTCGGCGTAATTGTCGGGCTTTACGTCTGGACAGGCGTGTCGCGAGTGCTGCTATTTTGGGGAGCCTTCATCCTCACCCGACCGCTCGGCGCGACCGTGGGCGATTTCCTCGACAAGCCGGTCAGCAACGGCGGTCTTGCACTCAGCCGTCCGCTTGCTTCGGCCGTGATTGCGGCATTCATCATCATTGCCCTGTTCGTATTGCCGCAACGGGCGGGACGGCATCCAGAAGGATCCGGGCAGTGACATTGGGCGATTCGCGGAACTCGAGGCAGAGCGGAAATCATACCGGCGGAACGAGGCCCGGCGAACCGCCGGCTACACTCGGGGCGGCCTTGCGTCGCTGTGATTCGACAGCGAGGGCATGTTTCCGGATGACCGGAGAGTGGGACAAGCGATGTTCGTACTGGCATACGAGGTCGACCTACGGACACCCAAGCATTCGGGCGCGCTTACCCAATTTCCGCAATTCAATTCAGGTGGCCCACTGGTGGGCGCCCTTCATCCCGAGGGTCATTCTGACCGTAGTCAGCGCTCCGCCTTCACAACGGATTCAGACAGTTTAGAGCCTGAAGTTTTGGAATTTCAGTCAGTTACGGCGCCGGACGCCGGGTTCGATTCCCGGCTTCACGAAAATCTCACCCCGCGCCTAAGTACCAATGCTCTTGGGAAGGAACTGCTCGAGGTTCCTTCTACGATCGGCGCACTCTCCTCCTTCTGCGGCTCCGTAGCTCTCCCGATTGCGAGGGCGAATACCTCGTTGTATCGCTCCTTATGTTCGCGGCCGGACGGCGTCTTCTTTGAGCAAGGCGATACCTATACGAAGAAGAGCGGGTGCAGAGTCTCATGGCATATCTCGTCCCGTCCTTCCCGGGGTGGAGCCTCGACGATGCCTTTGAGTCTGTGGAGACCGCTGCCGTCTTTATTCGGAATCAACCGACAGGACAAAGGATGGCTCTTTGTGGGCGTCTCAGCTCCTGCGATGGCGCGCGCCGATAGGGCCCAGCTCATCGAGATCGCGGCGGCTCTGCACCTCGCAGCCGTGCTCGGTCGCGCTTCGGAAAAAGAGCGCGTCTGGATCGATGTCGAGGGTCCGACCGGATATGGGCTCCGCGTGACCGGCAAGGACGATCACTCCCCGAACATGGAAAGCCGATCAAATGATCTAGCGTTATGGCGACCGCCACCGCGCTGCAGGGGCCGAAGGGCTCCGCGCGCTCGTCTTAGACCATATGGAGCGACCGACTCCGTTTGCGAGTGTCGTGCTCAGTCGTAACTGAGGACGGGGCCGTGAGGCCCATTTCCGCGGGTTGCCGCCCGGGGGCGGCAGAGCCGCACGCAAAGGAGTCGGTCATGGGCGCGATCACCCGAGCGGGTTGTTTCGTCCGGCGCTCGCGCAGCCGATAGCTCACTCCCGGCCGATGTCGGTAGTGCCAGGCCGACTCGACCAGAAGTCTTCGCAGACGGACATTGCCCGCTCTCGTGATGGCACCACGACGCTGCTTGCCTCCGCTGGAAGACTCGCTCGGCACCAGGCCCAGATAAGCCATCAGCGCCGCGCGGCGACGCGAAACGCCGCCAGTCGTGCAGCTCCGCCACGAGCGCCAGCGCAGTCAACGTGTCGATTCCTCGGAAGCAGCGCAGCCAGCCCACCGGCTCGCGATACGGCGCTTCGCCTGCCACCGCCTCGAGCTTCGCGTCGAGCGCCGTGAGCCGGCTCTCAATCTGCTCTAAGCCCAGCAGATGATCGTCCAGGATCGCCTGGTCCGCCGCGTACTCGAGTCGCCGGCCTCGCAGCCATTCGAGGTGCAGCTGTGTCCAGGCATTGCGTCCCAGCGTCCAGCGCACTCCCCGGCGCAAGAGAAACTTCGACAGTCGGTGCCGCATGCGGATCTGATCCCGTTTCACGGCCTCGCGCGCCCGGGATAGGTCTCGCACCGCTTCCTGCTCTGCGGTCGGCGCGTGCACCTCGGTCAGCAGCCCCGCCCGCAAGAGCTCCGCCAGCTTGCGCGCGTCGCGGCGGTCCGTCTTGATCCGGTCCCCGAGCTTTATCGGAATCAGCGCCGGCGCCACCACGATGCATCGCAGCCCCAGCGCCTCGAGCTCCCGCATCAGGCCGTAGCCCAGCGGGCCGGCCTCGTAGCAGCACACCACCGGCCCTGGCGCGCGCTGCACGAGCCGCCGCACCCAACGCCGGATTGCCTCCGGCGTATTCGCGAACGGATCCTCGGCAGCCTTCTCCACGCCCGGCAACAGCAAGCCCACAAGCTCGCGGCCGATGGCGATGACGATCTTGTTGTGGGTCTTACCGCGGGCCTGAAAGCGGGTGTAGCGGATGTGCAGTCGATGCTGCGCCGCGGCATGGATCGTCTCCTGGTGCGCATCGAGACCGACGTAAGTGATATCCTTCCAGTCCCGCTTCCGCGCTGCAGTTCGAACATCAGCGGGCTCACGTAGCCCAGCGACGAATGTCGGCGCTTGGAGTTGTAGAAGCCTTCGATGTACTCCGCGATCGCGCTCTTGGCCGCCGCGCGCGTGGCGAACTCGCGCTCATGCACGAGCTCGGTCTTGAGCGTTCCGAAGAAGCTCTCCACCACGCGTTATCTCAGCAGTTCCCCCCCCAGGCTGATGCTGCAGGTGATCCCGGTCTTTTCCAGTGCCCGACGGTAGTCGTGGCTCGCGTACTGGGTTCCTGGGTCCGAGTGGGGTCCCTCGTCTCGGGCCGACTTCCAAGGGCCTGGCCCAGCGCCTCGAGCGCTCTCGCGCCTGACGTGCTCGCGCATCGCGAAGCCCAGGACGCTGCGCGAAAACAGATCCAGAATCGTGGCCAGGTAGAGCCATTGCTGTTCGTCGGGCAGTCTGATGAGGCAAAAAGTCTCATTGACTAGCGATCTGCGCCGTTTGCCCGTTTTAAGTACGGGAAGACCAAGCGACCCGATAATTGAAAATGAAATTCATAGTCCCTATACTGAGCAGCCGGATGACATCTCAGGGACGAAGGTGGCGCGTTTACTCCTCGGGTTCGCGGTCGCGCTCAGCCTGGGGAGCTGTCATTGATGCCAACGAGGGCTCGATGCCGGTCGTTCGCTTCAACGCCGGCCCCTTTGATCCCGGCGACCTCGTGATCCAGGCGCAGACGCCGCTGCGGCTCCGAGTGGTGAACGGCAGTGGAGAGTATCCGCGCTGAGCTGCATTGGGTGAAGTCGGTCGGCGACGGCGGCCGCGGCGTTGGGGGGGGGCGCATTGTCGATCTCGAATGCTCGGCTTTATTGGCCAAACCGCAGCGCGCTCCCTTCCGTCGGAGGCTTGCGCCGTATCGGCTCTGATCTCCTGGCAGGTTGGATCACGATCGGCCTTTGCGCCGGATCAGCCACGGCGGCGCCGCCGCCGATCTCCATTCCCCAAGGACCAGAAGACTATCAAGCCGCTCAACCTCAGGGCGGGCCCTTTGGCTTTCTGACCGGGGTCAGACGGAGCAACTACCTGCTGGGCGATATGTGGGGCCTGCGCACTTTGCTCAGTCACTACGGTATGTCCTTCGCGGTCCAGGAAACGAGTGAGGTGTTTGGCAATGTGACCGGCGGCGGCAAGCAGGGCCTCGACTATGGCGGCCTAACCCAGATGGTATTGCAGTTGGATACCCAGCGGGCTTTCCGCTGGTATGGGGGCACCTTCAATGCCAGCGCCTTGTGGATTCATGGCATGAATCTCAGCGCCGACAATCTCCTGACATTGCAGACCGCGAGCGGGATCGAGGCGGACAGTTCACTCCGTCTTTGGGAGCTCTGGTATCAGCAGAAATTCCTCGAAGAGGACCGACTCGACATCAAGATCGGCCAACAGAGCCTCGATCAGGAATTCATGGTCAGCAACAATGCCCTGTATTTCGTCAACACGATGTTCGGCTGGCCAATGCTGCCCTCCGCCGATTTGCCCGGCGGTGGGCCCGCCTACCCCCTATCGGCGCTGGGCCTACGCGTACGGGCTCGGCCGGTGGACCCGCTGAATCTCCTGCTCGGAGTGTTCAACGGCAGCCCGGTACTGAACAATCGCGGCGACCCGCAACAGCAGAATCCATCGGGAACCAGCTTTGCGCTGAATGGTGGCGCTCTGGCGATCCTCGAACTGCAATATTCCTACCCGGCGCTCGGGAGCATGGTCTACCCAGGGGAATCCCAGCCGCTGGCAAAGCTCTATCGGATCGGCGTTTGGTATGACACGGAAGCTTTCGCCGACCAGCGCTTCGACAATACCGGCCTGTCGCTCGCCAACCCCGCCAGCACCGGCATTCCTCAAACTCATCACGGCGACTATTCGATCTATGCCGTGGCCGATCAAATGGTCTGGCGGTCAGAAGCGGACCCTAATCGCACGGTGAGCGTGTTTGGACGCGTGATGGGAACGCCGGAGGGCGATCGCAATCTGATCGATTTCAGCCTGAATGCCGGTTTCGTCATCCGCGACCCTTTCCCCTATCGAACCGCCGATACGTTTGGCTTCGGCTTGGGCTATGCCCACGTAAGCAGCCGCGCCGCCGCGCTCGACCACGATGTCTTCACCTATACCGGAGCTTTCACTCCCGTTCGGCGCAGCGAAACCTATCTCGAAGCGACCTATCAATATCAGGTCACACCTTGGTGGCAGCTCCAACCGGATATTCAATATGTCATCAATCCCGGTGCGGGCATCGCCAATCCGAATGCGCCGACGGAGCGGGTCAAGAATGAGCTGGTTCTGGGAATTCGTACGACAATGCTTTTCTAAAGATAGAGAAGGCTAGAGGATGACCCTTAGATCACCCCGCCTCGAGGGCGCAGCACTCCTCATTTCGCTGTGTGTGGGCTGGGCCGGCACTGCCCTGGCTGACGCGCCGCAAGGCTTTCTCGAGACCGTCCGCCGGCATGTCACGCTGACCTCGACGGTCGCGGACAATGGCGACCTCAACCCCTATGCCGTGGTGCTGGCGCCCATATCGACCGGGAAAATCCAGAAAGACGATGTGCTCGTCGACAATTTCAACAACGTGTCGAACCTGCAAGGGACCGGCACGACGATCATCGACTACAACCCCACCACCAAGCAGACGACTCTCTTCGCCCACCTGCCGCAGAAATTGGAGGCATGCCCAGGCGGTGTCGGTCTGTCGACGGCGATGACGATGCTGAAAAGCGGCTGGGTGATCGTCGGCAGTACGCCCAGCACCGACGGCACGACCAGGACCAAGGGCGATGGGTGTCTGCTGGTGCTCGATTCCAGCGGTCAGTTGGTCGCTACCTGGTCAGGGCCGACGATCAACGACCCATGGGGCAACATGGCGGTGATCGACCACGGGACCAGCGCCACACTGTTCATCAGCATGGCGGGATTCGACGTGCCGGGTCCGGAAGTTCTCGATCCAGCGACCGGTTATCCAGTCATCGTGCATAAGGCGACGGTACTGCGGCTCGAGCTCTCCATTCCCGAGGGCAAGCCTCCGGTGCTGCTCAGCCAGACAGTCGTTGCCGATGGGTTCTCGCAGCGTGCCGATCGCGACAATTTCCTGTTCGGTCCCACGGGCTTGGCGCTCGGCCCCGACGACACGCTCTATGTCACCGACGGCATGGACGATCAGATCACCGCAATTCCCGATGCCGTCACGCGCACGACGAGCGCCGGCATCGGCAAGCTGGTGACCGAGAAAGGATTGCTGGCGTGGCCGTTGGCGCTGGCCACGACGCCCGACGGGCATCTCCTGGCCTGCAACGGCAAGAACGGACAAGTGGTCGAGGTCGACCCCAAGAGCGGCAAGCAGATCTATGCGCAATGGATCGATTCGGATCAGGCGCAATCCCCGCCGGGCAATGGCGACCTCTTCGGCATCGCCATGAAACCGGACGGCAAGGGATTCTACTACGTCGAGGATGACACGAATTTTCTGATGGAGGCCGGCCCAAAATGACGGGAGGAGACGGAGAAGGGCTGCGCGCGACGCGTCGCGGCTTTCTCACCACGACGGCGGGGCTGGTGGTGGCCGTCGGCTCGGGTTTCGGCCGCAGCGCAGCGGCGGGAATGGCGCTCTCGGGCAAGGGGGCTCCCGAGTCGGCACGATCGAATGGGACCCAAATCGAGCCGTTTTGGGGCAAGCATCAAAGCGGCATCGTAACGCCAGCGCAGGCGCATACCTATTTTACGTCCTTCGACCTCGTCGCGACCAAACGCGATCAGGTCGTCGAGCTGTTTCGCCAGTGGACCTCCGCCGCCGCCCGAATGAGTGAGGGCCAGCCGGCGGCCGCGATGGACGCCGACGCTCCCGCTCCCGATTCGGGCGACGTCCTGGGTTTGGCGGCCTCGCGGTTGACTCTGACCTACGGCTTCGGTGCTGGCCTGTTCGTCAAGGACGCCAACGATCGCTATGGGCTGGCCGCCTATCGCCCCGAAGCCCTCGTCGATCTGCCGAAATTCGTCGGGGACCAGCTGGTAGAGACACGCACTGGCGGCGACCTGTCGATCCAGGCGTGCGCGAATGATGCGCAGGTTGCCTTCCACGCGGTTCGCGAACTGGCACGACTGGCTTATGGAGTGGCCCAAATCCGCTGGGTGCAAGCCGGCTTCAGGGCTGATTTCGGCGCCAAGGAAACCCCCCGCAACCTGATGGGATTCAAGGATGGGACGGGCAATCCCTCGGCCAATGACCCCAAGGCGATGGACCAGGTGGTCTGGGTCGGCGACGAAGGGCCAGACTGGATGCGCGGCGGCAGCTACGTGGTCGCCCGCCGGTCCCGCATCGCGCTCGAGCATTGGGACCGCATGAAGGTCGGTTTTCAGGAACAGACGTTCGGCCGCCATAAACTGTCCGGCGCACCGCTTGGCAAGAAGAACGAATTCGATCCAGTAGACCTGGAGGCGGCGGATCAGGATGGCAATCCGATCATCCCCGAGAATTCCCATGTCCGGCTCGCCTCCGCCGCCAGCAACGGCGGCGCGAAGATCCTGCGCCGCTCCTACTCCTACAATGACGGCGTGAGCTTCACGGCCGAGCGCTGGCCGCCCTGGCGCCAAGGAATGGAGTATGACGCCGGACTGCTCTTCGTCTGCTACCAGCGCGATCCGAGGACGGGCTTTATCCAAATTTTCGACAAGATGTCGAAGTTCGACGCGATGAACCAGTTCGTGACCAATACCGGCGGCGGCCTGTTCGCCTGCCCCGGCGGCGTCGCCAAGGGCGAGTTCATCGGACAGCGTTTGTTCGACAGCGCATGAAGACAGCGAACGGATACCGCCAACACAGCGATCGCGCGAAGTGGCGGCGCTGCCACTCGGTGAGCGGGCGATGATGACGACCTACTAGAGATGAGCCTACATCGGTTCTCCCCATCCGAAGTCCGTGCGCCGGCTGGAAAGCGCACGATGCTCACCATCAAGAACGAGGACGCGACAGCCGAGGTATTCCTGAAAGGGCCTTCGGCGTGTGGCAAACCGGTTGCGCTAAGCCGCGCTAACGATCCGAGCGAAGGAGCGGCTGGGAAGATATCGTGCCGATGCCAGGGTACACGAGTGCCTCGTCCTCAACACCGGCGGGGCATCATCCCATGAAATGGTCAAAGCGGGAGTGATTTCGGCGGCTCGAGCCGCGCCGCCGTCTCGCCCGCCAGCGTGAGCACCGGCGGCGGGCACGCGCGCTCCAGCTGCGATCCCGAGGCCACTTCGGCCGCATCTTCCCATGTCCTTCCTGCTCAGAAAGAGGAGTCGGTGTGCATATTGCTTCCCGATCGGTCACCTGAGGTCGCGAGCACGAACAGCAACGCGAGTTGCATTCCCGGTGCGCGAGCGCTCTCATCGCACCTTCCCAAGAGGAGGAGACAGCTCAGAACGGTGCGCGGACAACTGCATCTAGATCGTGGGGCGTCGAGCTCACCCCGTCCCGGTGGTGGATGAGGTCTATTGAGTCCGATGGGTCAAGCCTAGTCAGGCACCGTCCCCCACTTGATGCGCGCCCAGATGCGCTCGTGCAAGTAGTAGCCGACTGTCGTGTAGAGGTTGCTAACGATCATGAAGGTAAGGGCCACCTGGGCCTTTCCGGTGAGGATGTAGATCACCAGGAAGTCGACGCAGACGATGAAGACCCGGTACGTGATAGCTTTGACCACGGAGCGCTTCCGCGCGACGGCTCGTTCAGCATCCATACCGTGAGCATCGAGCGGCCGCCGGGGTTTGCGCAAGGCGGCATTTCAGGTGCCCGCGTTGTCATCTTCACCGCAGCTCAGATCCCGGGGGATCGCAGGCACGGCCTGGACGGTTATCATTCTTGAGAGGCACGAGCTTTGGCAAAGCACAGTGCTATCCGCGAAAAGACGCAAACCTGCGCGAGAGGGGAAGAGCTCGCCGTCCAGCTCGCTCGGCACGGCCTTCGCGCCACCCGGCAGCGCCTCGCCGTGCTCCGCTTGCTGCGGACGACAAGCGGTCATGCGACGGCGCTCGAGCTCTACGAAAAGCTCGTGCGAACGCACGCGAGCCTGAGCCAAAAGACCGTCTACTTGGCGCTCGCCGCGCTGGTCGCCGTGGGCTTGGCGACCCGGGTCTCCCATGGCGTCCCTGCCCGCTATGAGGCGCGACGTGGCCGCCACTACCACGCGGAATGTCGTGTGTGTGGCCGACTGTTCGACATCCCTCCCAGCGCGGACGGCCAAATTCGCGGTCGAGCCGCTCTCCCAGAAGGCTTCACGGTCGAAGGGATCCACGTGTTCATCGAGGGCCGCTGCCTGCGCTGCCGCGACGAGATCTAGTCCTTGCTGAGGTTCCTTTTGACAATTGTTGTTGATCGGCGCAGGATGCCTCTTTCCGCAGTACCGGATCGCAAGCGTGCCGAGGCAGGCGGCAGGGGGGATTGCGAGTCGCTCGCCAAAATGCAGCACGGATGGCGTCTATTGAAGGATGCGGGTCGGAAGACATCAGCACCGCGTTTGCGGCCAGAGCGTCGCGGATAGGCCTGCGTGCAGCAATACGTACAGAGTCCAATTCCGACCACCCGGGAGAAGCCATGAAGGAACGATATTCGAAGGCCAAGATGACAGCGCTGGCCTGCGCGATGCTGCTCGTACCTTTTGCTGGAGTCGGCGATGACGCGGGGAAGAAAGCGTCAAGCTACGCACCCGTCGTCATCGACCAAGACTTCGCGACCATCTTCGCCCGCATGAAGGGGGCGAAACCGGAGGTGGAGAAGCGGCAGGCAGACCTATTGAACGCTCGCTACGACCTCAGCAATCGACCCGCGAAGGGCATCACGATGTCGCGGAGCAAGGCCGTGCAAGAAGGTGTCCGCGTGAAGCTTCCCACGGGCACGACCTGGGAGACGCTCGCCTCGATGAGTCCGACAGAGATCCGGGACAAAGACCTCTTCCCCGCCGGTTTCCTCCCGCTGCCGCACGCCAACCATCCGGAAGGGGGAATGGTTTTTCCCAAGTTTCAGATCGATGAGATCAAGAAGCAGGAAGGCCGCGACTTGACCCGCTTTGATCTCGACTTCGACCTGCCGGAGCATTTCTTGCCAGAGTTTCCACCCCCGATCTACCTGACCACCCGGCCTGATCTCGGCGACGTGTCCAAGGGGAAGCTCGTAACCCTCGATAACTACTACGAGCTCTTTAACGGCATCCTAAACCCGAAGCAGATCGAGGGGCTGCGACTCCTCCTGACGCCTTTCATGCAGCAGCAGTTCAACCAGACCGAGGACCGGCGGTCCGAGCATCCGAGCCTCGGCGTGGCATGCCTCGACTGTCACGCCAACGGGCACACCAACGGCGCATTCCACTTGGTGGGGGATATCCGACCCCAGCAGTTCCGTCATCGCATTGAGACGCCCTCGCTTCGCGGGGTGAATATCCAGCGGCTCTTCGGCTCGCAGCGCGCGCTCAAGAGCGTGGAGGACTTCACCGAGTTCGAGCAGCGTGCGGCCTATTTTGACGGAGACCCGGTGATCGCCACGAAGAAGGGTGTCAACATCCTTGAGCGGGGGAGCCAGGTGCACTTCATGGCGGAGTTCCAGGAGATCCTCGACTTCCCGCCGGCGCCAAAGCTTGGCATCGATGGGAAGCTCGACTCCAAGCAGGCCACCGAGTCCGAGATGCGGGGCCAAAACGTGTTCTTCGGCAAGGCTCGCTGCGCTGAATGCCACCCGGCGCCCTACTACACCGACAACACGATGCACAATCTCCAGGCCGAGCGGTTTTACAAGCCTCACATGGTCAACGGGCTCATGGCAAGCGCTGATGGTCCGATCAAGACGTTCCCGCTCCGCGGTATCAAGGACTCCCCGCCCTACCTGCACGACGGGAGGCTGCTGACACTCGATGACACCGTCGAGTTCTTCAATCTGGTGACGGGGGTAAAGCTCACGGCGGACGAGAAGAAGGACCTCGTTGCCTTCTTACGGCAACTCTAGAGTGGCGACAGAGCGTATACGCGCCGGCAGCCTTATGCCGGCGCGTGGACACTTGCGCCGCCTGTACTTGCGGTGATCTTCTTCATCGCCATTCGCCATGAGGGGGCTTACCGCGAACTGAAGTTCGGCGCGACTTATATCACGCACAAGACGTCTGTGCAGCGTTGGCTCTAGCGTCTGACGCATAGAAGAATGGCTATGGCGATCGTCGGCTGCGTACAAGCTCAGCCAGGCCGCATCCGCACAACATCGGGCGGGACCGATGAGAAGCGCGGCCCCGGAGACGAGATCGATACGGAGGAAACCGCGAATTTGTCGCGGCGCGTCACAGCGGTTCCTAACACGGGCGACAGATGGGCGACAAGAATTCATCCCGTTTTACTCGCAGGAGACCGCGTAACTCTTCGAAATCTCTCACTTCAATAAAATGAGCGTGCGGGTTCGAGTCCCGTCCGCCCCGCCAATTAATCTAAGTAAAATCAAGTAGTTATTTTGTTCAATTTTAGTCTGCACCAGGGTCGCACCAAATCAGGAGTCCCGTGTCGGCCTAAGGACGGCCACGAATTTCAGCCGTCGCCCGATGAGTGTAGGGGGCCGCGAAGCGACGGGGCCGAGGAATCGCTGCACGATGCGGAGGTCGACCCCTCGCTCGACGAGCTCCGTTGCAACTGAGTGTTTCGTTCCTTCGTACATTCGAACGCGGACGCCAACCTCTCGGCAAGCCATCCTCGCGCAGCGCGTTCGCATACCAGCGCCGATTCTGGGATCGCTGCGATGAACAGTTCGGCACGTTACTTACCTTCACATAAGGGTGTTGAGGCACAGCGACTGGGTCAACCAACATCCCAGGATCCTTGCTGAGCAGCCTCGTTCTACTCGAACCGCTTTACGAGATGCAGAAGGAGATCGTCGTCCAGAACGACAGATTCGCCTTCCCCGGGGTAGTAATCGCGCCAGAAGACTCCCTGACCGTCGGGGACGTAGCCCCGCGCCACGTGGAGACGCTGCGCCGCGCGGTAGCCAGGATGGAGACCGAACGCGATCCCAACTTGTGCATGGTTCACCGACACACGCCGTTCAGCCTCATCCAGGAGACGAGATGCTACCCCGCGGCGCCGTACCTGAGGAACCACGTTGAGGTCTTGGATTTCGGGAATGCTGTGCGACCGAAAGTACGGGTAGGCGGGGCTCCAGAAGATGCTCGCGTGGCCCGCGAGTTTGTCATCGATGCGCGCGACCAAGACGGTGCGCAGCCCACCCTCGTGTTCTGCGAGCAAAAGCTCGAAGTGCGCGAGAGGACGTTCCCAATCCGGTCTCACGAAGGCCGTGTAGAGGCGTCTCGGGTCGTCCTTGGTCAGTTCATAGACTTCTAGCATGAAGTGCACCCCATGCTCTTGAGCTGGGCGATATGGAACGCGACGGCCTCTTCATCAGATCGCCCACGCTCGCCTTCACCTCTTATGTCCCTATCCTACCAATCGCTGCTTACACTGCCGGGGGCTTGCTCCTGGTGCGCACCTGGAGTTCGTGTGTATCGCGACCCGAAGCAAGACGCCGGCGACGGGCGGAGCGCCGCCGGAACTCGTAGCGCCAGCTGCGGACGGGAGGCTTCGGCCGCGTCGGCGGGCGCGCGGCCGCCGCCTCGGGTTGGGGTCTGGGCTCTCGCATGGCCGGCTATCCTGGGCAATCTCCTCTTCTCGACGGTGGGTTTCATCGACCTCAAGATTGTGGGATCGCTGGGTCCACCCGCGGTCGCAGCAGTGACCACCGGAAACCGGATCTTTTTCGTCATGCAAGCCGTCCTTGTGGCCGTGACTACTGGCACGAGCGCACTGGTCGCGCGCGCATGGGGCGCGGGCGATCGCGACGAGGCAGAGCGTCTGACGCGCGTTTCGGTCTGGCTGTGCGTCGCGCTCTCCCTCCCGTTCGCCGTCGGCGGATCGCTCTTCGCGCGCCCGATTGCGGGGCTCTTCCGTCTCGAGCCGGGCACTGTGGACTTAGCCGCGGCCTTTATCCGCTGGCTCGCCCCCTTTCAGGTGGCCGTCGCCGCGGGCTTCGTGCTTGGGGCTGCCCTGCGGGCCGCCGGCGACACACGGACACCGCTGTGGATCGGGGCACTCACGAACGCTCTCAACGTGGTCCTGCTCTACGGGCTCGTTTATGGCAAGCTCGGACTGCCAAAACTCGGTGTCACTGGCGCCGCGATCGCGAGCGGGTTGGCTTTCAGTGTGGGAACGCTGGTCTTTCTCGTCTTGTGGAGACGGGGGCTGCTCCTGCTTCACACGGGCCCGCGCGGTGCATTTGGCAGTTCGCGCATCCGCCGATTGTTGGCCGTTGGCTATCCAGCGGGAATCGAGCAAGGGGTGTGGCAAGGAGGGTTCCTCGTATTCCTCTGGATCATCGCCCTTTACGGCACGGCGCCGTACGCAGCCTATGGGATCGGAACCAATATCCTCTCCTTCTCGTTCGTGGTCGGCTTTGGCTTCTCAATCGCCGCGTCCACGCTCGTGGGCCAGCACCTCGGCGCGGCAGATCCCGACGGGGCCGCGCGCAGCGGTTGGCGAGCGATGGCGTTCTCGGTCGCGGTCATGCTGGTCTTTGGCACGGCGATCATCCTCGCCGCCCGGCCAATCGCCCGCTTCCTGATCGACGATCCCGAGGTTGTGCGACTTACCGTGGCATTTATCTACGTGCTGGGCTCGGTTCAGGTGCTGATGGCGATCGAGTTCTCGCTCTCGGGTGCGCTGCGCGGTGCCGGCGACACGCGGTTCCCGCTGCTCACCGTGGCCTGCGGGCTGTTCGGCGTTCGCATCTTGCTCGCCGCCGTCTTTGCGTGGCGAGGACTCCGGGTGGAATGGGTATTCGCGGCGCTTATTGGGGACTACATTGCGAAGGCAACGCTCTTGACGTGGCGCTTCCGCTCGGGGCGCTGGAAGGCCGCAATCCCATAGGAGAGATTCCCGGGGCGCGCGCATCCGGGAGCTCTATGCGTTCGACTACCTCGCCCACCATCGCCCGTACAGCCCGCTCCGCGAGGGACGTCAGGGCATTTGCGACATGGTGGAGCACGCGTGGATGGCGAGTCTCAACTAGGAAGTTCAGATGCTGAAAGGATCCTGCGCTTGCGGGCGCATTCGGTACGAAATCCACGGTGCGCTGCTCGGACCTGTCACTTACTGCCACTGCTGGCGCTGCCGCAAGCACTCGGGATCGAGCTTCGGGACAACTGCTGGTGTAAACGCGGACGAGTTCTTTGTGGTCTCGGGGAAGGAGCTTCTTTCCAGTTGGGAATCCAGCCCCGGCGTCCACCGATTCTTCGCGGGCTGCTGCGGCTCTCCCATCTACAAGCGCCACGACGCCGCTCCTGAGGTACTGGGGTTCCGGCTCGGTACCCTTGACTCCGACCCTTCGAGGACCGCCGAAGTGCACTTCATGGTCACCTCGAAAGCACCCTGGGTGGAGATTAACGACGGACTTTCTCAAGAGCCTGGAGGCGTCCCGTTCGGTGAGCGCGACTAGCGAGGAGGAAGGCGATGGCCGTCGCCGTGGATGATCGGGGCAGGGGGTGGGCCCCGGGCAACTCACGGGTTCACGCGACGGCCGTGAGTACGTGAGTTGGTAACTCGGGCTGACCGAGGCCGCACTGTTGCAGAGGTGAAAGATGACGGTTCCGGTGATCCAGAAGGTCGATTGCGTCAGCCTCCCGATGCGCGACCTCGGGGAGGCTCACGTTCTACCGAGATCGCTTGGGCCATGAGCTTGTCTGGCGCACCTCCTCAGCGGTGGGCCTTCGGTTACCTGACTCCGATACCGAGCTAGTGCTTCACACGGAGAGCCGGTCGGCGGTGGCAGAACTTCTCGGCGTCCAGACGAGGGACAGCCGCGTCTGTAGCTTGGCATCAGCGACACTGTGAAGGAGGGCCCAGATGGTGACCGGCCGGGGCTACTCTACAAAGGGCAGGTTACCCTAGCCTTTCAGTTGGCCCAAATGCTGCCGGAGCAGCCCAACGCTCCAGCCACGGGTGTACCCGATGAAGCTGGTCCTCCTCCGCTGGCTTGCGTGCGCTGCGCTCATCGTCGCGCTGCCGATTGGGGCGGCACGTGGGGACACGCCTGAGGCTCAGGCTGCAACCCCTGGCCCCGCTGCCGAAGGAACCCCCGCGATGACGTCAGCTTCGGGGCAGCCCTCGCTCCCTGCAGCAATCCCGCTCGCCGAGATCTCTACGCGGGCGGAGGAAACCGCGGAGCGTCTACGGGCCATCGTCGCTCGGCTCGAGTCATCCGCCAATCTCGAAGAAGCCGAAGCTCGCGCAGCCGAGGATGGCAGGCGCCTCAAGATCGCCGCTGACAGAACGAACGCCGTGCTCCAGATTGAGCCTCGGCTCTCGGTACTCGACGATCTGGTGCATGGCTGGACAGAGGGACGCCAGACCTTCTCAGGGATCATGGCAAAGATCACAGCCCATGCGAGCGACTGCTCCGCAGCTCTCGACGAGATTCAGAAGCTCTCCGACCTCTGGACACGCACAGAAGAATCGGCGCGCGCGCAAGGTGCTCCCGAACAACTGATCGGGCGCGCGGACGCCACCCACGAAGCTCTCCAACGAACGCACGAACGGATCCTTGCTCTCCGCGATCGACTCCTCGCGCTCCAAGAGGAGTCCACGCGCCAACTCGGGGTCTGCGACGAGATGCTCGCGCGACTCGAGCAGTCGAGACACGGAGAAGGAGAGGAGATCGGCTCTCGAAACGGCGGGCCGATTTGGCGGGCCCCGCCCGAGGGATACGGGCGCGACGCCCTTTTCCGTCCAATCTTGATCGAGAGTCGGAACGAGCTCTGGCTCACCGCTGCCTTCCTCGGCAGGCACGGCAGCTTTCTTCCGCTGCAGCTCGTCCTCTTTGGCATTCTCGCCATCTTCATGCGCCACGCCCGTGGCCGGGCAGAGCACTGGACAGACTGCGGGCCGGAGATTCACGCGCACCTCGTGATTCTTGAGCTCCCGTACTCGGTGGCATTGCTGCTTACGGGGCTGTGCGCGTACGCCCTTCACCCCGACGCCCCGCGGCTTCTCTCGGATGCAGAAGGGACGCTCCTCGCTGTGCCTGTCCTGCGGGTCCTGCAGCGGATCGTTCACCCCATCCTGATGCGACCGATCTACGGCATCGTGGTGCTCCGGGTGGTGGACCGGGTTCAGGACTTCGTAGCGGCATCCCCTCGGCTCGAGCAGATCCTGCTCTGTCTCGCCACGGGGAGCGGGCTCGTTTTCATGATCTGGTCCGTGAGCTCTGCACGCACGCGCGGCATTCAGCTGACGCAGCGTGAGGCAAGCTGGCTTCGCGGGGTGACCTGGACCGCATGGCTGCTCGCCGTCGACTTCGGGATCGCATTCTTCGCGGGAGCCCTCGGCTACATCGACTTCGCCCGCTTCCTTTCGAGCACTCTCCTCGTCACGGTGAATGCCGCCGTGGGTTTCTTCGTTGCCGCGCGCGTACTGCTTGGGCTGTGGGACCTTTCGCTCGTGCTTCGACCTCTCGCCGCCCTTCGCATGGTGCAGGGCCATCGCCTTCTCATCGCGCGCCGGAGCGCGACCCTCATCTTCTGGCTCGCAGTTGCGGGGTGGTTCTTCACGATCCGAGCAGCTCTCGGGATGCTGGGCTTGCGAACCGACAACCTCAAGCGTCTCGCTGCGGTCAGCGTGAG
The DNA here is from genome assembly GCA_035489755.1 of Myxococcota bacterium. Taxonomy (GTDB): domain Bacteria; phylum Myxococcota_A; class UBA9160; order UBA9160; family UBA9160; genus UBA9160. The sequence continues at coordinate 17,842 of DATGZK010000094.1, forward strand.
CTTCGGAAGCGTGACTGTTTCGTTGGGAGACCTCTTCTTCTTTGGAATCACACTGTGGGGGAGCGTGCTGCTTTCGCGGCTCATCCGCTTCGTACTGGACGAGGAGCTCTTCCCGCGGTTTCGGCTTGCGGATGGTCTTTCCTACGCGCTCTCCAACCTCATCCACTATGCAATCCTCATGATGGGTCTCCTCCTCGCGCTGGCGACGCTGGGATTCGACGCGAGTCGGCTGACGGTGATGGTCGGCGCCTTGGGAGTGGGCATTGGCTTTGGTCTCCAGTCCATCGTTAACAATTTCGTGTCGGGCTTGATTCTGCTCCTCGAGCGGCCGATCAAGACCGGGGACACGGTGCAGGTCGGGCAGGTGAGCGGCGAAGTCAAGCGAATCGGCGTCCGATCGAGCACGGTTCGTACTCCTGCAGGAGCCGAGGTGATTGTTCCCAACTCGAGCTTTATTTCGGACACCGTCACGAACTGGACGCTCTCCGACCGCTCCCGCAGGTTCGAACTCCCCGTTGGGGTGGCCTATGGCACAAAGCCCGGGCGCGTGTTGGCGATGCTCACGGATGTCGCGAAGCAGCATCCAGAGGTGCTCGCAAACCCGGAGCCGAACGCGCTCTTTCTTGGTTTTGGCGAGAGCTCGCTCGACTTCGAGCTTCACGCGTGGGTCGGCGACGGCGGCCGGCTCGCGGCTGTGAAAAGCGCGGTTGCGGTAGCCCTGTCGGAGGCCTTCGATGCCGCGGGGATCCAGATCCCCTTCCCACAGCGTGACCTCCACATCGTGGAGCCGAAGAAGCCGTAGCAGCGCGGATGCGGGAGTGTTTGGTAGCCCCGTCGAAGGTGACGCGCGAGGTCGGCCAGACACCAAGACGGCGATGGTCCAGGAAGAGCGTGGCAAGGAACTGGTCGCGAACCCCAGGGAAAGAGTCCCTCAGACGGACTACGCATAGTCCTGTATCAGAATGCTGATCTATGCCCAAGTCGGATAACGAGGAGAGCGGGAGCCTGCGAGACGTTTGTAGTAAGACTGAACCACTGGTCGCCGGGGCGCTCAAAATCTGACAGGGCGTCTTCCGCACCGATGCCGAGCAGTTCTCCCGCATCCGCGATGCAAAGAACAACGCGCTCAACGAACGGCGATGGGCCGTTGCGAGCCCACCTCGTCGGCGCAGTGATGTCTACCTCCGTTCGGAGGCCGAGGGCTGCTGGAGGAGTTGGAGGGCCACCAGGCGGGCAATCATGATCGCGACGTAGAGCTGGCCTACGACAGCCTCGCCGATGCACAGACCCCCGGCACGCGGGTTCAGCGGAAGGATGTCCCCGTAGCCGACCGTCGTTAGGGTGATGAAACTGAAATACTGCAGCGCGAAGGACGGGTCGCCTGAGGGTTGCAGCAGCCAGCTTGGCGGGATCTGAAACGAACCGGGTCGCAGGAGCTCAAGAATTTCGTAGAGGTTGGCCCACGTGACTGCGGTGAGAGCATAGGCGCACGCCGCCCCAGCGATCGTATCGCCTGTGACCGTTCGTTCGCGCAATGTGTGCAGGACGATGAGTACGGTCGTATACGCAAAGAAGACCGCCCGGACGCTCAGTGCCACGATGACGGCCTGCCGCCCACCCATGTGGTGGGCGACGAAGAAGGCGACGGCCAAGGGCACGAAGAAGAGGAGGTGAATCGGGCGCACTCCAGCTGCCCACAGCGCTGTCAGAAGGATGGTGACCGACAGCAGCCGGCCCACCAACAGGTGGGAGGCGTCGGGCACCAGGAGGGGAACGAGCATCACCCCCACGATGATCGCCACCAAGAGTGTCAAGAAGGCAGGTAGTCCCTTGTGTCTCGGCTCGGATAATGACATCGGGGTCCCTCCTCGCATTGTTCTCGCGCCGCTTAGATTGACATCGCCTGGATCCGGCACGGTGACTCCTCGCCGCTACAGGTCAGTGTACGATTACCAGTTTGAACCTGTTCGATCGATCCACGGTCGATCGGGTGGAGAGCACCCACCGATGCGCCGTCACGCCGCTGTCCCAGCATCCGTTGTAGGACGCGTTTGTTGTAGGACGCGCTCATTTGCGCCTCCCGCGATCGCAGCCGTGACCATGGTGTGTTTGGTCGCCTCGTAGCACGGGACGGGCTGTCGGCGCCTGCGGTCGTCGTCACTCACTGCTGCGTCGAATGCGGCTTGTTACCGCGGTTCGGGGGTCCGGGCGCTGCCCGAGCCCCTGGCCGCACGGTGCCGCATGAGCCTGGAGCACAACGAAGCGACCGTGCGGGATAGAGGTCAGTTCGTGAACTTCCCCGCGCGCAGGTCCGCAAGACGGGTCGCCGCCAGGCTTGCCCAGCGATCCATCGCGTTTTGTGCGTCGCCCCACTGCCACTGCGCCGCTGTCTCAAGCGACCCGCCACCGATCTGTCGGTCGAGTGCCGCCCCCAGAACCTGGCCTGTCTTTGAGTCTGTCACCTCGAACTCGCCCTGTGCTCCACCGACGAATGGATAGGAGTCGGTAGCGAGATATTTGAGCGTGGCGAGGGCACGGGCCTGGGGAATTACCATCGACACCGTGCGCAGCACAGGCACGGCGGCCTCTGCGTCCGTAAGAGCAGCTTGCACCTTCATGACTCCGGGGCCCGGTGTGTCCACGATCGCGAATTTGGTCCCAATCTGCTGCACGAGAGCCTGGTAGAGGTAGTTGGAGAGCGATTGTGCGTCTTCTGCAGAGATCTTCCGCTTGGCCCCGCCCCAGAAGGTGACAGGGCTCACCATCACCTTGGTGTACTGGCTCCACTGAATATCCGGTGCGATGTACCGCAGGGCCACCTGCTGGCCGCTACCACCCGGCGTCAGCTTGGAACAGACGTCCGGGGCGAGGTATGCGCAGCGGCCGTGTATCAATTCCGGCTTCGCGGCCTGCGTCGTCGTGCAGGCGGAGAGTGCAGCGGCGAGAGCAAGAGCCCCCGCGGCTTTATAGATGCGCGTCGGCCGATGCGGCTTCCTTGAATGGCTGTTGATTGCGTTCATCTTGGGTCCTTTGGCAATGCGATAGGCGTCTTCAGCATACTGGTTCTCTTCCAGTCACGGTAGACATCACAACGAAGAAGATGGTGGCCACCGATAACCGATCGGCTGCGATCAAAGAGTATGCACGCGATTGCGACACGATGGACGACGCCAAAGCGAACCGACTTGCCGAGCGCTACCTCGCGCTGGATTCGGAACGGCTCGCCCTCAGGGAGCGTTACTACAAGAAGTTCAAGAAGGCGCTCGGGGCCAAGACAGCCGCGCGCTTCATCCAACTTGAGGACCGGATGAATCTCCTCGCGGACCACAACTGGCTTCAAACCTACCCCTCATGGAATAGGGATTGGGTATCCCCTCGTCCGACCGCCGCACTCCGGCGGTTCTCGTGGCTCTCCTGGCGCACCGCTGAAGTTGCGCGCGACGAGAACACCCAGGCTGAGAAATGGACGAGAAGTAGACGGGAGAGGGGTCTCGCCGCTGCGGCCAGCGCCGCGGCGGCCTCTTGTGTAGTCAAGTGAGTTCAGCGAGGCGGGAGGGGGCGGCGCCATTCCCATTTTCTGTATATCATCAAGTGGTACCATACAAATCGCAGAGGAAGGTGTTTCGGATGAAAAGCCGAACGCGAAGGTCTGTGGTAGGAGGTCGGCGAGATCCCCCGGCGCCCGCTCCCGACTCCGGCATGCTCCGCATGCGGGACCTGATCCGTGAGAGCGGCCTTCCGCGCGAGACGATTCACTTCTACCTCGCGCAGGGTCTGCTTCCACCGCCGCACAAGACCGGCCGAAATACTGCGCTCTATGACAAGGAACATTTGGAGCGGCTTCGGGGGATTCGAGAACTTCGCGAACGGCAGTTTCTCCCGCTCAAAGCCATCAAGGCCATTCTCGACGGCAACGCCCGGCCGGGCTTCACGCGCGAGCAGGAGGCGGTTTTGCGCAGCGTTCGCCTCGGGCTTGGGCGCTGGGCGCGCCCCGAAGCAGTCCGTCGGATCTCGCTCCAAGAAGCGGCAGCGAGTCGGGTCTCCCGTGAGGAGATCGAGTCGTTGCGCTCCGCGGGGCTGATCGACATTCATGGGTCCGGCCGCACGGCGACGGTCTCCGAGGAAGACGCGGTCGTGATCGAGACTTGGGCTCGGCTGCGCGACATCGGATTCGGGCCCGAGCGTGGATTCAAGCCTTCCGACCTGGCGCCCTACAGCAGTGCCGTAGAGACCGCGGTGCGGGAAGTGGTGCCGAGAGTCGCTGCCGGCTTTTCCAAGGCCTCTGCGGACGAAGCGAGCCTGGCGATCGAGCGTGCGCTCCCGATTACGAACACGCTTCTCGCGGCGCTGCTGCGCAAGCACACGCGCGAAGTCTTGGCGGGGCTGTAGACCGCTTCGTCGGACGGGAGCTCGTGCCCCGTAGCGCCGGACCCATGATCCGCGATCGCCAGGGTCGCGTAAGTGGTCGATCGACCTCCGTTCTGGCCATACCCTCCCGATCCCGGCGGTCGCAATGGTGCGTGGGAAGGCCTTCTTGACAGGTGACAAAAAAGTCACGTATCGTCACTCCATGAAGGCAGTCTTCAGGGCCCTTGCAGCCCCGCCGCGCCGGAGGCTGCTCGACGAGCTGTTCAAAGAAGATGGGCAGACGCTCAGCGCGCTCGAGCGGCGGCTCCCAATGACGCGCTTCGGCGTGATGAAGCACCTGCGGGTGCTCGAAGAAGCCGGCCTCGTCGTCGCGAAGAAGCGCGGGCGCGAGAAGCTGCACTTCCTGAACCCCGTCCCGATCCGGCTCGTCCACGATCGCTGGGTGAGCAAATACACGGAGCCTTGGGCCGCGACCCTGAGCGGGCTCAAGCGCAGATTGGAGGACCCAACCATGGAAAAGGTGTTCGAGATCTACATCAAGACGACCCCGCAGCGCCTCTGGGAGGCAATCACCAACCCCGAGATGAGGCGCAAATACAATTTTGGTGCGGGCGTCGAGTCCGATTGGACGCCGGGGTCCCGTTACCAGGGCATCAGCCCGCTGGCGCCTGCCGCGCTCTGGGAGGGCAAGAACCTGGAGGTCGATCCGCCGCGCCGGCTCGTTCAGAGCTTCACGGCCCTTTGGAGCGAGGACGTGAGGCGCGAGGGGACTTCGAGGGTCACCTGGGAGATCGAACCGGTTGGCGATTCATGTCGGCTGACCGTGACCCACGACCAGCTGCGCGAGGACGCCAACGCCGAGCTCTACGGCGGTTGGATGATGGTCCTCTCCGGCCTGAAAACGCTTCTGGAGACCGGGCAGTCGCTCACGACGCCTGGCTCGCTGCGCTACTCGCAAGGCCCGAATCCGGCGGCTTGAGACTGTGACGGCCCTGATCGAGGCGCCGCGGCATGTCGCCGGCGCCTCGGTTGGGCTGGCGGCGCGAGGCGATCGTCGAAGCTGGTTTGCGCACTCGGCGATAGCGCCCTGGCGTCAACGGCACCGTTCCCCAAATCTCTGGACCCGATCTCGCTCCCCTTGATGAGAGACACGGTATCTCCGGGCAGGTGCGAGCGAACCAAACCCGAGCCCGAAGGACGCCTCGCTTCGGAGCCCAAGCCTCGACCGGCGCCTTTACCGCCCGCCTGGGCCCGGACAAGGCGGGACCCGAACTCAACAGGCCTCTTCGAGGAGGTCTTCGGCGGTGAGCTCAGCCGCATTTCGGCCTCCCGCAAACCCGATAAGACCCGCGTGTGCGTAGTGCTTTTGGATGCGCGGCGAGAAGAGCCCGATGTATTCCAGGTTCGGGATCAGCCGGCGGAACATGAGGCTTCGGAAGCGCTGCATGTACGGCATTTCGAGCATCACCTGGTCCCACTGCTTGCGGCGAAGGATGCCCTCGAACCATTCCTGATACAGCTCGTGGGCGAGAAAGCGGTTTCGCATGAGGATCGCGACGTCAAACGCCCAGTCCTCCCTCTCACGGAGCTCCTTCTCGTCGAGCTCGGCAAAGTGCCGCTTGAGCGCGAGCACGCCGTAGTGCACATGGCGTGCCTCGTCTTGAATGACGTAGCGGAGCAGCTCCTTCAGCAGGGGTTCGGAGGTCGAGTGGTAGAGTGTATTGAAGGAGCCGAGCGCCAGACCCTCGATCATGATTTGCATTCCCAGGAACTTCATGTCCCAGCGCGAGTCCGTCATCAGGCTATCCATGATCGTGAACAGGTTGTCGTTCACCTGATAAAGCTTGTTGAGCTTGGTTTCGAGATATCGGAGGAACACCTCCAGGTGGCGAGCCTCATCCATCACCTGCGTCGCCCCGTAGAATTTTCCGTCGGTCCACTGCACACTCTCGGTGACCTGCGCCGACGCGTACAGGGCCCCCTGCTCCCCGTGCATGAACTGACTCAGCATCCACGACGTCATGTCGTGCACGAAGCGTCGCTTTTCTGGCTCATCGAGGCGGATGCCGCACGCCTCGAGACCCGGAATCGGGATGATCGCGTCGGGCAGTAGAGGCACTTCGGGATTCAAGGGATCGACGTCCGTGGCCCACTCCAGTTGAGTGTCGCCGTCCCACTGGTTCTTGATCGCGCGCCGGTAAAGCTCGTACATCTCGGGATAGTCGCCCTGGTAGCGGAAATCGAAATAGGCGTCGTGGCTCGCGCGCATCCGCACGGGTTCACCCTGCTTGCCTTTCTGGAGCAGAAGGCCACGTGCAACGGACGGGAGCATTCCGACCATCACTTTCTTGTTGCTGGACTGCCAAGCCATTGCGATGGCATCGAACACGTCCTCAATCCGGCTTCGTGCCTGCGGAGGCACCGTCTTTAGAGCTCTCTGCGAAAGCATGAATCCTCTCCCCTGGTGAACATTGTGGTTGCGCTCTTCATCACCCTCGTGCCGGCGCGCCTTAGTAGCCTTCGATGACGACGTCCTTCTCTGCGTACGCGCAGCAGGTGAGCACGAAGCCCTCATCGCGCTCTCGCTCCGTTAGGCAGTTGGGCTCGCTCATGACCACGCTTCCGCCCTTCAAGCGGACCTTGCAGGCGCCGCAGCCGCCCATGGTGCAGCTAAAGGGCAGGGCGACTCCGGCGCTATTCGCCGCCTGAAGCAGAGTCTGGCCGGGCTGCGCAGTCGCGACTTTTCCGCTCGCAGCGAAAAGGACGCCGCGCGGCTGCGTCGGAATTTCGCGGCTTCCGGTCGCGGCATAGGTGAAGCGCTCGCTGCGGATTCGATCCGCGTCGACCCCCGCTCCGCGGAGCGCGGCAGTAACGCTCTCCATCATGGCCTGCGGGCCGCAGAGTAAGTAGAGGTCGGCGTCTAGCGAGCCAAGGAGATTCAGTACCCGCGCGCCATCGAGGCGTCCTGCGCTCTCGTCCCAGCCGAGGGGCGGCTGCTCGAGGACGTGGCGCACGGTAAGGCTCTTCGGGAAGGTGGCCGCAAGGGCCGCAAGCCGGCCGCGGAAGCAGATCTCCTCGACGCTGCGATTGCCGAAGAGAAGTGTCACCTGGCTTTGAGGCTCGGCCCGGAGGATGGTTTCGGCCAGGCTGACGAGTGGGGTGATGCCCACTCCACCCGCCACGAGCACGTACCGGCGCGGGGCTTGCGCTGCGAAGTCGAGCGTGAAGCTTCCGGCAGGCTCGGTCACGCGGAGCGTGTCCCCCGCCTGAAGCTCGTCGTGAAGGACGTTCGAGACGCGGCCGCCTGCGAGCCGCTTGACCGTGATCGCCGGCGGATCACCTGAGAGGGGACTCGTCGAGAACGAATAGCAGCGACGGTGGGAGACGCCGTCCACGTCCACGACCACGATGAGGTGCTGACCGGCGTGGTAGAGGAGCGGGGTTCCGTCAGGATGCGCGGGCTCGAGCACGAAGGTCTTCGTGCTCGGCGTCTCCTCAATCACATGAGCGACACGAAGCGAGCGGTAGCCTTGGCGACGGACAGGCTTCCCCCAACGCTTTGCCTCGGTTCGCAGTTCGAAGCTCGGCGCGCGCGGACCGAACCAGCGCCGGGAGAGCGCACGGAAGGTGGAGGCCATCGCGATCTCCTCAAAATGTATTGTAACTAGTAACACTACATACTATGCCTGTCAACACTCCCACAGCGCACCCATGGGGCGGGGAAAGAATTGGGGGGCGAGCGGTGTCCACGCGTTTTCATCCCGCGGGGATACAGTCGAAACTCCATGGAGTAGCGCCCGAAAACGCCGATAAGGAGGCATTGGGCGCGAGGCCGTCCGGCCAAAGGTCGGACCCCGAAGGCATTGGGGACTTCAAGAAATGGCCACGATCCTTGTGATCGAAGACTCGGATCTGCAGCGCGCGGAGATCCGTCGCGCCCTCGAGCCCGCAGGCCTGTTCGATCGGATCCTCGAAGCGGCGGACGGGCTCGCGGGCCTGCGGCTTCTGCTCGCGGAGTCGGTCGATGTGGTGTTGTGCGACCTCGAGATGCCGGGTCTCGACGGCGAGAAGCTCCTGCGCGTGCGCGACTCACGCGCCAATGCCGGAGAGATCCCGTTTCTCTTCCTCACGGCCTCGGCGGACACCGAGCGCAAGGTGCGGCTCCTCGAGGATGGCGCTTGCGATACCGTAACCAAGCCCTGCCACCCGGCGGAGCTCATCGCGCGGCTGCGCCTTCACCTCAAGATCAAGCGGCTGCAAAATGAACTCCGCGAAAAAAACCAGATGCTCGCCAAGGAGTCCATGACCGACGCGGTGACCGGCCTGCGCTCGCGCCGGTACGTGAGCGAGGTCCTCGCCATCGAGGTCCTGCGGGCCCGCCGCTATCGGCTGCCGCTCACCGTGATGATGGCGGACCTCGATCACTTCAAGCGTGTGAACGACCGCTTCGGTCATCCCGCGGGAGACACCGTATTGCGTCGGGTTTCCGATCTCCTTCGAAGCCTGCTGCGCGCTACCGACGTCGCTGGGCGTTTCGGTGGCGAAGAGTTCTTGGTGATTCTCCCGCAGACCGATCGTGGGGGCGCGGTGAGCCTGGCCGAGCGCTGGCGTCAATCGCTCGAACTCACCGCCCTCGAGGCGCCGGACCGGAAGCGGATCCGAACGACGGTGAGTATCGGCGTAGCGGAGTTCATGGCGCAAATGGCACGGCCCGACGAACTCGTCCGTGCCGCGGATGAGGCGCTCTACACTGCGAAGGCAAATGGCCGAAATCGGATCGAGGTGGCTTCGGGCGCCTAGCCGCGGGGCTTTCTCTCTTTGTGCGCCGGCTCCCGCAGGCTCCTCCACCTTTTGAGGCGCTCGGCCAGAACAGCTTCCGCGCCCTCAGTGGTCGGCTCGTAGAAGCGGGCGCCCGTGAGCGCTTCCGGCAGATTCGGGTCCGCGACAAAGCGCCCCTCGGCGTCGTGGGGATAGCGATAGTCGCGCCCGTAACCGAGGCCTTTCATGAGCGGCGTGGGCGCATTGCGCAGGTGCAGGGGGACCGGCAGCGAGCCGTGGGAGAGGGCGTGCGCCGCGCGCTCGCCTGCCAGGTAGGCGGCGTTGCTCTTGGGCGCGCACCCGAGGTAGGTCACCGCTTGGGCGAGCGGAATGCGGCCCTCGGGCAGTCCGATGCGCTCGACCGCTTGGAAGGCTGCGAGAGCGACGCCAAGGGCCATGGGGTCCGCATTGCCGACGTCCTCCGACGCGAAAATCACAAGCCGCCGTGCCACGAACAGGGGGTCCTCTCCTGCAGCCAGCATGCGTGCCATGTAGTAGAGCGCCGCATCCGGATCGCTCGCGCGCAGACTTTTGATCAACGCGGACACCACGTTGTAGTGATCCTCGCGGTCGCGATCATGGGCGAGGACACGGGCGCCGGCGGCCTGCGCCACCGTCTCGACCGAGAGCGCGTTGGCCAAGCTCGCGCGGGTCTTGTGAAGGGCGGCGGCTGCCTCGAGCAGGTTGAGCGCGCGTCTTGCGTCACCGTCCGCGGCTTCGGCGATTGCCGCGACCGCGTCTTCTGAGAGCTGGATTCCGTCTGCGCCAAGGCCACGTTCGCTGTCTGCGGCCGCGCGTCGCACCAGGGCGGCGAGCGCGCTCGATTCGAGTCTGCGCAGCGTGAAGACGCGACAGCGTGAGAGCAGTGCCGCATTCACCTCGAACGACGGGTTCTCGGTCGTGGCGCCGATCAGAGTGATTGTTCCGATCTCCACGTGCGGAAGGAGGACGTCCTGTTGGGCGCGGTTAAACCGGTGGATCTCGTCGAGGAAGAGCACCGTGCGCCTTCCGGTCCGCGCCTCCCGGGCGGCGAGGTCGACCAGCTCGCGGATTTCCTTGACACCGATGGTGACCGCGGAATGCGGCACGAACCGTGCGCTCGGCGCCTCGGCCAGCAGCCGAGCAAGCGTCGTCTTCCCGGTACCCGGCGGACCCCAAAGGATAAGAGAGGGGAGGGTCCCACTCGCTGCCAGCGCGCGCAGCGGTCCGCTAGGTCCGACAAGGTGCTCTTGGCCCACGACCTCATCGAGGTGATGGGGGCGCATCCGATCCGCGAGGGGCGGGGCAGCTCTTGGCGCCCGCTCCGAAGCCGGGGTCGGCCCGAACAGATTCAGCGAATCCGAAGAGCTCATCCTCCAAGGGTACCGCCTTGAGCCGGCCGAGGCCGTCTGTTATCCACGCGGTACCCCCCGACGAGGCGCCGATGCCCATCGAGAACCGGACCCCCAAACCGGACGAGGCGTTCCATCCCATCCAGGCTGTGGGCGTGTGCCTCAAGCCCGGCCAGCCCCAAGCGGCCGGCGCGGTCCGGGGTCTCGTGAAGTGGCTCCAGCAGCGCGGGCTGCGCGTCATCGCAGATGAAGAGGTAGGGGAGGTGACGGGCGAACCCTCGCAGCCGCGCTCTCTCCTCGCTGGGCAGGTGGACCTCGTGATCGTGCTCGGCGGCGACGGGACGCTGCTCTCCGTGGCACGTGCGGTGAGCGACCGCCCGGTTCCCATCCTGGGAGTCAACCTCGGGACCCTCGGCTTCCTCACAGAGGTCACTTTGGATGAGCTCTTTGCGGCCCTCGAACGGGTTTTGGCGGGGGAGGTTCGGGTGGAACCCCGCATGCGGCTCGATGTACGAGCCCTGCGCGATGGCGGAGAACTCGCGCGATTTCTCGCCCTCAACGACGCCGTTCTCACCAAGGCAGACCTGGCACGCATGATTGACCTCGAGACGCGGGCAGGCGGGAGCGCGGTCACGACCTACCACGCCGACGGGCTCATCGTCGCAACCCCCACCGGCTCGACGGCCTATTCCCTGTCGGCCGGCGGCCCCATCGTGCTCCCGGAACTCGAAGCGTTCTTGCTGACGCCCATCTGTCCCCACACCCTGACGCAGCGCCCGCTTGTTCTGCCCCACAGCTCGCAGATCGAGATCTGTGTGCGCTCTCGCAACGAGGTCCAGCTCACCGTCGACGGTCAGGAGGGCATTGCGCTGCGCGAAGGCGACGTCGTTGCGGTGCGTCGCAGCGACCACCCGGTTCGGCTCATCGCCTCTCCCTTCCGCAGCCGCTTCGAGATTCTGCGCGAGAAGTTCCACTGGGGAACGCGGTGATCGAAACCCTGCGGATCGAAGCTCTTGCGCTCGTGGAGAGCGTGGACCTCGAGTTCGCACCGGGCCTTAACGTGATCACCGGCGAAACCGGAGCGGGGAAGTCCGTCGTGCTCGGTGCCCTCGCCCTGGTCGCGGGCGCACGCGGCTCGGCCGAGTCCCTGCGCGAGGGCGCGGGTGAGGCAGTCGTTGAAGCCGTTTTCGGCACAGAAAGGCTGGCCGAGGTTGAAGCCGAGCTCCTGCTGCGTGGAATCGAAACCGACGACCATACCCTTGTGGTTCGCCGCACACTCTCGGATACCGGGCGCAGCCGCGCGCAGCTCGCAGGGCAGCTCGTGCCCGTTGCAACGCTCGGCGAGCTCTTTGCCGGGCGCATCGAGATCTCAAGCCAGCACGAATCGCAAGCGCTGCTGCGTCCCGAAAGCCATGGCCGCCTGCTCGACGCGTACGGAGAGCTCCTCCCGCTGCGCGGGGAAGTCGCGGCTGAGTTCGCAAGGGTCCGTGAGCTCGATGAAGAGAGGGTCCTGCTCGCGAGTGCGGCGGCTGAACGCGAACGCAGGCATGATTTCCTCGCCTTCCAGGTCCGCGAGATTGATGAGGCGAAGCTCGTGCCTGGCGAGACGGCAGGCCTAACGTCGGAGCGGGCGCGTCTAGCCCATGCCGAGCGTCTGCGCGCCGAAGCCGGAGCGGCGGCAGCCTGTTTGGTGGGCGACCCGACGCAAGCCGATGCAAAGGGTTCCGCGGATCTTCTCGCCGAGGCGGCTCGGCGGGTCGAGGCCGCGGCGCGCCTCGACCCGACCCTTGGGCCCCTTGGCGAGCGGCTTCGCACGCTCCAGAGCGAAGCGGCTGACGCTGCGGCCGAGCTCGAGCGCTATGCGGCATCGATTGACGACGATGCCGGGCGACTTGGGCAGCTCGAAACCCGTCTCTCGCAGCTCGAATCCCTGCGGCGCAAGTACGGCAGCACGGAGGAGGAGGTGCTTGCGTTCCGTAACCGCGCCGCGGAAGAGCTTGCGGCCGTCGCGGGCGCCGAGGAACGGACGGCCGAGCTCGCGCGCGAGCGCGCGCTCCGCGCCGAAAGCCTTGCGGCGTGTTCTGCCAAGCTCTCGGCGGGTAGGTCCCGTGCTGCGGAGCGCCTCTCCGGTGCCCTCGAAGCTGCGCTCGCGGAGCTCGGCATGCCAAGCGCGCGGATCGAGATTGCTCTCCACCCGGCGCCAGCACCGCCTTCGCTGCCTTGCGCCGCCGGCGGTGCGGAGGTGCCCGAGTTTCGGTTCTCCGCGAGCCCTGGCGAGGCCCCCCGGCCGCTGCGCCGCGTCGCCTCGGGCGGTGAGCTCTCGCGGGTCTTCCTCGCGCTCAAGAACGTGCTGCGTCGCGCCGGCCCGGGGATGGTTCTTGTCTTCGATGAGGTGGATGCGGGCATCGGGGGCCGGGCTGCGGATCGGGTGGGCCGCGTGCTCTCGGAGCTCGCAAGCGAGCACCAAGTGCTGTGCATCACCCATCTGCCGCAGATCGCTGCCCGCGGCCGCACGCACTTCCGCGTTACCAAGCGCGAGCGGGCGGGGCGCTCGTGCGTGGAGGTGGAGCGGCTCTCGCCGGCAGAGCGGGTGGAGGAGATTGCGCGCATGGCCGGAGGCGAGCAAATCACTGAGGCGACGCGGCTCCACGCAAGGGAGCTCCTCTCGGCCGTGGAGAGGACGCGAAGGGGGCACCGCGGGTAAAGCGCAAGGGGCGGCCGTCCGATCTAGCCGGCCGTGGACACTCCTCCGAAGAGCTCCGAGTGCCGCGGCCCGGTTCCTCCCGGAGGGGTCGTGCACGTCTTGCGCGGCTTCTACGAGGGTCTTGAGTGGCCGATCGATCGAGAATGGGTCGTGGTCGGCCGGGGACGGGGCGCGGATCTTGTGATCGCCGAGCCCACGATCTCACGCGCGCATGCGGCCATCGGCTTTGACGGGGAGCACTTCTTCGTCCAGGACCTCGGAAGCACGAATGGTACGCTTGTGAACGGTGCGCGCGGGCAGCACATTCGCGTCCAGAATGGGGACGAGATCCAGATCGGCAAGCTCGTCCTGCGCGTCACGCTTCCTACGAAGTCGTAGCCGCGGCGCGCAGCGTTTGCCTGCCCCGAGGGGCTCGGGTACGCTGCGCCTCTCATAGCGCCCCGTTCGGGAGAAAACGCGCCTTCGATGCCCTCTATTCTGCGCAAGCTCATCGGCACCAAGAACGACCGCGAGCTAAAGCGCATCGTTCCCCTGATCGAGTGCATCAACAAGCTCGAGCCCTCCATTGTGAAGCTCTCCGACGATGCGCTGCGCGCGCGGACGGCGGCGTTTCGGCAGCGCATTGCCCAGGGCGAGACGATCGATGCGCTCTTGCCCGAAGCCTTCGCGACAGTACGCGAGGCGGCCAAGCGCACGCTCGGGCAGCGTCACTTTGATGTCCAGCTGATCGGCGGCGTTGTTCTCCACGAAGGCAAGATCGGAGAGATGAAGACCGGCGAGGGCAAGACGCTCGTCGCCACCTTGCCCTCCTATCTCAACGCGCTCGCCGGCAAGGGCGTGCACATCGTCACGGTGAACGACTACCTGGCGCGACGCGACTCCCAGTGGATGGGGGAAGTGCACCGCTTCCTGGGTCTTAGCGTGGGCGTCATCGTCCACGATCTCAGCGACGTCGAACGGCGCGAGGCGTATGGCTCCGACATCACCTACGCCACCAACAACGAGCTGGGCTTCGACTACCTGCGGGACAACATGAAGGTCTCGCTCGAGCACTGTGTGCAGCGCGATCTCTCCTACGCCATCGTGGATGAGGTCGACTCCATCCTGATCGACGAAGCGCGCACACCCCTCATCATCAGCGGCCCCTCCGAAGACAATACTTCGCTCTATGGCATCGCAAACCGCGTGATCCCGCGGCTTGGGGCCGGGACCAAGGGGGACCACAACAAGGGGATCGAGGAGACTGGCGACTACTGGGTGGATGAGAAGGCGCACAGCGCGACCCTCACCGAGGAGGGTGTGCACAAGGTCGAGAAGATGCTCGGCGTCGAGAATCTCTACGACCCGTCGATGCTGCCGGTGCTCCACGCGGTTCACCAGGCGCTGATCGCACATACCCTCAAGAAACTCGACGTCGACTATGTGGTCCGCGCCGGAGACGGCGGGAAGAAGGAGGTGGTGATCGTCGACGAGTTCACCGGCCGCCTGATGCCCGGCCGGCGCTGGTCGGACGGGCTCCATCAGGCCGTCGAGGCGAAGGAAGGAATTACGGTTCAGAACGAGAACCAGACCCTTGCCACCGTTACCTTCCAGAACTTCTTCCGCATGTACCAGAAGGTGGGTGGGATGACAGGTACCGCCGACACCGAGGCACCGGAGTTCGCGAAGATCTACGACCTCGACGTGGTCGTGATCCCGACAAACCGTCCGATGATCCGTGACGACCTTGCAGACGTGGTCTACAAGACCAAGCCCGAAAAATTCGACGCCGTGGTCGAGGAGATCAAGGAACGCCATGCCACCGGCCAGCCGATTTTGGTCGGGACGATCTCGATCGAGACCTCGGAGATGCTCTCCCGCAAACTCTCGAAGTTCGGGATCAAGCACAACGTGCTGAACGCCAAGCAGCACGAGCGCGAGGCGGAGATCGTGGCGCAGGCCGGCCGCAAGGGTGCCGTCACCATCTCGACCAACATGGCCGGCCGCGGAACCGACATCGTGCTGGGTGGGAACCCCGAATTCCTCGCTCTCGCAAAGTGTGGACACGACAAGCTCCACCCCGACTATCCCGCGACGCTCGCCCGCTTCGAGGCCGAGTGCGCGGCCGAGCGCGCCGAGGTGGTCGCCGCGGGGGGGCTGCACATCGTCGGCACCGAACGCCACGAAAGTCGACGCATCGACAACCAGCTCCGCGGCCGCTCCGGTCGGCAGGGCGATCCGGGCTCTTCCCGCTTCTTTCTCTCCCTCGAGGATGACCTCATGCGCATCTTTGGAGGGGACCGGCTGACGACCTGGATGGAGCGGTTCGGCCTCCAAGAGGGCGAGGCGATCGAGCACCGCTTCGTGACGCGCGCCATCGAGGGCGCCCAGAAAAAAGTCGAGGCTCGGAACTTCGACGCTCGAAAGCATCTGCTCGATTACGACGATGTCATGAACAAGCAGCGCCAAGCCTTCTATGGTCGACGGCGCGAAGTGCTGGGTCGCGAAGATCTGCACGAGGAAGTGCTCGACATGACCGAGGGCGCGATCGTGTCGCTGCTCGCCGCCCACTTGCCGGAAAAAGGCGATGTCGAGCCCGAGCAAATCGAGGGACTCGTCCAGTCTCTTGAGACGCTCTTCGGAGTCAAGTTTGATCCGCGGGAACCGGTTTTCTCAGAGGCGATCACGAGCGGCGACCGCGACCGGGCCGGCCACCTGGTGCTCGACCGACTCAAGACGTTCCTGGCGGAGAAGGAACGCCACTGGGACGAGGTGGCAGAGAAGTATGCCTCGCTCGGTTACCCGCGCTTCCGTGAGCTCGAAAAAGGCGTCCTGCTCGATACGCTGGACAAGCAGTGGAAGGACCATTTGCTCAGCATGGACGGCCTGCGCGAGGGCATCGGCCTGCGGGGCTACGCGCAACGCGATCCCAAGGTCGAATATCAACGCGAGGGCTACGAGCTTTTCGCGGAACTCGACGACCGGGTAGACTCGCTCGTGCTCGAGAGAGTCTTCAAGGTGGTGATCCGCGAACCCCAGCTCGAGAGCGCGCCTGCCGTCGCCGCCCCGCAGCCGGACGCGTCCAGGCCCCCAGCCCCGTCCGGCAGCGTTCTAGAGCGCCGCCCCGCCGCAGGTCCGGCCCGGGGCCCGGCTTCTCCGGCGGTGGCCCAAGGCGCGCGCAGCGGCCCCGTGCCCAAGGTGGGCCGAAATGAACCTTGTCCCTGCGGCAGCGGTCGGAAATACAAGAAGTGTCACGGAGCGGCGTAGCCGTCCCCGGATTCCGTGCGAGTGGCGTCCGCTGCGGCATCAAGGAACGGGGCCCTGACCTTGCCCTCCTGGTAAGTGACGTCCCGGCGGCTGCCGCGGGCGTTTTCACGCGCTCGAGCGTGGTCGGCGCACCGGTCGCGATCAATCGAGCCCGCATTCGCTCGGGCCGCGGCCGCGCGATCATCGCAAACAGCGGCTGTTCCAATGTCGCCATGGGAGCGCGCGGGCTGCAGGATGCGCGCCAGATGGGTGCCCTTACCGCGCGCGCGCTCGGCTGTTCCGAGGACGAGGTATTCATCGCTTCGACGGGTGTGATCGGCGAGCCGCTACCCATGGCCAAACTTAAAAAGGGAATTGTGCGAGCGGGTGAGGCACTGGCACGCCGCGGACTCGGCGACGCTGCCGCAGCCATCATGACGACCGACACGGTCCCGAAGCTCGTGGCAACCCGCACGCGAGTTGGCGGTCGGACGGTGAGCGTGGCTGGCATCGCGAAGGGATCGGGCATGATCGAGCCCAACATGGCCACCATGCTCGCGTTCGTCTTGACCGATGCGGCGGTTGCGCCGCCCTACCTGCGCCGCCTCCTGCGCGACGCCGCCGACCAGAGCTTCAACCGCGTGACGGTCGATGGCGAGGGGTCGACGAGCGACACCGCGCTCGTTCTTGCCAACGGCCTGGCCGAGAATCCGCTCCTGCGCGCCGCCTCGAGCCCCGGCGCGCGGGCCTTCACGGGCGCGCTGCGCGAGGTCTGCCAGGAGCTGGCCAGGGCCATTGCCCGCGACGGCGAAGGCGCGACGAAGCTCGTGACCGTGCGGATTCGGGGCGCCCGCAACGCGGAGGAGGCGATGCGCGCGGCCAAGCGCATCGCAAACTCTGTGCTGGTCAAGACGGCCCTGTTCGGAGGCGATGCCAACTGGGGACGGATTCTTCAGACCGTTGGGGCGGCCGAGGTTCGGATCAATCTGCCACGGACAGAGGTGTCCCTCGCGGGCGTGCGCGTCTTCCACCGAGGCGCCTCGGCGGGGCCCGCGGCGCGGCGACGTGCGCAGGAGGGGCTCCGCTCCAAGGAAGTGGAGGTGGAGGTCGAGCTCGCTGCGGGCCGGGGGCAAGCCCTCGTTTGGACCTGCGACCTCTCCTACGACTACGTGCGGATCAACGCGGAGTACCGAACCTGACCGGCTAGTGCTCCGGCCTGCTCTCTGCTATCCCCTCGCCACTTCACACGTTCCGGACCGCCCGTGCGGTGTCGGCCCGCGGCCCTCGGATTTGGATCCGCTGCCCGCAGGTCGACTTCGGGAATATCGGCCGGAGCGGAGGCCAAACCGCGAAGGAGCCCCTCTATGTCCGAGACCCCCCCCGGCCCCCAGGCCGGAGCGGCTGCGATCCTCGACGACCGCAGTTTGTCTTTGCGATCCCTGCTCGAGGCCGGAGTCCACTTCGGTCACCAGACCCGGCGCTGGAACCCGCGGATGAAGGATTACATCTACGGCGAGCGCCAGGGCATTCACATCCTCGATCTCGACCAAACCCTCGCTCAGTTCGAGGAAAGCCTTGAATTCCTTCGGGATACGACCGCGGTGGGAGGCAAGGTGCTGTTGGTCGGCACAAAGCGTCAGGCCGCACCCGCCATCCAGCTCGAAGCCCACCGCTCCGGTCAGTACTACGTGAACAACCGCTGGCTGGGGGGCATGCTTACGAACTTCCGGACGGTGAAGAAGTCCGTCGAGCGCTTCAAAGAGCTGAAGGCCATCGTGGAGGACGAAGCCAAGGCCGCTGAAATCTCGAAGCGAGACCGTGCCCACATGCAGCGCGAGGTCGAGAAGTACCGGCGTTCCCTTGAAGGGATACAGGAGATGTCGCGGCTCCCGGATGCGCTCTTCGTGATCGACGTTTCGGTCGAGCACATTGCGATCTCAGAAGCGCGGCGCCTCGGGATTCCGATCGTGGCGGTGGTCGATACCAACTGCAGCCCCGAGGGCATCGACTTCGTCATTCCCGGCAACGATGACGCGATCCGCGCCATCCAGCTCTATTGCGCGCGCGTCGCGGACGCGTGCCTCGAGGGGTCCCGGATCCACCAGGAGCGCCTCCAGGCAGAAGGCAGCCAGGACGCGGGCCGCGGTGCGGAACGAGAGGTGGCGGCACCCTCGACGGGTCGCGTGGTGGTGGAGATCAAGCACCCGCCGCGGCGGGGGCGCGGCGGTACGCACTCCGCGGGCGGACCCCGGGGCGGACGGGGGCGGAGCGGCGGCGGAGAGCCGCCGGGCCCGCCGGAGGACGCGGGCGACGGAGCCGGGACTGCCTAGGGAAGGCGCGCTCCGCGCGCCGTGAGTTCAACCCAAGAGCTTGGGCGACGCAGTACAAAGAGCGTAGAGCAGGAGGGCAGGGGTGGCCCAGATCTCGGCATCGGACGTGAAAGCCCTGCGTGACCAGACGGGGGCGGGCATGATGGATTGCAAGCGCGCGCTCGCCGACGCGGGCGGTGAAGTCTCAAAGGCCGGAGAGCTCTTGCGCGAGCGCGGCCTTGCGAAGGCCGTGAAGCGAGAGGGACGCGCCACGAGCGAGGGCACCGTGGCCCTCGCCGTCAAGGGTGCGGCCGGAGCCCTTGTCGAACTCGCCTGCGAGACCGATTTCGTCGCGAAAACCGATGATTTCCAGAAGCTCGTGACACAGCTCGCGCAGGCCGCAGCCGCCGATCCAAAGCTCGAGCGCGCCGAGCTCTTGCTCGAGGCGCAGCTTGGAGGCGAGAAGGTTCGCGATCGAATCGCGGCTGCAGTTGCGAAGCTCGGCGAAAACGTCGTCCTCCGCCGCGCACAGCGCCTCGTCCTTGGAGGAGAAGGCGTGATCGGCGCCTACGTGCACGCGGGCGGGAAGCTCGGCGTACTGGTCGGCCTGCGTACCAAGGCGAAGGCTCCGGGCCTTGAAGCGCTCGCAAAGGACCTTGCCATGCACGTTGCGGCGGCCGACCCCTCCCCTTTGGCGGTGGAACGCGGGGGCCTCGCCGCCGATGTACTCGAGCGGGAGCGGCGGATCTTCCGCTCGCAGGTCGAGCAGAGTGGAAAGCCCGAGAAGCTCTGGGACAAAATCGTGGAAGGTCGGATCGCCAAGTTCTACGCGGAGGTGTGCCTTCTGGAGCAGCCCTTCGTGAAGAACCCGGAGCAAACGGTGGGCCAACTGCTGCGCGATGCGAGCCAGAAGCTCGGCGCACCGGTCGAGATCTCAGGCTTTGTACGCTTCAAGCTGGGAGAGGCGAGTCCTTCGTGAAGGCGGCCTTCGGGCGGATCGTTCTCAAGCTCTCCGGCGAGCGCCTTGCCGGGGAGAACGGCTTCGGCATCAGTACGAGTGTCCTGCGCCAGATGGCGGTGGAGATCCGCGAGGTTCACGAGCTCGGGCCGCAGATCGGAATCGTGATCGGCGGGGGCAACGTGATCCGCGGAATCAATGCGGCCGCGCAGGGCCTTGATCGCGCGAGCGCGGACTACATGGGCATGATGGCCAGCGCGATCAACGCCCTCGCGCTCCAGGACGCCCTCGAGAAAGAAGGACTGCAGACCCGGGTGCTGACGGCCCTCGAGATCAAGGAGGTCGCCGAGCCGTACATTCGCCGCCGTGCGGTCCGCCACCTCGAGAAGGGCCGCGTCGTCATCTTCGCCGCTGGAACGGGCAATCCCTACTTCAGCACCGACACCGCATCGGCGCTTCGGGCCGCGGAGATTCACGCCGACGTCATCCTCATGGCCAAGCACGGCGTCGATGGCGTCTACGACGCCGATCCGCGCACGCATCCCGAGGCCAAGCGCTATGAGCGCGTCAGCTACGACGAAGCCATCCGAAAGAACCTGCGGGTGATGGACCAGACGGCCATCGCGCTGTGCCGCGAGAACCGCCTTCCCATTATCGTGTTCGATACCGCGGTTCCCGGCAATCTGCGCAAGGTCGTGCTGGGAGAAACCGTCGGTACACGCGTCGGCGAATGACGGGAGGGGAGGGCCATGGCCGCCAATGACAGCGCGACAGTCATCGAGGACGCGAAGGAGTCGATGGAGAAATCAGTGCGTGGGCTAAAGCACGATCTTCAGCGAGTCCGCACCGGCCGCGCGAACCCGACCCTGCTCGATGGCGTGCGCGTCGACTACTACGGCACCCCGACCCCGCTGAACCAGCTCGCAAACCTCACCACCCCCGATCCGCGGCTCATCGTGATCGCGCCCTACGACAAGGGCGCCCTGCAGGCGATCGAGAAGGCGATTCAGACCTCGAATCTAGGATTTACACCGAACAACGACGGGAAAGTGGTGCGCATCCCCATCCCTCCTCTCACCGAAGAGCGCCGCAAGGAGCTCGTCAAGCAGGTGCACAAGCTGGCCGAAGAGCACAAGCTGGGCGTCCGCGAAGCCCGGCGCGAGGCGCTCCAGTTCCTGAAGGAGATGGACGCCGACGGTGACATTCCCGCCGATGACCGGCACCGCGCCGACAAGAAGATTCAGGATCTGACCGACGAGTACGTGAAGAAGATCGACGAGACCGCGCTGGCCAAGGAGAAGGAGATCCTGCAGGTCTAGCGATGAAAGAGCGCAGAATCAGGACGGATCGCCTGCCGCGCCACGTGGCCGTGATCATGGACGGCAACGGGCGCTGGGCCGAGCGGCGGGGGCTCTCGCGAATCGAGGGCCACCGCGCCGGGCTCGAGTCCGTGCGCGCGGTGCTGCGTGCGGCGCACGAGCTCGCGATTCGGAACCTCACGCTCTACGCCTTCTCGCTCGAGAACTGGAGTCGTCCCAAGCTCGAGGTCGAGGAGCTCATGCACCTGCTCGAGCACTACCTTGAGGCGGAGCGCGAGGAGGTGATGCGCAACGGCATCCGGGTGCGGGCCATTGGCCGTGCGGACCTCCTACCCCCTGGAGTGCGTCGCAGGCTCGACCAGGTGATTGACGAGAGCAAGGGCAATCGGGAGATGACGCTCGTGTTTGCCATCTCCTACGGCGGACGGGCGGAGATCGTCGACGCCGCGCGCAAGCTGCTCCGCGACTTCGAGCTCGGGAAGGTCGACCCCGACCGGCTCGACGAGAAAACCTTCGCCGCCTACCTCTACGAGCCCGAGCTCCCGGATCCCGATCTGCTGATCCGAACCGGGGGAGAATCCCGGGTGTCGAACTTCTTGCTCTGGCAGATTGCCTATACCGAAATCCATTCCACCGAAGTCATGTGGCCGGACTTCCGGAAGAGCCACTTCGTGGATGCGCTGCTCGACTACCAGTCACGGGAGCGGCGTTTCGGTCTGACGAGCGCGCAGGTGCGGAGCGACGCCACGGAGGGCCCGTGAGCGAGCCGAAGCAGATCACGGTCCTCGGGAGCACGGGCAGCGTCGGCGAACAGACGCTCGCCGTCGTGGCGCAGTTCCCCGAGCGCTTCCGGATCGTGGCTCTCGCCGCGGGCCGCAACATCGAGAAGTTGTCCGCGCAGGTCATGCGCTTTCAGCCCGCACTCGTGTCGGTCGCCGATGCGGCCTGCGCCGAAGGCCTGCGCGCGCGCATCCAGGGCACGCCGACGCGCGTAGTCACAGGAGACGAGGGGCTGCTTGCGGTGGCCACCCATTCCGCAGATCTCGTGGTCGCGGCGCTCGTGGGAGCCGTCGGACTCGAGCCCACGCTGGCGGCGATCCGCGCGGGTCGGAACATTGCGCTTGCGAACAAGGAAGTGATGGTGATGGCGGGAGCGCTCGTGCTGCGCGAGATCCGAGCGCGCGGGGTCGAGCTCCTCCCTGTCGACAGCGAGCACAGCGCCATCTTCCAGGCCCTCGCGGGTCAGCGCCGCCAGGACGTCGCCCGGCTCCTCCTCACAGCCTCCGGGGGACCCTTCCGCACCTGGCCGGCGGAACGCATTGCGCAGGCCACGGTCGCAGATGCGCTCAAGCACCCGAACTGGAGCATGGGGCCGAAGATCACCGTCGACTCCGCCACGCTCATGAACAAGGGTCTCG
Source organism: Myxococcota bacterium (assembly GCA_035489755.1). Classification (GTDB taxonomy): domain Bacteria; phylum Myxococcota_A; class UBA9160; order UBA9160; family UBA9160; genus UBA9160. The sequence goes on from DATGZK010000094.1 coordinate 40,292, forward strand.
AGGTGATCGAAGCCCGCTGGCTCTTTGATCTCCCGCCCGAGCAGATCGACATCGTCGTGCATCCGCAGTCCATCGTGCATTCGCTCGTGGAATTTATCGACGGTTCCATCCTGGCACAGCTCGGCATCCCCGATATGCGCGTTCCCATCGCTGTCGCCCTGGCGCACCCCGAACGCTTGCCTCTCGGGCTCGCGCGCCTCGATCTGCCAAAGGCAGAGAAACTCGAGTTCGAAGCCCCCGATCGCAGGCGCTTCCCGTCCCTCGAGCTGCCGTACGCTGCGCTGCGCGGAGACGAGACGGCTCCCGCGGTGCTGAATGCCGCGAACGAAGTCGCCGTCGCGGCCTTCCTCGAGGGAGCGATCCCCTTCCCGGAGATCGTCGCGACAAACGCTGCGGTGCTGGAGGCCCACCTCGCACACAGCGGGACCGCAGCCGTGCGTGACCTTGCCGACGTGCGTTCGGCCGATGGCTGGGCTCGTGCGACGGCGCGGGCTCGGCTTGGCCTCCGGCAGGTGGAGTCCGCGTGATCGCCTTCTCCTACCTCTTTGCCTTCGTGGCCATGCTCGGTGTTCTCGTTTTCGTGCACGAGTTCGGCCACTTCCTCGTAGCGAAACTGTGTGGCGTGCGCGTGCTGAAGTTCTCTCTGGGCTTCGGTCCGACGATCGGAATCGGACGCTGGAAACTCGCCTGGACGCGCAACGGGACCGAGTACGTGATTGCCTTCTTCCCCCTCGGCGGCTTCGTGAAGATGCTGGGCGAGAACCCCGACGAGGCAGAGGGAGATCCCGAGGTCCGCGCGCATCCCTCTGAAACGCTCGGCGCAAAGCCGGTGTGGCAAAAGCTCGCCATCGTCTTCGCGGGTCCCGCGATGAATCTGCTCCTCCCCATCGCGGTTTTCGTGGGGATGCTTTTTGTCGGCATCCCTCGTGCCCTCCCGGTCGTGGGTACGGTCGAGATCGGCTCGCCGGCGGCGCAGGCGGCCTTTCGTCCCGGCGACCGCATCCTCGCGATCGATCAGAAACCGGTGGCGTGGTGGGACGATGTTGAAGAAGCGCTGCGTGCCCATCCCGGACAATCGGTTCAGGTCGCGTTCGAGCGCGACGGCCAGCGGCGCGAGCTCCCGCTCGAACTCACGGCGCGCGGCGGACTCGACGAGTTCGGCGGCGTGCATCGGGTGGGCTGGTCGGGTCTCGGCTACCAGCGGTTGCGCGCAACCGTCGGGATCCCTAGCAAAAATTCATCGGCCGCCAAGGCCGGCCTTCGATCGGGAGACCGGGTCCTTAAGGTAGGCGGAGCCGCGATCGAGGACTGGGTGCAGTTCGAGCGGGCCTACACCCAAGCCGGAACCCAAGGCGAAGTGGAGCTCGCGATTTCTCGGGGAGACGAGGCGAACCCCGAGCAGCTGAGCCTGCGCGTTCCAGCGCTCGGTTCCCTCGAAGCCTTGGGGGTCCTGCCGGCGAGTGTTCTCGTCTCCCGGGTCAGCCCGGATTCGCCCGCGGCACGCGCCGGCATTGAGCCCGGGGACCTCATTCTCAGCGTCGATGGCTCGCCGGTCGGTAGCTTTGCCTCATTCGCCGAGATCGTGCGGACGAGCAAGGGGCGCACACTCGAGATCGAAGTCGCGAGCCGCGGCGAGACGCGCGTGTTGCGGATCACGCCGGAGCTCGCGAATGCGGACACGGGTCTCGGGGTGCCGGAGGAGCGGTATCTGATCGGTGTCACCGCGGAACCCGCGGCGATGGTCGGAGCGCTCGGCCAGGACATCGAGCGGAACCCGATCGTGGCGTTTCCGCGCGCTGTCTCAATGACGTCGGAAGTGATGCGAAACTTCCTCCAAGGCCTCGGAAAGATCGTGACCGGGGAGGTGTCGAGCAAGCAGCTTGCGGGCCCCATCGGCATCGCAGAGATCGCACACAACGCGCTTCAACGAGGCTGGAGGGACTATCTTGTTACGCTCGTCCTCATCAGCATCAACCTTGGCGTGCTCAATCTCTTGCCGATTCCCGTGCTTGACGGGGGCCAGGCGACGATCTTTTTGATCGAGGGCGTGAAGCGCTCGCCGGTCTCGCTGCGCACACGCGAGGTCGTCCAGCAAATCGGTCTCACGGTGCTCGTCCTGCTGATGGGTTTCGCGTTCTGGAATGACGTTTCCCGTCACTGGTCAAAGCTCCTGGAGTGGTTGCGCACCAGCACTGGGCTCTAACGGTGGGGTGGAGTCGGGAGCAACTTCGCTGGGGCTTCGCTTGGGTGCGGCGTTGAACGCGCCCTCCCTGTTGCTCGCGCTTGAGTCCGCGCTGCGTACGCCGGGAGTCGCGCTCCTGCGCGACGGCGAGCTCGTCGCCGAGATCACCCTCCCCGCAACCCAGCCGGTCTCTGAGCAGCTGCTCCCGGGCATCGATCACCTGCTGGCTCTTTGCGGGAGCGCGCTCGATGCGGTCGACGCGTTTGCGGTTTCGATCGGCCCGGGATCGTTCACCGGACTTCGCGTGGGCGTTGCGACGGTGAAAGGTCTGGCATTCGGGGGAGCTCAGCCGGTTGCGGCGGTTTCGACCCTGGCCGCGCTGGCCTGCGCGGCGGGCTCGCCCGGAGATGTGGTTGCGGCCGTCCTCGACGCGCGTCGCGGAGAGGTGTACGCGGGCGTGTACGAGCTCACGCAAGCGGAGCCGTCCCTTAAGCTGGCGGATGGCCTCTACACGGTGCCGGACCTCACTGCAAGGCTGCCGCGATCGTGCGTGCTCGTCGGCGACGGCGCCTTGCTATACGCAGAGGCCTTTGCTGCGGCGCTCGGGGCGGGCGCCCGGATCCTCCCCGAGGCCCTCGCTCGGCCCCGCGCCTTTCAGGTCGGTCGCCTGGGGCACGCGCTCCTCGCCGCCGGGGCCGGAATCGGGGCCGAGGCGCTGTGCCCGCGCTACCTGCGTCGAGCCGAGGCCGAAGCCCGTCGCACGGGAGAGAGGCTCGAGACGGCGCCGCCGTTTTGACACTGGGGAGTTGCTCCCGTATTCTCGCCGAATTCCCCGAGGGCGGGATTCGAAACCCGAACCCACCTCCGATTTGGCCGCAACCCACCCTCCCGATTCGCAACCCGGACGGGAGGGCTGCCGCACCGGGGCAACCCCCCTTGCGCGCGAGGAGGGACGCGTGAAACCCAACGGCTCCGATGTGCTCATGAGGGCGCTCCGCGAGGAGGGCGTGGAGGTGGTCTTTGGCCACCCGGGCGGCGCCGTCCTCCACATCTACGATGGGATTTATCGCCATCAGTTCCGCCACGTGTTGGCCCGCCACGAACAAGGTGCGGTCCACATGGCGGACGGCTTTGCGCGGGCCACCGGCCGGCCCGGCGTTGCGATCGTGACCTCCGGGCCTGCCCTTACCAACTCGATCACCGGGATTGCGACCGCCTACGCGGATTCCATTCCGATCCTGATCTTCTCCGGTCAGGTCGCGACCAAGTCCATCGGAAGCGATGCGTTCCAAGAGGCCGACAACGTGGGTCTCACGAGGCCGGTCACCAAGCACAACTACTTGGTCAAAGACGTGCGCAATCTCGCCGGCACGATCAAAGAGGCCTTCTACATCGCGACGACAGGTCGCCCCGGCCCGGTCCTGGTCGATATTCCGAAGGACGTTTCCGGCGCGGAGTGTGAGTTCTTCTACCCGAAGGAGATCCACCTCGAGCACTACCAGCCCTGCTTCGAGGGCCACTGGGGGCAGATCAAGAAGGCACTGGCTCTCATCCTCCAGGCGCGCCGCCCGGTGATCTACTTCGGCGGCGGCGTTATCTCCTCACACGCGGCTGCCGAGGTGCGCCAGCTCGCCGAGAAGCTGCGCGTTCCCACGACCTACACCCTCATGGGGATTGGCGGGATCCCCGGCGACCATCCGCAGTCTCTCGGGATGCTGGGTATGCATGGCACCTATCGCGCGAATCTCGCGGTAGACCAGTGTGACGTCCTCGTAGCGATCGGTGCGCGATTCGACGACCGCGTGACGGGGAAGCTCGATGAGTTCAGCCAACACTCGCGCAAGATCCACATCGATATCGACCCCACGACCATCCGCAAGAACGTCCACGTGGACATCCCGATTGTTGGTGACGTGCGCAACTGTGTGGGGAAGCTGCTCAAGCTCCTGGGCGACGAGCGGGATCTCACGCGCTACCACGAACAGATCGCGCCCTGGTGGAGCCAGATCGAAAGCTGGGACCGCGAGCACCCCATCGCCTATACCCAGCCCGCCAAGGGCCCGCTGCTCCCCCAGTTCGTGATCGACAAGATCTACCAGCTGACGCGCGGTACGGCGTGTATCACCACCGATGTGGGTCAGCACCAGATGTGGGCGGCGCAGTACTACCACTGCCAGTCGCCGAACAACTGGCTCTCGTCGGGTGGTCTTGGCACGATGGGTTACGGCCTGCCGGCGGCCATCGGGGCCCAGATCGGGCGTCCAGGGGATCTCGTCATCTGCATCGCCGGGGACGGCTCGATCCTGATGAATATCCAAGAGATGGTGACCGCCGTGGAAGAGCGCCTGCCCATCAAGGTCGCGATCATCAACAATCAGTATCTCGGCATGGTGCGCCAGTGGCAGCAGCACTTCTACGAAAACCGGGTATCCGCGAGCGACCTGCATACCGCGCCGGATTTCGTGCGGCTGGCCGAGGCATTCGGTGCGCTGGGCCTTCGAGCCACGGAGCCCGACGAAGTCGAGCCGGTGCTTGAGAAGGCATTCGCTCACGCCGGGCCCGTGGTGATGGATTTTCGAGTTGCGGAGACCGAAAACTGTTATCCCATGGTCCCATCCGGCGCACCTTCGGCCAAGATGGTTCTCCACGACCCCGTCGGCTAATCGCGAGGCGGAAGGACTCCCGTGCGGCACACCATCTCGGTCCTCGTGCGTAACGAATTCGGCGTGCTCTCCCGCGTCGCCGGCATGTTCAGCGGTCGTGGGTACAACATCGACAGTCTGAACGTCGCGCCGACCCTCGATGCCACCATGTCGAATATGACGATCGTGACGGAAGGAGACGACGACACGATCGAACAAATCACCAAACAGCTTCACAAGCTGATCGACGTGATCAAGGTCACCGATCACGTGTCGGGCAGCTTTGTGGATCGCGAAATGGCCGTGCTGAAAATCGCTCCGCCCCCGGAGGCGCGTGCAGAGGTGCTGCGCGTTACCGAGATCTTCCGGGGCAAGATCGTCGACGTGTCGGCCAAGTCCTTTGTGATCGAGGTGACGGGTGGGCCCGACAAGATTCAAGCTCTGGTGCGGCTTCTCGAGCCGCTCGGCCTGCGTGAGCTCGTGCGGACGGGACCGCTTGCGATGGCGCGCGGGCTTTAGCTCGACCTCGCCGGACCAGGACACGAAGCAAGAGAGGAGTAAGGACTGCGATGGCACTGCGGATCTTCTACGACAAGGATGCCGACCTGGGACGCCTTTCCGGCAAGACGGTGGCCGTTCTCGGATACGGCAGCCAGGGCCACGCCCACTCCCAGAACCTGCGGGATTCGGGCGTCCAGGTGGTGGTCGGGCTGCGCAAAGATTCGGCCTCATGGGTCAAGGCCGAGCGAGCGGGCCTTCGGGTCGCGGTGCCCGATGAGGCTGCGGCGAGCGGCGACGTGATCATGCTGACGCTGCCCGATGAGACCATGGCGGAGATCTACCGGCGCGAAGTGGCGCCCCAGCTACGCCCTGGCAAGTACCTTGCGGTGGCGCATGGCTTCAACCTCCATTTTGGGCAGATTGTCCCGCCGCCGGATGTGAACGTCTTCATGGTCGCCCCCAAAGGTCCCGGGCATACCGTGCGCGCCCACTATCAGGAAGGAAAAGGCGTCCCCGCGCTCGTGGCCGTTCACGCCGATCCCTCGGGCGATACGCTCCAAACCGCGCTCGCCTACGCCAAGGGAATCGGCGCTGGCCGGGCGGGCATTCTCGAGACGAACATTCGGGAGGAAACGGAGACGGACCTTTTCGGCGAGCAGTCGGTGCTCTGCGGCGGCCTCACGGCGCTCATGACGGCGGGCTACGAGACCCTCGTCGAGGCTGGATACTCACCGGAAATGGCGTACTTCGAATGCATCCACGAGGTGAAGCTCATCGTCGACCTGATTTACGAGGGCGGAATCGCGAACATGCGGTACTCGATCTCCAATACCGCCGAGTACGGGGACCTGACCCGCGGCCCGCGCCTGATCGATGCAGCCGTGCGGGAGCGCATGAAGGAAGTGCTGAAGGAAATCCAGGGCGGCCAGTTCGCAAAGGAGTTCATCCTCGAGAACCAAGCGGGAAAGGCCTCCTTCAACGCGATGCGACGGCGGGCCGCCGAGCACGAGCTCGAGAAGGTCGGTGCGAAGCTGCGAGGACTCATGCCCTGGCTCAAGGAGAAAGCCCTCGTCGACCGTTCAAGGAACTAAGCCCATGCCTGAGCCCGGGGTCCCTGTCTTTGCCGAGCGCCCGACCGAGCCGATCGTTCCGGACGCTTGGCGCATTTCTGTGCTGCTCCTCGGGATGGCCCTCGCGTTCCTTCTGGCACGCTCTAGCTGGACGCTGCTGTGGCTCGGCCTCGCCGCCCTCGTCCTCGCGTTCTTTCGCAATCCAGAGCGCGTAATCCCCGGCGACGAACGGACGGTCGTTTCGCCCGCGGACGGCCGCGTGATCGCCGTGGGAGAGGTGGAAGACGGCGACGGATCGAAGCGCCTGCGCATCGGGATCTTCTTGTCCATCTTCAGCGTGCATGTGAATCGGGCGCCACTTGCCGGCCGCGTGGTGGAGATCGTGCGCTCGGGCTCGGAATACCTCGCCGCCTTCAACCCCGATGCGGAGCGTCTCAACGTCTCTTGCAGCCTGACCCTCGAGACGGCGAGCGGCGAGCGGGTGCGGGTCGTTCAGATCACGGGTTTGATCGCGCGCCGCATCGTGTGTCATCCGCGGGTTGGGGAATGGCTGCGCCGTGGCGACCGGTATGGCCTGATCCGCTTCGGCTCCCGCACAGATGTCCTGCTGCCGCCCGCCGCGCGGCCGCGGGTGCGCGTGGGCGACCGGGTGCGGGGTGGCAGTAGCGTTGTGGCCGAGCTCCTGCCGAGAGGGGCTTCATGACCAGCATCGAACCCGCGGAGAGTTACGGCAGCTTCGGCGCGCGTCGCAGGAGGCGTCGCCGTGCGCGCAGCGGGCGGCGCCGGGGCATGTACCTTTTGCCTGGGCTCTTTACCACCGGGAATCTCTTCTTCGGCTTCTACGCGATCATTCACGCGACCCTGGGCGAGCCGAATCGTGCCGCGCTCGGGATCGTGCTCGCAGCGATCTGCGATACCCTCGACGGTCGCGTGGCGCGTCTCGCGCACGCCACCAGCAAATTCGGTGCGGAGTACGATTCGTTGGCCGACGTTGTCGCCTTCGGCGTCGCGCCCGCCGTGCTCGCCTTCGCCGCGGGGGACCTGCGCGTCCTCGGTCGACCCGGCTGGATGATGGTGTTCGTGTACACGGTGTGTGCGGCGCTGCGCCTCGCCCGCTTCAACGTACACCCCTCGCGCTACAAGGGACGCTTTGAGGGGCTTCCGAGTCCGGCCGCAGCGCTCATGGTCGCGGCCACGGTGTGGTTTACGGACTTCGTGCACCAGCACTTCGTGCGCTTCCGCTTCCCGGAAGCGGTGGTCGCGATCGGGGTGGTGAGCGTGGGCCTGCTCATGGTCAGCACGTTCCCCTACCGGAGCTTCAAGGAGCTCGACCTGCGTCACTCCTATGGGACCCTTGTCTTCGTGGTCATCGCCCTTGTGCTCGTCGCCCTTGAACCGAGCGTGACGCTCTTCGGTATCGGCGTCGCCTATGTCGCCTCGGGCCCGATCGAGTGGTTCTGGCGCCGCAAGTACGGCCAGCCCTTGGAGGAGCTCCCGCCGCCCTCCGCAAAGGATGGAAACCATGAGCACTGAGATCATCCGTATCTTCGATACGACACTGCGAGACGGTGAACAGTCCCCGGGCTGCAGCATGAACCTCTCCGAAAAGTTGGCACTTGCGCGCCAACTCGAACGGCTCGGCGTCGACGTCATCGAGGCAGGCTTTCCGATTGCGAGTGAGGGCGACTTCGAATCGGTTCGTGCCGTGGCTGCAGAACTGCGGGAGACCATCGTTTGCGGACTGGCCCGGACCGGCCGGGAGGACATCGAGCGCGCGGCACGGGCCCTCGAGCGCGCCGCCAAGCCTCGCATCCACACGTTCATTGCGACGAGCGACATCCATCTTCAGCACAAACTGCGGATGAGCCGCGAGCGCGTGCTGGAAGAGGTCGATCGCGCCGTCCGACAGGCCCGCAGCTTTGTCGATGATGTGGAGTTCTCGGCCGAGGACGCCACGCGCTCGGATTGGGAGTACCTGGTCGAGGTGTGCAACGTGGCGATTGTGGCCGGCGCCTTAACGCTGAACCTCCCGGACACCGTCGGTTACACCTCGCCCGAGGAGTACGCCGATCTCATCCGGCATCTTCGAGAGCGCGTCGCGGGAGCAGGGAACGTCGTCTTCAGCGTCCACTGCCACAATGACTTGGGTCTTGCCGTCGCGAACAGTCTCGCCGCAGTGCGTGCCGGGGCGCGGCAGATCGAGTGCACGGTCAACGGGATCGGCGAGCGTGCGGGAAACACCTCGATGGAAGAGTGCGTCATGGCCATGAAGACGCGTCGCGATGTGTTCGCCGGCCTCGACACCAGGATCCGCACCAGCGAGATCTATCCCTCGAGCCGGCTGCTCTCCTCGATCATCGGCGTCCCCGTGCAACCAAACAAGGCGGTGGTCGGAGACAACGCGTTTGCGCACGAAGCGGGGATTCACCAGGACGGCGTTCTCAAGGCGGCGATCACCTACGAGATTATGACGCCACAGTCGATAGGGAGGCCGTCCAACGAGCTCGTTCTCGGCAAGCACTCCGGACGTCACGCGTTCCGCGAGCGGCTGCAGGAACTCGGTTTCCCCCTGGAAGGGGAGGAGTTCCAGCGCGCGTTCCAGCGCTTCAAGGACCTCGCGGACAAGAAGAAGTCGATCTACAACGAGGATCTCGAGGCGATCGTCGCGGACTCGGTGATCGCAAGTGACGACCGCTTCGCGCTCGGCGACATCAGCATTGTGAGTGGGAGCTTCGGCGTTCCAAACGCGACGGTCGAGCTCACAGTGGATGGCGTTCCTCGCAAAGCAACGGAGTTCGGTGTGGGCCCTGTGGATGCACTGTTCAAGGTGATCGCAACGCTGACGGAGACGAAGAGCGAGCTGCTGCGCTACCAGGTGAACGCCATCACCGGGGGCATGGATGCACAGGGTGAGGTATCGGTCACGCTATCGGAAGGGGGACGCAAGGTGATCGGTCACGGCGCCCATACCGATATCCTGGTGGCGAGCGCAAAGGCGTACGTGCACGCCCTCAATAAGCTCGAATGGCACAAGCGTCGCCACGCGATCGCGGAGCCGAAAGGGATCTAGCAGGTCCGGCACCGGTTCCGCCCGCTGCCACCGGCCACGCTCGCGCCGGGTCGCGGGATTGGCGCGCGCAGCTTGCCACGAAGGGAAACCGATGGATCGCATCGTCCTATTGCCCGGGGACGGAATTGGCCCCGAGGTGACACGAGAGGCCCGACAGGTCCTCGAGGCGGCCTGCGCGCGACGTGGCCGCAAGCTCGAGTTCGCGGAAGAGCTGATCGGAGGGGCGTCGCTCGACGCACGCGGCACGCCCCTTGCCGACGATGTCGTAAAGCTTGCACGGCAAAGCCGCGCGGTGCTGCTGGGCGCCGTGGGCGGTCCGAAGTGGGACGCGGCCCCCGTCGACCGGCGCCCGGAGAAAGGGCTGCTCCGCATCCGCAAGGAGCTCGGTCTGTTTGCGAACCTCCGGCCGGCGACCGTATTCCCTGCCTTGGCAGGTGCATCGACGCTGCGGCCCGAGGTGGTGGAGGGGATCGACCTTCTGGTGGTGCGCGAGCTCACGGGCGGGCTCTACTTTGGGGAGCCCCGCGGCCGCACACTGGTGGACGGGAAACGCGAAGCCCGGAACACGCTGGTGTATGACGAGGTCGAGATCGCGCGGATTGCCCGTGTTGCATTCGAGGCGGCGCGCGGTCGGCGTCGCCACGTGACGCACGTGCACAAGGCCAATGTCCTCGAGGTGTCGCAACTGTGGGTCGAGGTCGTGGAGGAGACGGCGCGCAGCTACCCCGATATCGAACTCGCGCACCAGCTTGTGGATTCGTGCGCCATGCTGCTCGTGCGAGACCCACGCCGCTTCGATGTGTTGCTGACCGAGAACCTCTTCGGCGACATTCTCTCCGACGAGGCGGCCATGATCACGGGGTCTCTCGGAATGCTGCCGTCGGCGAGCCTCGGCGAAGGAGGGATTGGCCTTTACGAGCCTGTCCACGGCTCGGCTCCTGACATCGCCGGGAAGGATCTGGCAAACCCCCTGGCTGCGATTCTCTCGGCCGCGATGCTCTGCGAGCACTCGCTCGGGGCGAAGGAAATCGCCGCCGACATCCGGAGAGCCGTGACCTCCGTGCTCGACGCCGGCTATCGCACGGGTGACCTCGTCCTGCCTGGCCAGGCCCAAGCGGCCATCGGTTGCAAGAAGATGGGAGCGCTCGTGCTCGCGGGGCTTGACAGGCAGAACTGATGGGCGATGAACCGTGGGCGATGCGCTGCCAAGCCGGAGATCTTCTCCCGGGGCGCGGCCGAGGGGTCGGCGGCTAGTGCCCGTGCGCGCGCTTCGGGTCGCCGTCGCCGGCGCCACCGGGACGCTCGGCGGCGAGCTCCTCTCGGTGCTCGACGCCCGCCGCTTCCCCCTTGGCGAGCTTGTGCCCCTTGCGACCCAGCGCTCGGCCGGGGATGCGATCGAGTTTCGCGGCGAGGTCTACGATGTATGCACCGATGCCGCGCACCTGCGCGGCGTCGACCTGGCATTTCTGTGCGCGCCGCCCGTGGCCTCGCTTGAGCTTGCGCGACGCGCCCTCCACGAGTGCGTGCCCTGCATCGACCTCTCCGGCTGCCTCTCGGCCAGCCCCGACGTACCGCTGCTCGTGGCCGATCTCGAGCCCGCCCCGGGCGCGCTCCTCCAACCGATTCTTTCTTCGCCTGCGGCCCCGGCACTTGCGTGGGCGACCGCGCTGCGCCCCCTGGATCGTGCCGCGGGCCTTGTGCGCGTAGTCGCCACCTCGGTTCATTCGGTCTCGAGCGGGGGGAGGCTTGGCATCGAATCGCTCTCCTCGGAGACGATTGCCCTTTTTAACCAACAGGATCCGCCCGAACCCAGCGTTTTTGGCCAACCGGTGGCGTTCGACTGCGTGCCCTCGTTAGGGGACGTCGAGCCCGGGGGCGCCACAAGCTTCGAGTCCGCTCTCGCCCGCGATCTTCAGCGCATCCTGGGCGGGCACGTGGGAATCGCTGCGACGGCGGTTCGGGTACCGACATTCTCGGGCGATGGGGCCGCCCTCACCCTCGAGTTCGAGCGCCCACTGGCCCCGGACGATGCACGCAGCGCCCTCGCGAAGGCAGCCGGGGTCGAGCTTTGGGAGGGTGCGATGCCCGGCCCCGCGACTCGTGCGACGACAGGGCGAGAGAGCGTTCTTGTCGGGCGGCTGCGGGCGGACCCGACGAGGGAGTGCGGGCTCATGCTCTGGCTGGCCGCCGATTCGGTACGGCTCGCCGCAACGAACGCCGTAAAGCTCGCTGAGGCGCGCCTCGCCCTCGCGTGAGCCCCACCTTTCGGCTGGTTCTCGAATATGACGGCGCGCAGTTCGCGGGCTGGCAAGCGCAGGCCGAAGGTGCGCGCACGGTACAGGGCGCGCTCGAAGCAGCGCTCCAGCAGTTGACCGGTGCCCCGGTGACCGTTGTGGGTGCGTCGCGGACCGATGCCGGAGTCCACGCGGAGGGGCAGGTGGCGAGCCTGAGCTTCGGGACGCGCCTTGATCCCGCGGCCCTCGTCCGCGCACTCAACGCGCTCCTGCCGGAAGACGTAGCCGTGCGTGACGCTGCGCTTGCACCCGAGGGCTTCCATGCCCGGCGGGACGCGCGGAGCAAGCTGTATCGCTATGCGATCTGGAACGGCGCCGAGCGCTCGCCCCTTCGGGGCCGCCGCTTTTATGCCGTGCGCCAACCCCTCGACCTTGGGGCCATGCGGACCGCAGCGGGCGCGCTCGTGGGCACGCACGACTGGAGCGCATTCCAGGTGCGGGGTTCCGAATGGAGGGCCGAGGGGGCGGCGCAGGGACGCACCCGGTCCGCAGTGCGCGAAGTGACGCGGCTCTCGGTCCTTGGCTTTGGCGTCGGCGAGGTGCTGGTTGAAGTCCAAGGCGAGGGCTTCTTACGCCAGATGGTGCGGACCCTCGTCGGCACTTTGATCGAGGTCGGCCGGGGTCGGCGGGATCCCGCGTCCATGCCCGCTCTCCTCGAATGCCGGGACCGCGCCGCCGCAGGGCCTACCGCACCGGCGCACGGACTTACCCTCGTGCGCGTTGACTACGCGCTTGCGTCTCTCAGCGAGGAGGACGAATCTCACGCAAAATCCGCACGTTGAGTGGCCTCGAGGGTTGACGCTCGGGGGCCCATCGGGTATCAACCCGCGGTCCCAGCGCCTTTTGGGGCGGCGCGGGCCACCGGATTCTGGTGGGTTTTCGCCTTCCTTGATCTTGTCGACTCGGTCGACCCTTTGGAGACCCTGGCATGGGAGCCCAAGCGCACGGGACCACGCGGAGCGCGCGGCCCGGAGAGCGGACCCCGCATTGGTACGTGGTGGACGCGTCGGACCAAGTCCTTGGCCGCCTCGCCACCCGGTTGGCGACGGTCCTTCGCGGCAAGCACCACGCGCTCTTTACGCCCCACGTCGATACCGGTGACTTCGTCGTCGTCGTCAACGCCGAAAAGGTGAGGCTTACCGGGAGAAAGCGCGATCACAAGATCTATCACCGACACACCGGCTGGACGGGCCACGTGAAGAGCATCACGGCAGGCCAGGTTTTAAGTTCGGCCCATCCTGAGCGGGTGATCGAGCGAGCAGTGCGCCTCATGCTGCCGAAGAACGCTCTCGGTCGGCGGATGTTCGCCAAGCTCAAAGTGTACGGGGGGCCGAGCCATCCCCACGCCGCCCAGAAGCCGGAGGAGCTGCCCCTTGCCTGAGCCTCAGACCATCGTGTCCACTGGAAAGCGAAAGACCGCCGTGGCGCGAGTTCGCCTGCGCCTTGGAAGTGGGAGTATCCGCGTCAACGGCAAACCCGTGGACGAGTACTTCACACGCGAAGTGCTCCGGATCCTCGTGCGCCAGCCCCTCGAGAGCACAAACAGCACCGCCCGATTCGACGTGAACGCCAATGTCGGCGGCGGAGGTCCGGCGGGCCAAGCCGGCGCGCTTCGCCACGGCATCGCGCGCGCGCTCGAGAAGTTCGACACCTCGGTGCGCCCGACGCTCAAGCGAGGCGGCTTCTTGACGCGCGACGCGCGAAAGAAGGAGCGCAAGAAGTACGGTCAACGCGGCGCGCGGGCGCGTTTCCAGTTCTCGAAGCGCTAGACGCGCGGTCTCCTTCGGCGATTCGCAACGGGAGGTCCGCCGGGACCTCCCGTTGTCGTTTCGTGCTCCCGTCACGTCTTCGTGGCAAACCCCCTGGTGCGAGTCCTGATGCGGCCCATGATGCCCGCGGTGATCCAGCTCGCGGCTTGACCCCCGCCCTGGACTCATATCCATCCTCTGGTATGGTGATGAAGGCAGCACCCCTATGCATGTTTGCATAGGCAGGGTCTGTGCCCCGAGACGGGGGCACAGACATGGTTTCCAGTCCCGGCACACCGCTTAGCGCGCTGAAGATCGAGCGCCACCTCCACAACAAACGGCTTATCGACGTCCAGATTGCGACCGGGGTCGACGCCAGCCGCATCTCAAAGCTTGAGCGCGGCGCCAAGCCGTTCCGCGGCGAGCTTGAGAAGCTCGAGGGTTACTACCGACGCCTGCGACGTGCTCGGGTCGCTGCCACCACTCCGGCAGAGCGCGTCCCGGCGTGAGGCCCGCCGCCCCTAAGGCTCCCGCCGATCCGAAGCTGCGCGCGGCCATCGACCACATCGCGGTTTGCATCGCGCGTGCGGTGGTCCGTGACCTCGCGGCCGAGGATCGCGAAGAGCACGCGCTCGACCTCGGCACACCGATCGACGCCGAGCTGCAATTCGATCTCCACCACACCCCGCCGAGTCGCCTCGTGGGCTCAGACGCGTGGAATGGCAGCAACCTCGAGCGGCGTCTCGGCTGGTACATCGACCTCGTGAACGCAGCGCTCAAAAGCCCGCTCGAGGTCGTGTCGAGCGCGCGGAGGCCCCACATGCTGGGCAGATAGGAAAAGGCCCGAGGTGTGCCGCCTCGGGCCTCGAACGATCAACAACGCACCTTACGCAGGAGATCGATGCAGTGAAAAACCTATCACCCCGCCAATTGGCCGCAAGCCACGCCACGGCCCTCCCCGCCGAGGTCGCAGCTGCAGCGTCCCCGGCCGCGAGGATCGGCGCGGCGCTTGGCGGAACACGGATGAGCAGCGGCGAGTGGTCCTGCCCTTGCCCCACGCACGACGACGCTCGGCCGAGCTTCACTGTGCGCGATCGTGATGACGGCCGCGGAGTTCTCGTGCACTGCCACGCGGGCTGCACGCAGGCGGAGCTGCTTGCGGAGCTGCGCAGGATCGGACTTTGGGATCACGGCCCGCCGCGCAAGCCCAAGCCCCGAGACCCCGAGGAAGAGCGGCGCAAGATCAGGTGGGCACAGAAGATCTGGAAGGACTCCGGGCCCGCCCGGCAGCTCTCGCCGCCGCTCTACGCCCCCTCGACCTGGAAGCCGACGGATACGCCCGTCGTGGTGTACCTGAAGGGACGCGGCATCCGGATTCCCCCGCCCGAGAGCCTGCGCTTCCATCGCGGCCTCTACCACGCGGATACCAAGCAGCGTTGGCCCGCCATGATCGCAGTGGTGATGGACCCGATCACGCAAGCATTCCGCGGAGTCCACCGCACGTATCTACAGCGCGACGGCCGGGGCAGGCTCGAGCACGACGCGAAAAAGATGCTCGGGCCGTGCAGCGGCGGAGTGGTCAAGCTCGCGGCGCCGATCCCCGGCAAGCCGCTCATGATCGGCGAAGGAATCGAGACTTGCCTTAGCGCAATGCAGCTCTTCAAACGGCCCGCGTGGGCGGTGCTCGCGGCGGGCTTCTTTGCGCACCTCGAGCTGCCCGCCGAGATCGACGCTCTCGAGATTCTCGTGGATCGCGATGACGACGGCGTTGGCGAAGAGAAATGCCGGGAGGCCGCTGCGCGATGGGTGAGCGAGGGGCGGACCGTAGAGCTGCGCCTGCCGCCGAACGGGCAGGATTTCAACGACTACCTACTACAGCGGCGGAGGAAGCCATGACAGCGGAGAGCGCAACGAAAGAGCGGGTCAAAGAAGACCCGCGGGTTACGGCCTTCAAGAAAACCGCGATGGAGCTGGGCTTCGCCGCGCACGTAGCGGGCCTCCTGCAGCTGCGCCGACGCGGTACCCCCGAGGAGCTTGAGGAGCATCTCCGCAAGCTCGAGGGCGATCCCGAGAAGGTAAAGGCGCTGCGCGCGGCGCTCGACACGCTGCCGCCCCCCGCGCTCCCGGACAAATATTTCTTCGACCTCACCAAGAAGGGCAGTTGGAAGCTCAACGTGGAGCGCCTCGGGACTTACCTGAAGGAGGACGGCCATCTCTGCATCGGCGTCGACAATCGGCTGTATCGGTATGATGCGGGTGTGTACAGAGGCGACGGGGAGCGGTGGGTCAAAGTCCGCTGTCGGGAGCTTCTGAAAGATGACTGGCGGCGGGCGCACACCGCAGAAGCCCAAGAGTGGCTATCCGCACACTACCCGAAGCTGCCGGAAGTGCCTCCGGTGGATACGTTCAACTTGCCGAACGGTCTCTTGCGCTGGAAAACCAAAAAGCTTTTGGAGCACACACCGGACTTCCTCAGCTCCGTGCGAATCCCCGTCGACTGGAATCCGACTGCGACGTGTCCCCAGATCCTCGAGTGGATGCAAAAGATGCTCCCCGAAGATGCAATCGATTACGTCTTTGAGCTGCTCGGGTATTGCCTCTATCCCGGAAATCCGCTGCGCGTCGCCGTCCTCTTGCTTGGGCGGGGGCGCAATGGAAAGTCCGAGCTTCTGCGGCTCTTCCGATTGCTCTGCGGAGCAGCGAACGTGAGCGCAGAGCCGCTGCAGACGCTCGCCGAGAATCGCTTCTCCGCGGCCGAGCTGTATGGGAAGGTCGCAAACGTTTGCGGCGACCTCGATGCGCGTGCCGTACAGCAGTCCGAGACCTTCAAGATTCTGACGGGCGGCGGTGATGTCCTCCGGGCAGAACGAAAGCGCAAAGACCCTTTCAATTTTGTGCCCTTCGCACTCCCGATCTTCTCGGCGAATGAGGCACCCATCTCACGGGATCAAACGGATGCGTGGTTCGACCGGTGGCACATCATTCCGATGAATATCCGAATTTCCCAGGGCAAGACGCGGCTTAACATCATGACGACGCTCGCCACGCCCGGGGAGCTGCAAGGCGTGCTCGCGCACGCAGTCGAGGGACTCCGCCGACTCATGAAGCGCGGGCACTTCAATCTCCCCGCCTCCGTGCTCGAGGCCAACAACAAGTACCGCGAGACTCTCGACTCGGCGCAGGGCTGGATCAAGAGTGGACTCGTCCACTTCGATCCAAAGGCCTTCAGCCCCCGCACTCCGTTGTACAGAGACTATCGGCAATGGTGCGACGGCGAGGGCCGACTCCCCATCTCATCCGCGAAGTTTTACGAACGCCTCGAGTCCGATTGGCCCAAGAAGATTAGGCCCACGAAGCAGGCAGGCGTCCGAGGATTCCTGGGCATTGCCACGAGGAATACGAGAGCGGCAAGCGCAATGGCGAGCGCAACGAGGCAGCTCCCGCCCAAGGTGCGAGAAACCGTGGAGCAGCTCGCAAACGCGGACGCGGAGGCTGCAGGTGTGTAAATACTATGGGGCAGGTTGGGGCATGGTTTTCCACTTCCCTTCAAGGACAACCAAAGAGGTCATTTAAGATGGAAGAGGAAAACCATGCCCCAACCTGCCCCACCATAAAAACACAATTGTGGCAGTACTGCGGCTCTGCGGTGCGCCGCCCTGGGCCCACACGCATCTGACACGCACGCTCGAGCGCAACGCCGCGATTCAATTGGGAACACAAGCTGCTGTATACAATTGCCGCATCTTGTGTTACAATTCCGACACCCCCGAAACGAAGCCGACCCCCGCTCGGGCCGAGTTTTGGAGGTGTGCACCGTGATCGTCGCTGCGCCTGCCTTGAACGCGCATATCCGCACCTCGGCGTGCGTCGTACTGCTCCCTGCCCACGCTCTCGGGGCAAGCTCGCACGCTCTCTCGCCTTTTCGCTGTGCTGGGGTGCTTACTCGGCTTAACCCCATTCTAGGTGTCGCATGAGGGAGCCTAAGCCTGCGCCCTTCGGCTCTGAGCTGCACCGAGAGCGCCAGAGCGCCAGTGCGAAGCGTGCCCACAAGATCACGCGCGACGCGAGCCTGATCCGCCTACGGGATCTCCAGCTCTTCGGCAAGCCTCAGTTCTACGCCAACCGCAAGATGCAGCCGCTCATCGCTGCGGCCGAGGTCGAGTACGGCGAGATCCTTAACGCGCTGGGCGGCCCCGAGGAGTGCACACCTCAACAACGTGCCCTCGTGCAGGACTTCTGCAGCTGCGGCATCGCGCTCCGGGCCCTCGTTCGCTTCATGGTTCAAAACGCCCCCGAGGTCGGCTCGCTCGGCGATGTGGCGTCGCGTATCGGCTCGCTCTCGAGCGCTCGGCGCGGTCTCATCGCCTTGCTTGGCTTGCAGCGGTACCAGAAGGACGCGATCGACCCGCGTCGACCGATCGAAGTCGTTTTCGGCGATTCGGACACCGAGGCGACACCGTGAGCGCGTCTCGAAACTCAATCCTTTCGCGACTGCGGGCGCTGTGGTCATCCCTCCGGGTGCGGCTCGCAGGCGCTCGAGGATGCGCTCTGCGGGGCGATCGTCTTAATAGTTCCCCGGGAACCATTAAGACTTTAGCGACACGCCCGAGCGATCACGTCTTTGGACGTGCCCAGCTCGAGGGCGATGGCGCGGAAGCTCCGCCCCTCGGCCCGCAGCTCCCGCAGGCGATGCCGATCGACCTGCGCCCTGGGTCGCCCGCAGTGCACTCCTCGCCGCTGTGCAGCAGCTCGGCCCGCGGCGCTGCGCTCGGCGATCAGGTCGCGCTCAAACTCCGCGATGCTGCCCAAGACGTTAAACAAGAGCCTGCCTGCGGGGCAGGACGTGTCGATGCTTTGGTCGAGCACCACGAGGTCAATCTTCAGCGCCTCCAGCTCGGCCGCGATCGTCGTGAGATCTCTCACGCTGCGGGCGAGCCGATCCAACTTCGTCACCGCGACCACGTCGACG
>DATGZK010000095.1:0-18102 GCA_035489755.1 Myxococcota bacterium
AGGAGATTCCCATGGCTTCACCGCTTCAATCCTTGATCTCGAGTGGCACGAAGCTCTGGCTGGATTCGATCGATCCCGAGCTGGTCCGAAAGAACCGCACGCTCGGAGCGACGGGCGCAACGTCGAACCCGATCATCGTGGGCGACCTCATTCAATCCGGTCGGTTCGACGACCTGCTGATCTCGATGCTAAAGCGCGGACTCGACGATACCCGCATCGCCTGGGACATGACCGACCGTCTCGTCGCCGACGCGCAGCAGGTGTTCCTCCCGGTGTGGGAGGAGACGAACGGCAACGACGGCTACGTCAGCTACGAACTCGATCCGTTGCTCGAGGATCCCCACAGCGGCCCTCCAAACGACGTCCGCGTGCGCCGGTACATCGAACTCGGAAAGGAGTACAGCGAGGGGCGCCGCAACCGGATGATTAAGGTGCCGGCCACGGCCGCGGGTCTCGACGCCCTCGAGACGCTCGCCGCCGCAGGAGTCACGCTGAACGTGACCCTCATCTTCAGCAGCCGGCAGTACCGCATCGCGCGCGATGCCATCTGGCGGGGCGCGCAGCGACGCAAGCAGCCTCTTTCCTCCTTCAAGAGCGTCTACAGCATCTTCGTCTCACGGGTGGACGTGTATACGGAGAAACAGGTGCCCGAGCTCTCCCCCACCGCCCAGGGCCTGGTCGGAATCGTGAACGCCAAGCGGATCTGGCGGGAGAACTGCGCATTCTGGGCAGACAAGAAGCTCCCCCTCCAACAAGAGATGATCTTCGCCAGCACCGGAACCAAGAAGCCGAGCGATCCGGCAGACAAGTATGTGGCGGCCTTCGCCGGAAGCGACATCGAGACGAATCCGCCCGCCACCAACGACAAGGTCGAGGCCAGCGGGAAGATCTATCGCCGCGCGATCGACGAGATGCCTCCGCAGAGTGTGCTCGACGAGATCGACCGCAAGGTCGACCAGACGAAGCTCGAGAAGGTCCTGATGGAGGAGGGAGTGCAGAAGTTTGCCGATCCCCAGCACGCCCTGCTCAAGCTGATCGCCGCCAAACGCGCGAGCCTCGTCTCGAGGGCCTGATCGCCTAGGCCGTGCAGGCACTGTTCGACACCATCCGGGCCGCCTGTTCTTCAGCCACCTGGTCGCGCGGTGTCGAACTGGTGCGGGCCGAAGCCGTTTCGCTCGAGGAGGAATCCCCCGAGGAGTCCTCTCTCCGCGTCTCAACACGCGGGGGAATGATTAGCTTCGTCGTCACGCTCCATCCCGCAGAACGTGAGTGGTCGTGCGAATGCACGAGCCCCGACGATCCATGCGAGCACGTCGCCGCCGCGGCGATCGCCCTGCGGCGGGCGCGCAGCGAGGGCAAGCCGCTCCCGGGGGGTGGAGGCGCCGGCGCGCCTTCGCCCTCTGCGCCCGGCAGGCTGCGCTACCGCCTCTCGCGTTCTGGCTCCGGTCTCGCGCTCGAGCGCTGCGTGGTTCAAGCCGGACGCGAGGAGCCCCTCGTGACGACACTCCTTTCCGTGGCGAGCGGCCGCGTCGACGGCCCCCGGTTTGTGGCGACGAACGCCGACCTCGCCGTCGAGCGGGTGCTCGGCGCGCGACTGCGCGGGCCGCTTCCGCGCGAGATCGCACCTCGTCTCGTCGCAGCCCTCGCGGATTGCCCCGACGTTCTGCTGGACGGCGTGCCCGTGCGCGCCTCCGCCGAACCCCTGGTGCCACACGGGCGTCTCGAGGACGACGAGAGCGGCTTTCGGCTCTGCGTCGCGCCTGATCCTTCGATCACCGAAACTTTCCAGAATGGGGTCGCGCTTTGCACTGATGTACTGCGCCCGGTGGGCGAAAGCGGACTCACCGGACGCGAGCTCGCGGAGTTGCCTCGGGGCAAGCATTTTTCTCCCGACGATGCGCTCAGCCTGGTGACAGAAATTCTTCCAGACCTCGAGCGCCGGATCCCCGTCGAGATCTGCACGCAACGCCTCCCACGCACCACCCGCGCGCTTGCACGCCTGGTTGTCGAGACCGCGCGCCAGGGTGACGCGCTTTCGGTGCTCGCAACTCTCGTCTACGGAGACCCTCCCGTGGCCCGGGTCGACGCCGGCCGCCTCACACTCCTTCCGGGCAGCGGCGCCGTGCCGCTCCGTGATGAGGCCGGGGAAGCGCGCCTTCTCCGTCAGCTGCAAAACCAGCTCGAACTCCTGCCCGGGCGACGCGTCGTGCTGCGAGGGGAGAACGCCCTCGCCTTCGCCGGAAAGCTCGCCGGCTTCGGCGGCGAAGTGCGCGGCCACGCCCACGAAGCCTTCTTCCGCGCGCCGCTCCTCGTTCCTGAGCTGCGTGTCACGGACGGCG
Organism: Myxococcota bacterium; assembly: GCA_035489755.1. Lineage (GTDB taxonomy): Bacteria > Myxococcota_A > UBA9160 > UBA9160 > UBA9160 > UBA9160. The sequence goes on from DATGZK010000095.1 coordinate 2,340, forward strand.
ACTTCGCGCTCCGCTTCATCGCCCGCGGTGACGACGCCGGCTCGAAGCGCGAGGGAGAGGTCAGCGCCGAGCGCGTGCTCGCGGCCTGGCATGACGGGGAGTCCCTCGTCGCGCTCTCCGGAGGCGGCATGGCTCCGCTCCCGGCGGATTGGCTCGCGCGCTTTGGCGAGCAGGTGGCGGATCTGTTGGCTGCGAAGCACGAGACGAAGCGGCTCCCCCGTGCCGCGCTCGCGGATCTCGCTCGCTTGTGCGATGCCCTCGGAGTCTCCCGTCCGCCCTTCGCGCGCGCCCTCGAGACACTGGTCCATGGCTTCGAGGGCATCCGTGAGGCGCCGCTGCCCGCGGATCTCACCGCCGAGCTGCGCAACTACCAGCGCAGCGGCGTCGCGTGGCTGTGCTTCCTACGCGACGCAGGCCTCGGTGCAGTGCTCGCCGACGACATGGGCCTTGGCAAGACGCTGCAGGCGCTTTGCGCTCTGCGCGGCCGGACGCTGGTTGTGGCACCGACAAGCGTGCTCCACAACTGGGCTGCAGAAATCGCTCGTTTCCGCCCGGCGCTGCGGGCCAGCCTGCATCACGGGCCGCGTCGCGCACTCGATGCCGCCGCTGATGTAACCCTCACGAGCTACGCGATCCTGCGGCTTGACGCAGACCTGCTGTCGTCCGTGGACTGGGACACGGTCGTACTCGATGAAGCGCAGAACGTGAAGAACCCGAGCAGCCAGGCCGCGCAAACCGCTTTCCGGCTGCGTGCCGACTTCCGGCTGGCCATGACGGGGACGCCCATCGAGAACAGGCTCGACGAGCTGTGGAGCCAGCTCCACTTCACCAACCCTGGCTTTCTTGGAAGCCTCAGCGACTTCTCCGAGCGCTACGTGAAGCCGATCGCCGAGGGTGGCCCGCACGGCGAAGAGGTTGCCGAACGCCTGCGGCAGCGCATCCGCCCCTTCATCCTGCGGCGGCGAAAGCGCGAGGTCGCACCCGAGCTCCCGCCGCGCACGGATCTCGTCCTGCGCTGCGAGCTCGATAGCGAAGAGCGCGCTGTCTACGACGCGGTCCGTGCCGCCACGCGGGTGGAAGTGCTGGAGAAACTCCGGGCGGGCGAGAGCGTGCTCTCCGCGCTCGAAGCGCTCTTGCGGCTGCGTCAGGCCGCGTGCCACCGGGCCCTCGTCCCCGGCCAGAGCGCGGCCTCGTCCTCGAAGATCCTGCTCTTGCTCGAGGAGCTCGAGAGCGTCGTCGCCGATGGCCACAAGGCGCTCGTGTTCTCCCAGTGGACGTCGCTCTTGGATCTGGTGGAGCCGAGCCTGCGGGCAGCCGGCATCCGCTACTTGCGCCTCGACGGCTCCACGGTCGACCGGAGCGGCGTTGTCGCTGGCTTTCAGAGCGAGGCCGGACCGCCGGTCCTCCTAGTCTCACTGCGCGCTGGCGGCACCGGTCTAAATCTGACTCAAGCCGACCACGTCTTCCTGCTCGATCCCTGGTGGAATCCTGCGGTAGAAGACCAGGCGGCGGATCGCGCACACCGGATCGGCCAGGAGCGACCCGTGATGGTGTATCGGTTGGTTGCTGCGGACACGGTGGAGGAGGGCATCCTGAGTCTTCAGGAGCGAAAACGCGCGCTCACCGACGCCACCCTGGGGGGTGCGGAGCGCGCCGCCGCGCTCTCCCGCGCGGATCTGCTGGCATTGCTCGAATAAGCGGGGCCCCACCGGAACTTGCGGCCGCCGCGCTGTGAGCCGCGCCGATCTCTCTTAGTTCACGCGCGCGGCCTGGGCCCGCAACTCGACGAGGGTGTCGCGGATGGCATCAGCGGACGGATCCGCCGGGGCCAGTTTTAAGAAGCGCTCGAGGTCGCCAAGCGCGGCGCCGAAGCACTCGAGTTCTTGGTACACGAGGCCGCGGTCCCGCAGCTCGAGGGGAGCGTCTGGAATCAGCATCAAGATCCGGTCGCAGCAGCCGAGTGCTTGCTCGGGTTCTTTGCGCTGCACGTAGATTTGCTTCAGGTTGCCGAGAAGTCGCACCAGGATCTCGCGCGGCGTCGCGACCCGCAGCCAGCGTGCATCGAAGCGCACCGCGGGTCCCATTGCGAGCTTGAACCTCTCACGAATGTCATCTTCCAAAAGTGTCGCCCCGGAGAAGGGGTCGGCCACGATCTCGCCGTCTATGCTCTCTCCACCCACATACTTCACGAGGAAGTGGCCGGGGAAGGAGACGCCGTAGACGGGCAGATCAATCCGCCGCGCAATCTCCGTGCAGACGATGGCGAGCGTAATGGGAATGCCCGTTCGGCGCGCGAGCACTTGGTTGAGAAAGCTGTTGCGCGGGTCGTAGTAGTCGTCACGATTTCCGCGAAATCCCTGGCCTGAGACGAACTCCAAGAGCGCCTTCATCCGCGCGATCGGAGTCGTCGCCCCACGCAGCGCAGGCGCAGCGGCCCGCGCCAAGGCATCCAGCTCCGCCAGCGCTGCGGCGATATCAAGCCCCGGGTAGACCTCGGCGGCGACCAAGAGCGCGCCGAGGGCTACGTCGATCTGCGAATCAGACGACTTGGCGAGCGCCGCGAAGCGCTCACGCGGGCTCGGTTCCAATAGATCGCGCTCCCGGTCTAGAATCGACCCTGCCGCAGGAGAGTCGGCTCGAGAGCGCCTTCCTGCCAGGGGGCGCACGTGGAAGGGTTGCTGCGGAAGCCTCTTTCCCGCCATCGCTGTCGCTGCGGTGGCATCGGGCAGGATCCGAAAATGGCGCTTTGCACGGGCGAACCGAGGGCTTTCCTCCTGCGCTCGCGGGCTGCCTTGGCCCCGTTGCTGGAAGACCGAATGAGCCGCCCATGAGTCTGCGCTGGCGCAACTGGGGACGGACGGTGGTCGCGCATCCGCGCGCGCAGCTGCATCCGAGAAGCGAGCAGGATCTCTGCGAGATCGTGCGCAGCGCCGCACGCGCCGGCGAGCGCGTAAAGGCGATCGGCGCAGGTCACTCTTTCAGCGCGATCGCAGCGACCGACGGTCGGCTTCTTCGGCTCGATCGCTATGCCCGGGTTCTCGGCGTGGACCGCGAGCGCTGCATCGCCAAGGTACAGGCCGGGATCCCGCTTTCCCGACTCTCGCAGGAGCTCTTGGCCCACGGGCTCGCGCTCCCGAACCTCGGGGACATCGCCTACCAATCCATCGCGGGTGCCATCTCGACGGCGACGCACGGTACGGGCCGCAAGCTCGGAAATCTCGCCACCTTCGTGCGGGGCCTCTCGCTGGTGGGCCCTGACGGAGAGCTCCTGGAGTGCTCTGCCCAGGCGCGGCCGGAGCTCTTCCATGCCGCCCGAGTCGGCCTCGGCGCGCTCGGAATCCTCTCGACGGTAACGCTCCAGTGTGTGCCCTCCTTTTTGCTCCACGCCCTTGAGATGCCGATCCGCTTGGATGCCGTTCTCGAGGCTCTGGACGAGCACGTCGACGGGAACGACCACTTCGAATTCTTCTGGGTCCCCCATACGGGCTGGGCGCTTACCAAGCGCAACAACCGAACCCACGAGCCGCTCGCGCCGCGCGGTCGCTGGGCGGAGTTCCGCGATGAGGTGCTGTGGAGCAATCTTGCGTTCGGCCTGATCTGCCGGCTCGGGCGTCTTCGACCGGAGTGGATCCCGCGCCTCGGCCGCACGCTCCCGAGTCCGGGCCGCGTGGAATACGTGGACCACAGCCATCGAGTCTTTGCAAGCCCGCGCCTCGTGCGATTTGCGGAGATGGAGTACGCGATCCCCCGCGCGGCGGCGCGAGAGGCGCTCTCTCGCCTCGTCGAGATGGTAAAGGCACGCGGCTTTCTGCTCTCCTTCCCCGTGGAAGTGCGGTTTGTGGCGGCCGACGACATCCCGCTCTCTCCCGCCTACGGCCGTGAGACTTGTTACGTCGCCGTGCACGTGTTCCAGGGCATGCCCTACGAGCCGTATTTCCGTGCGGTCGAGGAGATCATGCGCAGCTACGGCGGGCGACCCCATTGGGGCAAGATTCACTTCCAAAGCGAGGACACGCTGCGCGGGCTGTACCCGGAATGGGAGCGCTTCCAGGCCCTCCGCAGGGCTCTCGACCCCGAGCAGCGCTTCGCCAATCCATATCTAACCCGCGTACTTGGAAGCCCGTCTCAGGGCGAAGGGCCGTTCAGATCTTCTTCACAGGCTCGCGCTACTCCTCACCCAGCCGCCTGAGGAGCCCCTTCCATGCGCCGCCTGTTCGCAACGCGCTACGGAGCCGTGTGGCTCTTCATCGCGATCTTCCTCACGCTGCAGACGCTTGTGCGCACGGTCCTCATCGCGGCGAGCTGGAACGCATTCGATCCGACGCCAAGGCTGCTGGCGCGGATCTATGGGGCGGGCCTGCTGTGGGACGGCGTGACGGTGCTCTATGCCACGGCACCGTTCGCCCTCTATGCCTTTTTCGTGCCGGATTGGGTCTGGCGCAGCCGGCCCCACCGCTTCGCACTCCACGGGTTGTGGATCTTGGCGAGCTTCGTGCTGCTCTTCGCGGCGACGGCGGAGTGGCTCTTCTGGCAGGAGTTCGCTTCGCGCTTCAACTTCATCGCAGTCGACTACCTGGTCTATACACGGGAGGTCATCGCCAACGTCCGCGAGTCGTATCCTGCGGCGGGATTGCTCGCCGGGATGTTGGGCGTCGCGGCTCTCTCGTGGCTTCCGCTGCGAGGCCTCCTTAACCAAAGCTTCTCGGCCCACAGCCGCCTCCGGGAGCGATTCGTCACAACGGCCTTGCTGGTGGCGATCGCCGGTTTCGCGTACTGGCAGATCGATCTCACCAACCTGCGAATCAGCACCGATCGCTACGCGACGGAACTCGCGAGCAATGGCCTGTACGATTTCTTCCACGCCTTCCGCGTTGCACAGATCGAGTACGACACGTTCTACGCGACGCACGATCAGGACGAGTCCTTCCGACAGCTGCGGACCCTCCTCGCCGAACCCAACTCCCACTTCGTGAGCGACGACCTCCATTCCTTGACGCGAGAGATCCGTTACCAGGGGGAGGAGAAGCGCCTGAACGTCATTGTGATCGTGGTCGAAAGTCTCTCCGCCAAGTATCTCGCGGCGTATGACGGAGACAGCGTCGGGATGACGCCTCGGCTCGACGCACTCGCGAAGGACAGCCTCGTCTTCAGGCATTTCTACGCGACCGGCACGCGAACCGTCCGGGGGCTCGAGGCCATCTCGCTCTCGCTTCCGCCGACGCCGGGCGAGTCCATCGTGAAGCGGCCCAACAATGGCGGTCTGTTCACGATCGCGGCGCCCTTTCACGAGCGCGGCTACGCGACGACGTTCTTCTACGGTGGCCACGGCTTTTTCGACAACATGAACGCCTTCTTTTCCGCCAACGGCTTCGACGTGATCGACCGGTCAAGCTTCGGCAAGGACGAGGTGACATTCGAAAACGCGTGGGGCGTGGCCGATGAAGACCTGTATCGGCGCGTGATCCGCGAATCCAGGCAGTCGTGGGAGGCGGGCCGCCGCTTCTTCTCGCTCGTCATGACCACATCGAACCACCGTCCCTACACCTATCCAGAAGGCCGGATCGACATTCCCTCCGGGCAGGGACGGGAGGGTGCACTCAAGTACACGGATTGGGCGCTCGGCGATTTCTTGGAAGCCGCGCACAAGGAGCCGTGGTTCTCGGAGACGCTGTTCCTGATCGTGGCAGACCACTGCGCGAGCAGCGCCGGACGGACGGCCATCCCGGTGGAGAAATACCGGATCCCGCTTTACGTCTACGCCCCGGCGCAGGTGGAGCCCGGCGTCGTCGGGACGCTCGCGAGTCAGATGGACGTCGCTCCGACGCTGCTCGGGCTCCTGCGCTTCCGCTACGCCAGCAAGTTCTTCGGGCGGGATATCCTCGACTCCCAGCCCTCCGCCGGACGCGCCCTTCTCAGCACCTATCAGCAGCTCGGCTACTTGAAGGACGAAAAGCTCACGGTGCTCTCACCCGGGCGCCGAATCGAGGTCTTCAGCGTCAACCCCGAGACTGGGAAGGAGCGGCGCGTGCCAAACGCGCAAAACCAGGACGGGATCGCGGACGCGATCAGCTATTACCAGACCGCGAGCTATGCCTTCCTGCACCGCCTCGTGCGCTGGCCTGACGAGGCCTTGCAAACGGCTGCGAGACGCTAGGACCGCCCCCCCGAGATCAGGCCTGAGATGCCGGCCGCCGGCGGAGCGATTACCGCCCGCACCCACGCCACGATCCGACGCCGACCTGCCGCACGCGCTTGCCGGCGCTGGTCCCGCTCCGTTTGTTCCTGCTCCTCGGCGCGCTTGCGCGCAGCCGCGCGCCGCAGCGCATGAGCGACGTCCACCGACGAGATCATCCCGTATCGATCTGCGTAGTACAGCTTCATCTGGGTCACTCCTTCTCCAGCCCACCCCCTCGTGTGTGTCCCGAACCCCAAATTAGGATGCGCGGGAAACCCCGAGGATGCGCGGAAGTTTCTACGAAACTAAGACGAAACTCATATGAAGGCAGCGCATCACCTCAGCCGGCCCACGCCGAGGGGCGCGAGGCGTCCGATCGCGTCTCGACCCGCCATCGGCGCGCGAACGCACCAGGGGGGAACGGCCGCTGGAGGAACGCGAGCCCGGCTCCTTCGATCTCGCGCTGGATTCCGGGGCTTCGGGAAAGTCGGACAGGGAAGCACCCGGCAGCTCGCATCCGCTCCCGCTGGAGGGGATGCGAGCACTGACGCCCTTCGAGGCGCGCCATGACAACATGGTGAGGAGCCGATCGCGCTCCCGGAGAACAGGCGCGGCGACGCGGCATGGGCAGAGGGGATTCGCAAGACTGACGGGCCGTGGCCCATCGGGACCGGGACCTGCGCGAATGGGAGGAGAGCCATGGCTGCGGGGTCGATTCTGGTATCGGACGAAGTCGAAGAGCGGCGCGCTTCGGCGCTCGATGCCGCGGCGGGCGGGATGCCGCGCTGCATCCTTCGTGCCTCCGGTCCCTCCTCCGATCCTTCGCTCGTCGAGATCGCCTTTTTCTCCGGGGATCTCTTTCCCGAGCGCACTCGGGATTTCGTATTGTCCCTGGCCAAGTCCGAGCGTCTGCGCTGGCTCCACACCTTTAGCGCCGGCGTCGATCACCCCTGGTTCCGGAGCCTAAAGGAACGGGGGGTGCGGATCACGACTTCCTCTGGCGCGGCGGCGGTACCGATCGCGCAGACCGTGATCCTCTACCTGCTCGCCCTCTCGCGAAATCTACCGGCATGGCTCGACGCCCAGCGCCGCCGTGCCTGGGAACCCCATGACGTGCAGGACCTCCAGGGACTCCTGCTGGGCGTTGTCGGCCTCGGCCCGATCGGTCTCGAAGTCGCCCGCCTCGGGGCAACACTCCGCATGCGCGTCATCGCGCTGCGTCGCACGCCGCGTGGCGACGAGCCGTGCGAGACCTGGGCCCTCTCCCGCCTGCACGAACTCCTGCCTCGCGCCGACGCCGTGGTCCTCGCCCTCCCGCTGACCGGCGCGACCCGACACCTCCTAAACGCGTCGGCCATCGCCGCCATGAAGCCGGGCGCCATGCTGGTGAACGTGGGTCGCGGCGAGCTCGTCGATGAGTCGGCGCTCGTCGCCGCGCTGGAACGGGGTGCGCTCCGAGGAGCAGGTCTCGACGTCTTCGAGAAGGAACCGCTTCCGCCCGAGAGCCCGCTCTGGTCGCTCCCCGGCGTGATCGTGACGCCCCATGCCTCGGGCCGCACGCCGAGCAACTACGCCCGCGCCGAGGCCATCTTCCTTGACAACCTCGGCCGCTTCTCGCGCGGAGAGGTGCTCCTCAACGAAGCCGAATGAGTCTCGGCTCTCGTCGCGCTCGCGCCTCAGCCGCGCAGCGTGATGGCCGCATGGGTAATGACGGGGCTGTTGCGCTCCTTGGTCTTCGCGGAAATCCGGATCTCGGACCCCTCCTTCCAGATCGAGGTCACGATACTCTCGCCCGGGAAGACGACGCCTGCGAAGCGCGCCTGGTAGCGCGCCACTTTCTCGGTCGCTCCGCCGAGCGCAGCGTCGACGACGGCCTTGCACACCACGCCATAGGAGCACAGCCCGTGGAGGATCGGGCGATCGAAGCCGGCCATCTTCGCGAAGCTCGGGTCCGCGTGAAGCGGGTTCTTGTCGCCGGAGAGCCGGTAGAGGAGCGCCTGCTGCGGGAGCGTCTTGGACTCGACCTCGAGGTCGGGCGGGCGCTGCGGCGCCTCAGGACCGGCCTTGGGCCCCGGATCCCCGCCGAATCCGCCGGCACCGCGCAAGAACAGCGAGAAGCGGTTCACGAACAGGGTGCTCCCGCTCTCGTCCCTTGTCTCCATCTCGAGGATCACGAGCGCGGCCTTCCCCTTGTCGTAGACGCCGGCCACCTTGCCCGAGCTCGTCACCTTCGCTTCCACCGGGATCGTCTTGCGGATCTCGAGGTCTTGCTCGCCGTGGAGCAACAGAGCGAAGTTGAACTCTCCTGCGAGGCCGGGCGTCGAAGCGATCCCCGTCAAGGAGCCGAAGACCGGCACGACCGCAAAGCTTGGAATCACGCGGAAGTTCTTGTCGTTCTCGTAGGCGTAGGAAAGCTCGCGCGGGTCGGTCGGCGGAAGACCGGCGCCGATCCCGAGGTGGTAAAGGATCACTTGGTCGCGGCTCCAGCGGTTCGCGCCGCCGGCGATGGGCGCTCCGAGGGCCTTCTGGGGGTCGATCGCCATGGCTCACTCCTCTCGTCTGCGCGCCCCAAAAGGGACGCGAAGTCGGGAGGCTAGCGCGCTCCGCCGGAAGGCGGGCCGTCGTCCTCGTCTTCAGCTTCGTCCCGAGCCGGCAGGCGAACCCGGAAGACACTGCCCCGTCCTGGCGTCGACTCGACCTCGATTTCACCGCCGTGGCGGCGAACAATTTCGTAAGAGATGGCAAGGCCAAGGCCCGTACCTTCTCCGACGCTTTTGGTGGTAAAGAACGGATCGAAGATCCGATCGATCACCTCCGCCGGGATGCCACAACCGTCGTCTTCGACGCAGAGCACCACCTGGTTGCCCTCACCCCGCACCGCAACCCGGATCGTGCCCTCCCCCTCGATCGCCTGGCGCGCATTCAAAACGAGGTTGAGCAGCACTTGTTGGATCTCCTGCGGCGCGCAGTGGATCCCGGGCACCGGCGAAAGCTCCTTCTCGACGCGCACCCGTGAACCCAGCTGAGGCGCGGCCATGCGCAGTGCGCTCTCCACGAGGGGCCGCGGGTCAGCCACGCTGCGCTGCGCTCTTCCGGCGTGGGAAAAGCCTCGGATGTCGCGCACGATGGCGGCAATCCGGTCGATGCCCTCGAGCGACTCGGCGACGAGTTCCTCACCCTCGCTCAGGATCGCTGCGCTTTCGCGGTCCGCGCTTGCGTCCTGAAGCGCTGAGCCGACCACCTTCCAGTGGCGCTGCAGCTGGTTCAGGTTGGCGTGGATGAACGCGATCGGGTTGTTGATCTCGTGGGCGATGCCCGCGGCCAGCTCACCCACCGCGGCCAGTCGGCCGGACGTCACGAGGCGGCTGCGCAGACCCGCCACTTCGCGTAGATCGCGCACCACGAGCACCAATCCGAGGGGCTCGCCCCGCTTGTCGAGAAGCGGTGCCGTGGAAACCGACACCGGGCTGCGACGCTCAAACTGGCGCAGCAGCTCACACTCGAGTTCCCGGGTGTTCGGGCTGGTGAGCGCCGACGGAGGCGCCGTGAAGAGCTCGCGCGCGCGCACCCCACGCAGCCGCTCTGGCTCGCAGCCCACCAGCCGGCCGAGGCCGGCGCTCGCGCTGCGGATGCGTCCGTCGAGCGAGAGCAGCGCCACCCCATCGCGAAGCGTCGCGAGGATCTCGCGCGCAAACGCGCCCGGCGCGAGCAAGGAGTAGCCGTGGCGCCGCACACCGAAGGCGATCACCGCACCGAGCGCGGTCACGCTCCCGCTTCCGAAGCGCGGCGCGTGGATGCCGTAGGCGGGAAGGGCGACGTCGGTGAGCGCCACCACGAAGAGGGGAATCGCCATCCCCACAAGGAACCAGCGGGCCTGCGCTCGCTCCCCCGCCGACGAGCCAGCGGGGAGCGACCCGCGCCACAAGAGGAGCGCGGCCGATGGGTATGCACACGTCACTGCGTACACCACCGGAAAAAGAGATCCGAACTCATAGGCCCAGCCGAAGCTCGTGGGCACCACACTCCGCAGGCCGAAGGGCGTCGTGATGTAGAGAACAATGAAGACGAAGGCAGTCAGATAGCCGAAGGGAAGCAGCCGGCGCGCGCGCTCGGTCATCCCGGTCGTGGCTTCGAGGTAGAGCTGCAAGGAGAGCGGGCCGAGCCACATCCAGCCCAGGGACGACGCGCGCAGCACGAATAGAGCGCGCTCAGCGTTGGGCTCGCATCCCGCGATGACCTCGGCCAGCGACCAAAGGGCCGAGCAGCCGAGGATGGCCGCGGTGAGGCGATTGGCGGGATCGCCCGCCTCGCGAGCCAGGACCGCTCCGCCAAGAGCTGCGGCCACCAAGCAGAAGAGGAGCGGAACCACGACGACCGGGTGCATGAAGACGCGTCCTCGGTTGAAGATCGGCCAGAAGAGGGCTCCCCTTGACGTTGCGTGGCGCGAGCGTGCCGCGGCGGCATTCGGGGCGTGCAACAGCGGCTAGGCCCCCGCGGAAGTGCGCGAGAATTGCGCAGGCCGAAAAGACCGGAGCGCAGCAGGGGCGGGGCGCGAAGCCGCAACGGACGAGACCCGCACTCGGGCCAACCAAAGGGTTTGGCCGGAGGGCTCGGCGACCTTGGTCCGGCGGCGGGAGAATGCGAGGCCAGGGCCTCAAGCCGCGAGGCCTGCTCTCAGAAAGAGCGGTAGTCGTCGGCGAAAAGCGCGGGCGCACCCCCGGTGTGCCAGAAGACGACGGTTCCGCGAATGCTCCCCGCCTTCACCCCCGCCATCAGACCCGCCAGGGCTTTTCCCGTGTACACCGGGTCGAGCACGAGGCCCTCGGTGCGTGCCGCGAGCTGTACGGCTTCCTGACACTCCTTTGTGATAGCCCCGTAGCGGGGCCCGGCATGATCGCTGATCACGAGCTCAAAGGCGGGAAGCGCGCGACCCGCGAGGCGTGCGGTCTCCTGCGCAAGTTCCGGCACCCGCTCGGCATGCGGGCGGGGCGGCCGCGCGACATCCACGCCAAGGATCCGAACGCTCTTGGGAAGACCGACCAGAAGCCCGGCGTGCGTACCGCCGCTCCCATCGGCAACGACGACCCAGTCCGGAGTCTTCGGGAGCTGCGCCAGCAGTTCGTCGGCGGCATGGACGAAGGCGAGGGCACCCACCGCGCTCGCACCTCCAATCGGCATGGCATACGCGCGCGGTCCAAGCTCGCGAGCGATCTGTGCGACGCGCATCTCCCAGGCGCGCCAATCGTCCGTTTCCGCAAAGTGGAGCCGCGCGCCGAAGAGCCGGTCGAGGATCAGATTGCCGGAAAAGACGGACGGCGAGCGACCGCCCAGCACGAGATGGCACGCCATGCCAAGTCGCGCCGCCGCCGCGGCCGTCATCCGCGCAAAGTTGGACTGTGGACCCCCGGCAGTGACGAGGGTGTCACAGCCGCGGGCTTTGGCGTCGGCGACAAGATGCTCGAGCTTGCGGGCCTTGTTGCCACCGAGAGCGAGTCCGGTCTGGTCGTCGCGCTTTACGAGTACCCGAACCCCAAGGGCCTCAGACAGTCGCGGCGCGGGATCCACGGGGGTGGGCAAGTGCGCGAGGGGAATCCGCTCCACGGCGGCATCCTACGGGGCGCGCAGGATTCGGCAATGCGGCCTGGTCCGCGCGCTAGCGCCTCGCAGCGCATGCTCCCCTGCGCAGGCGCCTTCCCGTCTGCGAATCGGACACACCATCTCCCACAACGCACACGGGGCGCGCCAGCGGATCTGCGTCTTGAATCGCACGCACCGTTCTCAGGGCGCCCCGAGCGTGCCCTCGGCGCTCACCGTCACGTCCACGAACCGATCGACGCGAAGAAGAAAGTTGCTGGCGTCCCGCATGCCCCAGTCGACGTACGGCACACGGAAGGTCGCCGCGATCCCAAGACGATCGCCATGTACCGTGAGTGTGGCGGGAAGCTCGAAGGGGAGGCTCTGGCCGTGCAGGTCCAGCGTACCCCGCAGACGCACCTTTGCACTGGTTTCGTCGCGCGAGAGGAGCTCGAGCTCGCCCGCTCGGAACACGATTGTGGGGAAGCGCTCGCTCTCGAGAACGTCGCGGTGCATGTTGGCGTCGCGCGAGGAGTTCCCGGTCTGCGCGGTGCGCGCGTCAAGCACAATTTCTCCGGAAGCGGCGCCGCCCGCGGGATCGAATCTCACCTCGCCGCGAGAGAGCCGGATCGAGCCATCGACCGTGTGGAAGGTCGCGCCGAGCGTGAATGCGATCTTCGTGGCGGCAGGATCCAGCGCGAGGATCTGCTCTTCCGCGGCGGCGGGCCGCTCTCCGGCGAGCACCACGAGCCCAGCGAGGAGCCATGCGGAAGCTGCGCAGCGCAGCGAAAACGAGACCCTTTCCTTGCGCTTCATACCGAACGCCGCCTTTCGAGCAGGAGCGCCGCCGCCGGCAGGAGAAACGGGCGCACCAGGCAGGTATCCAGCAGCACGCCAATCGTAATGCCGATCCCCACCTGCTCAAGGAAGGCGATCCGGGAGAGAACAAGCGTCGCAAAGGTACCGGCCAGCACAAGACCGCACGAGGTGACGACGGGCCCGGTCGCTTCGAGTGCCCGTGCCAGCGCAGCCTCGAAGGGTTGGCGGCGTTGCTCCTCGCGCACACGCCCGAGCAAGAAGACGCCGTAGTCGGCCCCGATCGCAACCAGCAAGACGAAGAGGAAAAAGGGTGCCTTCCAATCGAGGCCCGGCCAAAAACCAGCGTGGACCAGAAGCTGGAGCGCCCCGAGCGACGCGAAGTAAGAGAGCAGGATCAGTGCCGTAATCGCCAAGGGTGCGCTGAGGCCCCGCAAAAGGGCGACGAGCAGCGCAAACACACCGGCCACAATCCAATGGTCAAGCCGCGCCATGTCCTCGCGCGTATAGCCCGCGAGATCTCGAGTGATGGCCGTCGGACCGGCAAGGTAGAACCGCGCGTTGTGAAAACCGAGCGCGGGCAGGAGCGTCGCAAGCGCGCTCTCGAGACGAGCCGCCGTCGCCACCGAGGCGGGCGCGTTGGGAGCAGCGGTCAGTTGGAGCTCGAAGCGCGCCGCGCGGCTATCGCGCGAGAGATAGTGTGAAAGGGCCCGCTCGAGCTCGCGCGAGTCCGCGAGGTCCTCGGAGGTGAGCGCAAGCCGATCGAGAAGACGCGAAGAGCCCGGAGCCCGGTCGAGGGCATCCAGGCGAGCCCGACCCTTCGCGACGCCGGCTTCGAGGGCAAGCGCCCCTCCCAGGGCGTCGCCAAGACCCGCATCGAGCCTGCCAAGCTGGCTGTCGAGGTCGTCGAGGTCGCGCCTTGCGGCCTCGAAGCGCTCCGGGGCAAAGGCGCCGAGGAGGGAGCGCTTCTGCTCTGCTTCGAGCTCGGCCTTCTTGGGTGAGAGATTGGCCCGGCCCCGCTCGAGCTCCTGCCGAGCCTGTGCGAGCCCAGCGGCGAGCCGACCTGCCCCGTCGGTAGCTTGGCCGAGGCCCTGCGCCAACGCGGCGAGCTGGCTGCGCAGCGTGGCGCGTGTTAGCAGGCCGGGTTCTCCCGTCGGGCGTGTCGCGCTCCACACCTTCGCGATTCCCGGTTGGCCTGCGAACAGCTCGGTGAGCTGGTAGAGGCCATCGAGCGCGTCGCTCGTGCGAAGTCCGGGGTCGCCCGTCGGGAGCTCGAGGACGACTGTGAGCGGTGAGACCTGCGCGGGGTCGAAGTGCCGCACGAGCGCAGCGAAGCCGTGCTCGGACACGCTGCCCTTTGGGAAGTCGAGCTCAAGCTCAAACGAAGGGACCACCGAGAGGCCGAGCCAGGCGAGCGGCGCCACCGCGGCGAAGCTCCCGATCAGGATGAGAAGCGGTCGCCGAAGGATGAGCCGCGCAATGGCTGGCCAGAGTCGTTCAAGGTGCTGGCGCTGTGCGGCAGCGCGGGGCCAGAAAAGGGCAGAACCACAGAGCGTCATCAGCGCCGGCAGCAAAGTGAGCACCGCCGCCAGCGTGACGGCGACAGCGATGGCGAGCGCCGGCCCCGAGAACGCGAACAGGCCAAAACGCGCAAATCCCATGAGCGCACAGGCCAAGACCACGGCCAGTGCGCTTGTGACGACAACCGGGGCGCTCTCCCGCCGTGCCTGAGCGACGTACTCCGCCGGCGCGCGAGGCTGGCGCGCCGCCTCCTCTCGTGTTCGCGCGAACAGAAGCAGGCAGTAATCCGTTCCCACTCCCCAAACGAGGGCCACGAGGAAGCCGCGAGACTGGAAGGCAACAGAAAGGCCGAGCTGCGCCGCCAGCACGACCGCGCCGCTGGCGACCGCGATCGCGCTCGCAAGCGTGGCGAGGGAGACGCCCGCCGCGAGCGGTGCGCGGTAGACGAGCAGCAGCGTCAGCGCCACGAACGCAACCGTGGCGAGTGCCGAGCGGCGAGCCCCCTCCTCGATGGCGCGCAGATAGTCGCGCCCGAGCGTCGCGTCTCCGGTGATTTCGATCCGAAAGGCTGCGCGCTGCGAGGCCTGTTCCGAAACGATCCTCTCGACGTCAGCGACAAGAGCGCTCGCTTGCTCCGAGGCAAAGCCCGCTGCCAGCCGCAGAACGACCAGCGCGGCTCGTCCGTCGCGAGAGACGAGGCGTCCTTCGAGCACAGGGTCGTCGGTCGGGGCGAGAACCCCGGAAACCGCGCTCGACCGCAACTGTTGGCGCAGCTGCGCTGCGAGGGCGGCAATCTCCTCGCGTGCTGTCCAAATCGAGCGGTCTGGCTCGATCGATTCGCAAACAACGACGATCTGGCTCGCGGCCTGGGCGCCTGGGAAGTGCTCAGCAAGGGCGGCGGTGGCGATTCGGCTCTCGGCTGCGGGAGGAAAAAAACGCACCGGATCGGTCACGGAGACCGCAGCAAGGCGCGGCGCAAGCGCCAGCCCCGCCGCGAGTGCAGCGCCCCAGCCTGCGAGCGCAAAGACGGCGGATCCTTTGCTCGTCGACCCCCCCCCGCACTCTCTTGAGGGAGCTTGCCCTCGTAGGGCGACGGTAGCCGTGGCTCCCGGCGACCGCCGAGACCGAGGCGCAAACTCAACTCGCTCCAAAAGAAACTTTTCTCGAGGGTGTCCTCTGGACAGCCCGCGCCTGGGACGCATTCTGTATACGGAATCCCCGTGCTTTGCGGTTCGAGGCGCGAACAAAGACTTGGAAGCTCACTCCTTATGAGATGTGGATCAGATTTCGCTCTTCCGCCTTCCGATCTCCTCCAAATCGGCTGTGTTTCTGTCGTCTTGGCGACTGCGCGCCCGGAGGCCTTTGCTCTAGCCTCCGTTCGCTTGGCCTTTTGGCAAAAGCACTTCGGGCTGCGCTCCTGAATCGGCTGCTGCGCTGCCTTCGGAATCGAATCCCTGAAATCCGTGAGAAGGTGGGTGGCATCCAAGGAGGAGCTCCCGGTCTTTTGTGAAGCTGCGAACAGGAGTCCCCCCCATGCAGTTTCATGTGCTCTCGTTTGAAGGGCCCGACGGCTACGCCCGGGCGGGTGGCATCGCGAGCCGGATCGAAGGGCTGGCCTGGGCGCTCGCGGGGCTTGGTTTTGAGACCCACCTGTGGTTTGTGGGCGACCCTGCGCTG
>DATGZK010000096.1:0-36823 GCA_035489755.1 Myxococcota bacterium
CTCTCGAAGCCGAGACGGCGCGAAAGCTCGACGAGGCGCGCCGTTTCGCTCGCGGGCTGGATACGGTGGATCGCCGCCTGCACCCGCGGCTCGAAATCCTGGACCCCCATTGAGATGCGCCCAAAGCCGAGCTCTCGAAGCGTCTCGACCTGTTCCTGCGTCGTTACGCGCGGGTCGACCTCGATCGAAACCTCGGTCCGCCGCTCGAGCGGGAAGGCCTCGACGAGAGTTCCGAAGAGGTGCCGGAGTTGGCCTGGCGAAAGATGGGTGGGCGTCCCGCCGCCCCAGTGAATTTGGGTTGCCGTGCGCTTGCACGGCATCCGATCTCGCGCGGCTGCGATTTCGCGCGCGATCACGTCGAGGTAGCGCTCGGGAAGGGCGGGATCGCGAGTGATCAAGCGATTGCACGCGCAGAAGTGGCAAAGACTCCGGCAGAACGGCACATGCACGTAGAGCGAGAGTGGCCTCGCCCCTTCAACGTCGCTCTGGGCGAGGTCGGCGGCGAACTGCGCGCGCTCGTAGGCCTCCGTCCAGACCGGCGCCGTGGGATAGCTGGTATAGCGGGGGCTTGGTCCCTCGTAGCGTGTGAGGACGGCCTCGGCGTGCGTGAGATCGAGTTCGAACTCTTCGCGGGTCACGACGGCTCTCGGGCCGGGAGCGCTTTTGCGGCCTCGACGAAGGCCCGCACTCCGGCGACCGGAGTCTCGGGCAAAACGCCATGGCCGAGGTTCAGCACGTGACCTCGCGCCGGAGCCGCGGCGGCTGCGATCTCGCGCACAAGCTGCGCAATCCGCTCTGCGGGCGCGAACAGGGCGCAGGGGTCGAGGTTGCCCTGGAGGCTCGCCCGCGCGCCTGCGCGCCGCGCGGCCAGGGCCATGTCCATCCGCCAGTCCAGGGACAGGACATCGGCGCCCGACTCCAACATCGCGTCAAACACGTGGGCACCGTTGTTCACGTAGAGGATGAGTGGCGCGCGGGCGCGCTCCACCTTGGAAGCGATCTCGCGGTGATAGGGCTCTACCCAGACCGCATAGTCGGACGGAGAAAGGAGACCCGCCCAGGTATCAAAGAGCTGCACCACCTGCGCACCTGCCTCGATTTGAGCGTTCAGGTACGCCACAGTCATCTCGGTGAGCCGCGCGAGCAGTGCGCGCAGCACTTCGGGCGCGCCGTACATCATGCGCTTTAGCGTCGCGAAGTCCTTCGAGCCTCTCCCCTCGACCAGATAGGCAGCGAGCGTGAAGGGGGCACCCGCGAAACCGAGGAGCGGCACCTTCGTGTGCTCGAGCTCCCGGCGCAGAGCGCGGAGAATCTCCATCACGTAGGGCACCGATTCACGCGGGTCGGGCGTGCGCAGCGCAGCCACCTGATCGATCGAGCGGATCGGGTCGCGCAGCACCGGGCCGGGCTCGAAATCGAGGGCAACACCGAGCCCTGTCACCGGCACAAAGATGTCGGAGAACAGGATCACCGCCTCGACTCCGAGGAGATGGAGCGGCTGCAGCGATACTTCCACCGCCTTGTCGACTCGGCGGCACATCTCGAGAAATGGAACGCCTTCGCGCGCGCGACGGTACTCGGGCAGGTACCGCCCCGCCTGTCGCATCAGCCAGACCGGGGGGCGGTCGACGGGCTCCCCCCGGCAGGCGCGCAGCATGCGCTCGGTAGGATTCATCCGCTCCGCCCCAGACTGGCGGCGCCTAGTACCCGGACAGCTGCGCCCAGCGCTCCCGGTGGTGAGGGGCGTCGCCGAACGTGATTTCCGCGACGCGCGCACGCTTTAGGTAGAACCCGACGTCGTACTCGTCGGTCATACCCACGCCACCATGCATCTGGACCGCCTCGTTGGCGATGAGAATACCGGCATCGGAGCAGCGCGCCTTGACGAGCGAAGCGAGCTTCGGGAGCTCGGGATGGCCCTCGTCCACGGCGCGTACTGCTGCCATGACGGTCGAGCGCGAGAGCTCGAGTTCGATATACACGCGCGCGGCGCGGTGCTTCAGCGCCTGGAACGAGCCGATCGGGACGCCGAACTGAACCCGCGTCTTCAGATACTTGAAGGTGGTTGCGGCCGCCTCTTCCATCGAGCCCAGCATTTCTGCACAAAGCCCGACCATCGCACGGTCCACCACCTTCTCGAACAGATCTCCCCCCTCGTCCACCGCACCGATCACATCCGAAGGCCCGACCCCAACACCCGAGAGCTTGAGCAGCGCCGCGTTGCGGGAGTCGACCCGCGATTGCCGGGTGATCTCGAGACCGGGGGTTCCCTTTCGAACCAGAAAGAGCGTGATGCCCCGAGCATCGCGCTCGCCACCGGCCGTGCGGGCCACGACGACGAGGGCGTCCGCCACATGGCCGTCGAGCACCTGGATCTTCTCGCCCGAGAGGCGCCAGCCGTCGCCCCTTTTCTCTGCGCGGGTTGCCACGCTGCGCAGGTCATAGCGGCTCTGCGGCTCCTGGTACGCGGCAGTAAGCAGGCAGTCCCCGTTCACCAGCGGCGAAAGCCATTCCTTTTGCTGCGCTTCGGTTCCGCCGAGCCGCAGGGCCTGCCCGCCGAGCAGTACGGTGGAGAGGAAGGGCTCGGGAGCCAGCGTTCGGCCAAGGGCTTCGAGGACCACGGCGAGCTCGGCAAATCCGAGCCCCGCGCCGCCCACCGACTCGGGAAACGGGATGCCGAGCCACCCCAGCTCCGCCATCTGCTTCCACAGCTCTTGCGAGAAGCCGACCGGATCCTTCGTGTCGCGCAGTTTTCGGATACGCGACACCGGAGAGTGCTCCGACACGAAGTCGGCGACAGTTTTCGCAAGCAGCTCCTGGTCTTCCGTGAGGATCAGTTCCACGTTCGATTCTCCGCTAGTCCGGGAGGCCCAGGACCCGCTTGGCGATGATATTGAGCTGGACCTCGGACGTTCCGCCCTCGATCGAGTTGCCGCGCGAGCGTAGCCAGTCGCGCGTCGTCTCAAGAGCGGACTCGGTGAAGCCCGGACCCTCCCAGCCGATGCCTGAAGGCCCGAGCGTTTGGATCATGAGCTCGTGGCGTCGCATGTTGAGCTCGGTTGCGTAAACCTTGAAGATCGAGCTTTCGGGCCCAGGTCGATGCCCGGCCTTGGCGCCGTCTTTGGCGCGCTGCACCGTGAAGCTGAAGGCCCGCGTGTCCATGTCCTCGAGCGCGATCCGGTCGCGCAGCACGGGGTCGGCGATCCGGCCGTCAGCGTCTCCTAACTGCTCGCGGGCAAGACTTGCGAGGGCGCTCATGCGCGCCGTGCGCTGCCCTCCCCCACCTCCGCCAAAGGCATCAGCGATCATGCTGCGTTCGTGACCGAGGAGTGCCTTCGCCACGGTCCAGCCCGCGTTGATCTTATGAACCACGTTGCGCACCGGCACGCGGACGTTTTCGAAGTGGGTCTCGCAGAAAGGCGACTTTCCGCTGATCAAGAGGATGGGACGCACGGAGACACCGGGCGTTTGCATGTCGATCAGGATGAACGTGATCCCGTCCTGCTTTTTTGCGGCCGGGTCGGTGCGCACGAGGGCGAAGATCCAGTCCGATTTGTCGGCGTATGACGTCCAAATCTTCGTGCCCGTGATGATGAAGTCATCGCGGTCCCGAACGGCCTTGGTCTGCAAGGAGGCGAGATCGGACCCCGCGCCGGGCTCGGAGTAGCCCTGACACCAGCGAATCTCGCCGCGACAAACCCGCCCGAGGTGCTCCCGCTTCTGCTCCTCGTTCCCATACTGGAGGAGGGTCGGCCCAATCATGGTGAGCCCAAAGCCGATCAGGGGCGGCGGGAGACGGAGCTTCGTCATCTCCTGCGAGAGCACCTTCCCCTCGGCCGGCGAGAGGCCACCTCCGCCGTACTCCTTGGGCCAGGTCGGCGCGGTCCAGCCCCGTTCCGCCATGCGCAGAAGCCAGGTCTTCATTCCCGGGACGGCATAGGTTGCATTGCGCCCGCCCCAGTTGCCTTCGAGATCATTCGCGGGAAGACCCACGATGTCGGGCGGTGCGTTCTTCGTCAGCCAATCGCAGGTCTCGCGGCGGAAGGTCTCAAGCTCTGCCATGGGGGTCTCCTGCAGCGTGTGGTGCGCAGGACAGTCTAACTCCACAGGCGCGGCGTGGCCTCACCCTCGCTCGGGGGGGCCTGCGCGGCTACTCTGCGCGCCGTGCGCATCCTCCTTGCGAGCCCCCGCGGATTCTGCGCGGGTGTCGACCGGGCGATTGAGATCGTCGAACAGGCCCTCGAGCGCTTCGGCGCCCCCGTTTATGTGCGCCATGAGATTGTCCACAACCGTCACGTCGTGGAGTCGCTGCGGGCCAAAGGCGCCGTATTCGTGGAAGATCCGGCCGCGGTGCCCGAGGGCGCACTCCTTGTGTTTAGTGCCCACGGCGTCTCGCCGGCCGTGCGCCAGGCCGCCGCGCAGCGTCGGCTTCGCATCATCGATGCCACCTGCCCCCTCGTCACCAAGGTCCACGTCGAGGCGTTGCGCTTCGCGCGGGCGGACCACGAGATCGTCCTCGTCGGACACGCCGGCCACGTCGAAGTCGAGGGGACGATGGGTCAAGCTCCGGACCGCATGCACCTGGTGCAGGACGTCGCGGACGTGGAGAAGCTCGAGATCCGCGACCCCGAGCGCCTTTCGGTGCTGACCCAGACCACGCTGTCCGTCGATGACACGCGGGAGGTGCTGGAAGCCCTGCGCCGCCGCTTCCCCGAGGTACAGCTTCCGCGCAAAGACGACATCTGCTACGCGACGCAGAACCGCCAGAATGCCGTGAAGCAGCTGGTGCGCACTGCAGATCTGGTGCTCGTGGTCGGCGCGCCCTCCTCCTCGAATAGCAACCGCCTGGTCGAGATTGCCGCCAAGTCCGGCACTCGTGCCCACCTCGTACAGACTGCCGACGAAATTGACCCCTCCTGGCTCGAGGGCGCGGCTTGCATTGGCGTTACCGCCGGAGCGTCGGCGCCGGAGGTCCTCGTGGAGCAGGTGGTCGAGCGGCTGCGCGGCCTCGCCAGGGGCGAGGTGCGCGTCGATTCCATGCCTACCGTCGAGGAAGGCGTGGTGTTTCAGCTTCCCGCAGAGCTCCGCTAGTGCCGGTGCGTCCAGAAGCCGAGGATCCCAGCGCCGAATCCGACGAGGTCGCACTCTCCGGTGGGGACCCGCCCGACGATCCCGAAGCCGGGCCCGCCTTACCTTCGGCCGCACTCGCGTCGCGCGCGGCCCGCGCCGCGGCTCCGCCCCGGACCACCACCCGCCCTCAGACCGAGCGCGAGATCTGGGCTCTGGCATGGCCCGTCATCTTGTCGCAGGTCCTGGCGAGCATCGTCAGCCTCGTCGACATGGGCATGGTGGGTCGCCTCGGACGCGACGCCCAGGCGGCGGTGACCTACACGAGCCAGTTCCAGAACCTGGCGCAGTCCATTCTTTTCGCGGTGGGCACCGCCTGCATCGCGCTCATCGCCCGGGCGGTCGGGGCACGAGAGCCGCAGCGAGCCCGTACGGCCCTGGCCGGCTCCCTCCTGCTTTCGGCCGCGATCGCCGGCGGATTCACGGCCGTCGTGCTCGCGCTCCCCCGCCCCCTTCTCGTCCTGCTCGACGCCGCGCCCCACGTGGTTAGTACCGCGATCCCCTACTTTCGGTTGACGCTTGGCTCAACGCTCTTCCTCGCCGTATCGATCATCATCGAGAGCGCGTTCCGTGCGACGCGGCGCACGGAAATCGCTCTGCTGATCGCGCTGGTGGTGACCGTCGCGAAGATCATCCTCAACGTCTTTCTCATGTTCGGCACGTTCGGCTTCCCGCGACTCGAGCTCGTGGGTGCGGGTCTCGCGACCCTGATCTCACAGATTGTTGCTGTCGTGCTGTTCGCCGTGACTTCTCAGCGCTCTGGCGAAGGTGCCCCCTTGCGTCTTTCCACCGCCGATTTCGGGAGCGCGCGCGCCATGCTCGGCCCGATTACCCGGATTGCCCTCCCCGCGATCGGCGAACGCGTGATCTTGCAGATCGCCATCATGACCTACGTGACCGTCCTCGGGCACTACGGAACGGCAGACGTCGCCGCCTATGGAATCGGCACTCGCCTCATGTCCTTCTCGTGGATCCCCGGCACCGGCTTCTCGGTCGCCGCGGCGACGCTGGTCGGTCAAGCCCTTGGCGCTCGCCAACCCGAGGAGGCGGCGCGGGCAGGCTGGCGTGCGGCGCGCTTTGCGCTCATCGTGTCCATCATCCTCGGGCTCGCCTTTGGCCTTGCGCGCGAACCCATCGCACGACTCTTTACGAGCGACCAAGGTGTGGTCGAGGCGCTCGGGCCGTTCATGCTGCTGCTGGCTCTCGCGCAGCCACCCATGGGGGTCCACTTCACATTGGGCGGGGCACTCCGCGGCGCAGGGGATACCTGGACCGTGCTCGTCGCGGCGACGCTCGGCAACTGGGGCTTCCGGGTGCCGATCGCCCTCATCGCCTCGGCGGGGTTGCAGCTGGATGTGATCTGGGTCTGGGCGGCGCTGATCGCGGATCACTTTGCGCGCGCAGTGTGGCTCACGATTTCATTTCGCGGCGGCAAGTGGCAGAACCGCGGAGACTAGGCTGCCGCCCCGTGCGCTCGAGCCGTCGCGGATGGGCCAAAGGCTGCGCTAGCGCGGGGTGAGCCGGATCTCGAGGATGCCCCGCTGTGTGTAGCGCCCGGAAAGGCGTGAGAGCAGAAGCCCGGCGCGCAACTGCCAGCCGTACTTTTGGGTGAGCACCGAAAAAGCGTGCTCCATGTCCTGCGGGTTCTCGACGAGGCGCGCTTCTCCGTCCACCCAATCGCCGTGCACCTTGCCACGAAAATCGCACGCCGCAAGGCGCACTCGCTTCGTGGCGCGCACCCGCTTTACTTTCCCCGACGTCGTGTTGGTATACACGAAGAGGCGCGCGCCCTTCGGTCCCTTGCTCCGGTCTTCAGCGATCCAGACCGGTGTGCGTACCTCGCGGCCATCACGGCGAAACGTGGCGAGCGAGACATAGCGCTCTCGCGTGGCGTCAAGACTCACGCAGCTGCCTCGATCTCGAAGACGAGCCGCTTCTCCGCGTCCTCGGCCACGCCGACCCGGACCGTGCCGCCCCGCGTGAGCTTGCCGAACAGCAACTCCTCGGCGAGCCGGTCCTTGAGCTCGGTCTGGATCACGCGCCCGAGGGGCCGCGCGCCAAAGAGCGGGCTGTAACCCTTTTCCGCGAGAAAGGTGCGGGCGGCCGGTGCGAGCACGAGCTTGACTTTGCGGCCTTTCAGTTCGCGATCCACTTCGGCCACGAACTTGTCCACCACCCGACCCATCACCTCGGGCGCAAGCCGTTCGAAGGTCACGACTTCATCCAGCCGATTGCGGAACTCAGGGCTGAACACCCTCTCGACCGCCCGAGAGGCATCGCCTTTGGGCTCGCCCGAAAAGCCGATCGCGCGGTTCGTCATCTCCCGGGCCCCAAGGTTCGAAGTCATGATGAGCGTCACATGACGGAAGTTGGCCTCGCGGCCGGCGTTGTCGGTCAGGGTCGCGTGGTCCATCACCTGAAGCAGAATGTCAAACAGGTCGGGGTGCGCCTTTTCGATCTCGTCCAAGAGGACAACGGCATAGGGGTGCTTGCGCACCTTTTCCACGAGCTGGCCCCCCTGGTCATAGCCCACGTAGCCCGGCGGCGCGCCGATGAGCCGCGCCACGGCGTGTTTCTCCATGTACTCGCTCATGTCGAATCGCAGGAAGGGAACGGCGAGGCAGTGGGCGAGCTGCTTGGCGAGCTCCGTCTTCCCAACACCGGTGGGACCGGTAAAGAGGAAGGAGCCGATCGGCCGGTTCTCCCCGCCGAGCCCGGCGCGAGCCCGCCGCACCGCGCGCACCACCGTCCCGACGGCGGCGTCCTGGCCGAAGACCACCGAGCGCAGTTCAGATCCGAGGTCTTCAAGCCGCTTGCGATCCGAAACGGAGGCTTGGACGAGAGGAATGCGGGCCATCCGCGCCACGACGCCCTCGACCTCGTGGACCCCGACGGTCTTGCGCCGCTGCGCAGCCGGCCGCAGTCGCTCGGCCGCACCGGCCTCATCCATCACATCGATCGCTTTGTCCGGGAGGAAACGATCGTGGAGATGCTTCGCAGAGAGCTCGACTGCAGCCCGCAGTGCCGGCACTGTGTAGTGTACGCCGTGATGTTCCTCGTAGCGCGGTGCGAGTCCTTGCAGGATGCGGACAGCTTCTTCGATGGAGGGTTCGTGGATATCGATCCGCTGGAAGCGCCTGGAGAGGGCACGGTCCTTCTCGAAGTGTCGGTATTCTTGGTAGGTGGTCGAGCCCATGCAGCGAAGCTCGCCGGACTGAAGCAGCGGCTTTAACATATTGGATGCATCGACGGTGCCACCCTGCGCGGAACCCGCGCCAAGGATGGTGTGGATCTCGTCAATAAACAGGATCGGGCGAGGCCGGCGCCGGATGGCGGCCACGAGCGCCTTAAAGCGTGCCTCGAAGTCACCCCTGTACTTTGTCCCTGCGAGCAGCGCTCCGAGGTCGAGCGCGAAGATCTCGGCTCCTTTGAGATCTTCGGGCACATGACCGGAGTGGATCCGAAGGGCGAGACCCTCGGCGATCGCCGTCTTTCCTACACCCGTTTCGCCCACGAAGATGGGGTTGTTCTTGCGTCGGCGCGCGAGGATATGAACCGTGCGTTCGAGCTCCGCCTCACGGCCGACGAGAGGGTCGAGCTGCCCCTGTGCCGCGCGTTCGGTGAGGTTGCTTGCAAAGGCCACAAGGGGATCCGCGGGCAGATCCTCGTCGGGCTCACCCGCCCCAATCGCGCTTTCGCTTGCGGCTGAATCGCCGCCTGCAATGGCGTCGCCCCCCGGAACCTTTGCGATTCCGTGCGAGATGAATCTAAGCACGTCGAGCCGAGTCATTCCCTGTGCACGCAGGAGAGCCACCGCATGCGAATCCGGCTCTTGGAAGAGGGCCGCAAGCAGGTCACCCGCGTCGGCTTCTTCTTTTTCTGCATTCTCGACCTGTTGGAGTGCGTGCTGCACCACACGATGGAACGCGAGCGTCTGGCGCGTCTCGACCGGCGCGTCTCCCGCGACGGCTTCCAGATCGTTGGCGAAAAAGCGCTGGAGTTGAGCTTTCAGCGCTTCGACCTGCCCCCCACAGGCACGCACGATTTGCACGCCGCGGTCGTCATGGAGCAGCGCGTACAGGAGGTGTTCGATCGTGAGATAGGCGTGACGGCGAACCATCGCCTCCCGCACCGCTGCCTGGAGCGTCATCTGGAGGTCGCGTGAGATCCCGCTCACTCCGCCTCCACGCCTGCGCGCAGGGGATACCCGCGCTCCTCGGCTTGCTTGTGAACGAGGGCGACCTTCGTCTCCGCCACCTCGAGCACGTACACCCCCGCAATGCCCGCTCCGTTGCGATGAACGTGCAGCATGATCTGCGTGGCCTCCGCTGGCCCCTTGCCGAAGATCTGTTCGAGAATCGCCACCACAAACTCCATGGGCGTATAGTCATCGTTGTAAAGCACGACCTTAAAGCGCGGAGGAACAACCGCCTTGCGGCGCGTCTGCGTGGCAACGGCGCCCTTTCGCTCGCGCTCGATCCGAGGCCTGGTCGCTCCGCCGCCGGGTTGCTGCGGGCCGCTCGCCATGGGGTCAAGATAGAAGCTGGGGAGGCGCGGCGCCCGACCCCCTGTCAGAATCGCTCCTTGATGTCCGAGATCGAGCTCGCGGAGGGCGTCGGCGCCGTCGGTCGCGAAGAGTGGGATGGCCTGGTCGGAGACGGATCGCCGTTTCTCGAGTGGGACTTCCTGGTCTCGCTGGAGCAAGCGGGTTGCGTGGGTGCGGCTTCCGGTTGGGAGCCGCGGCCTCTCCTCGTGCGCGAGGGCGGGGCGCTGGTCGCGGCATGCCCGCTCTACGTAAAGGGGAACAGCGAGGGCGAGTTTGTCTTCGACTTCGCGTGGGCCGAGGCGGCGCACCGCGCGGGGCTGCGTTACTACCCGAAGCTGCTGGTCGGGGTGCCCTTCACGCCGGTGACCGGCGCACGTTTCCTCATGCGCCGCGGTGCCAACCGC
The DNA here is from genome assembly GCA_035489755.1 of Myxococcota bacterium. Lineage (GTDB taxonomy): Bacteria > Myxococcota_A > UBA9160 > UBA9160 > UBA9160 > UBA9160. The sequence goes on from DATGZK010000096.1 coordinate 10,078, forward strand.
GCCCGGTATTCGCAGCTCCTCGCGAGCGCGCTGCGCGAGCTCTGCGCGTCAAATGGGCTTTCGAGTGTGCATGTGAACTTCTGCCTCGAAGACGAGATGCGAAGCCTCGTCTCCCTGGGATTTCTTCCCCGGATCGGGTTTCAGTATCACTGGCGCAACGACGGCTACACCTCCTTCGACGACTTCACGGCTCGATTCCGGAGCAAGCGGCGCAATCAAATCGCGCGAGAGAGAAAGAGCCTTGCGAGCGAGGGCGTCACCCTCGAGGTCGCGATGGGTCACGAGATCCCGGAGGCGGTCTTCCCGGACCTCTTTCAGATCTATCGCTCCACGATCGACAAGAACCCCTGGGGCCGGCAGTACTTGAATGCACGCTTCTTCGAGCTTCTCGGCGATCGGTTCCGTCACCGCTTGTGCGTTGTGTTGGCACGCAGGGACGGCGCGCTCTTGGCGGGAACGGTGAATGTGCAGAAGGGGAATGCGCTGTATGGCCGCTACTGGGGCGCCCTATACGAGGTCCGCAACCTACACTACAACGTGTGTTACTACGCCGCTGTCGACCACTGCATCCGCAGCGGCCTTGAGCGATTTGAGCCCGGAGCCGGCGGTGACTACAAGCAAATGCGGGGCTTTGATGCCACCCCGACCTTCAGCGCCCACTTCGTTCTGGAGCCGCGGCTCGCCGCGGCGATCGAGCACTACCTGGAACGAGAGCGCGCGGAGGCAACAAGGGAGATCCACTGGCTGCGGGAGCACAGCGCGCTCAAGCCAAGGGGGGGCTAGAGTCGGGCTTTTCGGACTGGAGGGCAGATGGAGGCGGAACTGTGGAAGCGCTGTAGCAGCTGCAAATCCACGATCGGCTTCGGCGCTCGCTACTGGGTCTGCAACGTCTCGACTTGCAACCGCCCACGGACTGGGCTCGTGTTCTGCACCGTGTCGTGCTGGGAGGCGCACGTCCCGGTGATGCGTCATCGGGAGTCCTGGGCGCTCGAGAAGGCGGCACCCACTCGGGCGGAGTGGGCGCGCGCGGAGGCGGCCGCACCGGCGGCGGCTTCGACTCCTGCGCCCACGCCGACCGGTTCGCCGCCTTCCCCCCGATCTCCCGCGAGCTCCCGGTCTTTTCCCACCCTTCCTCCGCCTGCGCCGGCGCCGAGCCGCGAAACGCCGCGCGAGATCCTCATCGTGGCGTCTAAGCTCAAGAGCTATGTGCGTGCAGCCTCGGGTATGAATACCTCCGATGGCGTACTCGACGTGCTTTCCGACTCGGTTCGCGCACTGTGCGACGAGGCCATTCGCAGTGCGCAGCGCGACGGGCGCAAGACGGTGATGGACCGCGACTTTCCCCGCCGCCGATAGGCGAGCCGGAGCGGAGGGCCTTCGGCTAGCCTTCCGCCGAGCCCGCACGACGGTGGGCCAGCATCCGCTTCAGCACGACGTCGATTCCCGCCTGGGCAAGCCCAAGCCCACCGTCGACCAGGAGATTCTGTCCGGTCATGAAGCCGGAGAGGTCGCTGGCCAGAAAAAGGATGACACTGGCCACGTCCTCGGGAGTCCCCGTGCGCGCAAGTGGGGTTGCGGCAAGCACGGGGTCGAGGGCCTTCGGAATCCGAAAGAGAAGCTCAGAAAGGGGTGTTCGGATCATGCCCGGCGAGACGCAGTTGACCCGGACCGTCGGACCATATTCCTGCGCCGCCCCCATGGTGAGAGCGACTACGCCCGCCTTTGCCGCCGAGTAGGCGAGTTCCCCGCGCGTCGGTCGTGGACCGCTCCCCGACGCATTGCTCACGACCGACCCTCCGCCCCTTGCAAGCATGATGGGGATGGCAGCACGCATGCCGTGGTAGACACCCGTGAGGTTTACAGCAAGGACACGCTCCCAGGCCTCGGGTGGAGTCTCATGGAGAAGTCCGACATGGCTGCAGCCCGCATTGTTCACAAGGATGTCGAGGCCACCCATCCGCTCGGCGGCACTCCGCACCGCGCTCTCGAGCGCGCCGCCGTCCGCGACGTCGATGGCGTAGGCCAAGCCGCCGAGTTCTTTCGCAGTGCGTTCGGCGGCTTCGGCGTTGAGGTCGAAGATTGCAAGCCGCGCGCCTTCGGCGGAAAAGCGCCGGCACACCGCGAGACCGATCCCCGATGCGCCCCCGGTCACGATTGCACGCTTGCCATCGAGTAGCTGAGGCATGTCAGGGCCTCGCCTGCGCGGTGCTCCGCTCCTTCCGCATGTTCACGATCTCCCGAAAGTGGCAGCAGGTTCGGGCAGCCTATCACTTGGCACGAGTGCTTGGGCAGCCGGACATCGGCCCCCTTTCCTCGAGCCGGCGCCACGGCTCGGGAAACGGACCGCACCTTCCCGGCCTTGTCGACGGGAGTCGTCTCGCTCTACCGTGGCCGCGACATGGACAAGCACGCCCTTGTCGCTCAGCTCGTCGAGCGCTTGCGTGAGACCCTCCGAGTGGCCGAGCAGGCGCGCGACGCCGCTGAGGAAGAGGCCCGCGAAGGCGCGACACCTGCCGAAAAACGCGAGGACGCGCGCACAGCGCTCGAGTTCCAGAGTCTTGCCAAGGGACAGGCGCAGCGCGCGGCCCGAGCGCGCACGGAGCTCGCGACCCTCGACGGCTTCCATCCCCGCCCGCTGGAACGCGACGAGCCTGTCACCCTAGGCGCGGTGGTCGAGGTGGAGCACGCGAGCGGCGGCTTTACGATCTTGCTTGCGCCCGTCGGCGCTGGGGAGGAGCTCGCTGGCCCCGGCGGCGACGGATTTCTCTCGGTCGTGACGCCAGCTTCGCCCATCGGACGCGCCGTTCTCGGGAGGCGCATGGGAGAGAGCTTCGAGACACGGATCGGCGGTGAGTTGCGAGAGTGGACGATCACCCACGTCGAGTAGGGCAGCGCAAGCCCTCGAGAAAACGCGTCGCTAGGTCCCGGTGTGCACCCACAAGCGAGCCGGATCGACGAGTCGGGCACCGCGCAGGGGGCTTGCACCGGTTACGACCAGTGGCACACTCAACGGCGTCACCACGACGCTCACGGCATCGGGATTCGATGGCCGCAACGCGAGCGGCGCAGGCACACTCCAGCTCGTCACGGTGACGAACGCGAACCTCGGGTTTGCGGGCTCTATGCCATCGATCAGCGTGTTGCGGCTCACCTCCGTTCCCGAGCCGGGCACGCTCCTGCTGATGGGCACTGGCCTTGTGGGTCTTGTCCTTTCCGGCCGGCGGCGCGCCACGTAGCAGCAGCTCACAGAGGCGCGAGGGGGCGGCCGCCCTTCTGCGGCGTGCGTCGAGATCCAGAACCCGCACGGAGCCCAGCGCAAGGCCCGCGTGGGGCCACGCAGGCGCCCGACGTTTTGCTGTATGGCGGATGCGACAAACTCAGCCCAACGCCCCGAATCTTGGAAACCGAGCGGTCCCCCCGAAATCACGCCTGTGGAGCCGGAGCGACGCCTTTTTTCTCGGACCGCGTGAGATTGCCGCGAGACTGTGTGGACGAGGGAACGAAGGGGCCTACGATCCGCGCGTGGGGCAAAGGCCGGCGATCGGAGCCATCGGGATCGGGGGATAGGAGCCCAAGGGCATGTTTGAAGCTGCCGAGCTAGGTCACGCCGTCGACAAGCAGACCTATCACAAGCGGGTCCCAGCGCTCCGCGAGGCGCTGCTCGATGCCCAGTACGACCTCGGTCAGAGCCGGCGCTTTTCCGTGCTCTTTCTCTTCGTCGGAGTAAAAGCGTCGGGAAAGACCGAGACGATTCAGCGGCTCCTTGAATGGATGGATCCGCGCTTCATCGATACCCATGCGCGCGAAGAGCCGACGCAAGAGGAGCAGGAGCGTCCCCCGATGTGGCGATACTGGCGCGCACTCCCTCCAAAGGGCCGCATCGGCATCTTTCTTGGACACTGGTACACAGATCCACTTTGGGCTCGCGTCACAGGCCAGCTCGAGGATGCCGCCTTCGAAAAGCGAATCGCTGAAATCAACCGCTTCGAGCGGATGCTGAGCGATGAGGGCGTCATCATTGTCAAGTTCTACCTGCACGTCACGAAGAAGCAACAGCGCAAGCAGCTCGAGCAGCTCGCCGCCGACCCCCGCACGGCATGGCGGGTCACCAAGGAGGATTGGGACACCCTTTCGCTCTATGACCAGGCGGAAGAGGTGGGCGAGCATCTGGCACGCGTCACCAGCGCACCCCATGCGCCGTGGCTGGTGATCGAAGGTGCCAACGCGCGCTACCGAGATCTCGCGGTCGGTCAAACCGTGTTGGCCGTCCTGCGGCGAGCGCTCGAGAAGCGCGCCCGGCGACCCGGCGCGCAGCCGCCACGCACGGGACTCCCGCGCCTCGATGAACGCACCGTCCTCTCGGAGCTCGATCTCTCCCAGAAGCTCAGCGACTCGGTGTACACGCGGGAGGTCGAGAGGTGGCAGGGCCGGCTCGCCCTTCTTTCTCGGGAAAAGAGGTTCCGCAAACGCTCGCTCGTGGCGGTCTTCGAGGGCAACGACGCTGCTGGAAAGGGCGGCACCATTCGCCGCGTGGCTCGCGCCCTTGACCCGCGCATCTACAACATCATCCCGATCGCCGCGCCAAGCGACGAGGAAAGAGTTCACCCGTACCTCTGGCGCTTCTGGCGTCATCTCCCCCGATTGGGACACTTTACGGTCTTCGATCGTTCGTGGTACGGCAGGGTCCTCGTGGAACGCGTCGAGGGCCTGTGTCCTGAGGCGGACTGGTGGCGTGCCTACAGCGAAATCAATGACTTCGAAGCCGAACTCGTCGACCACGGCGTTGTCGTCACGAAGTTCTGGCTGGCGACTAGTCGTGCGGAGCAGCTCCGGCGCTTTCGGGAACGAGAGCGCACACCGTACAAGCGATTCAAGATCACCCCCGAAGACTGGCGCAACCGCAAGAAGTGGGACGCTTATGCCGAGGCGGTGTGCGCGATGGTGGAGCGAACGAGCACGGAGACCGCCCGCTGGACGCTAGTGGAGGCGGAGGACAAGTACTTCGCCCGAGTGAAGGTCCTGCGGACGCTCTGTCAGCAGCTCGAGGAGATTCTCTAAGGCTCACCGCAGATCGGTGTCGCTGGGTTCGTCGGAAGCGGCGTCCGGGCTCGGCGCGAAGCGATGCCCGCGCCTCAAGCGACAGCGCGGTTGGGAGCAAAGAAGCCCGGCGCCCTGACGATACGACTGTTGCAAGAGACAGACGCCGAGTCGATGGCTCGCCTCCGCCGGCATGCCTACGTTCGCCTTCGCAGGTTCTCCCGATTCCGATCCCACGCTGCGGCCCGAAGCCGTGCGGCAAAAGCTCGCGGCTTATGCACTCGGCCGCGACTCGATCGTAGTGGGAGCGCTCGCGGACGAACTCGTCGGCATGGTCGGCTTGGTGCGTGAAGAGCCGGCCAAGTTTCACCACAAGGCCCGCCTCTGGGGCTTCTACGTCGAACCCGAGTTCCGTGGCCGAGGCATCGGCCATCGTCTGCTAGGCGAAGCGGCGCGAGCCGCTCGACGGATGAACGGGGTCGAGCAGCTCACACTTTGCGTCTCCGTTCTCAGCGAGGACGCCATTCACCTCTACGGACGAGTCGGATTTCGGATTTTTGGCCGCGAGCCCTAAGGCCCTGAAGGCCGAGACCCAGTACGTCGACGAGCTGCACATGATCGCTTTCCTGAACACCGCGGCGATCTAAAGCAAGGCCCTGGCTTCGAGTCCAGGTCATCGGAGCCAGCCCGGCAGACAACCGGCACGGCGACACTCGTCCTCGATGCCATCCTCGGCGTACGCCTTGGCTCGCTCGTACTCCTGCTGCGCCGCCACTACCGGCGCTTCATCGCAGGCAGTCTCGCCGGGGATGTGAGCTTGGTACGAGGAGCCGAAGTTCTCTCGGTGCCGACACGAGCGATAGTCCCGTTCCGCCTGCTGGAGGGCGTGGGCGGCCCGTTCCTCCTCCTGGCGGGCCTGCCGGAGCCTCTGGCGCCAGCGCGTCGCCTCTGCCCTGTCGGGGTCGGCTTCGCCTGAGCGCCTGGCGGGGATACTGCGACGGGCGGTAGGCGGCGAGACCGGGTCTCGGCTCGTCTCCCCTCTCTGGGGCGTCTCGGGATCGCGCCGGAGGATCTCAGAACCCGGCGGGACGAGCTTCGGGTTGTCGGTAATGCCCAAGCCCCCATCGGGGGTGCGGTAGGTGAGGAGCTCCCCAGCGAGCGCCGGCTGAGCCATGAGAGCGGCCCACAAGAGTCCGATCCACAGAGCGCGCACCGCACCCCCAGACTCCCCGTATCGGAAAAAGAGGGCTGGAACCGAATCCCCGGGGACTGGCTGCAACCCAGCACGGCCGCTGCGGTTGAGATCAGGGCCTTTGTGATTTACTGTTTTCACCGAATTGCGCTCTAATGCTCATCACTTAGAGGTGGTCTAATGCGAAGCGTCATTGGTCTGCTGTTCTCCCTCCTTCTGGCGAGCGCCGCGAGTGCGATGGGCAATTTCTCGGGTACGCCGGATCCGCAGGGCGGCGGTGCGCCGCCGAGTATCCCTGAACCCGCAGCGGCTGCAGTGTTCGGTGTGGGCGCTGTGGTGGTCGGATACGCGCTTCATCGGCGACAAGCGAAGTAGGCTCCGGCACTGAGCGCCGTTCCCGCTCCCCTGCCTTGCTGAAACTTGTCTAAAGTTCTCGATCGATTGGCGTAGCGGCGGCGTCCTTGAACTCCGCCTGAAGAGGACATTGCCGAGCCTTTTTGACGCCTTCGCGCGCCAATAGAACTCTTCGACCCAACTCGCCTCTTCCGACCCTGGGCTACGCGCTCTCCGGCTCGTGGAGCGCGATCTGCGCGGCCCGCGTGGTCCAGCGCTCACGCCATCGATGCGCAAGGACGAGGAGGGGCGGTTGAAGCACGCGCGTCAGACCTGCGAGGACGAAAGAACCTCCAATCACGACGACCGCGAGCGGTTTCTGGGTCTGCGCGCCGATCCCGTGGGACACGGCCGCAGGAAAGAGACCCAGCATGGCCACGAGTGTCGTCATGAGGACCGGGCGGAAGCGCTGCTCAGCGGCAATCTTGGCGCCTTCCTCGACAGAGCGACCCTCCGACCACTGGGTCTGTGCATAGGTCACCATGAGGATCGCGTCCTGAATCGCGATGCCAAAGATGGAGACGAACCCCATCGCTGCCGACACTGAGAAGTTAATCCCGGTCAGGAGCAGGGCGAGAAGACCTCCCGCACACGCCACTGGGATATTCAGAAGCACGACAGCCGTAAAGAGCCAGTCCTTCACTGCGCTGTAGACGAGAAACGCGATCAGGCCGATGGTAATGGGAATGATGACGAGCAAGCGGCCCTCGGCCTCGTGGAGCTCGTTGATCTCCCCCGCCCAGTCGAGTCGAGTCCCGTAGGGGATCTTCACCTTCGATGCGATCGCGGCGGAAGCCTCCCCGATCGCGCTCGCTAGGTCGCGCCCCCGCACCGAGAATTTCACGGGTGCGTAGCGGCGGCCGTCTTCGCGGTAGATCACCGAGGGACCATCCACGAGCTCGATCTTTGCAATCTGACCCAATGGAATTTGCGAGCCGTCGGGTGTTGACACCGTGATTTGGCGGATGGTGTCAACTGTGCGCCGGTAAGGCTCAAGCCAGCGGACCACCACGTCGAACCGCTTCTCGCCCTCGAACACCTGCGTCACCGCTTGGCCGCCGATCGCTGCCTGAATCACGGTCTCGATGTCACCTGTGTTAAGGCCGTAGCGGGCGGCCTGGGGGCGGTCCACTGCGATCGTGATGTTGGGTTGTCCCAGCGAGGAGAAGAGGCCGACGTCCTTGATGCCACGAACGTCGGACAGGACGTCGGACACGGAATCTGCGATTTCGTGGTTCGTGCGAAGGTCCGGCCCGACGATCTTCACGCTGTTCTCGCCCTTCACCCCGGACACCGCCTCTTCGACGTTGTCCGAGATCATCTGCGAGAAGCCGAACACGACGCCCGGGAAGGCCAGACTGAGTTCCTGCGAGAGTTGATCGGTCAGCTTCTCCTTGGTGAGGCCCGCCGGCCACTTGTCGAAGGGTTTAAGCGGCGCAAAGAGCTCGATGTTGTCGAAGCCCGACACATCGGTTCCATCATCCGGACGCCCCAGCTGTGACACCACGGTCTCGACCTCGGGGTGCTGCCGGATGATCTGTCGAATCCGACCCACGTACTGCGCTGACTGCTCGAGCGAAACCGACTTCGGAAAGGTGGCGCGAATCCAGAAGTTCCCTTCTTCAAGCTTCGGCATGAACTCGCGTCCAAGCAACGAGAAGAAGACGACGCAAAGGACAAGGGGACCCAGAGTGAAGAAAACCGCACCCTTCGGGTGCCGAAGCGCGAGGTCGAACATGGGGTCGTAGATGCGATGGAGTCCGCGCATCAGCGCATTCTCCGATTCCTGTGCATCCACGGGTACGAACCGCACCGCGAGAACCGGCGTCAGCATGAGGGCGAGCACGGCGGCTCCGCCGATGGCGAAGGCATAGGTGTGCGCCATGGGAGCGAAGATGACGCCGGAGACGCCCGTCATGGTAAAGAGCGGGAGGAACGTCACGAAGATGATGAGCCTCGAGAAGCCCAGGGGCCTGCCGACTTCTCCCACCGCGGAGAGGACCCGTTCCTTCATCGAGCCCGTGCCATGGGAGCCGAGGTGTCGGAAGATGTTTTCGACGACGATCACCGTCGAGTCGACGATGATCCCGAAGTCGACCGCGCCGAGAGAGATCAGGTTCGCCGGTGTCCCGGTCGCCACCATCCCGCAGAAGGCCACGAGCAGCGACAGCGGGATGTTCACGGCCGCGATGAGCGCACCCCGTGTATTGCCCAGGAAGAATACGAGAACGATCGACACCAACAGCATGCCGAGGAGGAGGTTCTCCATGACGGTGTGGGTCGTGAGCCGTACAAGCTCGCCGCGGTCGTAGTAAGGCTCGATATCCATCCCTGGGGGCAGCAAGTGATTTTCTCGGATGTAGTTGACGCGTTGATGGATCCCCTCGAGCGTGGGGCCGGTCTCACCGCCGTAGCGCATTAAGACGATGCCTTGAACAACATCGGGCTCATCGTCATGGCCGACGATTCCGAGGCGCGGCCGCGCCCCTTCGACAACGTTCGCCACATCGCGGATCCGAACCGGAACTCCCTTTTGCGTCTGCACCACGGTCTGCTCGATGTCGTGGATCGATCGGAACAGGCCGAGGCCGCGCACGTCATAGGACTGCTCCCCGAGAGTGACCCGCTGGCCCCCAACGTTCTGATTTGCATTGGGGAGAGCGGTCGTCACCTGTCCGAGAGTGATTCCCTGCCCCCGCAACCGGTAGGGATCGACGTCGACGTGATACTCTTTGCTCTCACCGCCATAGCTCGTGACGTCGATAACGCCAGGCACTCGGCGAAACTCGCGCTCCAGGATCCAGTCCTGAGCGGTTTTAAGGTCTCGGATGGTGTAGCCCTTGCCGCGGACGATATATCGGAAGACCTCCCCGATGGCGTTCCAGGGTGAGATCTGTGCCTGAAGTCCGTTCGGCAGCGTCACGAACTGGAGGCGGTTGATCACCTCCTGACGCGCGTCCTTGTAGTCCGTTTCCCACCCGAAGTAGCATTTCACGTCCGAGAGACCGAACAGAGACTGTGAACGGATGTGCTCGAGGCCGGGCATTCCGGCGAGGGTGACCTCGAGCGGGATCGTGATCTGGCGCTCGACCTCTTCTGCACTCCAGCCCTCGGGCTGCGTGATGAGCTCGACGAGCGGCGGCACCGGGTTCGGATACGCCTCGATGTCAAGCCGCTCGTAAGAGAGGAGCCCTGCAAAGATGAGTGCGAGTACGACGATCACCACCGCGGACGGTGAGTTGAGCGCAGTCGTGACGAGGCGGCGAATCACCGGTCAGAGCATTCCTAGGACAAGGATGGCCCCCGAGGTCACGACCTCATCGCCTTCCTGGAGTCCGTGGACGATCTCCAGCGAGCCGTCACTCCCTTCGTCGTCGACCTGCACCGGACGACGCTCGAGCTTGAGCGATCCATCCGGCGTTGCACCGGTGTGGACCAGAACCACGGTCTGGTCGCCCTGGCGCAAGACTGCAGCGCGCGGCACGGCCAGCGCCCTGTGACCCGGCACTGTCAGCGCGACGGACGCATACATCTCAGGTCGTAGCGCGCGGTCTTGATTGTCGATCACCACGCGAACCTTGGTGGTGCGCGATGCGGGGTCGATCGCCCCCGAGATCCAGTCCACCTTCCCTGTGAAGGTGCGATCCGGGAAGCTTACGACGCTCACCGTCGCAGGGGCACCAACTTGGATGCGGGCGAGATCCATCTCGAAGACGTCGGCCAAGACCCAGACCTGGTCGAGCTCGCCGATTGTATAGAGCTCAGGGGCAGAGCCGCCGCTGTACTGACCCTGGACCTCGAAACCGGGGCTTACGCTGCGTGCAATCACTTCTCCATTGATCGGAGCGGGCAGGACGTACTCCTGCGTCACCTGATTGTCGGACCCCTTGTGGAGCAGGTGGGCCTTCTGCTCCGCTCGTTCGAGCTCGGCCTTTGCCTTTAGGTACGCGCTCTGGGCAGTCTCGAAGTCCCGCTGTGAGCCCGCGTGCGCCTCATAGAGCTCGCCTTGGCGTTCGAATTCCTTCTTGGATTGCACGAGATCGGCTTGGGCTTTGAGGAGGTCGGAGAAAGCGTTCCCAAGGTCCGGCGACGCGATGACCGCCAGAGGATCACCCTTTGTGACGTGCTGCCCAAGCTCGGCCGTGAAGCGAATCACACGCCCTGTGACCGGCGAGAAGACGTGCGCCACTTTTCGATCGTCGAAGGTCACTCGCCCCGCTGCTGCGATCGTCTTCCCGAGCTCCTCGTAACCGACCGGCGCGAAGGTGATCCCTGCCTCCTTCGCCTGCTGCGCCGGGAGCCACGCTTCGCCCGCGGGCGGAGTGGCGGGGGCGCTGGCTTTGGCGCTGGAGTGACACGCGCCGGTCACAAGGGCGAGAAGGACGACCGAGAGCAGGGAGAGGAGGGTTCTCATGGTCGCAACTCCGTTCCGGTCGCCTGCTCCACCTGGAATACCGCTGTCCAGTAGTCGGCGAGGTTCTGGCGGTACTCGACGTTGGTTGCAATGAAGGTGCGCTCGGCATCGAGGAGTTCGAGCAGGGACGCGGCACCCTTCTTGTACTGAAACTCGACGAGGTCGCGCGCGCGCCGCGCGCGATCGAGCAGCCGCCCCTCCATCCGCTCCACCCGAGAGCGCGTGGCCTGGAAGGTGGCAAACGCCGTCGCGACATCGGAGCCGACTTGAGCCTCGATCTTGTCTCGGCGCACGCTCTGGGTCCGCAGATCGGCCTCGGCCTTCGCAATCTCGCCCTGGTATTGATAGAGCAGCGGAAGCGTGAACGAGAGGCTGAAGACCACGGCAGGAGGCGAGACGGAGGCCTGGCCGTAGCCGATCTGAGAGTAGCCTGCGCCGACGGAAATGTCGGGAATGCGCTGTCGTTTGGCGAGGTCAAGGCTCGCCGCGGAGCTTTCCACCTGGGCCGCCTGGGCCGCGAGGTCAGGCCGGTGCTGGATTGCCAAGGCGAGGAGCGACTCGGCAGTCGCCTCCCGGAGCGGCTCGGGCACCTCGTAGCGAAGTGCACTGGTGTCGAGGTCGAACTCTTCAATCGGCGAACGCACGCCAATCAGGAAGACAAGATTCGCTTTGGCCTGGGCAAGGGCTTGCTCCGAGGCATTCACTGCCTGCTGCGCCTCGAGCATGTCCGTCTCGGCGCGTGCGACGTCCGCCTCGGAGACTGCGCCCGCTTTGTAGCGCAGGTCGATCAGCTGAAAGGTCTGTGCGGTCTTGCCCGCCGTCTCGCGCGCGAAGTCGAGCGCCAGCGCCGAAACCGCACCCTGCGCGAACTGTTGCTTCAGCTGAAATGCGAGCGTGCGTTCGGCGTCGCTCCGCGACAGTCGCGCCGCCTCGAGCGCAGCTTTCGCGGCCCGCACCCGCAGGCGCCGTTTGCCGATCACCTGATCGAACAGGAGTCCTTGGTCTGAGATGGACCCTGCGACGGACACGTCCGAGCAGCCCGGCCGGTCGCACAGGTTCGGGTTGTAGGTGAAGACCGGGCCCGCGCCGCCCGAGATCGCAGGATTTTGATACGACCGTGCGATGGCCAGGTCTCCGTGCGCGCTCGCCACAGCGGCATCCGCGATCAGGAGATCAAAGCCGCGCTCGCGGAAGATCCGCACCGCGTCGCCGAGCGTTAGGGGATTCGGAAGCGCCACTTCGCTTTCCGCGCTTGGGGATCCCGAAGGCGGTGAAAGAGGGGGCGGGTCTGCCCGGCCGGGTCGTCCACCAAGCGTCGTCGTCAAAAGGCACAAGAGCACAATCTGGCGAATGATTCGCTGCATTTCCCATCCAAAAAATGCAAGAGGAGCCACCCGAGCAGGTCGGTCGGCTCGCAGGATCGATCTCGCTTAAAGACGCCTAGAGGATCGCTCAAGTCCCGTAAAGACGTCACAAAGAACAGCGCCTTGCGCATAAAGAACTTACAAAGACGCCCCCTCGGGTCCGCAATTGGGTTTCCCTGTGAGGATGGCGGTTTCCTCTTTTCGGTCGGAGCCGGCCGGCGCGGCTTTCCCAAGAGCGGGTGGCAGAAGGTCTACATGAGTCTACCGACGGCAAAAGCGAACCGTCCATTGACACCAGACTGCGTCGGAACGAGATCGCTTCGGCCCAAAAACCGGCGCGGCCTCCCCTGCTCCCTCGCATGCCCGAGGCGTAGCAGCCGATGCCTTCGGGGCCACCCGGCAAGATGTGGCGACCGAATTGAGCGCGCGGCGAGGAGCCTCGCGAAGCGGACGCAAGGCATCCCTCCGAGGTGCCCCGAGCCCCCACCCGGTCCGGAGAGCGTGGGTTTGAACAGGGCCTCCCAGCCTCTTCAACAGCCGGACTTCTTCAGGGGCCGGACTCTCCCAGGCAATCGGACCTGCTGCGGGGTTAAGCACCCAAGGGCCGGCTTCTCGGAGGAATTCGCTTCGAAGGGCGCTCGAAATGCGCGCACCGTTCCAATCGCGTAGAGCGCAGCTCTGGCTCAAGCGTTGGCCTCGGGCTTCCGATTTCGGGGCGATGGCCTTAGGTCTAGATACCGCCTCCCGGCGCCTGGTAGCGCTCCTTTGCCTCGCCCTTGGCGCAGCGACTTGCCTTGGCGTAGCTGGACCGGCCTTTGGCGCGGTCGCCGTGGGTAGCTACTGCGTCGTGGGAACGGGCCCCACGGCCGGTGCTGCAACGGACGGCTGGGTCGCCGTCCTAACACCTGCGGGGGCAGTCACCCTCCTTGTCAACGGAGCTCCGTTTGTAAATCCGAACGACTGCGCAATCGACGCGAATGGCGACATCGTGGTCGTGGACAAGGGGATCGCGGGCGCCGCTTTCGACGGCGCCGTCTACCGGGTGAGCACGGTCGGGCCGACGGTCACAACGGTCGTCTCCCCCGTCGGCTCCCCCATGCAAAATCCAAGTGGGCTCGCGGTCGGGAGCGACGGGAACTACTACGTGGCGGATACTGGCGCGGTCTTCGGCCAAGCCAGCGCGGATGGCGCAATCTTCAAAGTCACTCCGGCAGGTGTTGTGACGACCCTCGCCAAGGGTGCGCCGCTTGACGATCCCAGCGACGTCGACATCGACCCCCGGCCGTTCGCCGCTCCGAGCGCCGGCGCGAATCTCATCATTACGGATGCAGAGGGAGGCGTCGCAAACAGGTCTGCCCTCCGCCGTGTACCAACGGCTGGAGGGGCGGTCCAGACGATCGCGAACGGCATCGGCAGCAACTTCAACAAACTCGAAGTCGGGCCTTTCGGGAACTACTTCATCGTGAACGCGGGCGCGAACTCGGTCCTGCGCTATGACCGGGGCACTGGCGCGCGGACCACGATTCAGACCGGAGCGCCTCTTGTGACAGCGCTCGGCATTACGGTCGACTACCTGACGGCCGATCTCGTGATCGCCGACTCCGGAGCCGGCGTCGTGAACGTCCCCCCGAATGCTCCGCTCGCCGCCCCGGCGGTCGTTGCCGCGGTGGGTGCATTCCCGGCGAACCTCTCCGGCATCGGTTTTTCGCCTCCGCTCGCGAGCACCAACCCGAGCACGAACTGGGGGGTTCCGACGCGGCGGGCACCGATCCCCGGTGGAACTCCCGAGATTACCGGCACCACGGTGACCTCAGTTAATGGGGATATGGAGCATGAGGCGGACTTCTTCATCGAAGTCACAAGCACGGCGAATCCGCTCATGGTGCGCATCTTCGATGCAGACACGAGCAACGGCTATGACTTCAACTTCGGCGGCGCCTTCGATACGTCGGTCACCTACACCCTGTTTGATCCAGCGGGGGCTACGGTTAGCTCTGTCGTTGTAGGCGCAGGGGCGCGCACGGATCTCGACCAGCGGATCGCCACACTGAACTCCGGGAACACGCTGACAATCCGTGGCGGCGGCATCAACCTCGTCGCCGGACGCACGGGGCTCTACCGCTTGCAGGTCCTCGCGACGAACGGATCCGACGTAAACGCATTTGGCGTCTGGATTGACGGTTTTCATACGTACACCTTCAATACGATCTTTGGTCCCCTCACCACAGACGGTGGACCCCCAACTGTCACGAACCTGGATCCCTCCCGCGTTTACCCGTACTTTGATCGCGGCTGTGAGTACACTTCGTCCGCGTTTGACGACGATACGGCGTCCTGGCCCGGAATCTCCGGGACCATCACCACGCGCCTTGGCCAAGCCATCGCCCTGACCCTTTCGCCCAACAATGAACACCTCGAGACACTCATCGCCCCGACGCCAGGTGGCAGTGCTCTCTCCAACATTGAGACCGACTACGGCATCCATACGCTTTCGTCGACCCTCTCGCCGGTGGGAAACGAGAACAATCTTGTGACCTGGCGCGCGGCAGACTTTCAGGGCTGGGTGGATGGGGGCACGACGGCTCCTCCGATCCCCGTTCCGCCCGGGAACCCGGCCGCAAATCCGACACCCACGTTGCGAACCAGTCCCGGTCCAGCGTTCCCCCAAACCCCCTTTGGTGCAGCGACCAACACCTTTATCCGTCACTATCTTCCTCGCTACGATGAAACGCCGACCACGGCGGCAGCCCCGTATGCACCGTACGCCATGCAATCGGCAACACCGCTGGCTGGCGATCCGCCGGTCGTGGGAGTACCGGCCTATTACGCAGTATTGGTGACCGTCGTAAACCCGGACCCCGTGAATGCGATGACCAATGTCGCCCTCACCGCGCCCGTCCCCGCGCCGGCTCAGTACGTGACGGCGGGCACCAACGTGAACGGTCCCGCAAGAGCCACCGGCGGCGGCGTGGTGGGAACGTGCGGGGCGCCGTGCTCGGGAAATATCACGTCGACCTGGGCCAGCATCCCCGCAAACTCCGCGGTCACGCTTTCCTATGCCGTAAAGGTCACCGCTGCCGCGGTCGGGCAGCGTCTCTATCTGACTGGTGGCCCGGCCGTCCGGGGGGGAGGGAAGAACCCGGCGGCGAACGCTGCGCCGACGCCCGGCACGACGGCGACGTTTACGCCGGCGTGGTCCAGCGCGACTTTCACGCGCGCGGAAAGCCTTGGCCCCCTTTGCGACCTCTCGAGCTTGCAGGGCGCGGTGAGCCCGGTTGCCGTCTCGCTTTCGCGCTTTGAGGCGGTGGCGGGCGATGCCGAGGCGGCCGTGGTATGGGACACGGCCTCCGAGTTCGACAATCTCGGGTTTGAGGTCTGGCGCCGTCTTGCGGGCGAAAGTGACTTCCGGCGCGTCAGTCCCGGCATCATTCTCGGTCACGGAACGACAGATCTCGCAGCACATTACGCCTTCAAAGACGCACCGCTTACAAACGGCATCAAGGCGGAATATCTGCTGGAGGACATTGAGCTCGACGGGCGCACCATGTGGCACGGGCCGGTCGATGCAACGCCCGAGGCCAGCCTGCCCTCGCTGCCCCTCGACCCCGCGGAGTTCGCTCCGATCCTCGCAGTGTCGCCTGCATCGGAAACGCCGCTCGCGGTGGCGGGTACTGGGGTGGGAACCGCGGGGGGAAGCGCTGGAAGCACAGCGACCGCCCCTTCGTCGGTCAGCGCAAACGGCGCATTGGCCGCTCCGCCACTCGACTATGGCAGCTTCCAAGTGGTCGAGAGCGATGGGGGCGGCGTTCTCCTCGATATCCGGCTCCCTCCAGTGACGCTCGGCAGCGTCATGGTGGGCGGCAAGGACTATACGCAGGTCCTCGCCTCTGGATTTGACGCGACGTTGGCGCCAGGATTCCCCCAGCTTCCCTCACGCACGTTCTGGGTGGAGGTGCCCGACCGGACTCGCTTCGAAGCCCACGTGCTCGAGCGGGACGGCGGCACGCAAACCCTTTCGGCGCCCGTCGTCCCGGTGGCCGGCACAGCCATCTCGGGGAGCACCGTCACGCCGAGTCGCCCGACGCCGAACCCGGCCGCGTATGCGAGCCGCTCGCCCTACCCCGCAGCAGCGGTCGAAGTCGCGGGCAGCGTCGCCACGGAGTCTGGCGGGCGCCTTCTCGCGGTCCGCGTGAACCCCGCCCGCTTCACTGCTTCTACCGAAAGCCTCGACGTGGACAGTCACCTGCGTGTCCGCGTCGACGCCCTCGGGCCAGAGCCGCTCGCGGCGGCCGGCGCTGCGCCGAGCGCCGTGGCCGCAAACATCGAGGCTCTCGCAGCTTCGCCGGGGATCAAGATCGGCGTGCGCGGCGTAGGCCTCGTGCGCGTCGACGAGGCTTCGCTCATCGCCGCCGGACTCGACCCGGCTTCCGACCCCCGCGAGCTCCACCTCTATCACGACGGAATCGAGGTTGCGATCGAAGTCGACGGAGAAGCGACGGGAAGGCTTGATCCCTCCGGGGCTCTCTTCTTCCATTCGGAGGGACTCGATACACGGTACAGCGATGAGGCCGTGTATTTCCTACTGCCCGCCAACACGCTCGGGCGGAGGACAGCGCATCTGGCGGAACTGCCGTCGGCGGGGCCGGAGGTGCTCGATATCCCCGCCCATGCCCACGATGCGGTGAAGTCGACCTACCTCCCCGGTGTCACGACCAACGGTGGCGATCACTTCGTCGGCCCCTACGTCTTCGACCAGCCCGTGACCCGGAGTGTCCCGACTCCAGGTGCAACTGCGGCCGCTGCGAGTCTGCGCGTACGCTTGCGTGGGGGCACGACCTATCCGGACATCTTGCTCGATCATCATTTCGGTGTCCGCGTCGGCGGAGTGGACGTGCTCGACGTTCGCTTCGACGGCACCGACGAGTTCGATGAAACGGTCGTGCTCCCTGCCGGTCTCGTGGTCGACGGTCAGACCCAGGTCGAGATTGTGCCTCGCTTCGACTCCGGCGCTCCTTTCGATCTCATCTACCTCGATGCGCTCGATATTGACTATCGCCGCGACACTCAGCTGCGAACGGCCGACCTGGGACGACTTGAGATCCCATTGGATACGACCGGCGTGGTTGCGCTCGGTGGGCTTGTCTCCCCCGACGTTCGGGTATGGGATGTGAGCGACCCCACAACGCCTGCCGCGATTGTGGGGGTCTGGGTGGGCTCGGACAGCTTTACGTTCGAAGGAACCGCCGGGCACCGCTATGAAGCCGCCACCTCAACGGGCCTGCTCTTAGCCTCGAGCCTTCGGCACAACGTCCCCTCCTCCTGGCTCGCAGGCGGAGCGGCCGATTGGCTGGCCATCGCGCCCGCAAGTCTTATTCCGCAGCTAAAGCCGCTCGCGGCTCGCCGCGAGGCGCAGGGGCTGCGCACTGCGATCGTCGATGTCGAAGACGTGTACGACGAGATCACCGGCGGCGAGTTCACCCCTGTTGCGATTCGGGACTTTGTGCGGCGAATCGCAAAATCCTGGCGTCCGGCTCCCCGCTACCTGCTGCTCGTCGGCAGCGCGACCTACGATTACCGAAACTACCTGCAGGGGACGGGCATAAACCTTGTCCCGACGATGCTCGTAGACACGACCTTCGTGGAAGCCGCAGATGATGCCTACTTTGGCACGCTCGACGACGCCCACCTCGCGCCCGATCTCTTTGTGGGCCGCATCCCGGCGAGAACCCCGTCGGAGCTCGAAGCGATTGTCGACAAGCTCTTGAAATACGAGCTTGACGCGAGCGGAAGGGCAGCTCTTGACGAGCCCTGGCGCTCAAGGGCACTCCTTGTCGCGGACAACGGTCCGGGGTCGGGGAATCCCGCGGAAGCAGCGGAGTTCGAAGGGGCGCTTACCCGCGTCGCGGGCGAGCTCCCTCCCGACATTGCATCAACCTCGGTCGTCTTGAGCGAGCTCCCCGACGCAAACCGCGGCCCTCTCGCCAATGCCGCGATCGAGAGTGCCTTGACCGGAGGTGTGGGGCTTGCGATTTACGCCGGTCACGGCGGGGCGCAGCTGTGGTCGGACAAACTGATCTTTGGTCCAGCGGACGTCTCGGCGGTGCCCGATGGATCGACGCTTCCGGTCTTCCTCGTGCTGGGTTGCCTCAATGCCTTCTTCGACGCTCCGAACGAGGATTCCTTGGGTCAGATCGCTCTTTCCGCGTCAGACCGCGGTGCGGTCGCGTTCGTCGCGTCCACGACCGTCACGGCGTTTGCGGGCGACGATGTCTTCGCGCGGAATCTCGCGGAGCGCATCTTTGGAGCCAACGTCCGAAGGCTCGGCGAGGCGGTCACCCAGGCGAAGCAGGCCATGGCCACGAGCCCCGGGGCCGAGGATGTCCTTCGCACGTTCGTCCTCCTTGGAGATCCGGCAACCCGGCTCGGCATCCCCAAATTCCCCATCGCGAACCCCGGTCCAAGCCAAAAGGCGAACGCCTGGACTCCTGTCGTGCTCGACGGCAGCCAAAGCTCAGCGCCGAGTGGCGGAGGCCTTACCTACGCCTGGCAGATTGTGACCGAGCCCACGGCGGGCAACGGCGTCCTGGTCCATGAAGAGACCGCGCATCCGACATTCCTGACCGGTACGCCAGGGACCTACACTCTGGAGCTCACGGTGAGCGACGGACATCGTCGAAGCGCCCCTGCCACGGTCGCCGTCGATATAAGCCCAGGAGTGTCGCCGTTTGGCTGCGCCAAGAGTCCAAGCGGCCCAGGCACGCAGTTTACGAGCGTCGATGCGCTCTACCTCCTTCTGCCTCTGCTTGCTGCCCGGACCGTGCGGCGCACGCGAAGGGGCTTCGTAGCTCGCGCACGACGCTCTCCTTCGCTCTGACGGCACGTGACACGCCAGACCGTGTGAATGCACCCCAGGAGATTCTCAAGAACCGGGGCCCGTCCGGATCTGCAGGGCGAGCGGCAGGCAGCATTCGTGTGCGCGGGGCGGTTTGTCGCACACCCGTGCGCTGAGCGATCGACCTCGAGCCTGGAGGATTAGTCTCATGAATACGCTCGTGGCTAAGCGCGCTCTCGTTACCGGCGGCGCCTCGGGGATCGGAAGGGCCATCGCACAGCGCCTTGCCGCCGAGGACGCGGAACTCCTTCTTGTCGATCGAAACGAGAAACTTTTGGGAGAGACCGCTGCTCAGCTCGTGGCGAGTGGCAGACGAGTCCGGACCTACGTTTTAGACGTCACCGATACCAAGAATGTCTTGGCGATCCGCGACCAAGTCCACCGCGACGGCGGCCCGATTGATCTCCTGGTGAACAATGCGGGGCTCGTCTACGGCGGGTCATTCCTCGAGGTGCCCCTCGAGAACCACCTCACCACCTATCGCGTGAATACACTCGGCGTGGTTGCGGTCACGCACACGTTTCTGCCGGACCTCATCGCCGGACGCGACGGCCATATCGTGAACGTCGCGAGTGCGTCTGGGTTTATTGGCCTGCCCTTCGGCGCCACCTACGCTTCGAGCAAATGGGCTGTGCTCGGATTTTCCGAATCCCTCGCGCTGGAGCTCGTACTCGAGGGCCACCGCCACGTTCACGTCACTGCAGTCTGTCCGAGCTACGTCGCGACGGGCCTGTTCGAAGGTGTCCGCCCACCCCTTGGGACCCAGCTGCTGACCCCGGAGCGCGTGGCGGAGCTTACGGTTCGGGCGGTGCTCAAGAACCAGTTGTATGTCCGGACACCGTGGCTCGTTCAGCTAACCCCTCTCATGAAAGCAATCGCTCCGTTTGGGTTGTTTTACCGCGTCGCGGCTCTGCTCGGCGTAAACACGAGCATGCTTCACTGGCAAGGTCGCGCCTCGAGCGAGGACTGAGGGAACCGCGGTGCTGCGCGGCTCCTTCGGCTGCCGAGTAGCCCCCGCACAGGAGTCTTATTGCTCACCGTGGCCGGGCTCGTCCAGTGAAAGGGCTCCGTAGGTTTAACACCCTAGCGCCCGCGGCGCGGCTTGCCCTTTCCAAGCAGAAGCCAATCGAGCGACACCTTCTCCTTTAGGGCGAGCGTCAGGAGGAAGTTCGGGTGCGGAGTTGTGCCGGCTTCGTAACGATTCACGTTTTGCTGGAAAACTCCGAGTTCGCGAGCAAATTGACGCTGCGAGCGTCCCCCACGCACCTTTGCAAGTCTCACGGGAAGCTGCTTTACGAGACTCTTCACTTCTGAGGACGGCATGCTGATGTTTCTCCTTTCCTAGAGGGTTGATGCGCAATAGGCAAGCTACCGCGCTCTCTCTGACGGTTCACGCGACCGTGCCCCCGGAGGGGATCGCTGGTCGCGGCTCATTAGGCACCGAAAACTGTGACCCATTCCCTGAGCCCGATCCATGGTGCAGTCGCTGTTTCGCAAGCGTGCGCCCAATCGCCGTAAACTCTCCTCGAAGCCGTGCCGACCACCGCACATTCTCTGTTCTTTCCTCCACTACGACCGATCGCGTCATCTGGAGACGGGCCGGGAAAAGGAGGAATGGAACCCCTCGGATCGTCGACTACCACCCAAGTTTGCCGCCTCGATGACAATTACACCTCGAGGAGCGGACTAGATTTACAACCTTCCTCGTGTCCCCCTCCCGCGCAAGACGCTCGTAGGGCTCGAGCGCCGTGGGTCTCGACGGTGGATCCACATGGCTCCCTTGCCCGAATGGAACGAGAGACACAGAGAGTTGGTTGACACGACTGACGCACTCTCCGCCTCGGAGATCGGGCCGCGCTGCGGGGGGCACCAAGGAATGCAGCGGCGCGACCCCTGAGCCGCCGACAGGACGGAGGGATCGGAGCTAGCCACCTCCGGTGCCTTCCCGATGAGCATGCCCTCCCCGCCTCTGCACGCCGAGCCACACGCGGCCCCGTTCACCCCCGCCGCGCTCAGCCGGTGTAAGAAGGCCGGTGCGCTCCGAGGATTCCATGCGCCCGATTTACACGCGGAGCTCGAACCTTCGCTTCCGGGGTGCCTTCACCACTCTGCACGCGCGTTCATCCGAGCGTGGATTTCTACACCGCTTCTGCAAGAGTAGGAGCGATCAATGTCTCCGCAGCCTGTTCCCAGAGCCAGCGCCGGGGAGCCGCGAGGTGTTCTTCCCGATCTAAGACGGAGAACCCCTCTGCGACTTCGTCCGCTGACCATCGGCATTCTTGCGCTTGCACTCGTCGCTTCGAGCCCCGGCCGTGCGGCCAAGCCGCTAGCGCTTCCCGACGATCGCTTCGTGCTCAAGACCGAAGCCGCATGCGCGGAGGTGAGCCTCTCTACCTACCGACTTCGGATCGTCGGCCCCGACGGCGAGCCCCTCTTCACAAGTGAAGAGGTCGGCGGGGGCGTCTTCTACGAACGGCGCGGATCGGTTCACCATCTCACGCGCGTCCGGGAGCTCGACAGGTCGGCGCAGGCCGCGACGCTGACAGTCGATACCGATGAAGGCACACCCGCAACCGTCACGCTGCGTTGGCTTACGCCGCGGACCCTCGAGGTCACGGTCCAGCCTACTTCGCCAGCCACTCTCACTGCATTCGGTGACCGCTTCTACTCACCCAAGGATGAGGTGATCTACGGCCTCACGGAGCGGCTCCGTGATTCTCCGCCGATCCTGGACGGATGGGTTGACGTTCCGATCGAGGAGATCAAACCGCTCGAGGTCGGATCTCTCAACCGGCGTGGCGAGAAAATCGCAATGTATGTCCGGCCGACGTTCTCGCTGTATGCGCCATTTTTCCAAAGTTCGCGCGGCTATGGTCTTGCCGTCGCAGGGACGATGATCGGTTCCTTTGACGTGGCCAACACCGATCCTGAGATCTTGAGTTTCCGGTTCGAGGCGGGGAGCAGACCCGAGAACCAGCGACTTCAGTTCCACATCTTCGTCGGTCCCGACCACGGGGGCATCCTCGATGAATACACGAAGCTAGTAGGCCGGCCATTCGTTCCCCCAAAATGGGCGTTTCTGCATTGGCGATGGCGCGATGAGCTGCACGTGGGCCCCTCGGCCCTATTGGATGGAATCGCGATGAATGCGGAGTTCGTCGACGATGTAAGCATGTACGACAAGCTTGGCATTTCGCCCGGCGTCTACCATTTCGATCGGCCGGTCTTCGTCGGTGAGTACGGATTTGCTCGCTTCGTCTGGGACGAAACGCGCCTTCCTCACCCAAAGGAGATGCTCGAGGCGCTCGATTTCCGGGGCTATCACAAGCACATCTTCAGCTCGATGTGGGCTTGCGGGAGCCACCCCGGCGACGATGGCGTCGAAGCCAAGCAGCTCGGCTT
Organism: Myxococcota bacterium; assembly: GCA_035489755.1. Taxonomy (GTDB): domain Bacteria; phylum Myxococcota_A; class UBA9160; order UBA9160; family UBA9160; genus UBA9160. The sequence continues at coordinate 32,772 of DATGZK010000096.1, forward strand.
TCTCGCCCCTGGACCTTCGGGGCCGCCGCATTGCGCGGATTTGAGCGGGATCAGCTTCATCATCGACGTCACGAACCCCAAGGCACAAGCGTGGTGGCAGGAGAAGCTCGCGGCCTTTGTGCGGACCAGCGGTATTCGCGGCATCAAACTCGATCGCGGCGAGGAACACATTCCCTCGAGAGCAAGCGATCTTTGGGCGGACGGACGAACTGGACGCGAGGTGCACAACGACTATCCCACGCTCCAGGCGAAAATCCACTATGACGCGTTGAAGTCGGTGTACCCGGAGGGTGACTTCCTTGTCATTGCGCGCGCCGGCTACACCGGAACCGCCCGGTACGCCATTTTTTGGGGGGGTGATATCGCAGGAAGTGAGTCCTTCGGCATGGGTCCCGGAACGGACCTAGGACTGCGAAGTGCAATTGTCAGCCAGCAGCGCGCAGCATTCCTCGGAGCGCCCATTTGGGGCTCGGACACCGGCGGCTACTACGAGTTCAAAGACCGGGAGGTATTCGCGCGTTGGCTCGAGTTCAGTGCCTTTTCGGGGATTATGGAGATTGGGGGTCAAGGCTTCCATGCGCCCTGGAACATGCCCACCACACCGCACTATGACGAAGAGATGATCGACATCTATCGCCGCTACACTCAGCTTCGAATCGTGCTTCAGTCCTACATCGTCTCTGCAGCAGCGCAGGCAGGCGCAACCGGTATGCCGATTGTCCGGCCAATGCCTTTCTTCGATCGCAAAGACCCACGGCTCGCGGACCGGTGGGACCAGTACATGTTTGGCCCAGACTTGATGGTGGCTCCCGTTTGGCACGTGGGACAGCGAAGCCGAGAGGTGTACCTCCCGAGGGGCAGCTGGCGGAGCTACTGGGATCCAAACCAGGCGTACAAAGGCCCGCAGATTCTCACTCTCTCGGTGCCCCTCGACGTGATTCTCGTCTTTGTGCGAGAGGGAGCAAACGTCCCGGCTCCGGGGGTGGACGGACCGAGACGAGGGGCGTCGGCTCCATAGCGCGCGTTGGCTCGCGGCAGACGAGACCGCACGTCCCTTCGAAAGAACTCCAGCCGGGAGCTTAGGAGCGTAAGATGACGGCGGAGGGGTGAGAGAGGAGGTCTGCCATGACCGCCCATACCCTCGCCGCTTCAAGTTGTATCGTTACCTTACTCTCTTTCCCTGCCTGCGGGCGCGGCTCCGCCCAGAAGACGGTACCCGAGGTCAGCAGCGCGCCCGCGGCGACCGCCCCCGCCAACGCACGACCGGACTTCTCGGGCACGTACCGGGTAAGCGGTAAGACGATCGAGAAGGGCACGACGAACTCCCGGCCGCTCGATGGCATGATCATCCTCGTGCAAGAGGGCGACGCCTATACCGCCACCTTCGACCTCCAAACCGAGCTTCCAACGCCGGAAGGTCCCAGCGCGCGGGCCCAGATGGTCGGAAAAGGCGATGGGGCGGTGAAGCAAGACGGACTCGAGGGCACGGCGACGACCCAGATCGTCTGGGCCGCCGTGCCAGGCGTAGACAGCCAGTTCGCGTTCGTGCCCAAGCGCTTCGGCCCGCGCCTCGCATCGGAGTCCAAGGCTCGGCTTCAGCCCGACGGATCAATTCTGATCGAGATCGACAGCAAAGGGGTCGGGGGCTCGCGATATACGCCGACGCACACCACACTGCGAGGGATCCGGATGGGCGAGACCAAAGGGCCGAGTTAACCTCGGCGCCGGTCGAGGGACGAGCGAGAGGCCGAACGCGGGTTTTGGGAGCGCGCGCGGAAGAACGGACGAGTCCGCGCCCTGAAGAGGAGCACATCCAGTGACGAACGCATCGCGATGTCTTGCGCTCGCGACCGCGCTTTCCACTGCTTTCGCGACCGCAGAGTGTGCTCGCCCCGCACCAGCCGCCTTGCCCCACAGCGCGACCGCGACCCAGACCGCTGAAACTCAGGCTGCCATGCGACCGGCGGACGTCCTCCAGCGTTTGCGCGACGGTAATGCGCGCTTTGTCGCCGGCCTCTCGGTCGAGCCCGACTACCGGGCGCAGGTAAAGCAAACCGCCAGCGGCCAGTATCCGCTCGCCAGCGTCCTCGCGTGCATCGACTCGCGTAGCGCCCCTGAGATTATCTTTGATCAAGGGTTGGGCGACTTGTTCAGTGCACGTATCGCCGGGAACTTCGTGGATGACGACATCCTAGGGAGTCTCGAGTACGCATCCAAGGTGGCTGGATCCAAGCTCATCGTTGTGCTGGGTCACACGGACTGCGGAGCAATCAAGGGCGCCTGCGACGACGTAAAGTTCGGGAATCTGACGACGACGCTCTCCCATCTTCGGCCGGCGGTCGATGCTGTCAGCAATGTACCCGGTCCGCGCAGTTCAAAGAACCCCGAGTTCGTTCGCGCCGTGACGGAGATGAATGTGAAGCTGACGATGGAGGCAATCCGCAAGCGCAGCCCAATCCTCGACGGGATGATCGCTCGAGGCGAGGTGGGCCTCGTTGGAGCGATCTATGACGTGACAACAGGGCTCGTCACGTGGCTGGATTGAGCCAGCCCACACCAGCCCGCGAATTCGGAGGTCCTGCGGCCTGAGCCCCGGCGGCGATCCAGGCCTAAGAAGCTTCCAGTACCCGCACAGTCCCAAAAATGCACGGATCGCAGCCTTTCGAAACCAGAAGGTCGATCGGGCGCGGGCTGTTCGAGTCGCGGACCAATGCGCTCGCACACCGTTCGCTGCCCAGGAGCCCTCACTTGACTCCTGCTGCCGATCCTGGAACCCTGTTCCATATGCTTACAAGCCTTCTCCATTCGCTCCCAGTCCGACTTCTACCGCTGTGCCTAGTGATGGCGATGTGCTTGGCTGCGCCTGCCTACGCTCGCCACGATGGCAAAGACGGGAGCAAGTGGACCCACGACGGTGACAACAACCAGGGCAATGACGACAAGGGGAACCAGGACGAGGGAGGCCCGGGACCTGCTATTCCCGAGCCTTCCGGCTGGCTCGCGATGGGGCTAGGACTGATGGTCGTGGGTCCGTACGCACGGAGCCGCTGGCAGCGATAGCCGATGGCTTTTCGACAGCCCGGTCCGGGTCTCTGCTCTACCGGAAGTCCCTTCCCTGCGTCTGTTCGGTACGAGCCGTGCGCCGCCGCTGCGCCCAGCTTCTGACTCAGCCCGAGCGCCCTCCGAGTCTGCGTGGGAAGGCTCGGCGTGACGCTCTGCCTAACGCGGTAGAGTGAGATCCGCGATCCACTCGCGGATGCAACGCGCCGCTTGTGCCACGAGGCCGCCCGTGCAGTGGCCCTGCTCGCGCGATTGGTCCTTACGCTGTCCGCCGCCCTCCCCTCGACGAGAACGGCCCCACGATCGGGAGAATTGAGGGCGTCTGCGCTCGCGTGCCTCTGGTCATCTAGGAGCGCCCCGAGCATACGAGCGGGCTGGCGGTGCTGGCCCATGCCGTGGTGCGGTACGCAGGCGCCGCGGCCGAAGTGATGCTGGCGGAACGCGGGGGTGAGACACGCGCGCGGCCTGATCCTGCGGCGTGTAGTCCAGGATGCGGCGCCGTCGAAACCGCGACATTCACGTTGCCAAAAACCGGGACATTCTGAAGTGACGCGATGTTGCGTCTCCTACATTGCAAGGGCCTCGCAGGTCGTCACCCGTCCCGCAACCGACGTCGAGAACATGAACTTCGGAAATTAGTTGCGGCATCGCCAGCTCGAGGTCTTTGACTTCGCGTTCCCCCTCGAGGGCTGTCCGAGCGTCGAGGAAACTAGCCAAGCCCGTGGGGTTTTTGAGTCGCGTCGATATTGGCGAATTGGGTCGCGTCCGACTTGGTTGTCATGGGTCTCTCTCCAGTGAGAAGCTCTTTGGGTCAAGTGAACGCGCCGGGATGTACGCGGATTCTGCATCCTCCTAGCTACTTCTCGTCTGGAAACTCGGAAGTCGTGAAAGATAAAGGGAAATAGGCGCAAACGCTGCCCCAATTGTGTGTCTGATTCGGGTAGGATGCGGTGGCACAACCGACCGAATCAGCACACGAATCGCCAAATCGG
>DATGZK010000097.1:0-36179 GCA_035489755.1 Myxococcota bacterium
CGGCACTGGGCTCCGATCCGCCTCACGCAGGATCTTCACCATCTGCTCTTCCGTGAACCGGCTCTTCTTCATGGCTTCCTTCCCCTCGGAAGCCATTTTCTCAAGAATCAGTCGGTCCGAGAATCACCGGGCAGGTCACCACGGTCAGGGACTAAGGCCCGATTGAAGTGCGGCAGCCATCTCCTGAAGGCGGCGAAATATAAGAAGCTGAAGAACGCGACGCTGCTGTTTGATGAAATCGAACATGCGCTCGACCTGGTTGCGATCCCTAGGTCGGTAATCACAGGCTGGTGGGTCCTTGCGGTTCGCCCTGGGCATCGCGGCGTGAGGCCTGTTCGCCGCTGCCGTTGGCGCCGTGAAAGCCGCACTGTGACAAGGGCCTTCGTCGCTAGCGTGAAGGATGTCCTTCTTGAACGCGTATCCGTCACGGCTCGCGCACGAGGAGAGGGTGTTGAAGAGCGAGACCTTCGGCGTGAGCGCGATTCGGGCCGGAGATGAGTTCGGAGTGCGGCAAGAAGGGCCATGAGGGGCAGGGGGCATCGTTCGACTCAGCTTGACCCCTCGCCAAAAACTCCACTGATTTCGATGCCGACAAGATTTACCGGAAGCGAGAGATAGTAGCCCGAAGGTTTCGACCCGACGCAGGCGGCACCCTCGAGCCGGGACCGCGCGCCGTGGCGGCGGCGGGACGCCGCGGGTTGAGCGGCTCAGGGAGCCTTCGGTGCCGGTGCATCTCCGCGGTACCCTGTGGTGCGTGTCGGCCGCCGAGATCGTTTCCGTCGCCTTCCGGTGGATCGCAAGCAACGAGGCCGTGCTCTCCGGGATCGCGGCGGGCATCGTCATCCTCGGCGTGCTGGCCACCCCGGTCGGGAGCGCGTGGCGCATCTGGCAGCGACGCCGGTCTGCGGTGACGCCGGCGGCCGGAGTGCCGCCTCGTGCCGGGGACGCCTTGCCCGCCCCCGTCACAGACCGTCCCTCCATCGCCGTGCTGCCGTTCCAGAACCTTTCGGGCGACCCGGAGCAGGACTATCTGGCCGACGGCCTCGCGGAGGACATCCTGATCGGCCTCTCGCGGGTGAAGCAGTTCTTCGTGATCGCCCGCAACTCGAGCTTCGGGTACCGGGGCCGGGCGGTGGACGTCCAGCAGGTCGCACGCGAGCTCGGCGTGCGTTATGTGCTGGAAGGGAGCGTGCGCCGCTCAGGCAGCCGGATCCGGGTCACGGCCCAGCTGGTGGACGCTCGCACGCGCGGCCAGACCTGGGCCGAGCGCTTCGACCGTCCCGTAGAGGACATCGTCCACGTGGACGACGAGGTGACTACGGCCATCCTGGCGGCGCTCCAGCCGGCTCTGCGCGGCGCCGAGGCCGAGCGGGCGCGCCGGGCCGCGCCGGAGGACCTCACGGCCTGGGCGCTGGTGAACCGCGCGTGGGTGGCGGTGCGGAGCGACCTGGGCGACACCACGGCGATCCGCTCCGCCATCGCCGCCTGCGAGGAGGCGCTGGAGCGCGACGCCGAGTACCCGTTCGCCCACGCCGTGCTGGCGCACGCCCGCTCGCTGCTGCTGCGCCAGCCCGGAGCCGGGATCGAGCTGGAGAACGTCGTGGCCCCAATGCGCCGCGCGCTGCAGCTCGCACCGGACGACTCCTGCATCCATCACTGCCACGCCGCGGTGATGGGAAACCTCGGCCGCACGGCCGACGCTGTCCGCGCCTGGCAGCGCGCGCTCGAGCTCGACCCCAATAACGCCGGCGCCCGCGCCGGCCTCGGCATCGCGCAGATCTACCTGCGCCAGCCCGCAGCCGCGCTCGCCAATGTGGAGGCTGCGCTGCGCCTGTCGCCGCGCGATGGCATGACCTATCACTGGCTGGCCTATCGCGCGCTCGCCTTGGCCTTGCTCGGTCGTTGGGATGAGGCGCTCGAGACCGCGACGGACTCCGTCGGGCGCACCGGATCGCAGGTCGGCTACGCCGTCCTCGCCGCCGCACACGCCCGTGCGGCGCGGCTCGCCGATGCGGCGCGGGCTTGGAACGAGTTGGAGCGGCGCACGCCCGGCCTAAGCGTCGACGGGCTCGCGAGCCTGGTTATCCAGGTGGCGCCCGACGAGGCCAGCGCCCGCGCGCTGGCCGACGCCTTCCGGGAGGCGGCCGGCGCCGCGGAGCCGGCGCAGGCGTAGGGCCGCATCGGCTACCGGTCAAGCCGCGATTAGCGGGACGCCGTGAGGGCAGAGGGCATCGTCGACGCAGCGCCTCGACCCGCCAAACACTTCGGTGATTTCGACGTCGATGAGATTTAGGGGAACGACAGGTCAACGAGAGAGATCCATCGTTCGTAAGTCCCTACTGTTGTGCAAGATGCTCGTAGCGGGTACGGAGATCCAGCCCTTCGATCGCTTCGCGGTTGTTCATCAGTCTCTCCCTCCGTGCCGTCCATCTTTCCATCCACCGTGGCTTCGGTGCTCCCGAGCTTCGGCTTCTCGCCACTGCCGCAGCGCTGCGTCAACTTCGGTACGCACGCGCTCTAGCAGCGCCAGCTGATTCTCGTCACGACTTCGGGAGATGGGCGCTCCAATATGCACGCGGATTCGCGTCCCGAACGGGACCGGCAACAGATTGTGTCGCAAAAGTCGCCATGCCCCGTCGATGGCAACCGGAACCACTGCGAGCGCGGGTGCCGCGGTAAGGAGCTCGAGCGTTCCAGCGGGCCTGAAGGCGCCGAGTTCGCCAGCCCGGGCGCGCGTGCCTTCTGGATAAATCACCACCGACACCCCGCGCGCTTGCGCAGTTCGACCGAGTTCACGGATCGCCTCAGTCGCTTGGATCCGGTCGTGGCGATCAATCAGCGCGTTCCCACCGCGACGCAGGTTGTAGGAGATGCTGGGAATCCAGCGCGCGAGCTCGCGCTTTGAAACGTATTTCGGAAAGTTGCTGAAGAAAAGCGCTCCCAGGATCGGAATATCGAACATGCTCTGGTGGTTTGCGATCACGATGTACGGCGTGTGGCGCTTCACCTCTGGCGAACGCTCGATCGCGATGCGCGTCCCACACACTCTGAACGCCCACACGAGGCCGATCTGCAGCGCTCCGGCGACGATCTCCTGGGGCCGCTGTCCGAACAGGCGTGCCGTGCGCTGCAGCGGGTCGAAGACTCCAAGCAAGAGTCCAAAGACGAGGAGAAACGGGACCGTGAACGTCCAGTCGAGAAGGCGCCTCACGATCGGGCGTCCGACCCGGGATCGGGCGTAGCGCGTGGCTGCCACGGCGCTCCACTTTCCACTTCAGCACTGGTCGAGCATGCAGGCGACGAGGTGGAGCGCGTCGAGGATAGAGTCGACGCAGATCTCTGGTGCATGGATGTCCTTCGCAGGGTTCTGCTCGAGATGGTCGAAATGCGCGTACGCGAGCCGTCTCCCCCGATTTTCGAGGGCGCCGATGGGTCCGAGTCGAGATCCGTCACCACGGACCAACCGACCTCGGCATCGAGGCGCACGCCGATTCACCTGTCCCTTCCGAAAATGTTATCGGTCACCGTTCAAGCCGCCATCCGCTCGCATCGATGATGACCGCCCGCCTTAGGGAATGCGACGACGCGCCCAATCGCGCGAGCGTGCACCCGCCATCGCCAGGACGTGTCTATTGAATGCGTTCGGAGGCGCCGTTCGCCCCGTGGTGCCGGGTCGGGGTTCGCAAGTGGACCCGCCTCCCGGCTCACCGGCGATTGAGCACGAGGATCTCGCGGCCGACCGTGCGGCATGAAGTCTTCGTCATGATTGGGTCCCTCCGCCCCACCGATCTCGAAGCTCTCGCGCAGGCAGCCCGCGATCGTGCTGCAGAAGCGCGATTTGTTACGACACCCCGCGGGCCGCCCACAGCGCGGATGTGAGCGATATCACCCGTCGCGCTTTCAGTTGCACCGATGGAAATGTGGATGAAACTCGCAGGCCATCCGGCGAGGGGGTTTCATGAAGGACGGGCGAACGCGTCGAGTACCGCAGGAGAGGGGCGAGCGGCGGGATAGCTTCCTCGCGACGCATGCCGTATTCATCCTCTACGCGTCCGGTCCGCACGCCGGAAGCGAGATCGCGCTCGAGCGCGAGCAGATCCGCCTGGGTCGCGGCACGGGTGTTGACGTCCTCGTCGACGACGCCTCGGTCTCGCACGAGCACGCCGCTCTCGAGCTCACACCGACGGGATATCGCATTCGTGACCTTGGCAGCACAAACGGCATCCGCCTGAACGGCGCCAAGGTGACAGCTGCGGAGCTCAAGCACGGCGACCGCGTGGTGCTTGGCTCGGTCGAATTCTGCTACGTCGTCGAGGCGCGAAAGAGTACCCCGCCGACCCACTTCGTGCGCGAGGGCTAGCGGTCGCTCCTCCGGGGGCGCCGCGGTCTCACCATGGCTGTGAGCGGGCCTCGCACGATCGGAAGCTTTGCGATCGAACGCGAGCTGGGCGCGGGCGGGATGGGTCTCGTCGTCTTGGGCCGGCACACTGCTCTTGACCGCTTGGCGGTGTTGAAGCGGCTGCGGCCAGAGCTCTGCGCCAGCGAGGAGCTGGTGGAACGCTTCGCGCGCGAAGCGCGAGCCGCCGCCGCCGTGCACCATCAGAACGTGGTTGCAGTCTACGACTGGATCGGCCTGCGCGGCGAGCACTACATCGCCCAGGAGTACGTGGACGGCGTCGATCTGGGCGCGGCCCTTAAGCAGGTGGGGCGCTTCCCGTGGCGGGTGGCGGCGTTGGTCGTACTCGAGCTTGCGCGCGGCTTAGAGGCAATCCACGCGCGTGGCACGGTACACAGGGATCTCAAGCCCGCGAACGTACTCCTCGGTCGAGCCGGCGAGGTGAAAATCGCGGATTTCGGGATCGCTATCGAAGCCGCAAGCGACGGCCTCACGCGGCCGGGTACGACCGTCGGCACGCCGCCCTACATGGCCCCCGAACAGCTTCTCGGTGAGCGCGCCGACGCGCGCAGCGACCTCTTCGCGTTGGGAGTCGTCCTCTACGAAATGCTGGCCAGTGTGCCGCCTCACCGGGAGGCGGGGGCGGGCGAGATGCAGGTGCTCCTCACGCGCGTTCAGCGTGAGCGTTACGAGCCCATCCGCAAGGTCGCCTCTGACGTGCCGCGCTGGCTCGCGCGTCTCGTACGTAGTCTGCTGCGCGGGAAACCGCGGGCCCGCCCCGCCTCCGCCCAGCGCGTGCGTCAGATGCTCGAGCGTCGGCTCGCGGCGTTTCCTGCGGAAGCGAAGGTCGAGCTTGCGAGCTGGCTCTGGGGAGAGGGAATATTTAGGCCTCGCGAAGGCGACACCGTCGTGCTGCCGAGTGAGACGCCGAGCGACGCTCGTGCGCGTCGCTGGCGCCGCACCGCGCTGGCGGCCGCCCTCGTCTGCGTTCTCGTGGCGATGGCGACATCTTCGCTCCAGAGGCAATCCCGCGGCCTTGTCGAACGGATGCGGACCTTTGCGGCTTCGCAGGTTGCTCGATAACGAGCTCCGCCCCCGTTCTGGCTCGTCCTGGCTTCCAGCGTGACGAGCCCATCGCGATCGGCATCGACGGCGGAACACCTTCTCCGCTGAAGAACGGCATTGAGCGGGAACTCGCTCCGGGGGGAGCCACGCGCTCGTCTCCGAGAGCTCAGGCGGCGCACGCTCCCACGCGGTGATCAAGCTCAACCCAGGGGAATCCCGAACCACTCGGCCCAGCCTTCCCGGGCCGCCGGCTCCGCGCCGCTAGAAGCACGTGCCACGAGTGGTCGACCTTTTCCTCCATCTGTTTGACAGCGCACATGTGTAGCTCGCCGCGCCAGCCGTTGATGGTTGCGCTCGCCGAGCTGAGACGCGCTTCCAGGCAAGCCGGACCGGACGCGTGCCGCAATCGCGAGGCCCCCGCCGGCCGGCGACTGACTGTCCGCGCCGACCCAGTCCTCGGCTACGTGGTGGAAGGACGCTACGTCTAGAAATAGAGCGAGATCCCCAAGGCTCGGGAACTGCGACGGACTGCCTTGTGCCGCCTCTTGTAGAAGATTCCCCACATGCTGGAGTCCGAGCTGTATGCGCGCGCGCGCCGCGTTAGGAACCCAGCGCTTGTGATCTGGGGCCTCCTTTTTTCTTGCGGCCCTACATGATCGATGGGATAGGATGGAGGGCGCCGGGCCGCGCGCGACCTTATGCTGCACGACCCACTGCCGCTTGACTGAGGTTGAAGCCGTGCGCGTTCCAGACACACCAGGTTAGGAGGTTGTCGTGAAGAACCTGTCGTCCGTGTTGCTGGGTGCCTTATTGGGCGTGTTCCTAGTCGGCCATGCCCGTGCCCAGTCTGAAACGCCGGCCAAGCCGGCGAAGGCAACGCCGGAGTTCGCGGCGGTAGCTGCGGGAGAGGCTGTCTCGATTACGGCGACGGTGGAGAAGATCGACCTTAAGAAGCGGCTGGTTACGCTCAAGGGCCCGGAGGGCAACGAGGTCACCATCCACGTCGACAAGCGGGTGAAGAACCTGCCGCAAGTGAAGAAGGGGGACGAGGTCGTCGTCGACTACCTCGAATCAGTCGCCGTCGATCTACACAAATCCGGCGAGCCACCTGAGGTAGCGGCCGCCGGAGGCGTCGCGATCGCGAAGCCTGGCGAGATGCCCGGTGGGATCGCGGTAAAGCGCGTACGGGTAACCGCGACGATCTCCGCGATCGATGCTGCCAAGTCCTCCGTGACGCTCACCGGGCCCCGCGGCAACGCCTTTCCCGTCAAGGTCAAGGATGCGTCCAAGCTCGAGGGGTTGAAGGTCGGCGACGCGGTGGATGTTACATACACCGAAGCACTCGCGATCGCCGTGAAGAAGCCAACCAAGACCCAGTAGCCGGCAGATCGGGATGGTCGAGAGTGGATCATTGTCGGGGGCGTGGTCCCTTGAGGGGACCGCTTGTATCTGCCGTCTCGAGTGAAGGACCTAGGGGAGATCGTTCCGCCTCATCCTCCCAACCCCCATCCTGGGACGGGCCCAGTCCCGATTCCGAAGAGAAGCGAGGGCCCCCGCGAGTGACATCGCCGCCCGATCGACGGAGAACGTCTGAAAGCGCTTGACCCCCCGCACCCCAACAGGGAAAGGGAGGAACAGAACCGGAACGATACAAGTGTCGTACGAACGACAAGACCGGGTCAAAATGCGTGACATCGTGCGGGGCCCGAAGAAGGATCGAACGGTGGCACCTGAGCTGCCGAGGGCCACCTTGGAGGTCCCGCGATGTGCCCCTGCTCGACTACACCGACAGTCCACAAAAACGCAGCGCGAAGGCTCGCGTTGCCCTTCCTCGCCTTGCTCCTGGTCCTACCCGCTTCGCTCGCATTTGAGTGTACCGGTCGGCCTGTTGAGGCAGGCCGTGAGCCCTGCTTCTCCTCTCACCGCTGGCGCGCGCCCTTTTTCGGGGAGACGCACACCCACACAACTTTCTCTTTCGATGCAGTGCTGGCCGACACTCGGGCAACTCCACGCGACGCCTACGCCTTCGCGCGCGGCGGCTCGCTCGATCTCACTCCCTACGACGCCCAGGGACACGCGCTCCGCACCATCCAGCTCCAGCGACCGCTGGACTTTGCGGTCGTGACGGATCATTCCGAGTACTTCGGCGAGCGCTCGATCTGCCTCGACTCGACCGCTTCGGGCTACAACTCGTACGAGTGCGGTAAATTCCGCGCCGCGATCGCGACGCCGCCGGGGGGCCCGCTTCCGTACGGGTTCCAGCTCTTCGGATTTCCGCTGGTCCTTTCCCCGCCGACTCGCTTCGCTTCCGTCTGCGGCCCGACGGGCGACGATTGCCGCACGCGCGCCGAGTCGGTCTGGCAGGAGATCCAGGCGGCGGCCGAGGAAGCCTACGATCGCACGAGCGCGTGCACGTTTACGAGCTTCGTCGGCTACGAGTGGACCGCGAACACCAATTTTAAGAATCTCCATCGCAACGTCATCTTCCGCAACGAGCTCGTGCCAGCGAGCCCGACGAGCTACTTCGAGGCGCAGACGCCTCAGCAGCTTTGGGCGGCCCTCCAGAGTCAGTGCATCGACGGAATTCCCGGATGCGACGCGCTCGCAATCCCACACAATTCGAACCTGAGTGCCGGAGTCATGTTCGAGACATCCGGGGCGACAGCGCAGAGCAACAGCCTGCGCGCGCAGTGGGAGCCGCTGGTCGAGATTACCCAGCACAAAGGTGAGTCGGAGTGCCGTACCGGCTTTGGAACCAACGACGAGAACTGCAATTTCGAGAAAATTCCATGGGCAGCGATTGGGGACTTGCGCAATCCTAACCAAGCCTTTCAACCGCTGTCTTTCGTGCGTACTGCACTGCTCCAGGGCCTGGTGGAAGAAGAGCAGACCGGCGTGAACCCCTACCGGTTCGGCTTCGTTGGTGGCACGGACACCCACAGTGCTGCGCCGGGGGCCGTGGAAGAGAACAACTACCCGGGTCACCTCGGCTTCGCGGAGTCGTCGCCGGAGTTCCGGCTCACGACGTTCGAGCAAATTCCCGGAGGGATCGACGCGAATCCGGGCGGCCTCACGGTGCTCTGGGCGGAGGAGAACACGCGCGAGTCGCTCTGGCGCGCGATGAAGCACCGCGAAGCCTATGCAACAAGCGGGACGCGACCTGTGGTTCGTTTCTTCGGCGGGTACCACCTGCCCGATCACCTGTGCGACATCCACGACTACGCGGCGCTCGCTTACTTGACCGGAGTTCCGATGGGCAGCACGCTGCCCGATTCCAGGCTGAACCGCGCACCCAAGTTTTCAGTCCTGGCGCTCCAGGACCCGGGAACGGCCGAGAATCCAGGGACCCCGCTCCAGCAGGTGCAGATCATCAAGGGCTGGACCGATGCGACCGGGGCGCCGCACGAGCAGGTCTACAACGTGGCGGGTGACCCGGCGAATGGCGCAACCGTCGACCTCTCGACCTGCACACCGCAGGGGGCAGACTTCAGCTCGCTTTGCACCGTGTGGCAAGATCCGGACTTTGAGCCCAGCCAAAGAGCCTTCTATTACGCACGGGTCCTCGAGAACCCCTCGTGTCGATGGAGCACGTGGGAATGCTTGAGGAGCGACATCACCTGCAATGGCACCGTCCCATCGAAGCCGGGGTTCGAGGCGTGCTGCAACCCGGACGTTCCGAAGACAATCCAGGAGCGCGCGTGGACCTCGCCGATCTGGTACGAGCCCCACTCCTCGTGAGCGTGGCTTTGCGCGCGGTGCGCTGGCCCCGCAAGCCGGCGGTTCACTTCGCGGCAATCGGGGCACTTCTTTTCACGCTCGTCGGCGCGTGGGGCGGCCCGGCCACCACGAGCGAACGCGTGCGGAAGCCAATTGTTCTGAGTGCCTCGCAGGTCGAGCAGTTGCTCGAGCGCTACACGCAACGCACTGGTCTCCGCGCCACGGAGCAGGACGCCCGGGCGCTCGTCGATCGGGAGACCGACGAGGATGTCCTTTATAGCGAGGCCCTCTTTCGTGGCCTCGACCGGGGTGACCGGGGCGTCCAGTGGCGCCTCATCGAGAAGATGACCTTTCTCTCCGACGAACCCGAGACGAACCCACGGGATCTTCTCGGGCAAGCGGTGGGTCTCGCGCTCGACCGTGAGGATCAGGTGGTTCGCCGCATTCTCATCGAGAAGATGCGTCTTGCGCTCAAGCATGCCGGCTCGGCTGACGCGCCGGACGACTCGGAGCTCGCGGCCTACCTCGAGAGTCACCGCGATCGCTTCGTGCAGCCTTCGCAGGTGCGAATCTCGCAGGTCTACCTGGCCCGGGAGCGTCACCCAGGGAGCCTTGAGCGAGATGCAGCGAAGCTGATGGAGGAGCTCCGCCGCGAGTCTGTCCCGCCAGAGCGAGCCGCAGATCGGGGTGACCCGTTTCCTCTCGATTCCCTCGCTTCTTTGGTGACGGAGCGCGAACTCATCGCGCGCTTCGGAAGCGCTTTCGCGCGCGCCGTCGCAGCCCTCGAGCCGGGGAGGTGGTCGGAGCCGATCCCCTCGGTCTTCGGTCTCCACCTTGTCTTCGTCCACGAGCGCATCCCCGCTCGCCTCCCCGCATTGGCGGAAGTCCGCGGCCGCGTGCTCTACGGATTTCTCGCCGAGCGCAGAGAAGAAGTCCTCGCGAAGCGTCTTCATGCGCTGCGCAGCGAGTATGAGGTGCACGTTGAATGGCCAGCCTGGATCGCGAGCCCCTCGGCGGCCGGCCGTCCATGAGGAGTCCGGGCCGTCGCACTTTGTGGCGAATGGGACTGCTCGCGCTCCTGCTCGCCTCGCCTTCGGCGAACGCACATCCCCTCGCCCCCGCGTTGCTCAACCTCCAAGAGCGTGGGGATGGTCGCGTTGAGATCGCGTGGAAGCGTCCTCTGCGCGTGTTTGCAGCGGCGAGCCGCAGTCCGGTCGTTCCGTCCTCATGCAAACCGGTCGAGACCCTGCCGAGCACGGAGGACGGACTGAGCGCGACGGATCATTGGGTCCTCGACTGCGGGAAGAGTGGACTCGTCGGGCAGCGCATCGGCGTGAACGGGCTCGACGCGACTGGCACGGATGCGCTGTTGCGCGTGGGCCTGCGCGACGGGCGGGTGATCCAACGGGTGCTGCGACCGACGTCGGCATTCGTCACTGTCCCCGAGCGGACGCCGCCGCTCGAGGTCTCGCGGGACTACTCCGCACTCGGCCTCGAGCACATCTTGGGTGGGGCAGACCACCTGCTCTTCGTGTTCGGACTCCTGCTCCTTGTTGGGGGAGGGAAGCGTCTTGTCCAGACCATCACCTCCTTCACGGCAGGGCACAGCGTGACACTCAGCCTCGCTGCGATGGGCTTTGTCCATTTTCCCTCTCGCCCCATCGAGGTTTTAATTGCGCTGACCGTCTTCTGGCTGGCTGTCGACCTTGCCGACAGTACGGGCCCGCGCGCGTCATGGATGCGGCGCGCCCCCTGGCTCATGGCCGGCACCTTTGGTCTCTTGCACGGCCTGGGTTTTGCCGGAGCACTGGCGGAGACCGGCCTTCCAGAGGGCGAGATCCCACTTGCGCTCCTTTCCTTCAACCTGGGCATCGAGGCGGGCCAGCTCTTGTTCGTGGGCGCTGTGCTCGGGGGGCGATTGGTGCTCGGTGGCGTTGCACCGCGTGTGCTGACATGGAATACACGCGTTCCCGTGTATGCCATGGGATCCCTCGCAGCTTTCTGGTGCATCGAGAGGGCGGCGCTTTTGGTCTGGTAGACACACCCCGACCGTGGGTTCCAGGGGAGGTCTTTTCGAGCTGCCACTAGAAGCGGAACGAGTCGCCGGAGGGGACGTCTGGGCGACTCGCATGTTTAGTAGCGGGGGCGCTACAGCCCCGTCACCCCCGACCGGATGCGGTGCATCGCGTGGCTCCGGAGCGCGCCCGTCCTGTCGGTCGCGGCGTAGAAAGCCACGCCGCGACGAGAGGTTAGGCCACCGGCGTGAAGGTTGTCCTTCGTAAAGCGTATCCCTCACCGTCTGCTGTTGGCGAAGGGCGAGAACCTCAGCATGGAGCGCGACTCACGGCCAGAAAAGAGAGCGAAGAGCGGCAAGAAGGGCCGTGAGGGCGCGGGGCCTCGTCGATGTAGCTTGACCGTGTATGCCGAAAACATCACTCATTTCGACACCGACGGGATTTACCGGAGGGACAACTGATCCAAGTCCTCTCCCGCGGCTGAGTTTCTCCGTGGCGCGGGATCGTCCGCACCCCATCGCGCGAGGGCTCAGCCGTCGTCGTGGAGCAGCCCCAGGGCGCGGGCCCGCGCCCGTTCTTCCTCGTACAGCGGATTCGGCCGGCAGACGTGCTTGGACGTGCCGGTGGCGAGCAGATCCCCCCGCTCGCTCCAGAGGCGGGAGACGCAGCCCAGAAGTCCCTCGCGCGCGAGCGGGACGACGCCATCCGCCAACATCCATTCCTCGCCCGGAGCGAAGCGGTGGAACTGCACCGTGAGATCGAGATTGGGGGCGAGATATCGAAATGGCCAGGGATGGGCCGAGATGGCGGCGTTCCAACCCGGAAAGTCCAGCCAGAAGAGCTGCCGGAGCGCGTCGGCCTGGCGATCCGGGATCGGTGTCTCGTTGAACCGGAGCCATGCGTGCCACTCCGGCTTCCCTGGCGCCTCACGCCAGCGGACGGGTCTGCCCTCGATGCTGCGCCAGATCGGGTACCACTGGTCGTATTCGTCGCCCGCGAGCTCCGCATAGCTGCGCAGCGCATCCGGGCCCGGGACCTCCGGCGCGGCTTCGAAGGCGTGCTCGAACCCTTCGAGCCCGTCGTCCACCATCCACGCCGTCGCTGCGAGAAGCAGCCGATCCTCTTGGACCACCTCCACACTCAGTGACTCGGCTCGCTTGCCACCGCCGAGGGAGCGGACGCGAACGTCCACCGCCGCGAACTGGCCGACGGCGAGGAAGTGACAGTGGAAGCTCGCCGGACGCGGCAGGCGACTCTGCGCCATGGCGGCGCGCAGGGCGATCGCCGCGACGTAGCCACCGTTGGGGCCCCAAACGGCCCAGTGCGAGGAGAGGGCGCTGTGCCAGCGGTTCGGCTCGCCGGAGAATGCCTCGACCCGCGTGTCATCGAGGAAGTTCGCCATGATGCCTCCACTCCCAGCTAGAGTGTACGCGAGAACCGCACCTGCGGGGTGCGCCTGTTCGTAGCCGAGCCGCGCGACGAACCTGTTCCGGAAATGTCATCCTTCACCGTTCAAACCGCCATCCGCTCGTATCGATGATGGAGCCCGCCCACCAGAGAATGCGACCATGCACCCGAGCCCTCGAGCTGCCCTCGCCATCCCAAGTGGCGTGCGGTGGCGCTGGAACCCGTTGATAGTGGTCTTCTTCGGGGGGTGATAAACGTTTTCTCAGGAAGCGGAGTGCCCGCGCTCTCGTATGCCTCTGCCTCGGACGGAGAGCACGAGAAGCCCCACCCCAGCAAGAACGGCAACGTCAGCGAAGTTGAACACCCCGGTGCGGAGGGAACCCAGGCTGAAGGTGATGAAGTCGGTGACAGCCCCGCCATGCAGAAGCCGATCGAGCCAGTTCCCCAGGCCACCACCCGCGACAAGACCAAGGCCAACGAGAACCGGAATGGATCGCGCGTGGGTGTACAGAATGTGGATGCACAAGCAGAGGACGAGCAGAGGCACGATGCCGACGAAGAGAACGTCTCGAATGGCCTCTGGAAAACCAGCTCCAAGACTGAGAAAGGCTCCGGGATTCGAGACCAGCTCGAGCCTGAGGGCGTCGCTCGCCAGCGAAACGCCCCCTGCGTGGCCGAGAGCCGAGATGGCGATTCGCTTCGACGCATGATCGCAGCCCGCGGAACAGAAAAGGACGCCGAAAAAGACCAGCAGAGCTCGGTTCTTCGGTCGCATCCCGCTCCCTTACATCGCCCTGCGGTCGCCAAAACACATATGCCTTGAAACCACGCAGCATTCCGGCTTGCGACGAGAGACTACCCCGACGATCGAGTCACGTCGCCCTTTGAGAGGACCGCGGCTTCAGCGCCAGCATCTTCAGAGTGGGCGGGTGGTTGTGGCCGCTCGCCCAATACAAAGAAGTCCGGGCCGCGGGCAGACCCGGACTCCTCTCGGTGGTAGCGGGGGACCGCTACAGCCTATAGGACACCCAATCGAGCCGGGTGTCGCGTTTGCGTCGCGGCGGGCTGAACGATCGCGCCAAGGCGCTGCGCCTTCCTGCGCCCCGGCCGCGCGCGGCACCGCTGGCAGCGACGCCCGCCCGGATCTCGTCGTTGAGAATGTTCCCCTTCGCCAGCAGATCACCGATTGCAAGCCGAAAATCCCTGCTCTCGGTAGCGCCACCCGGTACGACGGCGGATTGAAGCGGGTGTCTCTCTGGTGGCGTAGATCAAGCGCTCGATGTCTAGCCCGCCGAAACCTTCAACGTTTGCCAGGTGAACCAGGTTTTCGGAAACCGCAGCTCTCGAGCCAGGCGAGGAAGCGGTGCACGCCGTTCACGGTGTGGATCGTCCGCACCGACGGGAAGATCTCGAAGGCGTGCTGCGCGCCGGGCAGCTCCGCGTAAGCCACGCGCTCTCGGCTCTTCTCGCGCAGCGCGCGCACGAACTCGCGCGCCTCGGCCACCGGCACCAGCGTGTCCGACTCACCGTGGATCACGAAGAAGGGCGGCGCCTCTGCGCCGACGCGCGTGATCGGCGAGGCCCGGTCGAACATCTCGGGGATCTCGTCGCGCCGGCCCTTCAGCACGCGCTCCTCGAGGAACTCGATCATGCCCATGTGCCGGTGGGTCTCGTTGCGGTTCGCGAAGTCGTAGACGCCGTAGAAGGGCACGCAGCCCTGCACGCGCGTATCGGCGTGCTCGAACCCCGGCTGGTATTCGGGATCGTTCGGCGTCAGCGCGACCAGGGCGCTCAAGTGGCCGCCCGCCGAGCCGCCTGTCACCACGACAAACGACGGATCGCCGCCGTACTCGTGAACGTGCTCGCGGATCCACGCCAGCGCGCGCTTGCAGTCGATCAGGTGGTCCGGGAAAGTGGCCGCCGGCGAGAGCCGGTAGTTCGTCGTCACGCAGACCCAGCCCGCAGACGCCATCTGGTTCATCAGCGGCAGCGCCTGCTCGTCCTTCGTCCCAATCGTCCAGCCGCCGCCGTGGATCTGAAAGAGCACCGGGCAGCCGGAGGGCCGCGCGACGTTGCAATAGATGTCCAACTCGAGATCCGTGCCGCACTCGCGCGCGAAGTGGATGTCCTTCACGATTTCGACGTCCTCGCGCTTGATCGGGAAGGGCTTCCAGACGCGCCACCAGTCGATGCGGTGCGAGAGCTTCCCGCGGAGCGAGGGCTCGATGTGCTGGCGGTAGTCCGCGCCGAGGCCTTCGACCAGCGCGCGCTCGAGTACGCCCTCGGCCTCGTGCGCCTTGCGCTGCGCGACGAGCAGGCCCGCCCACGAGGCGAGCGTGATCAGCAATCCGAAGCGCCCGGGCCAGCCGTGGAAGGCGCCGAGCATGCCAAAGACCGCCGTGGCGACGGCCTGCCAGGCGACGTGGTGGAGCGCCAGCTCCGTGGTCAGCCAGCCCGCCGCGAAGCTCACCACCGCGAAGCGCGGAGAGTTCGGGCTCGGGCGCAGCGCGTTCCAGGTGAACCACGCGCCCCACAGGCTCACGGCCAGGAAGAGCCAGGACATGGAACCTCCACGCTATTCGTCGGTGACGCAGCCTTCGGACGCCGGTCGCTGTGGTTCGACAAAACGCATCCTGTCGTGAAATCAATCCGGCCTCAGACGAGAGACTACCCCGACGATCGAGTCGCGTCGCCCTTTGAAGTGACCGCGGCTCCAGCGCCAACATTTTCAGAGTGGACGGGTGTTTTGTGGCTCTCGCTCGCCCAAGACAAAGAAGTCCGGGCCGACGGCCGACCCAGCTTCTCTCGGTGGTAGAGGGGCCGCTACGTCTTCGTCGGGTGCACCTGCTGCGGCGGGTGACGATCGGGCCCGGACCGGAGCCTGAGATCACGCTCATCGCTGCCTAGGGAAGCCCCGCCCGCTTGAACTCCCTCACGATTGCGGGCCTCGGGTTTCGGCCGGTCCAGCGCGGCGCAACCCGGCCCTCAAGCTCACCGATGTGGCTTCCCCACCCATATTGCAGATGGACACCCCCGCGTGTTACGCGCTCAGCGCTCAGCCGGGGCGCGTCCACGGGGCGGGCAGCATCAGCGTTTTCCGTGTGAACGAGAACGACGGGTCTCTATCACCTGAACGCGCACAACAACCTCAATCCCGAGAGCCTCGAGCTCCCAACTCAGGCTTGTCAGGTTGAGGGCCGCGCACAATCTCTCCGAGCCAGCGGGCGAGAAAACGCCGCTCAGGCTCGCCGCTGCAGAGGTCGAGCGCGGTCCGATAAGCTGCGGCTGCCTCTTCCGCGCGACCGGCGCGGCGCAGCAGGTCCGCACGCGCTGCGTGGTACGGCTGATACTCAGCGAGGTTACGTGCGGCATCCCCGCCCTCGAGCGCAGCGAGGAGCCCGAGGCCCGCCGCCGGCCCCCGCGCGCGGCCCTCCGCGACCGCCCGGTTGACACGGACGACCGGCGAGGGCGCGAGCGCCTCGAGCTCCGCGTAGAGCGCCGCGAGGATGTGCCAGGGTGTGTCGGCACCGTTCGGCGTCACGGCGTGGGCAGCTGCGATGGCGGCCTGCACCTGGTACGGCCCGCGCCCTGGGCGCGCAGCTGCGGCGCGCAGCGCTGCGAGGCCCTCCAGGAGCTCGTCGCTCCGCCAGCGCCGCCGGTCCTGCTCGTCAAGAGGCACGAAGATCCCATCGGGTCCGACCCGGGCGTCCCGGCGCGCATCGTGGAGCAGCATCAGCGCCAGCAGGGCATGCACCTCGCCCTCGCGTGGCAGCAGCGCAGCCAGCACTCGAGCCAGACCGATAGCCTCCTCGCAAAGCGCGCGGCGCGCCTCCAGCGGAGAGTCGCTCGCGCTGTAGCCCTCGTTGAAGATGAGGTAGAGGACCGCGAGTATCGAGCGAAGGCGCACCGTCCATTCTGTCTCGGGTGGCACCCGGTAGGGGATGCGGGCTTCGCGGATCTTGCGCTTCGCGCGTTCGAGCCGCTTGGCGAGGGTGGCGACGGGGAGAAGGAATGCGCGCGCGACGGCCTCCGTGGAGAGCCCGCCGAGCGTACGCAGCGTCAGTGCGACGCGCGCCTCGGGTGAGAGGGCCGGGTGGCAACAGGTAAAAAGCAGACGCAGGCGCTCGTCGGGCACGTTGTCGTCGGCCTCCGCGGCCGCAAGTTCGGCGCGGCGCAGCTCCTCGCTCGCGCGCAACGCCGCGGCCTTGTCCGTGCGCATCGCCTGGTGGCGCAGCCGATCGACGACGCGCCGTCGCGCCACGACCGTGAGCCAAGCCGCCGGGCTCTGCGGCACGCCGTCACGCGGCCAGCGCTCGAGTGCCGCTGCCACCGCGTCTTGGAGCGCATCCTCGGCGAGGTCGAAGTCGCCAAAGCCGGCGATCAGCGAGGCCAGCACGAGGCCGGCCTCGCTTTTCACGATCGCACCGAGCGCCTCGCGCCTCGCCTCGGAGCTCATGCCGAGGCAGCCTACGGCGCGCTGCGCGCGCCGGCCATCAGCGAGGTGCACCGAACTCCGGCCGCACCTCCACTGTGCCGATCCGCACGATGGGACAGCGCCGGGCCCAGCCGAGCGCCTCGTCTAGGTCGGCGCACTCAAGCACGACGAGCCCGCCGAGGATCTCCTTGGTCTCGGCGAAAGGACCATCGGTGACGAAGACGTCGTCGCCCTTCCGGCGCAACGAAGTGGCCGCATCCACCCCAGCGAGCCGGAGGTTTGTGCGAAAGACGCCGGCGCCCTCGAGTTCCTTGCGCCAGGCAAGCATGTCAGCGAGCACCCCCGTGAGCCTGGCCTCGCGTTCGGAGGCGGGGACCAACTCCAGCGGCGGGTTGTAAAAGAGCAGTGCGTATTGCATGAATCTCTCCTCAGGCGTGCAGACTATTACGCCATCGCAGTTTTGAACGACGGGCGCGCAAGGAGCGCCCCGTAGTATCGCGCGGTGTGGGGCCAGCGCTGGGCATCGATCTCGATCCCGGCGAAGGACAGGTTCCCGAGGTGGGCGCCGAGCGCCGCGTCCGCGATGCTGAAGCGTGCGAGCACAGTGTCGCGGTCGCTGGGAATTTGAGACTCGAGGTAATCCAGCACCGGGGGCACCGCACTCTCCAGGAGCTCTTGTACCCGTGCCTCGTTCGTCGCCTGGCGCAGGACATGGGTCTTCACGAAGCGCTCGAAGAAGACCGCGCCCATGGTTTCGCCCATCCGCGTGTCCGCGTACTCCTCGAGGAAGAGCGCCTTCGCGAGATGGACCGGATCATCCGGGTAGAGTGCTGGGAACGGGTACTTTTTCTCGAGGTAGGCACAGATCACCGAGGAATCGGGGACGACCGTCTCTCCGTCCCGAAGGATCGGGATCTTTCCCATGGGGTGGAGCGCGAGCAGCTCGGGGGTCTTCGGAACCGGGACCAAGTTCTCGGTCTCGTACGGAATGCACTTCTCCTCTAGCACGACGCGGGCCTTGCGGAAGAAAGGGGACGGGCTGGCGCCATAGAGCTTCATAGTGCCTCCTGGTGAGGGACGAATTGCCCTCCGCTGAGACGACGGACGAGGAGGGTCGAGAACGACATCCGATTCCATCGATCCCGGCTATTGCCCCCCTGGGATTCACCGATCGATCCAGCGCGTTCTACTTCAACCGAGATACGAACCTCCGGAGGCAAGGCCGTGGCTTCGCTCCCCTGTTTAAGATGACGGAGTAGAAGGGGCCGGGCGGCGACGGCTCTTCTCACCGCAGGTGCGCGCTCCGCCGGGCCCAAGCGGCAGCCTGGGACCATGCCGGACCTCGCCATGGTCTTGGAGGATCTCTGCAGCGCGCCCAAGAAGCGGCGATTGCGAAGGATTGACCCACTCTGCGAAAAACACCAATGTTCACGCACTGGTCGAGTTCTTGGAATAGACGGGTGCCATATGGTCGAAATCGCAGAATTCGATTCGCTGGTCGTCGAGCTCGACGGTCCGGTCCGGTGGGCTCCCTCACCCTGAACCGACCCGACCGGCTCAATCCTCTCTCCACGGCGACGCTTCGGGAGCTCGTTGCCCGCAGCGCGCTGGTTCGACGGCCGGGATGGGGTGAAGGCCGTGGTTGTCCGCGGTGCCGGACGCTCCTTCTCCGCGGGTGCGGACCTCACGACTTTCGCCGGCCCGCGCCACGTCTCGCCCCGCGACGCCGCCGACCTCGGCCGCGAGATGGCTGATGCCGTCGAGGCCATGCGCGCTGTCACGATCGCTGCCATCCACGGCTGGTGCGTCGGCGGCGGACTCGTGCTGGCCGCCGCCTGTGACCTGCGGGTGGCTGCTGAGGACGCCCGGTTCTCGATCCCCGAGATCGACCTCGGCGTCCCCCTAGCCTGGGGAGGCATTCCCCGGCTGGTGCGGGAGATCGGCCCGGCGCGGACCAAGGAGCTCGTGCTCACTGGCCGGCGCTTCGACGCCCCGGAGGCGAAGGCGGCCGGCTTCCTGAACCGCATCGTGGCCGCCGAGAACCTCGAGGCCGAGGCGCAGTCGCTCGCACGAAGCCTCGCGGCTAAGGCCTCGCATCCACTCTTCGCCACCAAACGGCACGTGAACGCGGTGACCGCGCAGATGGTCGGCACCGCGCGCAGCTGGTCCGACGCGGACGGTCTCGTGACGTCGCTCACCGATCCCGAGTGCGCCGAGGCGAGGAAGCGGTACCTGGCTTCTCGCCGCTCCTGAGAGGGTGCGGGTGGGGCAGCCGCGGGTGGGAGACGAACGCTATCCCGAGCTCCTGCGGCATCCCAGCCGAAGTGTCAATCACTCAACGCTCGAGCCCGCGGCTGCCTGCTGGCGAGCACCGAATACGTTGCGATTCGATGACCCGGAAACCGATTGCGCGGCCGACGCTCTCGCCGCGTCCGAGCGCACGCACGAGCACCCGGAGCGCGTCGCCGAGAGATGTGCAGCGCTCGAGGGCCCGGGGATGCAGATTGAGGTCCGCGGTGAGAGTGGTCGCGCCTGGGAACTCTTCGCCCACTGCAGGGCTTACTTCGAGGAGCTCGCCACTACCGGCCCTTGAACTTGAGCGAGGGCTCGGCACGAAGGAGGGATCCGAGCGCGCCTTCCGCGATGGCGGTATTCCGCTGAGGTGCGAGCGAGCTAACGGAGCGTCCTCATGCCGAAAAGGCGGCGTGCTCCAAGCGATCGATCGGCGCCAGAAGGGCATCGAGCTAGTTGCCACGCTTCAAGGGAGTCCGATTCGACGCCGCTGCGCGCTACTCCTCTCGGTGAACATCGTGGGGCTCGCCGTCCGACGCCGCCACGCGCGAGGTGCCCACCACCCGACCATCGACCTCCTGCTCCGCGACCCAACTATTCGGATGCAAGCCACGCCTCTGCATCGCTGCGGTTCGTGAAGGCGCGGAAGCTGCGACCGCGCTTCGCCTCAGACAAAAACTCCGAGAACCGCTCACCGTATTCTTGCTCGGGAAGAAACACCCCCGCGAATCGAATTCGGTAATTCTGAAGCTTCTGCAGGAACTCGCCGGCGAATTTGGAATGCAGGTCGAAGAACGCGGCTGGAAGGCTGCGCGAGGTGAGCAGCAATCGCGGTGCGTCGTTCTCAACGCAAGCCGTGACAAGACCGAGCGCGTCGTCAGTACGAGCAATCGAGTCCACGCACTCCACGATGCGTACTCCTCCTCGCTCGAGCACTTCTATCCTCATTCGCTGCTTCCCTCGCGCCCAACGGGTAGACGTATCCGTGAGAAGGCCGCGCGTGATCCTACCGCATCGGGTGTCGGGCTGAAGCCGCCGCGTAGTTGAAGCCCGTGGCCAGCTCCTTCACCAGGGTGTTGGACGGGCGTTCAGCGGTCTTGCCGGCACAAGTGGAGCGGAAGAACGACTCCGAATCGCGCCTGAAGGAGTTCCATGTCGCGGAGATCGTTCTCCGTTGGAGCGTACCCCTGCCCATGGCATTGCACCTGCGCTTCCGCGGAGAGGCACCGAACTTCGCGGCCTGCGATTCGGCCTCTTCCGCGGAAGGCCGAAGGCGGGAAGGGCCATTTTCTTCCATCGGGCAGGTGGAAGAGTCCGTATCCTCGATCGTCGAATGTGATGGCATGTACGTCGACCTCACGCCCGAGAGGATCTAGGAGCACGAAATTGGTTGGTGTACCACCAGGTTTGACTGCAAAGGCCATCGCCAAAAGGGCTTCCTGGAGTTGGGGTACGTCGCACGAACGCACGATGACATCGAGGTCGGCGTGAGGGCGTGTCTGCTCGCCGAGAAGCGCGTCAACGGGCCAACCCCCGTCGAGCCATACCTCGATCGAGGCAGGATCGAGGACCTCGAGAACCTCGAGGACGGACTCGGCAGCCATCCCGGGCTTCATAGGGGTCCCCGCCGCGCAACGGATGGACGCTTCCATAAGAAGGCCGCCCGCGTACCAGTGAGTGTCAACCAGCGCATGCCTCCGCGCCAATCAACGCGGGCGATCGCCGGGCGTCCTTGGGGGACCGGGCCGACCCCAGCCGGTACCCACGTGCACGGAGCGCATCGCCCAGTAGAAATCGCGGCGGCGACTCGGCGGCGCAGCCGATGGCCCGCAATGAGACCGCCGCGCATGCCGGGCCCATGTGAAATGCGGTCTCCGCTTTATTGTTTCTGTCGGTGTGCACCGTGATCATTCCCGTGCACGAGTTCCCCTCCGAGATAGCCTGCTGTTCCGACGGCGAGAGCTACCGCCAGGAGCGCCGCCCGCAGCGTGGCTCTCCCGCCCCCCAAGCGCGCCGCGTGCTCGCTCACGAAGAACAACACGAGCGATAACGCCGCCGTCGCAGTTCCCGCCCAGCGATGCCACTCGAGGAGCTCGGCCTTCTCCCCGATTAACGATCCGGCCTCGCCGCTCGCCGTGATCCATCCGAGCGAGGCCGAGACCACTGCTCCGGCAGCGCCGAGAGCCACCAGGAGACGCGTCGTGTCGCGCAGGCTTTCGCGGCTCGTTACGACGAGGATTCCTTCAGACAACGCCGCTGTGAGCAGGAGGGCGATGGGAAAGTGGACTGCCACGGGGTGCAGCGCTCCGATTGCATCGAGCACGGTCGGCTTCTCGCTGGGCTCCTGAACCGCGTGCTCGTGGCCCGGGTGGGGGCTTACGTCGCTTGGAGAGAGACACATCGCAAGAACGACGACCACTAGCGCCGCTCCGCGCGCGAGAATGCGTGCGATCCGCATCGAAGAGCTCCTGTCAGTCGGAATCGAGGCGATAACGGGCGCCTGCGAGGCAGCGATGCAGTTCAGGGCGAGGTTCAACAAGAGATACGGACACGGGTCAAAGACCCCCATCGTCTCGCAATTGTAGATCATCCATGCGATCAGGAAGGGACAGTGCCACCGGTCCCGCGTTCTTCCAGAAAGGCCGCGGGGCCGACGGCGCCGCAGACCCAGTGCCCCGTGGCCGCCTTTCTACGCGCCATGGCCAGTCCTAGGTCACTCTCTTAGTATGCGCCCATGTCGGCCACGACTCTGAGCGCATCCGGGTCTAGCTCTCCGCCGCTTCGCTTCGGCATCCTCGGCGCCGCGCGCATCGCGCCGATGGCGCTGATTCAGCCTGCGCGCCGGGTCGCGGAGGCGGATGTGGTCTCCATCGCTGCGCGCGATGTCGCCAAGGCCCGCACCTTCGCCGCAAAACACGGCATTTCGCGCGTGCACGAATCGTACGACGCGCTGCTTGCCGATCCCGAGATCGATGCGATCTACAACCCGCTGCCCAACGGCCTGCACTGCGAATGGACGATCCGCGCGCTACGCGCCGGCAAGGACGTGCTGTGCGAGAAGCCAATCGCGTCGAACGCGCAGGAGGCGCAACGCATGGCCGACGCCGCGCGTGAGACGGGTCGCGTGCTCGTCGAAGCCTTCCACTGGCGCTACCACCCGCTCGCAGCGCGCGTGAAACAGATCGTCGCGAGCGGTGCGATCGGCGCGCCCCGCCACTACGAAGCCGGCCTCGCCTTCCCGATCGGCTTCATGCGCAACGACATCCGCTGGCGCTGGGATCTCGCCGGCGGTGCCCTGATGGACGCCGGCTGCTACACGATCTCGATGGTGCGGCACATGAGCGAGAGCGAGCCCGAAGTGGTGAGCGCGCAGGCGAAGCTGTGGTCGCCCCAGGTCGATCGCCGCATGGAGGCGCGCTTCCGCTTCGCCGACGGCCGCAGCGCCGCGATCATGTGCTCGATGTGGTCGCACACGCTGCTAAAGCTCG
The DNA here is from genome assembly GCA_035489755.1 of Myxococcota bacterium. Classification (GTDB taxonomy): domain Bacteria; phylum Myxococcota_A; class UBA9160; order UBA9160; family UBA9160; genus UBA9160. The sequence continues at coordinate 22,816 of DATGZK010000097.1, forward strand.
CGCTGCGCATTGAGGGCGAGCGCGGCGAGGTGCGCGTCTTCAACCCGATCGCGCCGCACTTCTACAACCGCGTGACGGTGCGGACACCGACCGGCAAGACGAGCGAGCGCGTAGCGGGCGAGGCGACCTACACGCATCAGCTGCGGGCCTTCGTGGACCACGTCCGCAACGGAACGCCCGTGCCGACCGGCCCCAACGACGCGATCGCCAACATGCGCGTGATCGACGCGGTTTACCTCGCCGCGGGCCTGAAGCCCCGCGGCACCTGAGGGCTATTCGTCCTCGTCGCCGCTCGCCTCTGGCAGAGGTTCCCGTCGGTCTCGGGCGGCGTTCGCTCAACCACAACATCGATCCACTCGGCCGAGAAGGCACCTGGGGCGCTCCCTCTGTCTCCACGATTACCTGCGCGTCCGACATCGTCTCCTCCGAGGAGGCCGCAACCTAGCCTAACGTGTCGGATGCCTGCGCGGCCTCCACCACCTCGGCGAACGATCGCGCCAGGAGGCCACGGAACGCGTCAAGATCTGGCAGCGCGGTGACGTCGGTGTCGAGCCCCACATAGAGACGACCGCGGTAGCCATAGAGCGCGATGCTCACGGGGCAATGCGGCGCCACGGGGGCGAAGGGATAGGCCGCCTCGATCTCGGCGCCCGCGAGATACCTAACGACCGGGACCCCCGGGACGTTTGTCACGATCAGGTCTATCGCCTTCGCGCTGCGGTAGGCGAGGGCTCGATAGAGCGGACGCGGGAGAGCCGCGAGCACGCTCGCGACGAGCGGGAAGAACGCGGCGGCAGGGTGCTCCTTGCGTTCCTCGACGCGCCGGTGGATCTCGCGCAATCGCTTCTTCGGATCGCGGATGCCCAGGGGAAGTCGCACGACGATCCCCGTCGCGCGGTTGCCGACGCCCGCGGAGAGGCCCTGCGCGGCGCGCGCGCGCAGGTTGATCGGCACAAGCGTATTCAGATCCAACACCGAACCGTGATGGTGCGCGCGGTGCCACGCGCCGACGGCCCCGGCCACCGCGGTCAGCACGAGGTCGATCATCTGGCCGCCGAGGACGCGTTTCGCTCCGCGCAGCGGCTCGAACGGAACCTCGATGCCCGCGAGCCGACGCGCACGGCCGAAGTCGCGCAGCGGCGACTCGCTCGAGTGTCCCAGATCGGTCGCGAGCGCGCCGGCGATACGCGCTGCGCGAGCGATCGACGCGGGATCGCGCACCGCCTGCCAGAGTGCGCCGGCCATAGCGCTCGCGCGCGCAGCGTCCTGCCACGCGCGGTCGCCGAGCGCCCGGATGAGCGCACCCACGAAGCCGGGCTCCGGCCACGCGCCCGGCGTCTCGGGCTTCGGCGGCGGGAGCGCCGCTCCCTCACGCTCCGCGTCGGTCAGCGCGGCAAGAATCGCGTTCCCGCCGACGCCGTCGGCTACCGCATGGTGGAGGCGGAAGAAGATCGCGGCGCCCGGGCCGCGGCGCTCGATCTCGACCATTTCCCACAAAGGGCGCGTGCGATCGAAGGGACGCTCGTAGATCGGACCGATGGTGTGAAAGAGCGCGTCAAGCTCGTCCGACGAGCCGGCGTCCTCCGCGAGGGCGTAGCGACGCAGATGGAAGTCGAGATCGAAGGTCGGATCGTCTTCCCAGCGCGGGAGCGCGAGAGCAAAGGGCGCGTCCAGCACCCGCTGCCGCAGGCGCGGCACGCTTTCCACCATGCGCAAGGCCGTCGCGCGCAGACGCTCCGGATCGGGCCGCCGATCGAGCAGGAGGAGCATCGCCATCGTCGTGCGCTGCCGCGGCTGATCCGCATACCAGAAGGCGAGATCGTCCGGCGAGAGCGGAGTCGAGGGAGAAACGGTGTGGGCCATCGTCGGTCTCGTTACTCGGGCATGGCCCGATCGGCTCCAGAAAATTCGGCTGAACGATGCCGAACGCCGTCCGGTGCAGGAACTGCCGCGCTGGATCGCATCGCGACCTGACTGAATCCCATCGGCGGCGGCGAACTGACTGCGCTCCGATCGTGCGAGCTCTTACCCTGGCTTCGCGTAGTGCCGCCATTTTCCGATCGGCTGCGCCGGGCGATGCGCGCGGCTCTGCGCCAAAGGAGATACCGGAGCAGGGCGAGAAGTGAGAGAGGGCGGGTGACAGCATCGAAAGCACGTTGACCCATCCGACGAAGAACATCAATGTTCACGCGATGATCGATGATTCGGAAGGGACAGGCAGCGGCGCTCGGCGGGGAAGGGCGGGTCGCTGCGCTCATGCCGGGGCCTCCTCGTCGCGGTGCGCTCCCGGTCTCGCGGCGCGGGAGCAGGCGCATCTTAGTCGGAGCGCGGCCCGACCGTCCCAAGTGTCGTGTGGAGACTGCACCTGAAGCGGATCCGTTGCAGGGCGGAGCGACGGCGGACGCGGACGACGGTGCTCGCGGCGGGAACACCGCTTGCACGGCGTTCGCCCATGGAAACCGAGCCCTTCCTCCCCGCAGCGGGTTCGCCCTCCCCGGACGGCGCACCCCCCGCGGCCGGCAGGGCCCGTCGGCGTCTCCTGCCGTCTCTTCCCGCGGCCCAGTGGCGCGTCCTCGGCCTCGTTTCCGCGGCGAGCCTCTTCGGGCAATACGACCGCGCGATCTTCGCGCTCGCCCTCCCGCAGATCCAGGCCGGCCTCGGCATCGCAGAGTCGCAGGTCGGCGCCCTTGGCGGCGTCGTGCGCCTCGGCGCGCTGCCGGCGCTCGCCCTCGCCCTGGCTGCGGACCGCGTCGGCCGTCGGCGCGCCCTGCTCGCGACGATCCTCGCCTACACCGCCCTCACGGGCGCCACCGCGTTCGCGCCGGGCGTCGCGACCTTCGTCGCGCTCCAGACCCTGGCCACCACGTTCTCCCATGCGGAGGTGCTGATCGGCGTCGTGGTGGTGGCGGAGGAGTTCGACGATGCCCACCGTGGCTTCGGGATCGGGGCGCTGTTCGCGCTGCAGGCCGTGGGCACGGGCCTCGCGGCGGCGGCGCTGCCCTTTGTCGACGCGACGCCCCTCGGCTGGCGGGCCCTCTACCTCGTGGGCCTCGGGCCGCTCCTTCTCCTCGCGTGGTGGCGTCGCGGCCTGCCCGAGACCCGACGCTTCGGCGTGTATGAAGCCGCGTTTCGAGGCGACGGCGAGAGGCGGCGCATCCCGTTCCTCGCGCCGCTCCGCGCGCTCGCCCGCGAGTATCCAGGCCGCGTCGCCGCGATGGCGGCGACCGTCGCGTGCTCGGCCGCCGGCGGTGCGGCTGCGGACTTCCTCGGCGCGAAGTACCTCCAGCAGGCGCACGGCTGGCGACCGTCCGATGTGACCACGCTCTATCTCGCGGGGGGTCTCGTCGGTATCCTCGGCAGCGTCGTCGCGGGGCGCGCGAGCGACCGGGCGGGCCGCCGCCGTCTCGCCGTCGGGTTCGGCGGCGCAAGCGCGCTCCTCGCGCTCGCGTACTACAACTCGGCCGGCCCGCTCCTCGCGCCGAGCTGGATCGGCCTCATCTTCTTCGTCCTCGGCTGGGAGGCGCTCCTCGCGGCCTACGCCGCGGAGCTTTTCCCGACCTCCCATCGCGCCACGGCCGCCGCGTTGCGGCTCGGTGTCGGCACGGTCTTCGGCGCGCTCGGGCTCGCGGCGGAGTCCTGGCTCTACGGCGTCGTCGGCTCGCACTGGCGTGCGGTGTCCCTGCTGCTCCTCCTGTTCGCGCTCGCCCCCTGCGTCATCGCCCTGACCTTCCCCGAAACGGCCCGTCGCCGCCTCGAAGAGATCTCTCCCGAGCGCGCCCACCCGGAGGGCCCATGAGCCTCGCCGCCCGCCTCGACGCCGCCGCCTTCCTGTCGGACCTCGGCGTCCGCGCCGCCGCCGAGTGGCTGCGATCGGGGCTCGTCTTCATGCCGACGCGCACGTCGATGCGCGCCGATCCCTATCCGTTCTATCGTCGCCTGCGCGAGGGCGATCCCTTCCATCGCAGCTACCCAGCCGGCGGGTGGGTGCTGAGCCGCCACGACGACATCCTCGCGGTGCTCGGCGATCGCAGCTTCTCATCGGACGAGCGCCGCTGGAGCCGCTACCCGCGCATCCGCGGCCTCCACCGCCGGGCGGGCGTGCCCGACGTCTACGAGGAGGGCGTTGTGTCGATGCTGCGCGTGGACGCGCCGGACCACACGCGCCTCCGAAGGCTCGTGTCGACGGCGTTCACGCCGCGCGCAGTGGAGCGCATGCGGCCGCGCGTCATGGGGGTCGTGCACGAGCTGATAGACGCGGTGGGCACGCGCCGGGAGATCGAGCTCGTGCGCGACGTCGCCGCGCCGCTGCCAGTGACGATCATCGCGGAGATGCTCGGCGTGCCCGTGCGCGATCGCGAGCGCTTCCGTGCGTGGTCCGACGAAGTGGTGCGCACCCTCGGCGACGGCACGCTCGACGACCGACGCCGCGGTTGGTCGGCGATCCGCGAGCTCGCGTCCTATCTCGAGGACGAGGTCGAGGGGCGGCGGCGCGAGCCGCGGGACGATCTCCTCTCGGCCCTCGTCGCGGCGGAGGAGTCCGGGGACCGCCTCTCGACCCGGGAGCTCTTCGGGACGACGGTGCTCCTCCTCGTCGCGGGCAACGAGACCACGACGAAGCTGCTCTGCAACGGCCTCCTCGCGCTGCTGCGCCATCCCGAGCAGCTCGCCCTGCTGCGCGCGGAGCCCAAGCGCATCCCCGGCGCGGTCGAGGAGCTAATCCGCTACGACAGCCCGGTGCAGCTGACCTCGCGCATGGTGCTCGAGGACCGAGAGCTCTGTGGCCACGCCTTGCGCCGCGGCCAGCAGCTCGTGCTCCTCCTTGGCGCAGGCAATCGCGACCCCGCGCGCTACCGCGACCCCGAGGTCCTCGACGTGCTGCGCGAGGACGTGCGACCCTTAAGCTTCGGCTTCGGCGCGCACGTCTGCCTCGGCGCGCAGCTCGCCCGCCTCGAGGCGCAGGTCGCGTTCGAGGCGCTGCTCGCGCGCTGGCCGGACCTCCGCCTCGGCGATACGCCCATCGCCTGGGGCGAGAACACGGTCCTGCGTGGACCGCGGGCACTGCCCCTGCGGCGCGGGTGACTCTCTGGCACTCTTCCGCCCGCCATGACCTGCCTCGACGCCTTCCGGGAGGACGCCCGCCGCTGGTTCGTGGCAGTTCAAAGCTAAGCCGCCGATGGGTACGCGGCTAGAGCGGCGCTCCATGCCGTCTGGGTTCCTCTCGGCATCGCGGCATGAACCCCATCGCGCGCCAGCCCCTATCGAAAATGAACGCGGTCAGACCCGCCGACGGCGCGCGACGGCGAGGCCGGCCACGCCAGCGCCGAGCACTTGATCGCGATCTCTCCGCCCATGGCTTGACGGGCGCGGACTTCGTGGGCCGCGCCACGGCCCCCGACCCGACGCCTAACGCGGGAGGAAGGGGAGGACGTCGTCCAAGCGGCGATCGGGTTTGAGGTGGAAACGTGAGCGGAGACCACTTCGCAGATGCAACTCAATGCCGCTGCCGGCGAAGCGCCGAGAGTCCCAAGACACCTGCGGCCAGCAGCATCGCGGTTCCCAACTCCGGCACGAAGGTGAGGTCGAGTGTGGCGGTGCCGAACAACGGACCCGAGATCGTCGAGATGTTGGCGACGGTCACTTGGAACCCCGTGACGAGGCGAATCGAGCCGATTCCGTTGGCGTAGCGCGCGTCGAAGCCTGCCGCGGTGAGTGCCGGAAGGCCGTTCACTCCTGGGACGCTGATACTCCCCGTGGTCCACGGAGTGCCCGCAATCGTTCCGGAGATTGTAGAGCCGAGAACTGGGCTGCTGTACGGAACACTCCCTCCGACCCCCACGACATCGAGCGGGAGAACTGCCCCGTTCCCTGGCGCCACGCTGAACCAGAATTGCGTGAGAGCTCCGCCGACGGCCATTGTGCCTCCGAACGGAGACCCGGGTGCAAACGAACCGGTACCGCTTGAGGCCTCTTTTCGGAAACCACAGCTACCGCTCGAGCGCCGCGAGGGCCGCGAACACACCTTTCATGGCACCCACCCGCGCGATGTAGTCACGGGCGTCGTGATCTCCGCAGCGCAGATCGGATGCGAGCTCGAAACCGCCGCGCGCGTAGCGGTCGCCTGCCCCGGTACCGCACAGGTGGACCAGCGCAGCAAGCCTCTGCTTCTGTGCCGGCGTGGCGCGGTCGATCCGATTCCGCGCCAGCGTCATCGAGACAGCGCGATCGAGAAAAGCGGCGGTGAGCTCGATTGCATGACTCGGCACTACGCGGAAGTAGAGTCCGTTGAACCAGCACGAGCGCAAGTCGTACCACGGCCCGTCCTCGACGACGACGTGATCGTGGATGCAGTAGCGCTTCGCCTCTTCGAATGCACCATCGGTGATCTGGTACATCCCCACTGCGCTCGACGCCGGTCGGTACACCTCGAACGGGTTGGTTCTCAACGACCAGCGCCAGTAGGTCCGCACCACCGGGTTTCCCGAGCCCTCCACCTGCGCCACTGCCGCGAGAAATTCTGCGGTGATCACTTGCGTCGCGTACCTGCGAAACAGAGGCGCGTAGGCGTCCCATGTCTCGGATGGCGTCTTGTACAGCGTGCCGCTGACCGGGAAGAAGAGCTCCGTGGGCTTTCGGGTTACCTGATAGATCCCATTGACTACGGCCCACAGCGTCACCAGGGCCACGACACCGCCAGCGATCTGAGTAAAGGCTGGCGCGCGCCGAAATGCGCGCAGCCAGCGGCGGCGCCGCCGAGCGCTCGGCCAGAGGCGCGACAACCGAAGGCGGCGCCACCTGCGTCCACGAGGTCTCTGTCTCCTGGGCCTTGCAGCGGGTCGTTGCGGCATCCCGAGTTCCGAGTCCTGTCTGTTCTCAAAAGTCGCCCGCGCCATTTGCCCTCGGTCGCGCTCGACTTGTGTCTTCCGGAAATGTCATCGCTCACCGCTCAAGCTGCCAGCGTCGGAGGCGCGTTTGGTCCGGCGTGTCGACGCGCAAGCATCGCGATGCGCTCGAGCGCTGGTAACCGACCCAAGAGCTACTGCCTGAATTTTCCACAGGGCCGCGATTACTATGTCGCTAAGCTCGCGGGAGCGGACGGGATCAGCTTCGGCGGCGGCTGCGGTGAGGAAAACGGAAGCGAAGCACTTCTCCTTCTTGTGCCAGCGTTTCATTTTGCGCAAGCGAGTCACGGGCCAATCGTTAAGACGAGGTGCTCGGGCTTAGATCCTCTCAGGATTCTTCGAGCGGGAAACGGCTCAGGGTCGCGAGTTCGAGCCCCGTTGTGGCTCCTGAAAAGGTCATCGGTCACCGCTCAAGCTGCCACCCGCTCGTATCGGTGATGAAGTCCACTCACCTCGGGGAACGCGACGATTCGCCCAATCGCTCGAGCTTCGACACCCCGGGTCTCGGGAGCATCCTTCGTGAGGGCCAGATGGGGGCGGTTCCAGTTGTACCCCCCTGTGAAGCACGCGACCGCTCGAGCTTGCCGGGCGGCGACCGCAGTACTTCGCGCGCGCGCCGCCGCCCTGTCGGAGCCCTCCTCCTATTCGCAGGCCTCTCGGAGGAGCGCAGCCACGCGAGTGAGCTGAGCGGGATCTCGCAGCCCCGGGATATTGAAGATCACATCATCGAGACCTGTGCGAACGAGGGCGCGCACGTCATCCAAGACGCGCTCCGGCGTGCCGATCGTGAACTGCTCGATGGCTCCGGGCCGATTCGGATCCCCGCTGCCTGCAAGCATCCGCCGCAGTCCCTCCGCCTGGGCCTCGGTGTCGCAAACGAAGAGACTCCCGAGCCGGGTGCGCCGGATCTCCTTCGGCTCGCGGCCGAGTTCGCGGCAGTGCCCATCGAGCACCCCGAGGAGGCGCACGACGGTCTCAGGGCTCCCGAAGATGTTGCAGGCGTCGGCGTATTTCGCGACGAGGCGCAGCGTCTTCTTCTCCCCGGTACCGCCGATCATGATTGACGGTCCGCCCGGCCGAACGGGCGGCGGTACGTTGTGCGCTTCCCGCACCGAGTAGAAGCGACCTTCGAACTTCGCCGCAGGCTCTGTGAACATGCGCCGGCAGATTTGCACCGCCTCTTCGAGGCGTTGGAAGCGTTCACTGATCTTCGGGAACTCGAAGCCGAGGGCGCTGTGCTCTAGCTCGTACCACGCGGCGCCAATGCCGAGGATCGCCCGCCCGCCTGACAGCACGTCAAGGGTCGTAACCTGCTTCGCGACAAGTGCGGGATTGCGATAAGTCACCCCCGTGATCATCGCGCCGAGCTCGGCGTGGGCGGTGCATGCAGCGATCGCACCGAGCGTCGTATAGGCCTCCAGGATCGGCGCGGTCGGCCCTCCCAGCGGAGGGAGCTGGAAGAAATGATCCATCACCCAAAACGAGGAGAAGCCCGCTGCCTCGCCGGCCTGTACGAGATCGCGTAGCCGTGGCAACGACTCCTTTGCAGGCTTGCTCGTGATCCACCCGAAATCAGGGAGTTGTAAACCGTAGCGCGCCATGGTGTCTGCCTCCGAACGATCGGTCGCGACTCCTCGACGAGTTCCATCACCAAGCATAGCGAGCACCATCCCGGATGCCTTCGGGCGCTCGCCGAGGCCGCCTTTCGATCTCTTCGCCACGGGCGCCCTCAACGCTGCAGCTCTCGCCGGCCGTCGTGCCGGAGCCCTCGACTGCGCTGCTGGCAGCTGTGGGCATCGCCGGCCTCGCCGTCCGACGCCGCCATGCGCGAGGCGCTCGCGCAAAGAGCGCGTGGTCTGCTGTCCGTTGCTGCTCTGTGCTTCCCAGACGTACCCAGAGCTTGACCTGTCGACTTCCTCTCAGTTCGAACGTCATTGGGTCGAAGCATCGTGATCGGCCACAACCCCCATTCGTCGCATGATACCCTTCGGCACATCGCGGCAACGGGCTCGGCGGAGGGGGGGATGAAAGGGAGAGGCGATGATGCAGCTATACGAGTTCGCTCCTACGCGCTCGATCCGGGTGCGTTGGACGCTCCAGGAGCTGGGCCTTGAGTTCGAGTCCGTCCCCGTCAATATGATCGCCGGTGAGCACCGCAGCCCCGAGTTCCTCAAGATCAACCCTGCCGGAAAGCTCCCCGTGCTCGTCGACGGTGAGCTGGTGCTCACCGAGTCCGTGGCGATTGTCCTCTATCTGGCTGAGAAATACTCCGACAAAGGCCTCGTCCCCACTAACCTCGGGCAGCGAGCTCAACTCAACCGTTGGCTCCTGTTCGCGGCGACCGAGCTCGAGCAGCCGCTGTGGCGCATCGCACGGCACACGACGCTGTATCCAGAGGACAGGCGCCTGCCCGGCGACATAGTCCTCGCCCGCGAGGAGTTCGGGGCCATGGCGGATGTGCTGGAAGAGCACATGAGCGGTCGGCAGTTCGTCGTGGGAGACACGGTGACCGTCGCCGACTTCGTGGTCGCGTACACTCTCGACTGGGCCAACGAGGTCCGGTTGCTCGATGACTTCCCACAGCTGCAGGCTTACATGGAGAGGATGTACGCCCGCCCGAATGCGCCGCTCCGCATCGCCGAAGCTCTCGCCAGCATCAAGACTTGAGCGGTAGCCGCTGATTTTCGGAGGAGCACGCCACTGCGACTGTGGCAAGCCGCTGTGACATGTCCTCGGCCCGGCCTGCGCCGAGCGCGAATCCCTCGCATCGGCACCGGCGTGGCAATCCGACCCGGCTATCGATCTGCCGAGGGCTGCGGGTCACCCGACGGGTGGGCGCGTTGCACCCGGCGATGTCCCCAAATCAGGCTGGTCAAAACCCGAAAACCTCTTTCGGGATGTGGTGCGCCTTTGCGCACTCGGCTTTGAAATCGTAGGGGACTTCGTCGGCGCAATCGGGCCATTTGCCCGTCGCCAACCAGAACTCGACGAGCCCCAGCCGCGCGCACAGGCGTGCGAAGCGCGGGTCGTTGCGCATTTCGGGCATTCCAGCCTGGAACAACAGCGACGTGCGGTAGCCGTCCGGTCCCATGATGTCGTCACTGGTTCCGACCGGGCCCAGGCGCGCGGTGTCTACCGCTCGGTAGGCTTCCTCGACGAGGCCCAGGTGCGCGGCGTAGACGAGACGGGAGACGTCGACGCATCCGGTCTTGTCGACATGCGCTTCAAGAGCACTTCGCCAACCGCCGATGTTCTCCGGCGTGGGGTCGCGCTTGGCGCGGATGAACGGGAGGCCGTCCTGGAACTCACGCAACTGGCGCTTCGCTGCAAGCGCCAGCAATCGGTCGACCGCCGCCCAGTCCTGCTGGAAGGCATAGGCCCGCAGCAGGCTCGAAACGGGGAAACTCATGTCGGGCACCCGCGCCACGAGGTCCTCATAGACAGGCACCGCTTCCGCTACGCGTCCTGCGGCCATTCGCGCGAGCGCGAGCGTATTCGCGGACATCGGATCCAGCGCGTCCAATCGATATGCACGCTCTGTCTCTTCGAGGCTTTCGCGAACTCGGCCCATCGTCCGGAGGTACCAGCCGATGTATCGGAGTCCGTCGCCCGAACCGGGAGCTCGTCGTATGCGCTCCAGGACCGCGTCGCCCTCGACGAATCGTCCGAATGGCGGAAGCACAAAGAGCTGTGCCGTCATGCCATCGATGCTCTGCGGATCGAGCGCCAGGGCGCGGGCCGCCTCGCATGCCACGAGGCCGCCACTCGCGGCGCGATCGGCAAAGGGCAGATATTGGTGCAGAAAGGCCCGCAAGTAGGCGAGCCGGCCCCAAGCCTCCGCGAAATGAGGCGCGCGCTGGGTGACGACCTCCAACAGGCCGACGTGAGTCCGCAGTTCGTCCGGTGCGTAGGATTTCGGGCTGGTGCGCAGATAGAGGTCGTAGACGGCCGGATCGACGGCCCGGGTCGAGAAGCTGGAAAACGCCTGATGGAGCGCGCCGGCGATGTTCTCGGAAATCTCGTCCTGGACGGCAAAGATGTCCTCCAGGCCGCGGTCATAGCGTTCCGACCACAACGTCGTCCGTGACGAGGCCTCGACCAGATGCGCACTGATCCGCACGCGCCCCGCAGCGCGGCGGATGGAGCCGTCGAGGACGTGGGAGCAATCGAGACTGTGCGCCGCTTCGGCCTTGCGCTCGCCGCGAAACTGGAAGCTCGACGTGCGGCCGATCACCTTGAGCTTCGCCCCGCGCGACAGGCGCTGAATGATCTCCTCGCTGACGCCGTCCGAGAAGAACTGCATCTCGGGATCGATCGACAGATTGTCGAAGGCCAGCACGGCGAGAACGGGCTCGACGGGCATGGCCTTCATCGCATGAACGTTCGGAAGCGCCAATGCCTGTGCAGCATCGAGGACTTCCGGCGGCGTGCCTTCATCGTCCGCACGATGCGCCTTCTCCGAGTTGGGTGGCCGCGTCAGGTCTCCTCCCCCCGGCTCAGCGACCTCGCACACCTCGACGAGATCCTCGACCCCGGCAAGGCGATAGCGCCCATGCACGGCCCAACGCAGCGGCGCTGCATCCTTCATCCCCACCGCGGCGCGCCGTGCGAAGTCGTAAGCTGCACGCGTGAGCAAGATGCGTCCGTTGCCGGAAAGAGACATGACGCGCGCCGCAATCGCCTTGGCCAGTCCCTCCACTTCCATAGGCTTCGCGCCGCGCGCCACATCTTCTGGCGAGTTCACGCGAAGCACGACTTCGCCCAGGTGAATGCCGACCCGCGAGGCCATCGCCGAATCGAACGCGGCGCCAAGCTCGCGCAGCTTGCTTTGATAGGCCATGGCGAAACGAACGGCCTCGATGGGGCGCTCGAACAGCAGCAGGAAGCCATCGCTCTTGTCGATTTCCCTGCCGTTGAAAGTGGACAAGAGGTCACGCGCGAGGCGGTCGTGACGCGCCAGCAGATCAGCAGCGGTCGAGTCGCCGAGGCGCTCGACAAGTTGCGTGCTGGCGACGAGGTCGCAGAGCAAGAGCGTGCGGATCGCGGGATTCGAGTTGCGAAGCGTGGCAGGCATGGTGGGGCAGGAAGAATAAGCCGCCTTCTTGCGTCCGGGAAGGTATGTTCGGTCAACTCCAACGGGGACCGACCCTCGAAGGCCACTACGCTGCCCCAACACGCTCTCGCGCCAGCCCAGAGTCTACCCGTCATCGGCGCGCTACTCGCGCCGAAGCCAGGTTACGGACGCATACGCCCCAAGCCACGAGCCAGTCGCTGCAAAAAGGACATAAACGGCATTCTGGGTGTAGCTGATTACGGCGAACGCGGAGAGCAAATACCAAATGCCGCTCCAGTTTGCGGCTCGTACCCGATGTTTCGTGGCGACTGCAGCGCTGAAGAAGACATAGGCCGCATCCGTCGCGGCGGTGGAGGCGAGGACGCCGACAGCGACAAGAGGATTGATTGCGAAGTTCATGGCTGGCAGTCTAATGCCCCATCCGCGACCGCTGCGAAGCGGGCACACCCACGCTGGACCTCTTATGCGCACGTCCTCCTCCCGGGGTGCAGGAGAAGGCGAAGGCTAGACTCGCTTCTGTTCGGCGCGATCGAAGTAGGATCGAGCTGTTGGACTCGTCAGTGCAATCACGATGGTGAGGGCAGCAATTCCAGCGCAGAGTTGAGAAGACGAAGCAAGCTTAAATTCAGGCCGCGGAATCGTCACAAGAGCGAGGATGAGGCGACGCCGGCTCTGGTCGGTCGGGACCGAGCTTCGCGACGAAGACGGATCCGACGACGGAGTAACGCCGGCATGAAGCAGCCGACGTTCTCTATCCTCAGCTAGGCCTCCTGCGGATCCTCTTCCGTGGTAGAGGAAGGGTCCTTTGGTTCTTCGCTTCGCGAGATTGCGGGTGCTTCGTTTCTCACGCGGTTCCGGAGGCGACGTCGGGAGACCTTCTTTGACTACCGCGAAGGGGACGCTCGTGGCCAGCGCGGGAACGCTAATGGAGCAGCCCCTTTCCCGTCCCCCTTGCGGTTACTAGCCGCCAGCGCTCAATGCCACACGGCGTCCACCACATGGCCCACCACCGCTCCACCCAGCCACGAGCCGACGCCGATCACGAGCATGAGACCAAAGCGCACGACCTCCGGTGTGTTGATCGGCCATTCGTGTACCGAGGCGATGCGATGTTCATAGGCAAGGAGTCCTGGCATGCGCATGGCTGCCGCAGCCGCCTCGGGAGCCGCGCTGAGCAGGGCTTCACGATCGCGGTGGATCGCTTCGCGCACGCGTTCGAGTTCGGCTTCCTTCTCAGCGCAGATTCGACGGTGCAGTCCGCGAAGAGGCAGCAAGAACGCGACCGTTCCCAGCGAAACCGTGCCAGCGATGACAAGACCAGTCAGCCATGAGAACTGTTGGTCCACGAAGATGAGCGAAGCGATAGAACTCCCGCCGATCCAAAAGAAGGC
>DATGZK010000098.1:0-24848 GCA_035489755.1 Myxococcota bacterium
GGTCTGGAAAAGCGGCCGGCAATATAGGGGGAGCGCAGAAGCATGTCGACCCATTCGCATACCGTGACCCTGATCCCCGGTGACGGAATTGGCCCGGAGGTGACCGAGGCCGCCGTCCGGGTAGCGGAGAGCGCCGGGGCAAAGATTCACTGGCAGCGGGTCGAGGCCGGCGCCGAGGTGGTCGCGAAGTACGGCAGCCCGGTGCCCGACCACGTGCTGAACTCCGTCCGCACGAACCGGGTGGCGCTCAAAGGCCCGATCACGACCCCGATCGGAGAGGGTTTCCCGAGTGCCAACGTGTCCCTGCGCAAAGCGCTGGATCTCTACGCCTGCGTGCGCCCCGTGAAAAGCGTGCCGGGGGTGGAGACGCCGTTTCGGGACGTGAACCTGATCGTCGTGCGCGAGAACACCGAAGGCCTTTACTCCGGGCTCGAGCACCGGGTCGCACCCGGCATCGTCGAGAGCCTAAAGATCGTGACCGAGCGCGCCTGCACCCGGATCTCGCGCTTCGCGTTCGAGCTCGCTGAGCGCATGGGCCGCAAGACGATCCATGCCATCCACAAAGCGAACATCATGAAGCTTGCCGACGGCCTGTTCCTCGAATGCTCTCGAAAAGTGGCGCGCGAGTATCCGGAGATCGAGTACAGGGAGATGATCATCGACAACTGCGCCATGCAGCTCGTGAAAGATCCCAAGCAGTTCGATGTGCTGCTGCTCGAGAATCTCTATGGCGACATTATCTCCGACCTTTGCGCAGGCCTCGTCGGCGGCCTCGGCGTGGTTCCCGGCAGCAATGTCGGGGACGACTGCGCCGTCTTCGAGGCCGTGCACGGGAGTGCCCCGGACATCGCTGGCAAGCGCATCGCGAACCCTGTGGCAGTGATCCTCTCGCTTGTCGAGATGCTGCGGCACCTCGGGGAGGAGCGGATCGCGCACAACATTACGCGTGCCGTGCACGCGACCCTCGCCGAGCCCGAGCACAGGACGCGAGATCTCGGCGGCACGGCGACCCTCGATGCCATCACGAACGCGATCATCGATCATCTCGACTAGCGCGGCCCAAAGGACTGGAGCGGCACAGGAGCGAGGGGCGAAGCTGCCCGCCAAAGGGCGTGCGGCGCGCCCGTGCCTTCGCTGCGGGGCGGGGTTGCGGGCCGGGCGCTCGCAGTGCGTGCTGTGACCCTACTCAGGCTTCTCGCCGGTGCCGCTCTTGGGTTCGGGCTGGCGGCGCTTCTCGGCATTCTCATCCTGCGGTTTCACGACGGCCCCCTGGGCCCCCTCCCAGGCGGCGCACTCGTTTCCGGGACGCTCTCCCAGGATCCGAAGCCGCGCTGGGAGACTGCCGGGATCGGCCAGACGATCGAGCTCGCGGTCCGGCCCGGGGCGCCCTGGTCCGTTACTACCTGGGCGGTCGTTTACGAGAGCGACCTCTTCGTCGCTGCCGATTTTCTGAACCCGCTAAAGCGTTGGCCTTATTTCGTGCTCGAGGACCCCGCGGTTGAAATCCGCGCAGCGGGCCGGCGCTACCGCTGCTCCGCCGTTCGGGTCGAAGACCCGGAGCTCGTCGCCGCGCTGCGCCGGGAGTTCGCCCGGAAATACTCGCTTTCGCCAGAAGGACTCGCGGCGCGCACCGCGGTGTGGTTTTTTCGGCTGGGGCCGCGACCGGCGGCGAGGACGCCGGCCGGCTAGCCTCGGAGGCCAATTGCCTGGCCCACCCACCCCCTGCGTACGGGGTGGAGTGGGCTCTTTGTGCTTGGAGTCCGCTTGAGCGAAGCCATGCATGGCGCCCCCGTGCGCGACCTTGGCGACGTGCTCCGCCGCGTGGGCGCGCGCGAAGGCGTCGTCCACCTAACGGGCCTCCGCGGCGCGGCGCGGGCGGTGGTGGGCGCTCAGCTCGTGCGCAGCCACGGCGCAAGGCCAGTTCTTTTTCTCGCCCCGAGCGCCAAGGCCGCCGATCTCCTGCTTGAAGACCTACGCTCCGTTCTCGGTGAGCCGCCCGCCGAGCGCGGGGGCAAGGTGCGTGCCTTCCCCCGCCACGATACGCCTCCCTATGACCGCTTCTCACCCCAGCCGTTCGTCGTCGCCCAGCGCATGGATGTGCTCTACCGCTGGCTGGCCAGTGAAAAACGGATCGACGCGCTGGTGCCTCGCCAGAACGCGTCGAGCGAGCCCGGGCCGATCGTGGTTGCCCCGTGGACCGCGCTCGCGCTGCGTGTTCCCTCGCGCGCCGCGGTGCGGGCGCGGACCGTTCACCTTGAGCTCGGGCAGAACCTCGACCGCGATGCCCTTGTGGAAACGCTGACCAGCGCCGGCTACGTCCGCATGCCGATCGTCGAGGAACGCGGCGAGCTCTCGGTGCGGGGCGGCATCCTCGATGTCTTCCCGCCGCAGCGGGCGCTCCCCGTACGGATCGAGTTTCTGGGCAACGAGGTGGAGTCGATCCGCGAGTTCGACCCCGCGAGTCAGCGCAGCCAGGGGACGCTTGGCTATGTCGTGGCCGCGCCTCCACGCGAGCTTCTCGTAACGCGCGAGCTCGTGGTCGAGCGGGAGCCGACGCTGCGCGAGCGAGCACTCGCACAGCGCGTGCCCGAGCGCGCCATCGACGAGCTGATCGACTCTCTCTTGCGCGGCCACCTTCCGCCGGGCATCGAGGCGCTTTCGCCGCTGCTCCAGCCTGCGGTGGAAACGGTTCTCGACTTCCTGCCAGAGGACACGCTCATCGTGATCGACGACGCCGCGGCCGGCCGCGAGCGGCTTCTGCACTACACCGAGGAGTTGCTCGCGGGCTTTGACGCCGTACGCAACACCCAGCGCATCGCGGCTACCCCCGAAGAGCTCACGGTCGGCGCGGATGCGCTGCTTGGCGCGATTGCGGCGCGCCGCCCCGTGAGGCTCGAGCGGCTCGAGGTCACGGACGCGCTCGACAGCGCGGGTGGCGTTCGCTTTAGCGTGCGCGCGTTTGGCCACGACGAGCTCGTGCGCGGCCTTGTGAAGGCCCGCGCCAGTGAAGCCGCACTCTCTCCCCTCCTTGACCGCTTGGCGGCGTGGCGCGACGAGCGCGCGCGGATCGTGCTGACGGCACCGCAGCTCTCGGGAGCCGAGCGGCTGCGACAGCTCCTCTCCGAGTACGCCGTGGCCAGCCGCCTTGCGAACGAACCGGCTCCGGTGTGGCGCTGGTCGGCGCCCGGGCGGGTGGAGGTGCGGGTCGCGAGCTTATCCGAGGGGTTTGTGCTGCCGCTCGAGAAACTTGTCGTCGTGACCGAGGAGGAAATCTTCGGTCCGCGCGAGAAGCGGCGCACCCGGACCAGCTGGCGCGAGGGCGCAGCTGTTGAAGGTCTGGCGCAGCTCGCGCCGGGCGACCCCCTCGTCCATGCCGAGCACGGGATCGGCGTGTACCGCGGCCTTGTGAACCTCGAGCTCGGCCAAGCGTCCGGGGAGTTCCTGAGGATCGAGTACGAGGGTGGAGACAAGCTCTTTGTCCCCGTCCATCGCCTCAATCTGGTCCAGCGCTATGTCGGCGCCGACGGCCAGCCACCGCGCATCGACCGCCTGGGCGGCGCTACCTGGGCAAGCGTTAAGCACAAGGTCAGGCGCTCGCTCAAGGATATGGCGACGGAGCTCCTCGCGGTGCACGCCGCCCGGGAGCTCGCACCGGGCTACGCCTTCGCGCCGCGCGACCGCCAGCTCGAGGAGTTTGAGGCGGCCTTTCCCCACGAGGAAACCCCGGACCAGCTCGCCGCAATCGACGACGTTCTTAGCGACCTCTGCCGCGAGCGCCCGATGGACCGTCTCGTGTGCGGGGACGTCGGCTACGGCAAGACCGAGGTGGCGATACGCGCCGCTTTCCGCGTGGCGATGGAGGGCAAACAGGTCGCCGTGCTCGTGCCCACCACGGTCCTCGCCCAGCAGCACGAGGAGACCTTCGCCAAGCGCTTTGTAGGCTACCCGGTGCGGATCGAGACACTCTCTCGCTTCCGCACGCCCAAGCAGACCCGGGCCATCCTCGAAGGGCTGGTCGACGGCAGCATCGATCTGGTGATCGGAACGCACCGCCTGCTGCAGAAGGACGTGCGCTTTCGCGACCTCGGCCTGCTCGTGGTGGACGAAGAGCACCGCTTCGGAGTCGCCCACAAGGAGCGGATCAAGCAGATGAAGAAAACGGTGGACGTCCTGACGCTTACCGCGACGCCCATCCCGCGCACACTCCAGATGGCGTTCACGGGGCTGCGCGAGCTCTCCGTGATCGATACGCCGCCGGCCGAGCGCTTCGCCGTCCGCACCCAGGTCTGCCGCTTCTCCGAGTCCCTCGTGCGCGAGGCGATCCTGCGCGAGACCAGGCGCGGGGGGCAGGTCTTCTTCGTCCACAACCGCGTGCACACGATCGGGCCGGTGGCGGAGATGCTCGCCCGCGTCGTGCCCGAGGCAAAACTTCTCGTCGCACACGGCCAGATGCGGGAGAATGAGCTCGAAAAGCGAATGCTCGCCTTCTTGCACGGGGAAGCCGACGTCCTGCTTTGCACGAGCATCATCGAGAGCGGTCTCGACGTCGGTCGTGCGAACACCATCCTGATCCACCGCGCGGATACGTTCGGGCTCGCCCAGCTGCATCAGCTGCGCGGGCGCGTCGGGCGCAGCCACCACCGCGCCTATTGTTACCTCCTCGTGCCCGATGAGGATGCGCTCGCTCTCGACGCCAAGCGCCGGCTCGAGGCGATCCAGGACTTCCACGAACTCGGCTCGGGGTTCAAACTCGCGAACATGGATCTTGAGATCCGGGGGGCCGGGAACCTGCTTGGGGGAGAGCAGTCGGGGAACCTCACAGCGCTCGGCTACGAGACCTACATGCAGATGCTTGAGGAAACGATCGAGGAGCTGCGCGGGCATGTGCGCGACGCGGAGATCGATCCCGAGATTCGCCTTCCCGTCACGGCCAAACTGCCCGATGACTACGTGCCCGAGGTGTCGCAGCGCCTCGTGCTTTACAAGCGGCTGGCTTCTGCGCGCGAAGGCGCCGAGGTGGACCGCATCCGCGACGAAGTCCTCGACCGCTATGGCCCGCTGCCGCGGGAGGGCGAGAATCTCCTGCGGGTGATCCGACTCAAGATCGCCGCGCGCCGGCTGGGCATCGTGATGCTCGAGGTGCAGCGCGGCGACATCGTCCTCACGGTGGGCCCTTCGGCGAGGGTGGACCCGCAGCGGCTCGTGAGCCTGCTCACCCAGGCGGGCGGCGCGATGCGTGTGACACCGGACCACAAGATCTATGCCGCAGCACCCGGCACAGGTCCGGAGGGACTTTTCGACGCGGCGGCACGGCTGCTCGCCAATCTCGGGGCATCCCCCGATGCTCCCCCCTCAAGTCCTCGGCGACCTCGGCCGATCGGCGGGGGGCGCGGAGGGGACGACGATGACCCAGGCATCGATTAAGGGCGTGGCTTTCCAATCCGTCGCCGAGGACATCCACCGGCTGCGGATGGAGAGGCGCATCCGCGAGGAGGATCTCGAGAATCTGCTCAAGCCCGGAGACATGGCCCATTTCGACGAGATGGTCGTGCCGAGCCTCTGGTATCCCATCGATGTGTATGGCCGCTGTCTCGATCTCTTGTGCGCCGTGGAGGGGCAGGGACGCCCAAGCTATCTCGTGGCGCGGGGGGCAAAGGCGGCGGAGCGCATGATGGCGGTGGGGGCGTACCGCCACTTCCTCGCGGCTGCAGACCGCTGGGGCCACCGCGCAGGGCAGGCCATGGTCCAGCTGGCCTCGGCCATGTACAGCTTCATGGACTGGATCATCACCAGTGACGAGTCCACGGGCATCTACACGATCGAAGTGCAGGGCGCTGCAGATTTTCCGGACTCGGCGCGCCACACTGCGCAGGGATTTGTCGAGGTGCTGTTCTCGCGGATCGGCGGAGCGCCCGTCGAGGTGATCGCACGCCGGCCCCGGCCCGACCTTGTGACCTACGAGATCAGTCGACGCTAACAGGGCCGCCCTGCGCGTGCGATGATGTGCGCCATGGCGGACGAAAGCCGCGAGGCGCTCCTCCAGCAGTTCCAAGCCCGTGCTCTCCCCGCCTGGTTCGATGACGCCAAGCTGGGTGTGCTGCCGCACTGGGGGCCGTCCGCGGTGCCTGCGTGGGCAGAGCCCATCGGAAATTTCCACGAGGTCGCGAAGGCGCACGGCTGGGAGTACTGGTTCCGTCACGACGCCTACCCCGAGTGGTACTGGAATACCATCCGGATCGAGGACAGCCCCGCGCGCGCCTGGCATGACGCAACCTTCGGCAAGGACTTCGAGTACGAGCGTTTCGGCCCGATGTTCGACGAGGCCGCAAGGCGCTTTGAGCCCAGAGCCTGGGCAAAGCTCTTCGCGCAGGCGGGTGTGCGCTACGTCGTGCTGGTCTCCAAGCACCATGACGGCTGGACGCTCTGGCCGAGCGCGACGCCCAACCCCTTCCTTCCCGGCTGGCATGCGACGCGCGACCTCGTCGGGGAGCTCGGCGTCGCGGTGCGCGCGCAGGGGCTGCGCTATGGCCTCTACTACTCGGGTGGCCTCGACTGGACCTTCGAGCCGGGTCCGATCCGCGACCTGCCGTCCCTCATGAAGTGCATCCCGCAGAGCGCGCAGTACCTGGCGTACGCCAACGCGCACTGGCGCGAGCTCATCGCCCGCTACGCGCCCTGCGTGATGTGGAATGACATCGGCTACCCGCGCGAGGCCGACCTCGTGCAGCTCTTCGCCGACTACTACGCCGCGGTGCCCGACGGCGTCGTGAATGATCGCTTCGTGTTCGGTCGTCAGCCCCATCTTGACTTCAACACGCCCGAGTACTCGGCCATCGCGGACATCTACCCTCGCAAGTGGGAGCTTACGCGCGGGATCGGCCTTGCGTTCGGTTACAACCGAAATGAGACGCCGGCGCATTCCCTCTCGCTCCGAGAGCTCGTGCACCTGCTCTGCGACGTCGTCAGCAAGAACGGAAACCTTTTGCTCGGCGTGGGTCCCATGCCCGACGGCACGATTCCCGTGCTGCAGCGCGAGCGGCTGCTCGGCCTTGGACGCTGGCTCGCCGCCTGCGGCGAAGCGATCTACGGCACCCGGCCCTGGCGACGGGCCGCGGGAGTCACGAGCGACGGCACGCCGGTGCGCTTCACGCAAAAGGGCGGCGCGCTCTACGCGCTCGTGCTTGGATCCCCCACCGGGAAGGTGGAGATCGAAGGACTGCAGATCGCGCCTTCCGCCCGCGTCCTGCGCCTTGCGGAAGGCGACCCGGAAAGTCCAGCCTTCGCGCTGCGGATCGAGCCCGCGCCCGCGGCGTAGCGCACGCGTCTTGCAGGCCTCGCGAGAGGTGCTTGGCTTTTGCGGGGGTGCGCGGCTGCGCCTTTCCCCTAGACCCTAGCGACCGTGGATCTGTCCGCCGCCGGGTGTTCGGGCACGGGCTTGTGTGTGAGCCACGCCTCGAGCATCGCATTCACGCTCTCGGGCGCCTCTTGCTGCACCCAATGCGAGACGCCGGGCAGGTAGCGCAGGGTGAGCTCGCGCACGTACTGCTCGGTGCCAAAGGTCGTGGCCTTGGTGAGGGCGACGTCCTCCTCTCCCCACAGCATGAGGGTCCGCGTCTGGATCGGCGGATAGCCGAGCGCGCGCTGCCGGCGCGCCCCGCCGCCCCGCAGCAGTGCGCGGTAGTAGTTCAGCATGGCCGAAAGGGCGCCAGGCCGCGCCGCAGCGTCCTGGTAGACCCGAACCACCGCGTCGGGAAATCGGCTCTTGTCGACGGCGCTGCGCCGGAAGGCTTCGCCGATCGCGGAGGCACCGCGCAGGCCGAGGAGCCATTCGGGCAGCCACGGGATTTGAAAGAAGAACACGTACCAGGAGCGTCGCAGCTGCGCCAAGCGGCGCAGCTCGCGCTCCGCGCACGCAGGGTGTGGCACGTTCAAGATCACAAGCCCGTCGAGGGGGCGCGTGTTGCGCAGCGCAAAGTACCACGCCACGACTGCGCCCCAGTCATGGGCAAGCAGGACGGTCGTCCGCGCACCCGAAACGTCGACGAGACCCGCCACGTCATCGATCAGACGCTCGATTGCGTAGTCTTGCAGGCGTCCCGGTCGATCGCTCTCGCCATAGCCCCGGAGATCAGGCGCCCAGGCGCGGTACCCAAGGCGTGCGAGCAGGGGCAGCTGAAAGCGCCACGAGAACCAGCTCTCGGGAAAGCCGTGGAGGCAGAGGGCCAGGCGATCGCCCTCACCGCACGCGGCGACATGGAAGCGAAGGCCGTTGGCGCGGACCTGCTCGTGGCGGAGCGCCTGGGCGATTCCCGGCACAACGAGGCTCCCGCGCGCCTCCATCCCCCTCGCATCCTCCCCGGCCGGAGCGCAGTCTACCGGGGTGCTTCGTTCGGCGCCGCCAGTTGCTAGGCTCGCCGCCGGCGCAAGGAGGAGTCCATGACGCCCACTTTCCGCCGTCTGGTCGTCCCGCTCGCCGTCGCCTTTGCCGTGGGCGTGGCGGGTTCCGGGCGCGCCGACGAGCAGCTCGTCGACGGAATCGCCGCACAGGTCGGTCCCGACGTGGTGCTGATCTCCGAGGTGAACGAGCTCGCCGGCTCGGTCGAAACCCGGGCCCGCGCGGTGGGTGCAACCGACGACGACGTCGCCAAGATGAAGAGCGAGCTTCTCGAGCGTCTCATCGAGCGGCGACTGCTCGAGCAAATGGTGAAGCGGGCTGAGCTGCAGGCCACCGACGCCGAGGTGGACAGCACGATCAAGGTGATTGCGAAGGAAAATGGCCTGACCAGCGACCAGCTTCGTCAGAGCGTCGAGGCCGGGGGGCTTTCCTACGACGCCTATCGCGAGAAGATCCGCTCTGAAATTCAGCGCACCAAGGTGCTGAACGTGATGGTGCGCTCCCGGGTGAAGGTCGACGACCACGAAGTGCGCAAAGCCTACGACGAGCGCTACGCCAAGCAGCCCGAAGGCGGCGAGGAAGTGCACCTGCGCCACATTCTTGTCACCTTCGGCGGCGAGTCGAAGCGTGACGAGGCGTCGGCCTGCGGTCAGGTGCGGGATGCCCTAAGCCACATCCGCGCCGGCGAGCCCTTCGAGCAGGTGGCACGCCATCTCTCGGAGCTCAATCCCGAACACGGCGGCGACGTGGGCTGGGTCCAGATGTCCTCGCTCGCCGGATGGATGTCCGGGGTTGTCCAGAAACTCGAGCCCGGACAAACGAGCGACATCATCCGCATGCCCTTCGGCTGCAACCTGCTTCAGCTGGCCGAGCGACGCGAGTTCAAGAAGAAGTCCTACGAGGAAGTGAAGGCCGAGCTTACGGCCATGTTGTTTGAGCAGAAGACGGAAGAGGAATACGTGAAGTTCGTGAATCGGCTGCGCAGCCAGACCTATATCGAGAAGAAGGATACGACGGTGGCCAGCGCGCCAAAGGTGACGCTCCCGCCGCCGCCCGTCTCGGACCGTGATTTTTCGGAAGGGTCGCTCAACGCTCCGTGACCGGCGCCGCAACGCACCTCACGATCCGCGGCGCACGCGAGCACAATCTCCGCGGAATTGATGTCTCGATCCCGAGGGACCGCCTCGTCGTCATCACCGGGCTCTCCGGCTCGGGCAAATCTTCCCTTGCCTTCGATACGATCTACGCCGAGGGGCAGCGCCGCTACGTAGAGTCGCTCTCCGCCTACGCCCGCCAGTTCCTCGAGCAGATGAGCAAGCCCGATGTCGAGTCCATCGACGGGCTCTCGCCCGCGATCTCGATCGAACAGCGCACCACCAGCAAGAACCCGCGCTCCACCGTCGGTACGACCACCGAGGTCTACGACTACCTGCGACTGCTGTTTGCGCGCGTGGGCCGTCCGCACTGCTGGTCCTGCGGCAAGCCCATTGCGAAGCAGACCCTGGAGCAGATGACCGACCGCGTCCTTTCCCTCGGCGAAGGCGCGCGTGTGCAAGTGCTGGCCCCCGTGGTCCGGGACCGCAAGGGCGAGTACAAGAAGGAGCTCGAGGCCTTTCGCAAGCAGGGATTCGTGCGCGTGCGGATCGACGGAGAGCTGCGCGAACTCGCGGACGACATCGTCCTCGCCAAGCAGCACAAGCACAAGATCGACCTCGTGATCGACCGGCTCCAGGTGAAGGAGTCCGTGCGTTCTCGCATCGCCGAGTCGCTCGAGACGGCGGCAAAGCTCGCGGCGGGCCTGGTGAAGGTGGATGTCGGGCCGGGTCGCGAGGAATGGCTGCTTTCGGAGTCGAGTGCCTGTGTGGACTGTGGCATCTCTTTCCCCGAGATTGCCCCGCGCACCTTCTCCTTCAACAGCCCGCACGGGGCTTGCCCGCGCTGTGCGGGCCTCGGGACGCGCGATGAGTTCGACCCCGCCCGGATCGTCCCGGACCCCGAACGTTCCCTAGCACGCGGCGCGATCGAACCGTGGGGCGGAAAGCGCATGCCACGTTACTACGCACAGCTCCTCGCGTCGCTGGCCAAGCATTTTGGAGTGTCGGTGGACACGCCCTTCGGCGCGCTCCCGCGCTCTGCACAAGAGGGAATCCTGCACGGCACGGGACGCGCGGAGGTCGCGTTCACATTTGAGCGGGAGGGAAAGCCGCAGACCGTACGCCGCCGCTGGGACGGCGTCGTCGGTGAACTCGAACGGCGCCACGAGGAAACCTCAAGCGACGCGGTGCGAGAGCAGTTGGCGCGCTACATGAGCCCCCGCCCCTGCCCGGATTGCGGTGGCGCGAGGCTGCGGCTTGAAGCGCGGAGCATTCGGCTCGGGGGACGCGGCCTGCATGAGGTGACGGCGCTCTCGATCGCCGAGGCCGCACGCTTCTTGGACGGCCTTGAGCTCTCCCCGTCCGAGCGCACGATCGCCGACCGCGTGCTGCACGAGATCCGCGACCGCCTGCGTTTTCTGTGCGACGTGGGACTCGACTATCTGACGCTCGACCGGCCGAGCTCTAGCCTCTCCGGCGGAGAGAGTCAGCGAATCCGGCTCGCCACGCAGGTGGGATCGAGCCTGATGGGCGTGCTGTATATCCTCGACGAGCCCTCCATCGGTCTGCACCCGCGTGACAACGCACGTCTTCTTGCGAGCCTTTTGCGCCTGCGAGATCTCGGCAACAGTGTGATCGTCGTCGAGCACGACGAAGCGACGATCCGAGCCGCGGATTGGGTGCTCGACATGGGACCCGGCGCAGGCATCCACGGCGGCGCGCTCGTGGCGGAAGGGCGCCCGGAGCAGATCCTTGCGCATCCCGACTCGCTGACCGGCGCCTTCCTCTCGGGCCGACGGCGCATCGCGCTGCCGCAAGCCCGGCGCAGGCCCGAGGGCAAGTTCCTGGTGCTCGAAGGCTGCCGTGAGCACAATTTGAAAGACCTGACGCTCCGCCTCCCGCTGGGCCTTTTCACGGTCGTAACGGGCGTCTCGGGCTCGGGCAAATCGACCCTCGTGAACGACACCCTTCACCGCGCTCTCGCACAAAAGCTCCACGGCGCGCAGGAAGTCCCCGGCGCGTACTCACGGCTTCTCGGAGCCGAACAGCTGGACAAGGTCATCGACGTCAACCAGGCGCCGATCGGGCGCACCCCGCGCAGCAATCCCGCCACCTACACGGGAGTCTTCGACGGCATCCGCTCGCTCTTTAGCCAAGTGCCCGAAGCGCGCGTGCGTGGGTACGACCCAGGCCGTTTCTCCTTCAATGTGAAGGGCGGCCGCTGCGAGTCCTGCCAGGGCGACGGCATTCTGCGGATCGAAATGCATTTCCTGCCGGACTTGTTTGTGACCTGCGAGGTGTGCGGGGGCCGCCGCTACAACCGGGAGACTCTGGAGATTCGCTACAAGGGCAAGACCATCGCCGATGTCCTCGAGATGACAGTGGAGGAAGCCGTCTCGTTTCTCGAGAACGTCCCCGCGGTGCGCCGTCCGCTTCAGACGCTCCACGACGTCGGCCTCGATTACATTCATCTCGGCCAGCCCGCGACGACCCTGTCGGGCGGCGAGGCACAGCGCATCAAGCTTGCCCGCGAACTCTCCCGCCGCGACACTGGCCGCACGCTGTACTTGCTCGATGAGCCGACGACGGGCCTTCACTTCGCAGATGTCGAGAAGCTGCTTGAGGTTCTCCAGCGCCTGGTCGCGCTCGGGAATACGGTGGTGGTGATCGAACACCATCTCGACGTCGTGAAGACGGCGGACTGGGTGATCGACCTCGGGCCCGACGGCGGAGCGCGCGGCGGCGAGATCGTGGTGGAAGGCACACCCGAAGACGTGGCGCGCGCCCAAAACTCGTACACCGGGCAAGCGCTGGCCCCGGTTTTGGGCGCCTAAATGCAGCGCCCCACCGCCTTCCCGACCGTGGGGGTTGCGTTCTGGATCACGCTTCTCGCGATCCTGAGCTCCCTCGTCATCGACATCGCCGCGGGGAGTGCGGGGTCCCGTCAGCTCGCCGCGGCGCTCGGCCTCGTGGTGGGATTCGGTGGCGTCGGCACGCTTGCCGCACGGCAGGTTCCCCCGCCCCAAGCCGAACGCCTTGGCCTGCGCGGCATGCGGCTGCGCTTCTTGCTGCCGCTCCTTCTGCTGATCCCCGTGGCTCTTCTTGCGAGCGAGCTCGACAACCTGGTGAAGGCGGCTCTCTCGCAGTCTCAAGCCTCTGAGATCGCGGAGATCCGTGAGAAGCTGAGCTCAGCGGGCGCACTCGAAGTGCTGGAGGGCGCGATCGTCGGGATCGGCATCCAGCCCGTCGTTTCGGAGTGGTTCTACCGCGGCGTGGTGCAGCAGGGCGTCGTTTCTCAGCTCGGAGCGGGCCGCGGGATCGTGATCACCGCGTTGCTCTACGCCCTGGCGCTGAGCGAGGGAGCCGTCGGCACATCCTTCGTGCTTTGGTTCGCGGCCACCCTCAGCGAGTTCGTGACCGGGATTGCGTATGGGGTGGCCCGACACTACTCCGGTTCGCTTTTGGCTCCAATCCTGCTCCATGTCGCCCTGAACGCGAGCGCCAACCTCGCCCTGGGGTTCGCGGCGCGCCTTCCGATCCCGGGATTCAACGCGGCCGGCGTGCACACACCGATCCAGTTTCTGATCCCCGCCGCCGCCTCGGTTGCGCTCGGGGCCGCGCTCTTGGTGCGCTTCGGCGGAAGGCCGCCTTCCTCCCCGCACCCCGAGACGACCGCGGGCAAGGGCGAGAGCGCGCCCCCGCGCTAGCCCGACTTCCGCAGTTCATGGTGTTGGGTCTCGGTAATTCGCATACTTAGGTCCTCGAGTCGGCACTACATCCCGTTTCAACTTGGACCGTAGGCCGAAGCCCAGAAGCCCATACGTGTGGCGATCGTCCGCTTTAACAGCGGACGGAGCGATGCACAACCGCGGTTCACCTCCCCACGCATGTATCTCAAGCCGAAACGGTCTCTGCAAGATAGGAGGTCGGCACTACACGCCCGTTTTAGAGCCTGGATCACGGAGATTCAGCCACTTGCGCCCGGGCTGAGCCCAGAAAAAGTTGAAATTAACTGCGAACTGCGGAAGTTGGGCTAGGGCGATCTCTGCTCCTCGAGCGCCGGGGGGGGCGGGCTCGTCTTTGCGCAGGCCTCTTTGGCTGCCATTTCTCGAGGCGCGAAGAGCCCACTTCTCTTATGGCGCGTCCCTTTCCTCTTGCGTGGGTAGAAGTCGCGAAGCCCCGCCCGCAAGCGGAGGATTCCCGTTAGGCGGGCGGCTCACTGAACCAGATCACGTGGTCGTCGGGATCGAGGACTTCGATCTCGGTGTGTCCATAGAAGGTAACATCGGGGGCCTTGCGGATCTTCGCGCCTTTTTCCACGAGCTCAGTGTGCAGCGAGAACCTTCTTCTAGGTGCCAGGGGTGCGCCCATAGACCTCCGACGGAGGAGAGGACGGACTACCGTCGCAGCTCATAGCGGGGCCGCGCATCGTGACCTTCCGTTTGGACGCGTCGCCAGTAGCCCCAGGGAAAGTGCACGAACTCGAGCTTCATGGCGTCTGGGTCGGCGAAGAACACCGCGTAGTACGAAGGACCGTACTCTGGATATTCTGCCGGGGGATCGAGCACGGGAAGAGCGCGCGCCACGAGAAGGCGATGAAACTCATCCACGTGGGATCGGCTCTTCGCCCGCAGGGCGAGATGATGAAGCCCCGGGCGGCATCGGTCGACGCCCGTCGTTCCGTGTGCGGGACTCGCTTTGCGAAGACCGATGTTCATGCGCCCATTGGACCATGCTGTGTACGTCGGGTGTTCGATGCGGGAAAATCCGAGGGCACCCAGCACGAGCTCGTAGAATTCGCCGGAGCGCCGCAGGTCGCTCACGGTGAGATCGATGTGATCGACTCCCAGAGCTTCCACACCCCTCCTTTCGGGCGATCGCCGTTGGCACATTGTGCACAACGGCTGCGGTCCCTACCAACCCCGAGCTTGATCGGAGGCGCCGATGGCGCCAGAGGAAAGGGTAGTTGTTCTCCCTCATGATTCCCGAGGTGCGGCGAGCCGTTCGCGCTCTCCTTCTCACCCCGCAGCACGAGCTCTTGCTGATGCGGTTTCGCTTCCCTTGGCTGGCTCGTGAGATGTGGATTACGCCCGGCGGAGCTTTGAAACGCGGTGAGACCGCGGAGCAGGCCCTCGCCCGGGAGCTTAAGGAGGAGACAGGGCTCTCGAAGGTCGAGGCGGGAGCCGAGGTGTGGAGGCGCGAGCATGTCTTCGAGTACACGGGAAAGCAGATCCTCCAGAAGGAGAGATACTTCCTGGTGCAGACGGAGGCTTTCGAGCCGCGGGCCGCAGGCCTTGAGCTCGGAGACGAGCGTGACTGGTTTCGCGGCTTGCATTGGTGGCCGCTTTCCGATCTTCCCGATCGCGGCGACTGCTTCGCCCCAAGCCGGCTCGGCGAGCTGATGCGCGAGCTCGTCCGGACCGGGGTACCGGCAACACCGTGGGAGATCGACCTCTAGGCGCGGCGCTTCTAGGGCAACCCGAGCCTGCGCCGAACCACTTCGCCCACGGCCTCGCGCACGCGCTCAGGCTCGCCGCGCGCATCGAGCCGCTCAAGGTAAGTGCAGGGCAGCTCATGATAGAGGCGCGCGACGCGCGCGAGGAAGTCCTTTTCCTCAAACGCGGGTTCTGCGCCTGCGCCGCGCTCGCTTACGCGGGCGAGCCCCAGCGACGGATCGATCTCGAGCAAAAGCACAAGGTCGGGGTTCGGAAACTCGGCTTCGCTTTGCGCGAGGATGGCGGCCCAGTCAAGACCGCGGGCTCCCTGATAGGTGACGGTCGAGAGGTAGTAGCGGTCGGAGAGCACGATCTCGCCCCGTGCAAGAGCGGGCGCGATGACGCGGGAGACGTGCTCCCGCCGGTCTTCCACAAACCAGCGCAGCTCTTCTTCCGCGGCCACGCGCTGGCTGCCTTTGGCCATGGCACGGATGCGGCGCCCGTAGGCGCCGCCCGTCGGCTCGCGGGTCGTCACCACTGGGTGTCCCGCCCCACGGAGTGCGCTCGCAAGCCACGAGAGCTGCGTCGTCTTCCCGCTGCCGTCGAGGCCTTCGAAGACGATGAGCCGGCCGCGCGTCACGGTCGGGCAAAGCGCCGCGGGTTCGCGAGCCGCGCGCTCCCGCAGCGACAGGATGCGCGGCTGCGCGCGCGGCCTACGCCGAGCCGCAGCGACAACCTCCGGCCGCTGCAAACCCGGGCGGGGTTAACCGATTTTCCCGACGAGCTGGAACGCGATCACGAGCCCGTAGATCGCGATCGACTCGATCAGCACCATCCCGAGGATGTAGTTCACGAACATCGAGCCCGCGGCTCCGGGGTTGCGCGCAATGCCGGCGGTCGTGTTGCCAGCGGTCAGGCCCTGGCCGATCCCACAGCCAAAGCCCGCGAGCCCAATCGCAAGCCCCGCACCCAGCGCGGGACCCAGATTGCTCGCCGCTTCACCACCGTCTGCGGCGGAAGCGGTGAGCGGCAGGAGTGCCGCGGCCAGGGTCCAGAGGGCGAGCTTCGCAAACTTTCGCATGACGATCGTCTCCTTGTTCGGGTGACCGCGCAGCCTCGAGCGTCCCCTTAGTGGGCCTCTTGGAGCGCCAGGTTGATGTAGATCATCGTAAGCAGCGCGAAGACGAAGGCCTGGAGGCAAGCCACAAGCATTCCCAGGCCGAGAAAAATTGCGGGTACGACCGGTGGTACGAGGAGCAGAAACACTCCCACCACGGTGTGATCGGCGAACATGTTGGCGATGAGACGGATGCTGAGCGTCAGCATGCGCGCGGCGTCGAGGACGGTCTCGAGGGGAAAGAACAGCCAAAAGAGCGCTCGGACGTGGATATGCCTGCCGCCCACGTGCCAGGTGTAGAAGCTCGGCCCCATATATTTGACGAGGTAGTTCTTGAGACCGTGCTGGCGGATCCCGACGTAGTTGAAAAGCCCGTAGGAAATGATCGCCCATGCGCCCGCTACGTTCACGTCATTCGTCGCGCCGGCGCCGCCGGGGATGAGACCCAGCAGGTTCGACACCAAAATGAAGAAGAACATGGCGCCCACGAAGGGAAACCAGCGCCTCCACTCCGGTCCCATGGTCTGGCGAGCAAGCGAGGTCAGTCCCGCGACCAGCACCTCGAAGACGTTCCGCAGGGTCACGCCTTCATCGGGCACCACCCCGCCGCCAGCGGCAGCGATCTGCCGGCGCACCGCGAAGCTGGCAGCCAGGAGCACCGCGGCGGCGAGTCCCACGCGCGCCAGCACTCCGACTGCGTACGCGGATACGAGGATCTCGCCTCCGCTCATCGCTCCTCCGACTCCGCCGGGTCGCGCTCGCGCGCGAGCCACGGGTTCCACGCGTCCCAGCTCGGATCCTCGGGAGGAGGTCCCGGCTCTGGATTCCCAATCGGCGGCCGCGCACGCCACGCCCCCACAATCACCGCGGGGACGATCGTCGAGAGCCCGAGCACGAGGCCCACGGGGTGCGCGCCTGCACGCAGCGAAAGAGCGATCGCCCCCGCGAGCACCACAAAGCGCAGGCCAAAGCCCGCGAGCCAGGCGTGACCCACTGCGAGGTCGCCCGCGAAAAGGCGCTGGGTCCCGCTGCGGAGCGCCCGGAAATTCACGCCTTCGATCCCCGCTCCGAGGGCGAGGCTCGTCGCAAAGACGGGGCCCCCCGCGGCATAGCCCACCGCCACCGCACCGGCGGCGATCGCGAGGTTCAGGCGTTCAATGGAATTGAGCTGCAAACGACCCTCAGCGCTTCGCAGTTCCGCCGCTGGGCGGCCCCTCGTCGAAAAGCTTCCGCATGCGAAAAAGGCGCAGCACGAAGGCCCCGAATCCCACGATCGTGCCCACGATCAGCCAGCGCGGAGAGCTCGCGAAGTGGCCATCGGCCCAATAGCCGATGCCCGCTCCGATGGCGAGGGCGAAGACAGCCTCCAGGGCTCCCTGGTACGCGGCCGCTCCGCGTCGTGTCTCATCCCCGATCACGTTCGTGAGCTACCCGCGGTTCGGACAAGGGCGCGCCGCAAACCCGCGCACCGAAAAACGGGCCGCACCATAGCCGACGCCCTCCCCCGGCTCAACGCACCCGCGCTGCGAGGCGAAGCGCAGCGCGAGCGGCAGTGATCGTTTTGCGCAGATCCGTCGGGCGGTGGGCAAGGGAGACGAAACCTGCCTCGAAAGGAGAGGGCGCAAGGTAGACGCCCTGCTCCAGCATCGATGTGAAGAAGACCCGGAACCGCTCGGCGTTCGCCTTCTTCGCCTCCTCGAAGTTGCGAACGGGGCCGGGGTGGAAGAAGAACCCGAACATCCCCCCGAGGCTCCCCGCAGTGAACTCGACCCCGGCCTCGTCCGCGGCTTCGCGCAGGCCGACCACGAGCGCCGAGGTACAGGCTTCGAGCTGCTCGTACACCCCGGGTCGCCGGAGCTGCCGCAGCGTCTCGAGCCCCGCCGCGACCGCGAGCGGGTTGCCCGAGAGCGTTCCCGCCTGGTAGACGGGGCCTTCGGGCGCGATTTTCGTCATCAGGTCCGCTCGCCCGCCGTAGGCCGCTGCCGGAAGGCCGCCGCCCACCACCTTGCCGAGGCAAGTCAGGTCGGGCCACACACCGAATCGTGTCTGCGCTCCCCCAAAGGCGACCCGAAATCCTGTCATCACCTCATCGAAAATGAGAAGGGCGCCATGTGCGTCGCACAAGCTGCGCAGACCCTCGAGGAATCCGGGCTGGGGGAGAACGAATCCCATGTTCCCCGCCACGGGCTCGACGATCACGCCTGCAATCTCCCTCCCCCAGCGTTCGAATGCGCTCGCCACCGCGTCCAGGTCGTTGTAGGGCGCCTGCACCGTGAGCTCGCTAAAGGCAGGAGGAACACCCGGGGAGCCCGGGATGCCGAGCGTCGCGACGCCGCTCCCGGCGCCGACCAGAAGCGCATCGGCATGGCCGTGGTAGCAGCCATCGAACTTCACGATGCGGGGCCGGCCAGTTGCTCCGCGAGCGAGTCGCAACGCACTCATCGCCGCCTCGGTGCCTGAGCTCACCATGCGCACACGCTCGAGGCTCGGGAGCGCATCCCGGATGGCTTCTGCGAGCTCGGTCTCACCCTGCGTGGGCGCGCCGAAGCTCGTGCCGCGCGCGGCCGCGGCGCGCACGGCGCGCACGACCCGCGGCTCCGCGTGGCCGAGGATGAGCGGACCCCAGGAGAGGACGTAGTCGATATAGGAGTTGCCGTCGGCGTCCCACACCCGAGCGCCCTTGCCGCGCACGAGGAAGCGCGGAACACCGCCGACGGCGCCAAACGCTCGCACCGGGCTGTTGACACCCCCCGGGATGGACCGCCTCGCGCGGGAGAAGAGAGCCTTCGAGCGGCGGGTGGGAGGCACTACTCAGCCGGGGCGCCGGAGGCCCCGTTTCCGCCGCCGGCGGCGCTGCCCTCGCTCGGCGTGGCACCCGTGTCATCGCCCTCCGCCAGACGCGCCATGGCCACAAGCCGCTCGCCCTCGGACAGCTCCATGAGGCGCACGCCTTGCGTCACGCGTCCCATGGTCGAGATGCCGCTCACCCGACAACGCAGCACCTTGCCACCGTTCGTGATCAGCATGACCTCGTCCGGATCCGTCACCTGCGCCACGCCGATGACGGGGCCGTTGCGGTCGCTCGTGCGAATCGTGATCACGCCCTGGCCGCCGCGATTTTGCTTGCGGTAGTCGTCGAGGGGTGTGCGCTTGCCGTAGCCGTTGGCGGTGACCGTCAGGATGGTCGCACCGGGTGAGAGGATCTCCATTCCGACGACCTCGTTGGACTCGGAAAGCAGAATGCCGCGCACGCCCGTCGCAGCTCTCCCCATCGGCCGCACTTGTGTCTCCGGGAAGCGGATCGACTTGCCGGTTCGCGTCGCGATCAGCACCTCCTGGCTGCCCATCGTGCGGCGGGCCGCGATCACTTCGTCTCCATCCTCGAGATTGATGGCGATGATCCCGCCGCGCCGCGGATTGGCGTATGCATCGAGGTCGGTTTTCTTGATCACACCCTTTCGTGTGCACAAGAGAACGTATCCCCGTTCATCGAAACGCCGCACCGGCAAGAGGGCTTGGATGCGTTCGCCCTCTCCGAGCTGCAGGAGGTTCACGAGCGCCTTGCCCCGTGCGGCGCGCCCCACCTGCGGGAGCTCGTGGACTTTCAGCCAGTGCACGCGTCCTTTGTTGGAGAAGAAGAGGATGTACGCGTGAGTCGACGCCACGAACAGGTGCTCGACGAAGTCCTCTTCCCGGGTGTCCATCCCCGTCACGCCCTTGCCGCCTCGTCGCTGCGCACGGTACTGCGCGACGGCGTTGCGCTTCGCGTAGCCGAGGTGCGACATGGTGACGACCATGTCCTCCTCGACGATGAGATCCTCGGTGGTAAAGCTCTCGACGGGCCCCGTGATCTCGGTGCGCCGCTCGTCTCCGAAGCGCTCCCGGATGTCCGTGAGCTCGGTCACGATCACCTCAAGGACGCGGGTGTCGCTCCCCAGCAGATCCTTCAGATCCGCGATCTTCGCGCGCACCTCGGCCAGCTCGTCGGCGATCTTCTGGCGCTCGAGCGCGGTGAGGGCACGCAGGCGCATGTCGAGAATGGCCTGGGCCTGTCGCTCCGAGAGCGCAAAGCGCGTCATGAGTTCGCCGCGCGCAGCGTTCGCGTCCTCGGCGCCGCGGATCAGTGCGATGACGGCGTCAAGGTTGTCGAGGGCGATTGCGAACCCTTCGAGCAGGTGCGCCCGCGCCTCGGCCTGGGCGAGGTCGTAGGCGGCCCGGCGAGCCACCGTTTCCCTGCGGAAGTCGATGAACAGACGCAGCGCCTCTTTCAGGCCTAGCGTCTGGGGGCGCCCGTTCACGAGTGCAAGCAGGTTGACACCGAACGTCGTCTGAAGCGGCGTCAGCTTGTAGAGTTGGTTGAGGATCACGTCCTCGGGAGCATCGCGCCGGAGCTCAATGACGATGCGCATCCCCTGCCGGTTCGACTCGTCGCGCAGGTCCGTCACGCCGTCGACCTTGCTCTCGCGCACGAGCTCCGCGATGCGCTCGAGCAGCGTCGCCTTGTTCACGAGGTAGGGGATCTCGCTCACGACGATGCGCGCGCCGCGCTTGGTTTCCTCGGTCTTGGCGCGGGCGCGCACGGTGATGAGGCCTCGCCCCGTCGCGTAGGCGTCGCGGATCCCCTCGCGACCGCAGATCATGGCACCCGTCGGAAAGTCCGGACCCGGCATCTTCTCGAGCAGATCATTCAGCGTGCAGTCCGGGTTGCGCGCCTCGAGCACGAGCGCGTCCACGAGCTCGCGCAGGTTGTGGGGGGGGACGTTCGTGGCCATGCCCACCGCGATCCCGGTCGAGCCATTGGCCAAGAGGTTCGGAAACGGCGTCGGGAGAACCACGGGCTCTACCGTCGAGCCGTCGAAGTTCGGGACGAAGTCGACCGTGTCGCGATCAATATCGCGAAGCATCTCCTCCGCCAGGGGATGGAGGCGCGACTCGGTGTAGCGGTAGGCGGCGGCTGGATCGCCGTCGATGGAGCCGAAGTTGCCCTGTCCGTCGATCAGCGGGTAACGCAGCGAGAAATCTTGCACGAGTCGCACCAGCGCGTCATAGACCGCGCCGTCACCGTGGGGGTGGTAGTGCTTC
Source organism: Myxococcota bacterium (assembly GCA_035489755.1). GTDB lineage: Bacteria > Myxococcota_A > UBA9160 > UBA9160 > UBA9160 > UBA9160. Next base: position 21,124 of record DATGZK010000098.1, read on the forward strand.
AACACTTCGCCCACGACGCCCGCGCACTTGGAGTAGGCCCGGGTGGAGAGCAGTCCCTCCTGCTGCATGGCATAGAGGATGCGTCGGTGGACCGGCTTCAGGCCGTCCCGGACGTCGGGCAGCGCGCGGCTGATGATCACCGACATCGAGTAGTCGAGGAACGAGCGTCGAACCTCGTCCTCGATGTTGACGGGCTGGAGCGATCCCGTGGGCGGCGGCGCGCCCCCCGCGCTGCTCGGGAGCTCGTCTTCGGATTCGGGAGTTTCGGAGGGCTCGCTCGCCACGCGGCTTCCTGTGTGCCTAGATGTCGAGGTTCTGTGCGTCGAGGGCGTTGCGTTCGATGAACTCCCGGCGCGGCTCGACTTCGTCGCCCATCAGCTTGCTGAACATCTCGTCGGCCTCGTACGCATCCTCGATCCGCACCTGCAACAGCGTCCGCTTGGCGGGATCCATGGTGGTGTCCGACAGCTGTTCGGGATTCATCTCGCCGAGGCCCTTGTAGCGCTGCACCGAAAGCCCCTTCTGCCCGAGCTCAAGCACGCGCTGCAGGAGAAGGACCGGCGTCGCGAGCGCTGCGTCCGTCTCGGCCACCGCTCCCGAGATGCGAAACGGACCCCGGCCGAGGCCGCTCATCTGCGCAGCCAGGATGCCGAGCCGCTGGTAGTCCGGCGAGCGTACGAACTCCGCGTCAAAGGGTGTGCGGTAGACGACGCCCGCGCGGCGTGTCTCCACGAGCAGCGTCGAGCCGCCGTGCTCGGGATCGGGCTCAACGCTGAAATTCGCTGGCAGGGCCGCCGGCGCCGTCTCGGCGAGCTTCGCCCGAATGCCCTCCGCAACCCTGCCCCGCAGCGCCCCGGCGTCCGCCAGATCCGATTCCCGGGGCGCGCCCGCCCAGACCGCGGCGTCGACCACCCGTTCGTCGATCCGGCGAAGCGCCATCCGCTGGACGAGGCGCTCGTACTCGCTCGCGAGTTCGAGCAGCTGCCGTGCCGCCTCGGAAGAGAGGGGCTCCTCGCTCCCCGCCGGCACGATCACGCTGCTGCGCAAGGCGAGGTCGAGCAGATGGGCACGCAGCGCAGGCTCGTCCTTCACGTAACGCTCGCTCTTGCCCTTTTTCACCTTAAACAAGGGGGGCTGCGCAATGTAGAGATAGCCCCGCTCGATGAGATCGCGCATCTGACGGTAGAAAAACGTCAGCAAGAGCGTGCGAATGTGGCTCCCGTCGACGTCGGCATCCGTCATGATGATCACTTTGTGGTAGCGGGCCTTGGTGGCGTCGAACTCAGAGCTGATGCCGCAGCCGATGGCCGCGATCAGGGCCTGGATTTCCTGGCTCGAGAGCATGCGGTCGATCCGGGCACGCTCGACATTCAGAATCTTGCCGCGAATCCCCAGAATCGCCTGCGTCTCGCGCAGCCGTCCTTGCTTGGCGGATCCACCGGCGGACTCTCCCTCCACGATGAAGAGCTCACACTTTGCAGGGTCACGCTCTTGGCAGTCGGCGAGCTTTCCGGGAAGGCTGTAATCGGCAAGGGCTCCTTTGCGCCGTGCAAGATCGCGCGCCTTGCGCGCGGCGGCCCTCGCCCGCGCGGCGTCGAGAACCTTCGAGGTGATCGACTTCGCGATCGGGGGATTCTCTTCGAGATACGCACCGAGCTGGTCGTAGACGAGGTTCTCGACCAGACCCCGGACCTCGCTCGTCCCGAGCTTGGCCTTCGTCTGACCCTCGAACTCGGGCTGTGGGAGCTTGACGGAGATCACGGCCGTCAGGCCCTCTCGCACGTCATCCCCGGTCACGGACTCCGCCTCGCCCTTGCCGTTCTTCGACTGGGAAGCGAAGTAGCGGTTGAAGCTGCGCGTCAGCGCCGTGCGGAAACCGATGAGATGAGTCCCGCCCTCGACCGTGTTGATGTTGTTGGCAAAGGAGAAGACGCTCTCGTTGTAGGTCTCGTTGTACTGGAGTGCGACCTCGATCGTGACGGGAACTTTGCGCCCGCGTACTTCGAACTCGCGCTGACCCGAAATGTAAATGGGCGGCCGGTGCAGAGGCGTGCGGCTGCGGTTCAAATGCTCGACGAAGGAAACGATTCCACCCTCGTAGCGAAAATCATGGGACTTCCCGCTCCGCTCGTCGGTGATTTGGATTCGGATGCCTGCATTGAGGAACGACAGCTCCCGCAGGCGCTGGGAGAGCACGTCGAACGAAAGCTCGATGGAGGAAAAGATCTCTGGATCCGGATGGAAGGTGACCTTGGTCCCGGTCTTGTCCGTCGTACCGATCGCGGCGAGGGGCTCAAGGGGTACACCCCGCGCATAGGTTTGTCGCCAGACCTTCCCGTTGCGCTTGATCTCGAGTTCGAGGCGATCGGAAAGAGCGTTAACGACGGAGACGCCCACGCCGTGCAGACCGCCGGAGACCTTGTAGGTGTTCTCGTTGAACTTGCCGCCCGCGTGCAAGGTGGTCATCACCACCTCGGCCGCAGAGCGCTTCTCGGTCGGGTGCTGGTCCACGGGGATCCCGCGGCCGTCGTCGGTGACCGTGACACTATTGCCGTCGTGGACCACCACGATGATCTCGCGGCAATAGCCAGCCAGGGCCTCGTCGACGGAGTTGTCGACGACCTCGTAGACCAGGTGATGGAGCCCCTCAGGACCGGTGGTCCCGATGTACATCGCCGGGCGTTTTCGAACCGGGTCGAGGCCTTCGAGCACCTCGATCGAACTCGCGTCATAGGTCACGGGCAGCGGTGCCTCGCTGGTCCCGCGCGGATTATTGGGGGGTTCGCGCGGTGCGATGGGGGCGCCTTCGCGCCGAACTAGGACAAAACGGTACCGAAAGGGTAAGTCCCGGTAAAGGCTTGCGGTTCCGTCGGAGAGCAGTCCCGATTAGATTCGCATCGGCATCACCACCGCGAGGCTATCGGCATCGTCGGTGGGACGGATCTGGGCCGGCGAGAGCTCATCATGGAGGCCAAGTTGGACCTCCTTCGCTTGAAGGACACCCAGCGCGTCCAGCAGGTACCGAGCATTGAAGCCGAGGCAGAGCGCCTCGCCTGCATAGTCGATCTCGAGTTCCTCGTGACCTTCCCCAAGATCAGGATTGCTCGACGACATCTGGAGGCGGCCCTCTTGAATCTCGAGTTTTACAGAGCGGCTGCGCTCAACGGACATGACGGAGACTCGGCGAAGAGCATGGATCAAGGGTTCTCTCTCGAGCACGAGGACATGCCGGGGTGGTTTGGGGAGAACCTGCCGGTAGTTTGGGAATTCACCCTCGATAAGACGCATCATGAGGGTCACTTCCCCTCTGCGCGCAACACCGTTATTGCCCTCGAAGCCAAGCTCGACCTCATCGGCGTCCTCCTCGTCCACCAGGCGCTTTAGCTCCGAGAGGCCCTTTCGCGGGAAGATGACCCCGCTGGAGAGTCCTGAAAGGTCGGCAGCAATGACGCGGTCCAAGTAGGCCAAACGATGCCCGTCGGTCGCCACCATACGAATCTTGCCGGTGTCGGGCAGGACCTCGAAGTAGACGCCATTCAGGTTGTATCGGGTCTCATCCGCCGAGGCAGCGTACATCGTACGCTCGATCATCCCGGCAAGGAGGCTGGCCTGAATCCGAACCATGGCCTTTGGTGAAGGAGACGGAAGTGTGGGGTACTCGTCCCCAGCCGTTCCAGCGAGCACAAAGCGTGAGCGAGGGCATTGAATCTCGAGGTAGGAATTCG
>DATGZK010000099.1:0-151031 GCA_035489755.1 Myxococcota bacterium
CCCCGATTTGGCGATTCGTGTGCTGATTCGGTCGATTGTACCACCGCATCCTACCCGAATCAGACACACAATTGGGGCAGCGTTTGCGCCTATTTCCCTTTATCTTTCACGACTTCCGAGTTTCCAGACGAGAAGTAGCTATGCTGCGGGCGCGACAAGGGTTCATGCACCTTCGCCTTGGAGGAATACCCGATGATCAAGCTCTATGGAGTGCCGATGTCGCGCGCCGCGCGTTCGCTGTGGATGCTCGAGGAGCTCGGCGTGCCGTATGAGAACGTGCCGACGCACTTCGCGACCGGTGATACGCGCAAGCCGGAATACCTCGCACTGAACCCGAACGGCCACATCCCGACGCTCCAAGACGGGGAGCTCGTGCTTTGGGAGTCGATGGCGATTAACCTCTACCTTGGGCGCCGTTACGACAACGGACTCTGGCCCAAATCGATCGCCGACGAAGGCCGCACCTATCAATGGAGCCTGTGGGCGATGACCGAGCTCGAGGCCCCGCTGCTCGCGTACCTCATGCACAGCGCTCTCCTCCCGAAGGAGCAGCGCGTTCCGGCAAAAGCGACCGAGGCACTGGCGCAGCTCGCCAAGCCGCTCGGCGTGCTCGAGGCTGCGCTCGCCGCCAGGAGCCTTCTTGTGGGTGAGACCTTCGGTGTGGCGGACCTGAATGTCGCCTCTGTCCTTTCGTGGGCGCGCATGGTGAGGCTTGACCTTTCGAAATGGCCGCACGTCGATGCTTGGCTTGGGCGCTGCCTCGAGCGGCCGGCCGCGAAGCGGGTGCGCGAGAAACGCTAGGAAGGGCAGGCGCGAAGACCTGCGGCGGCGGTTTCGGAGAGTCCATGGATGGCAAGCTGTTCTACTGGACGGCTGCATTCGCCAACATGCTTGCAATCCTTGCACTCGCATTCGTTGGCGTGCGGGCCGTTCGCCGGGGCGAGGTTTTCTTGCATCGGCGCTGCATGCTCCTCGCATCCGGACTCGTCCTCGGCTTCATCGTGTCCTACCTGTTTAAGGTTGCCCTGCTCGGGCGCGAAGAACTCGAGCGCTGGGGCGCCGCATCCGTGATCGTGCTCCGGGTCCACGAGCTCTGTGTCTTCACCATGCTGCTCGCGGGCGCGGCCGCGGGCTCGCGGGCCTTCGCCATGCGCCGCGATCCAATCGTGAGGGGGACGCCGACGACCCTCCCGCGCAACTCGGGGTTGCGCATGTGGCACCGACGGGCAGGCTGGACCGCGGTGACGGCCGCGCTCTTGGGTGTCGTGACCGCCGCTCTCGTGCTCGCGGGGATGTACGGGAGAGCCTAGGCGTTGGTTTCCGCCGAGATCGGGACTGCGCGTCAGCGCTCGTGCATGACCAAATCCTCGACCACCAGCACACTGCAGCCCGCGAGATCCAGAAAACGCTGCTCGTCGGGACGCACATGGTCGAGGTAGGAGGTCTCGGCGAAGGCGGCTCCCATCTCCTCGACGCTGTCAAACCACATTTCGGCGAAGCCGTCGTAGGGCGGCATCCCCGTGGCATCCGCGGGCATGGGCAGATCGACGGGGTGCATCTGCACGTACCTTCGGATGTGGCGCGTGAAATCGGGAAGACGCTGGATCAGCGGGCCGTGCTGCTCGCGCCAATACCTGCGGAACTCCTGCGGCGTCATACCCGCCCTGCGGCGCAGCGCGGCCACCATCTTCACCATCCCCTGCTCCTCCTTCTCACGATGCTGTCCATGCCTCGTCGAGCGCGGGCGCACCGAGACAGGCGCGCTGGCCACCATCGACCACGAGGGTCGCTCCGGTGACATAGCTCGAGTCATCGCTCGCGAGGAAGAGCGCGGCGCGCGCCACCTCCTCGGGCAAACCAAAACGACCCATCGGGATCTGGCGCGTCATCGCGGCCCGCAAACGCGCATCGGAAAACGCCGAAAGCGTGCCTTCCGTCGCGATCACCCCTGGACACAGCGAGTTCACGCGGACGCCGCAGGCTGCAGCCTCGACGGCCGCGGTGCGCGTGAGGTTCTCGAGGGCAGCCTTCGCAGACGCATAGCCCCCGAGCCCCGCCTGGCCCGCGAGCCCTGCGGTCGATGAGACGTTCACGATGGCACCGGACTGTTGCAGCTGCATCAAACGCAGCGCGGCGCGCGTGCCGAAGAACGCGGCGTCGAGCGTGACGCGAAAGGAGCGGTGCCAATCCTCGGTGGAGAGCTGTGCCAGCGGCCCGAGGGCCAGCTGATAGGCATTGTTGACGAGCAGGTCGAGACGGCCGGCTCGGCCGTGGGTTTGCGTGAGGAGCGCCTCGACCTGGCTTTCGTCGGCCACATCGGCATGAACCGCTCGCCCGCGCCCCCCCTGGTCGGCGATCGCCCGGACGACGGCCTCGATCGGCCCGCGGCGCCGTCCGCACACCGTGACATCAGCTCCTTCTGCCGCAAACAGCCGGGCCACTGCGGCGCCGATGCCGGTGCCGCCGCCTGTCACGATCGCAACCCTGCCTTCGAGGCGACCGGCCATCGCACACCCTCCCCGCCCGCACCCTGCCACCCCGGGGCGCTGGATCTTACCTCCCGTCGAGCGCAGCCGGGCGCGATCCCAGGCCCTGAACGAGTCTTAGGCTTCTCGCGACTTCGACAGGAGGCGCTCCGCTGCGCGCGACACGATCTCCTCCATACCACTGCTCTGCTCCTCCATGCTGGCCACGAGTCGCAGCTGCGTACGGCAGCGATCAAGGTTGTGGTTCTCACGGTGCACCTTGAAGTAGCGATCGCCCTCGAGATGATCGGTCAGGAAGCGCATGCCGATCAGAAGCGTGAGAAGCCTCGCGGAAAAGGCGAGCTCCGCGGACTCCGCGCGGGTGAGGAAGGCCGCGGCGCCGCGCAAGTAGCCTTCGCAAAGGGCAGTGAAGAGCACGGGGTCTGCGCGGACCTTTGAGAGGTCACGCTCGTCTTCCGCCGCCGCGCAGGTCGCCGTGCGCACCAGGTCGCCGAAGTCGTAGTGCACGAGGCCGGGCATCACCGTGTCGAGGTCGATCACACACACCGCCTCGCCGGTTCGGTCGTCGAGCAACACATTGTTGAGCTTGGTGTCGTTGTGGGTGATGCGCTCGGGGATGGCGCCGCTTGCGTGCAGCGAGGGCAGCCGATCGACCATCGTCTCCCGCGCCAGCACGAAATCGAGCTCCACCCGGCATCCCGACAGGCGTCGGCTGCGGTCGGTCCCCACGGCGGCCAGGAGCGCTTCCATGCGAGCGCGCCCGTCGTGAAAGCGCGGGATCGTCTCGTGGAGGCGAGGTCCAGGCAGGCCGATCAGCTGGGCCTGGAAGCCACCGAAGGCTTCGGCCGCGACTGCTGCGTCCTTCGGGGTCCGAACGACGTCGTGGCTCGACGCACCTTCCACGAACCGATAGGTCCGCCAATGCGCCCCTTCGGCGTCCACGAACGAGAGCGCACCGGACCAGGTAGGGACAAGCTGAAGCGCGCGCCGCTCAAGATCCTTCGCCCCTTCGCACGCCAGCACCGCACGCTGGTGCGCGGTCACGCGCTCGAGGTTCTCCATCACCTTCCTCGGATCCGGAAAAACAAGGGGATTGATCCGCTGCTGGATGTAACGCTGGATGCGACCGTCTTGCTCAAAGGTGGCCAAGAGAGTCTGGTTGATGTGGCCGCTGCCCCACGGCGTCGAGGAGGCCCAGCGCCCGCCCACCGCGAATGCGGTGGCGACGTCGCGCACGAGAGCCGGTGCAGGCGGCGCAAGCCTCTCGTCGCTACTCATGGGGCCTCGTCATGGTCGAGCGCGAGACGCCGCTTCCCATCCTCGTCTGTTCGCGGGTCGCCCAGAGCATCCGCATCGACGGGGACATCCACAAGCCCCCCTGGTCCACGATCGCACCGGTGTGGTTGCTGCCCTCGCATGGACGCACCCGTGAGATGGAGCTCTCGAGCGAGCAGGCGCTCCGCCATCTCGCGGCCGATGCGCCGCCGCTCGGAGCGGCCGTTGCGTTCCAGCCGACGGCGCTGCGCGTCTGCTACGACAAGACCCAGCTCTACGTGGCCTTTCAGTGCATCGACCGCGACATCTTCGGAAGCTACTCGGGTCGCAACGAGCCCATCTACACCGAGGACGTGGTCGAGGCCTTCCTCGCTCCGGACTCGGATCCGCGGCGCTACTTCGAGCTCGAGATGAATCCCCGGGGAGCCTGGTTCGAGGCCAGGGTGGTGAGCCCTGACTGCGACCGGCGCTCCATGGTGCTCGACACAAGCTGGGTCTGTGAGGGCTGGCGCCGCGCGGTGCGCGTGCGCGGGACCCTTGATCGGCGCGACGACATCGACTGTTGGTGGAGCGTCGAATGGGCGATCCCGTTCAAGTCCCTCGGCCGCACACGGCCACCGCGTCGGGGAGAGCGCTGGCGAGGGAACTTCTTCCGCATCGACAGTGCGGGGGGAGGCGAGTTCAGTTCCTGGTCGGCGACGCTTGCCGATCCGCCCGATTTTCATCGACCGTTGCGGTTCGGGATTCTCGAGTTCGCCTGATGCGCGAGGGGCAGCCTATGCTGGGGGAGAGCCCCGGAGGCCCCCATGACCGAACCCGTCCTCGAAGTCGCGCGAAGCGGCGGAATCGCAATCCTGACCCTCAATCGCCCCGCCAAGTTGAACGCGCTCTCGCGAGAGCTCCGCGCCGCGATTGCCGGCAGCTTTGAGCAGCTCGAAGGCGACAAAAGTATTGGCGTCGCGATCTTGACCGGAGCGGGCCGCGCCTTTTGCGCCGGCCTTGACCTAAAGGAACTGGGCGGCGAAGCGGCCACGCGAGCCGACCCCAGGGACGCAATCACCGACGCCGATATCGTGCGCGCCATGCAGCGCTTCGACCGGCCGATTATTGGCGCGATCAACGGCGTCGCCGTAACCGGCGGATTCGAGCTGGCACTCGCCTGCGATCTGTTGATCGCGTCGACGCAGGCGCGCTTTGCGGATACGCACGCCCGCGTCGGAATCTTGCCGGGTTGGGGCTTGTCCCAGAAGCTCGCGCGGCTGATTGGAATCCATCGCGCCAAGGAGCTCGCCTTCACCGGGAACTACCTTGACGCGAGGCAGGCCGAGGCGTGGGGCCTCGTGAACCGGGTGGTTTCGCCCGAAGAGCTCCTGCCCACCTGCCTTGCGCTGGCGCAGGACATGCTGACCTGCGACCCCCTGACCCTGCGAGAGTACAAGCGGGTGATCGACGAGGGCTTTGCGCGCTCCTTCGGCGAGGGCCTAAAGCTTGAGGCGGAGGCGTCCCGGGCCCACGCCCGCCAGCTGTCGCCCGAGATGATCGCCGCGCGGCGCGCAGGCGTGCAGCAGCGGGGCCGCCGCCAGTCGGGAGCGTAGAGCGAGGATCGGGCCGCACATGCCGCCCGCCCTCGTGGCGCGACACCTCGCGCTCTCGCGTGTCTTGGCGTCAGAGCTTCACCGAATATTCGAAGCCGTCAGCCAGCGGAAGCGTCATTGACGCAAAGCCGTTCTTGCCGGACTGGACGTAGGTCACGTAGGGCGCGAGCGCCCGGCGGAAGGTGTGAATGTTGTCCGCCAGGACGACGGCGCCGGTACGAAGCTTCGGCGCGAGCAGCTTTAGCATCGGCAGGTACAGCTCCTTCCACCCGTCGAGCAGCACAAGATCGATGGGGGGAGGCACATCCGCCAGCGTCTCGAGCGCATCGCCGAGCCGGATCTCCGCGTACTCGCCGACCCCGGCCTCGGCGAGATTCGCGCGCGCGGCGCGATGCTTTCCCGGCTCGAGCTCGGAGCCGATCACCATGCCGCCATTGTCTCGCGCCGCGGCGGCTGCGTAGATCGTCGAAATGCCAAACGACGTGCCGAACTCCACGATCCGCCGAGCTCCGAGGCTTCGTGCCACGAGGTAGAGGAACCGCCCCTGCGCCCGGGAGATCGGGATGTAGACGTCCTTGAACCTTGCCGATTGCTCGGCGGCGGGCGGCGCCTTGCCGCCAAAGAGCATTGGCAAGACGGAGGGCAGAAGACCGAGAAAACGCAGGCGGTCGCCGCGGGCGGCGACGTGGAGTCGCTCGAGAACCCCTTGCAGCTTCGGGTCGTTCAAAGAGTCCACGCTAGAGGCGACTCCACAACGCGCCGATGAGCCCGCCGGCCAGCAGCAGTGCAGTGGCCACAAACCCGATCATGAATCCCCGACCCCGCTTCTGCGGATCTTCGACGTAGCCGCGCGCGTACAGATAGCGGCCCGCGACGAAGGCGAGACCGATGAGGGCACCGAGGCGCGCGTTTACGTAGTGCCCGAACAGCCACAACGAGGGCAGAAAAACCACGAGCTGCTCGACCGTGTTCTGCTGGACCCGGAACCAACGCTCGAAGATCTCGTTGCCGGTCGTCGCCGGCGCCGCCACTCCATAGCGCGTCCGCGCCTGGCCGACGGAGAAACTGATCCACAGGTACTCGATCAGTGCGAATGAAGTGACCACCGCAATCGAAGTCATCGAACTTCTCCTTCTATCGCAGCGCGCGCTGCGGTTTACACCATCCAGAGATCTGCCAGCGCTTCGAGCGGGCGGCGTTTTCGAAGCGTGATGAACCCGTGATCGACGCCGACGACTCCTTCCTGCACCCAGGCTCGCAGGAGCTTGTTCACGCTCTCGCGGCTCGTGCAGACAAGCTCCCCGAGCTCACTCTGCGGCAAGCGGAGCCGAATGCGCGTTCCCTCGGGCGTCGCGATCCCGTCGCTTTCGGCGAGCGAGAGCAGCTTTTTCGCAAGACGCGAGGGGAGGGTTAGGAACGCCGTGTCCTCGGTGACGTCGGAGAGCCGGCGCAACCGCCCGGCCAGGATCCCCGCGAGCCGAATCGCCACCTTCGGGTGCCGCTCCAGCACAGGCAAGAAGTCACGCCGATGGAGCGCGAGGAGCTCGGATGCCTCGATCGCCTCGACCGTTGCTGAGCGCGGCTCCGAGTCGAGGAGCGCAATCTCGCCGATCACCTCCTGCGGCCCCATCAGGGCGAAGATCACCTCCTTGCCATCCGCGGCCTCCGCCTTTGCCTTGAGCCGACCGCTCATCACGACATAGAGCTGCTCCCCGGGGTCACCCTTGTGAAAGAGCGCCTCCCGGGGAGCGAGGCGCCTTGTGGTCGTGGCGGCGAGAAGGGCGTCGAGAGCACGCTCTTCGAGCGCGGCGAAAAGGGGCACGCTCGCGAGGAGACGCTTCTTCTCCGGGCTGGGCGGCATGTCATCCAGTGTGAAGTACTTCATAGCGCGGCGCTTGCCCACGGCCGATTCTGGGGGTGTCCGGAAGGACCGCCCCCCCGGCTCCGGACGAGGGAGGGATGAGCGATGGCAAAGCAGGCGTTCTGGCTTTTGCTTCTCCTCACGACCGTGGTGCTGGTAGGTCTGGGCGCAAGCATCTGACTGGCGGCTGGTGCCCGGAGCCTATCGTAAGCTCCGGGCAGCATGAGTCGCCCTGCGCGAGTTTCAGGAGCTGGGCGTAGCACCTCCTTCGGCGTCGTGATCGCCGCCTACCTTGTGGCGCTCGGCGCTGCTTTGGCGGTGGGCGTCGTGATGGGTTCCGCAAACCCCGTCTTCACGGTCTTGGCGGCGGATACCACGGCCACGCTGGTGGTGTTTGCCTTTAGCATGACGCTCTCTAACTCGAGCGTGTATGACCCCTACTGGAGCGTCGCGCCTCCTGTGGTTGCGCTCTACTGGATGCAGGTCCTTCCAGCGAGCGGCGGCTCTTTCGTGCGCCACGCGCTCGTACTTTGGCTCGTCGTCGTGTGGGCCGTTCGTCTCACGTACAACTGGGCCTGCGGCTGGCCGGGCCTCGACCACGAGGACTGGCGCTACCGCGAGCTGCGCGCGAAGGCCAAGCTGCCGTACTGGCTCGTGAGCCTTGGCGCGATCCACTACTTCCCCACGCTGCAGGTCTTCCTCGCTTGCCTCCCGCTCTATGCAGCACTTGCCCTCGGCAGGACACCCTGGGGCGCCCTCGACTGGCTGGCCCTCGTCGTGACCGGCGGCGCGATTGTGATCGAGACGATCGCCGACGAACAGCTGCGTCGCTTCAACCGCAGCAAGCAGCCCGGTCAGATTTGTGCGCGCGGCCTCTGGGCCCACTCGCGCCACCCCAACTATCTCGGCGAGCTGGGCTTCTGGTGGGGTCTCTGGCTCTTCGGCCTCGCCGCCCGTCCGGCATGGGCGTGGACCGTGATCGGCCCCATCGCCATGACGTTCATGTTCCTGTTCGCGAGCATCCCCATGCTCGAGGAACGAAGCATGGCGCGCCGTCCCGGCTACGCCGAACACATGCAGCGCGTCTCAAAGCTCGTGCCCTGGCCGCTGAGGGGCTGAGCGGCTTTTGCGCCGCGGCACCCGGAAGCGATCGGGCCGGCTAAAACCCACGCTTGCCAGCGCGAAAGAGGGCGCGATGCGGCAGCTCCATGCCCCGTGGGAGCTTTAGGCTGCTCGGGGTCACGGGCGGGCTTCTTGGGTTGTGTCAAAACCATCAATTCCCGGCGCGCAGGCGTTCTTTGGACCATAGCCGGGGGAACGCAGCCCGAGGACTCCCGCGAAGGTGGCTCCCCTCAGCCTCGGCGGAAACTCGCGGCCTGGCCTCGACGAATCCCGTTCAGGTGATGACCCGCTCCGCGCGCAGCCGTGCGATTTCCTCGCTCGTGAAACCCGCCTCCGTCAAGATGGCGTCGGTCTGCTCCCCAAGACGTGGCGGGCGCTGGCGCAGGCTCGCGGGAGTGCGCGCGAAGCGGACGGGGTTGCGCAGAAACCGCATCGGCCCAGCCTCGGAGTCATCGACTTCCAACACCGTTTCGTTGGACCGCACCTGGGGATCACGCAGGAAATCGCCCACCGCATTCACCGGCGCCAACGGCGCGCCGAAGCGCCGTGCACGCTCCAGGAGATCAGCGGTCGGCCACTTGCGAAGCTCCTGCTCGAGGATGGTGTAGAGCTCGCGCCCGTGCACGATGCGGGTCAAGAGATTCTTGCAACGCGGATCGTCCAGCATGTCTTCGCGGCCGATCGCGCGGCACAGCCCGGCGAACTGATGGTCCTCGAGGATCAGGAGGACGACGTGACCATCGGCCGTTTCCCAAGTGCGGTGCACATCGGGGAGCTTGGGCCGCGGGGTCGCGTCCTCTGCCTTGAATGCCTCCTTGGTGAGGACATCGGGCAACATGAACGCTGCGAAGGCATCGAGCATGGGTACCTGCACGTGTTGGCCACGACCATCGCCGCGCTCTCGGGCCACCAGAGCCGCCATCACGGCATAGGCAGCGGTGAGCGCCGTCGCCTTGTCGGCGATGATGCTCTTCACGAGCTGCGGCGTTCCGTCGCCGCCTTGGGTTGGCATGAATCCGGCGAGGCCTTGGATTACGGTGTCGTACGCGGGGAGGTCGCGGTAGGGTCCGGAGGGACCAAACCCGCTGATCGAGAGATAGATAAGCCGGGGGTTTTCGCGCGAGAGCTCCTCGTAGCCGAGTCCGAGGCGGGTCACCACATCGGGCCGGTAGTTCTCCACGAGGACGTCCGCACGCAGCGCGAGGCGCCGGGCGGCGTGCTGACCTTCCGTGCGCTTGAGATCAAGAGCGATGCTCCGTTTATTGCGGTTGAAGTGAGCGAAAAAGCCGGTGAGGCCAGCTCGGAAGGGCGGCCCAAGACGCCGCGTGGTGTCGCCTGCCGGGGGCTCGACCTTCCATACCTCGGCACCCAGGTCGCCGAGCACCTGAGTACAGAGCGGCCCAGACACCACGGTTGAGAGGTCGATCACCCGGATGCCCGCGAGGGGCCCCGTGGGATCGCCGCCGAGTTCGACGCGCATGGGGGTTCTCCTTGGCCCATCTTACGCGCACGCGGAGCGCTGTGGCGAGGGCGCAGAGTGGCCCTTGAGCGGGAGCCGCCGGACTCTCCTACCTGCGCTGTGCGCGGGAGGCTGCTAGGGCAAAGGAAGGCGAGGGCGGCGCCGGCGTGCGACCCACAGCAGGCCCGCCGCGAGCGCGAGGAAAGGCACAATCGACCAGGTCGCGCTCGCCTCGAGCCGCCGCGCAGCCTCGGCGCCGAGCAGCCGGTGCGAGAGCACAAGGCCCCAGTGCTCGAGAAGCGGTACCGGGCGCACGGCGCCGCTCGCGTCCTTTGCCGTGGTTTCAAGGCCCGCGAGCGCCGCGTAGAGCAGGCCGGCAATCGCACCCCCCGCGATGAGACCGGAAGAGAAGAGGGCGCCTGGGGCCGAGTCTGAGGGATCGCTCCCGCGGTTCGAGCGCCGGTCGGCAAGCCAGCGCACCGCGCCCCCCAGCGCAATCGAAGTCGACGTCGAGAACGGGAGGTAGGCGCCCACTGCGAACGGCAAGGAAGGCACCCCGCAAAGCTCCACCAGCAGGGCGAGCGCGACGCCCACAAGGACGAGCGCCCAGGGCAGGTCGCCCCCGAGGACGCCGTCGATGATGAGCCGAAACAGCTGTGCCTTCGGTGCATCGAACTTCGACACGGTCTTTTCCAAGCTGCCGTCCGCCGCGTGCTGTTCGGGCTCGACTCCGCATACGCCCGGGTCGACGAGGTAGGCGATCCGGCCTTCGCTACCCACGAGATACTTTCCGGTCGGAACCCCCTGCGTTGGCTTTCGCACGTAGAGTACGCGATAGCGCACACCTCGGAACTCGTGGGGAAGGGACGCGAAAGCGGCGCGTGCGGGGTCAGCGCTCGTGAGTTCGCGCACGCTTTCATCGGTGGCGACGAAATCCGGATAGCTACGCCGGACATAGGTCGTCGCAGTCTCGTTCAGGTAGAGCAGCGTCCATCCGATCACGAGCGCGCTCGTCACGACGCCCACCATGATCGCGATCTGCTGCGCGCGGGGCGTAGCCCCGACGAGGAATCCGGTCTTGAGATCCTGCGAGATGGTGCCGCCGTTGCTCGCAGCGACGCAGACCAGCGCTGCGGTGCACAGGGCCATCTCTTTGTACGGTACGCCGGACCAGCCTGCGGCCACGAACAGTAAGCAGGTCAGAAGGAGCGTCGCCACGGTCATCCCCGAGATCGGATTGGAGGATGAGCCGATCTCGCCCGTGATGCGGCTCGAAACCGTGACGAAGAAAAATCCGAACAGGACGATGAGGGCCGCCGAGAGCGCGTTGATCCCGAGCGGGGGTGCGAGCGCGATCGCGGCGACGAGGGCGAAACTGCCGCCGACGACGAGAGAGAGCGGAAGGTCGCGCTGCGTTCGCGGTGGACCCGCCACCCCGCTCGCGGAGAAGTCCGCGGCGCCACGGCGAAACGCCGCCCACAGCGTCGGCAGCGAACGCACGAGGCTTAGAATGCCCCCTGCCGCCACTGCGCCCGCCCCAATGTAGAGTACGAAGGCGTTGCGGATTTGCCCCGGCGTCATCTCCCGAACCGGCTTCGCTCCGGCTGCGATGAGTGGCGAAGTCAACTCGGGCGCGAACAAGTGGATCAGGGGAATCAGCACCAAGAACGAGAGCGCGCCGCCTGCCAGCATCACGCAAGCGACTCGCGTCCCGATGATGTAGCCGACGCCCAGGAGTGCGGGGTTCGCCTCAAAGGAAAGCGAGGCGCCGGGGAAGAAGCGGTCGAAGCTCCATGACGGATACTCGCCCCAGAACTTTCCCACGTTCCCGAGCAGACTGAACAGGGCGCCGAGACCAAATCCGCTGAACACCGTCTTCGCACTGGTGCCCCCTTGGTCGCCGACGATCAGCACCTGGGCGCAGGCGGTGCCCTCGGGATAGGGCAGCTTCCCGTGCTCGCGCACGATAAGTCCCTGGCGCAGCGGGATCATCATGAGAACGCCGAGTGCGCCACCAAAAAGCGCAACGAGGGTGACGCGCACCACATCGAGGTCGAAACCCATGAGCAGGAGCGACGGGAGCGTGAAGGCGACGCCGGCTGCGATCGATTCGCCGGCCGACCCAGTCGTTTGCACGATGTTGTTTTCGAGGATGGTCGCCCGGCCAAACGCGCGGAAGAGCGTGATCGAGAGAACGGCGATGGGGATCGAAGCCGAGACCGTGAGGCCGATCTTGAGTCCAAGGTAGACGGAGGAGGCGGCAAAGCAGATGCCGAGGAGCGAGCCCACGACAAGACCGCGCACGGTGAGCTCTGTCATCGAGGCCGACGCGGGCACATAGGGTGTGGGCGGCGCGTCGTGCATCGAGCCTCCTGGGTACGAGTCCGTGGGGCGGGTGTCAACGCCAATTCCACAAAGACCCCTGCGCAAGCCGTCCGCGCCTGGAGGGGGTGCTTGCAGGCGTGCGCTGCGGCGTCCGGGAATGGGATCCCGAGTGCCCGAGCTGCTTTTCTCCCGTGCTCCCATGCGCGACCCGAGCGCCTCAGGACTTGCGCGTACGGGGTCCTTTGCCCAGTGGTACTCTCGGACGAGAAGCGTGGGCCGAAAGCCGCGCATCCGGGCTGCCAAAAGGAGGGACACCGCCATGCGTCAGATCTGGATCCCGAGGCCGGGACCGCCTGAGGTGCTTGAGATCCGCGAAGAGCGGGATCCTCTGCCGGGCCCCGGGCAGGTGCGGATCCGCGTCGCGGCGGCAGGTGTCAACTTTGCTGATGTGATGGGACGCATGGGGATGTATCGAGATCTGCCACCCATGCCGGTCGTACCGGGTTACGAAGTCGCGGGTAGGATCGACGCGGTCGGTGACGGGGTGGATGCCAGCTGGATTGCGAAGGATGTCTTCGCCCTGACGCGCTTCGGAGGCTACTCCGACGTGGTTTGCACGCCCGAGTCCCAAGTCTACGGTCGGCCTCCCGGGATGACGTTGGACGAGGCCGCGGCGCTCCCCGTGAACTACCTGACCGCCTACCAGCTGTTGGTGGTCATGGGCGGACTGCGCAAGGGCCAGACCCTGCTCGTGCACTCGGCGGGCGGAGGCGTCGGAATTGCGGCCATCCAGCTCGCCAAGCGGATCGGCGCGCGTGTGATCGGCACGGCTTCGACGGCGAAGCATGACTTCCTAAAGTCGATCGGGGTAGACTTCTGCATCGACTATCGAAAGGAAGACTTCGAACAGCGGAGCCGTGAATTTACGCACGCTCGAGGCGTCGATCTCGTGGTCGACGCGGTGGGCGGCGCATCCTTCCACAAGAGCTACCGCGCCCTCGCTCCGTCCGGTCGGCTGGGGATGTTTGGGCTCTCCGCAGCGGCGGGCGGGAAGAGCCGGAGCATCTTGCGCGCGGCCCCGGCACTCCTGTCCACGCTCCGCCTGCGCTTTTCGCCGGTGCGGCTCATGAACGAGAACAAAGGCGTCTTTGGTGTCAATCTCGGCCACCTCTGGCAGGAGATCGACCGCCTCGCATCCTGGATGGACGATCTCATCCAGCTCTATCGCGACGGTGCACTGCGACCGGTGATCGCCGCGAAGTTCGGGTTCGACGAGGCGGCCAAGGCACATCACTACATCCAAGATCGGAAGAACGTGGGAAAGGTGCTCCTCGTCCCGTAATGCTGCTTGAGGTTGTGAACGATCGTCTGCGTCTGCAGGTCGCGCCGGAGGTGGGCGCGAGCATCGTCGATTTGTCTTTCGAGCGCGGCGGCTCGAGAACACCGCTCCTGCGCCGGGCGCCCGCGCCGCTCTCGCGCTCCTCGGATGCCGCGAGCTTCCTGCTCGTGCCCTACTCGAATCGACTGCGCGGCGGGCGCTTTCGTTTCGAAGGGAGAACCTACGAGCTGCATCATCCCAAAAACGACGCGATCCACGGCGACGTGCGCGACCGGCCCTGGCAGGTCACACACTGTTGCGATCACGGCTGCACACTCACGTTCGACTCGCGGGCGTTTGGCGACGTTCACTTCCCGTTTCCATTCGTGGCCGAGGTCTCGTATCGGCTCGAGGACGGGGTATTCACCAACGCACTGCGGGTCGTGAATGCCGGCACGACGCGCATGCCTGCAGGCCTTGGCTTCCATCCCTATTTCAACCGGGGGCTCGGTGCTGCAAACGAGCAAGTCCTGCTTGAGCTCGCGGTGCGTGGGGTATACCCCGGCTCCCCCGAACTCCCTGCGCTTCCCATCGGGCCGCCGGTGCGGCTGCTGCCCGAGCAGGACTTCTCAAAGCTGCGGCCGCTCGATCTGGTGCTTGACCATTGTTTCGCCGGCTGGGATGGCCGTGCAGAAATCCGCTGGCCGGAAAGTCGCGTGCGAGTCGTGATGGAGGCCAGTGCGCCGCTGCGCCACGTGATCGTGTATTCGCCGGAAGGCGAGCCTTTCTTTGCAATCGAGCCGGTGTCCCACGCAAACGACGGCTTCAATCTTTTTGCGTCGGGCCAGCCTGGCACCGGCGTGGTCGTGCTCAGGGCCGGCGAGAGCCTCGAAGGCAGCTTTTCTCTGTGCATCGAGGACTCTGGCTAGCGGGCGGTCTGTGGCGCGAAGTCCGAGTCCGAGCGCTTGGCAACCGATCCCGCGCTTCGCCCTCCCGAGCTAGCTGGCGAAAAGGCTGCGCGCCACGACCTTGAGCTCGAGGATCGGCTTCACGCCTTCGAAGATCGGGAGCACCTGCGCATCGACGACGTAGCGGCTGATCGGGTACTCCTCGGCATAGCCCCAGCCCCCATGCAGCAGCTGTCCCTCCTGAGTGACCTCGACGGCGACGTCGCAGGCGTACAGCTTGGCCATGGCCGCGAGGGGCGCGGCTGCCCGCTCGTCCTCGTCCATGGCGCGCGCCGCGGCGTAGGTGATGGCGCGTGCGGCGGCGAGCTTCGCGGCCATCCGTCCGAGTTTGTATTGGGTCAGCTGGTATTCGACGATCGGCCTTTTGAACTGCACGCGATCGACGACGTACTCAGCGGTCTTTTCGAGCGCGGCTTGTGCGACTCCGCACGCCCGTCCGCCGGTCTGCAGCCGTCCTGCCGCGAATCCAGCCATCTGGAGATAGAAGCCCTTGCCGAGCCCGCCCGCGCCGCCCACGAGGTTCTCCTCGGGCACGAAGTAGTTCTCGAGCATGAGCGTGAAGGAATGCATGCCGCGATACCCCGGCGTTGCGTCCGCCTTGCCGACGATCCGACCCCCTGTCGGCTGCTTCATTTCGAAGCTATGTCCGGCGAAGGGCGACTTCTCCACCACAAAGAGCGAAAGGCCCTTCGCGCCCTTGGCCGGATCCGGATCGGTGCGTGCCAGCAAGGCCAGCACATTCGCGCGGCCGGCAAACGTGCACCAGGATTTCGGGCCATTCATCACCCAGCCCGGGCGACCTTCGAGATTCGCGCGCTCGGCGCGGCACTTGAGCGAGGCCACGTCGCTCCCGACATCCGGCTCCGTCACAGAGATTCCGACCATGATCTCGCCGCTCGCGATCCGAGGGAGCCACTTCCTTTTCTGCTCCTCGGTACCGCCCTGCAACAGGGCTTTGGTCAAGATCTCGGGACGGGTGATGAGAGAACCCGCGGCAGCGAGCGATGCCCGAGAGAGCTCCTCCGTCGTGAGGATCATCGCGAGGTTCCCGAACTCCTGTCCGCCATAGAGCTCCGGTACGGACATCGCGAAGTAGCCAAGCTCCGCCATTTTCGAGATGAACGCCTCGGGCACGAGCTCGTCGTGGCGGTGGATGCGCTCGGCGTGGGGTGCGACCTCCTTCTCCGCGAACTCGCGGACCGCGGCGCGCACCTGCTCTGAGACCTCGTCGAGGGGTGTGTCGTTGCGGCCTCTACTTTCCGCGACCCCTCGACCGATGGTCCGGAAAACGGACTCGTGCGCCGCGCGGCGCAGGAGCGCGCGCAAGTCTCGGGGAAAACACGACTCGAGGGCGGCCTCGCCTAGCCCGAGATCTTCGAGGGCGAGCTCCAGGCGGCTGCGGACACTCGCAGCAAGATCAGCGGCCGCGGCGGCGGCGATGACCTCTAGCAAGCTGCCCCCCCGTCCCTCCTTCCGAACGCCTGCCGCGGACTCGACGAGCTCCCGCGCGGCGCGGGTCTCGGTAGCGGCGTAAGCTACCCGTTCAGAGAGGACCTGATGATCATCGATGGCATCGCCCGCCTTGGTGATTTCGCGCGTGCGGACGATGGCTTGGCGGGTCAAGGCCTCCGCCGCAGACAGCGCAGAGCGCGCGTCCTCGAGGGTCGGCGAGGGGGCCAGGGGCTGGGGAGACATCGTCAGATTCCCTCTTGATGCGGGTGCCGGAAACGGTCCATAACACTAGCGCCCCGCCGGAGGGGGCCAAAAGGAGGAGAGCATGCGACTTCATGGATTCGGACTCGCGATGGGTCTGGTGGCCGCGGCGGGGCTCGGGCTTGTGAGCTGTAGCGACCAAGGCACTGCCGAGAAAGCAGGACAGCAGGTTGACCAGGCCATGCAGGAAGCGAAGGAGAAAGCCGCCGCAGCGGAGGAAAAGGCCAAGGCGGAAGCGAGCGCAGCTGCGGAGAAGGCTTCGGAAGCGGCGCAGGCCACGAAGGACGCCGCCAGCGAAGCGGCGAACGCAGCCGGTGAGAAAGCCGCCGGCGCCACGGAGGCGACGAAAGAGGCGGCAAGCGATGCGGCGAGCGCAGCGGGTGAGAAGGCCGCCGGCGCAGCCGAGGCGGCCAAAGAGGCCGCGAGCGGAGCGGCCGACTCCGCGAAGGCAGCGGCCGGCGCAACGAAGGACGCCGCTGAGGGTGCCAAGGAGAAGGCGCAGTGAGAGGTGCTGCTCGTGCTTGGTGGCTCGCCAGCCCCGTGCTGGCGAGCCTTCTCGTTCTTGCCTCCGCGCCGTCGGTCGCCCGGGCCCAGGGATTCACAGACGACCGCTCGGCGGTCCAGGTGGTGAGCGCGAAGATCGGAACGAAGAATGTCTTTATCCCTTCGACCATCGTTCTGACGGCGGGAAAGGGAAGGACGCTCAGCATCTTCAACGACACCGACACGCCGCACGGCTTCAAGATCGCAGCGCTTGGCGTCGAGGCGGTGCTTCAGCCGGGGCAGGAAACGAAGATCGATCTGCCCCCGCTCGAGGGCGGACATGTCTACGAGATCAACTGCCAACTCCATCCGCCCCATCGCCACGCGACGCTCGTGGTTCTAGACGCGAAGTAGCAAGGAGACCCGAGCTGGAGGAGCCCCGCGTCAAATACGAACGGATCGAGGTCCGGCCCTTAGGCCCTGGCATCGGGGCAGAGATTCGTGGCCCGGATCTCTCGAAACCCCTCGAGCGGGCAACCTTCGAGGAGATTCACAGGGCGTTCCTCGAGCACAAGGTCGTTTTCTTCCTCGGACAGGACCTCACGAGCGAGCAGCACGTCGCGTTCGCGCGGCTTTTCGGCGAGCTTGAAATCCATCCCTTCGCGAAGAACAAGCCGGGTCACCCGGAGGTCATGGTGATCCGGCACGGACCGGAGAACCGCGGCCACGAGAATACCTGGCACAGTGACGTCACGTGGAGGCAGGAACCCTCCTCGGCTCGGTCCTGCGCGCGGTCGAGGTCCCTGAGATCGGCGGCGACACGCTCTTTGCAGACATGCAGGCCGCGTATTTGGGCTTGGGCGACGCCACGCAACGACTGCTCAGCGGCCTCACCGCGATCCACGACTTTGCCGGCGTCTTCGGACGCGGACTCGCGCCCGCCGCGCTGGCCGAGATGCGCGCGAAGTATCCCCCCGCCGAGCATCCGGTCGTGCGCACCCATCCGGAGACCGGGCGCAAGGCCCTGTACGTAAACGCCGCCTTCACGACCGGGATCAAGGGCATGACGCGAGAAGAGAGCCGCGGGCTGCTCGAGCTGCTCTACCGCCAGGCGGCTATCCCCGAATACCAGTGCCGCTTCCGCTGGGAGAGGAAGGCGATCGCGTTTTGGGACAACCGCGCCTGCCAGCACTATGCGGTGTCTGACTACTGGCCGAAGGTCCGCCACATGGAGCGCGTCACGATCGCGGGAGACCGACCCTTCTAGGCGCGGGTGCTCGCACGCTCAGCCGGCGGAAAGGAAACGGACGAGCTGGTCTACGAGGGCCGGGCTCCCAAACACGAGCCCGGCCTTTCCGTTCCTCTGCGGCGTGACGAAGGCCTTGCCGCCGGCCTCGGTCACGCAGATGCGCGTCGCAGCCATATCCCAGACATGGAGATCCAGGTCCACCATCGCGTCCACCGAGCCGGCGCACACCTGCGCATGGCCAAAGGCGTCGGTATAGCCCCGCAGCAGCGCGATCTCTCGCGTCATTCGTTCGAATGCCGCACGCTCGCCGGCGCGCTCGAAGCAGAAAAGGTCACCGTGGGAGACGAGCGCCCGAGCGAGCTCACGCTCTTGCGAGACGCGCACAAGCTCGCCGTTGCGGCGGCAGCCGCCGCCGCGCACCGCGAGGGTGCGCTCGCCCAGCGCTGGCAGATCGATCAGGCCGAGAATGGGCTCGCCGTCCTCGAGCAGCGCGAGAAGTGTCCCGAAAAGCGGTATACCCCGAGAAAAGGCGATGGTACCGTCGATCGGATCGACCACCCATTGAAGCGCAGCCTCCCTGCCGCCTTCGGCGCCATACTCCTCTCCGAGGATCGAGGCTTCCGGAAGGGCCTCGCGCAGGCTGGCCCGGATGACGCGCTCTGCAGCGCGGTCGGCCTCGGTCACGGGCGAGCCGTCCGGCTTGCGCTCGACGGCGACGCGGCGAAAGCGCGGCAGGATCTCCGCGCGGGCACGATCGGCGGCGGCGGCGGCGGCCCGGGCCAGCTCTTCGAGTCGGGCGAGCTTCACGACGCGCAGGGTATCACGCGCGCGTAGAATGGGCGCTCTTGCAGAGCCGGAGGAAAATGCATGACGTCCACAATCATCGAGCGGCTTGGCTTTGCTCCGACGGACCGGGTCGCAGTGGTTCACGTAGACGACATCGGAATGTGTCATTCCGCCAATGTAGGAGCGTTCGAGGCGCTGGAGAACGGCCCGGCGACCTGTGGCAGCATGATGGTCCCCTGCCCGTGGTTCCTCGAGGCTGCGGGGCGGGCCCGAGCGAACCCGCGCTTCGATCTGGGTGTGCACCTCACGCTCAACGCAGAGTGGAGCGAATATCGCTGGGGCCCGGTCGCCGGACGGAGCCGCGTGCCATCGCTATGCGACAAGGGGGGCTACCTGCCGCGCAACGTGCTCGAGGTGCTGAAAAGCGCGCGGCCGGAGGAAGTGGAGATCGAACTTCGCGCGCAGATCGACCTGGCGCTGGCAGCCGGGGTCGACGTCACACACCTCGACTCGCATATGGGCACCGTATTCTTTCCGCAGTTCTTCGACCTGCTGACGCGGCTGGCGGCCGACTACCGCCTCCCGCTGTTCGCTCCGTCCGCACGCACAGACATCCTGGCGCGCCACGGCCTCGAGAGAGCCGCACCCCTTTTCGCCGAGCTGGAAGCAAAGCTCCGCGCGGTCGCCGTGCCCGTGTTCGATGGGTTCGACGCCGACTCGCTCGATTTTCAGCCAGGCCAAGGACCAGCCCACAGCGCAAAGCGCCTCGCGCGCGTTGTGCCCGGCTTGAACTGGCTGCTCTGCCACGCGGCCCAGGGCGGCGATGAGCTGACGGCGGTGACCCCTTTGTCGGCCCACGCGCGCGACTTCGAGCGCACCTTCTACGGCGGAGAGCTGGGTCGGCGCGCGTTTCGGGAGGCCGGGATCCGCACCGTCGGCATGCGGCCGCTGCGCGAGCTCATGCGATCGAAACTCTCGGCCTAGCGTCGAAGGGCGTCGTCGAGGGGCGCTTCCACGATGTCGTAGCCCGCCTCCGCGGGGATCCGCAGAACGGCTCCCTTGGCGCCTTGAGCGATTCGAGGGAGCACCGTGACGACGGGGCGAGCGCGCGCCGCGGCGATCGCATCGTCCGCACTGCGGCTTCGCCCGAGCTTGGCGAGATTCATGCGGGTGGGGAAGATGATGCTCCGCCGGCCCGCATCTGCGTCGGCCAGCGCCTCCGCCGGGGTGAGCCAGCGTCCGCCCACGAGCTCGTGGCCGTCGTGGGCGGCGACTTGATCCGAGGGAGCGCGCACGATGAAAAAATATGTGTCGAAACGCTTGGGCATGCCTTCTGGCGTAATCCAGTGCGCGAACGGTACGAGCAGATCGCAGGCGAGCTCAAGGTCCTCCTTTCGGACGAGCTCCTCCATCGAGAGGTCATGCCGCTCCAGCACGCTGCGGTAGCGTTTCCACAGATCGGCAAGACGAGCGGCCGAGACCAACGCTTGGCTCGCGACTTGTGGCTGCGGGCGCGCGAGAAGGATCCCGCACTCCTCGAAGCTTTCGCGGATCGCCGCCACGCGCACGGCGAGGGCGGCATCCTCGAGCCCCTGCGTCCCTCGGCAGCGTCCGCGCAGTGTGGGCGAGGCGTCGCTCAGGTGAACCTTCCCGCCCGGGAAGACGGTTGCGCCGCCCGCGAACTCGATCTCGTGGTGGCGCTCCACCATGAAGACCTCAAGGCCGCTTGCGCGGACTCGATCTCGCACGAGGAGCACTGTGGCCGCGGCGACCGGTTGAGCGCCTGCGCGCCCCGCTTCGCTCATGGATCCTCCGCTGCGAGTCCGCCATCATTGCACACCGCAGGGGAAGGCGTCTGTGACGGATCCGGGCGAGGTGGAGCTTCATGTCGAGACCGAGGGAACGGGCCCGCCGCTCGTGCTGGCGCATGGCTTCGGAGGGAGCGCGCGCAATTTCCGCCCGCAGGCGCGAGCCCTGCGCAGCCGCTACCGGATCATCCTCTATGACGCGCGCGGCCATGCCCGCAGCGCGGCCCCCCTCGATCCCGCCCTCTACACCGCGGAGCAGCTGGCGTTGGATGTGGGCCGTGTGCTCGATCGCGAGCGTGCCGAGCAGGCGGTCGTGGGTGGCCTCTCGATGGGGGCGGGCACTGCGCTCGGATTTGCGCTCGCGCGGCCCGAGCGCGTGCGTGCCCTCGTGTTGGCGGCGTTCCCGCCTGGCGCCAAGGAGGGGCGAGAGGAGAAGCTACGGCAGGCGGACTGGGCACTTGCCTTCGCCGACGCGATCGAAGCCAAGGGTCTTGAGGTTGCGGGGGCGGAGTTTGCCTGGGGTCCACGCTCCGGCTTCGACGCAAACACCGCACGCCTCGTCCGCCAGGGCATGCTCGAGCATCCAGCCCACTCGCTTGTGCATCTCTTGCGCCACGTACTCGCCGAGCAGCGTTCGGCCGCGGAGCTCGCCCCACAACTGCGTGAGCTTCGGATTCCCGCGCTTGTGGTCGTAGGTGCGCAGGATCGCCTTTCCCGGGCTCCTTCCGAGGTGCTGGCGCGCTCCCTGCGCGGGGCGCGGCTCGTCGTCGTTCCCGGCGCCGGGCACATCGTGAACCTTTCAGCGCCTCGGGAATTCAATGCGGCCCTCGGCGCGTTCCTGGGTGGGCTCCCGTCTCCCGCCGGCTAGCGCGTTCTGACGCGCTGGCCCCGCTCCCACGGGGAGGTACAGTGCCCGGTACCCCGCGTCCGGAGGCTCTCCGCATGGCGCCCAACGACCCTCCTCCCGAGCTCTCGCTCGAGAGCCTCGACATCATCAGCTCCGAACACTACGAGCAAAACGGCTATCCACATCGCGAGTGGGCGTATTTGCGGAAGCACGCCCCAGTGTTCTGGTACGACCGACCGAACGTCGAGCCCTTCTATGCCATCACGAAGTACGCGGACATCGTCGAGATCGGAAAGCAGCCGGACAAGTTCATAATCGAGCCGCGGATCGCCATCTTCACCACGGACTTCGCGCCGCCGGAGGAGGTGGCCGCGCGGCACCTACTCAACATGGACCCGCCGGATCACGGCAAGTACAGGAACGTCGCGAGCAAGCAGTTCACTCCGCGCGTGGTAAAGGAGCTCGAGCCCCATGTGCGCCGGATCACGCGAGACGTGCTCGATCAAGCCGCGAAGAAAAACCAGGGTGACTTCGTGCAGGATGTGTCGGCGAAGATCACGATCGCGGTGATTGCCGAAATGCTGGGGGTGCCCCGAGCGGATTGGGAGCTGCTCTTCCGCTGGACGAATGAGATTATCGCACCGCAGGATCCGGAGTTTCAGCGCAACGCCTCCATCGAGGAAACGATTAACGGCGCGCGCATCGAGCTCTTCCAGTACTTCAACGCCATGGCCCAAGAGCGAAGGCGCAAGCCGACTCACGACATCGTGAGTGTGGTGGCGAACGGCTTGGTCAACGGCAAACCGCTGCCTCCCCTTGAACTCCTTTCCTACTACTTCCTGCTTGTGGTCGCCGGGAACGAAACCACGCGCAATGCCATGACGGGAGGCCTTTTGGCCTTCATCGAGAATCCCGGCGAGTGGGCGAAGCTGCAGAAGGACGCGTCCTTGCTGGATTCGGCGGTGGAAGAGACCGTGCGTTGGACGACGCCCGTGATTCAGTTTGCACGGACCGCCACGCAAGACTATCGGCTGCGCGGGACGACCATTCGAAAAGGGCAGAGCGTGTGCCTGTTCTACGCGTCGGGGAACCGGGACGAGGAGGTCTTTCCGGACGGCGACCGTTTCCGCGTCGATCGCGTCTCGAACCCGCACATCGCCTTCGGGCGCGGCGAGCACGTCTGCCTCGGTGCGCATCTTGCGCGGCTCGAGATCCGCTGCGCCTTGGAGGCGATGCGCGAGCGGCTTGAGAGCATCGAGCTGGCGGGACCGGTCGACCGGGTGCGCTCGAGCTTTGTGGGCGGCATCAAACGCGTCCCCATCCGCTACAAGCTCACGCCCGCGCGGGCCTGAAGCGAGGGCTCGCCGCGGTGCTCGCGCTCGGCGCGGCGGCGGGCTGCGTCTTCGCAGCGCCGAGAGTTCCGATTCCGCCCGATCCCCGCGCTCTTGCCCAGGCCGCGCGGCTCCTGCGTGCGCCGGAGCTCGCGGTCGAGATCGACTGGATCACCGGATGCGTACCGTCGGTCCAAACCCAAGAAGGCATCCGCGCGTTTCTCGAGCGCTACGCCAAGCCTGCACGCGGCGTGCGCTTGGTCCTCGACGAGGAGATCGGCGAACTCGCCCCAGGCATCCCGATTCCGGAAAGCCGGATGCTGACCGATCTGCAAATTCACGAGCTCGCGCGGCGACACCGAAACCAAATCTTGCGGGGCGGAGCCGAGTCAATCTATTTGCTCTTCATCCCGCGCCGAGCCCCCACCGGCAGCGCTCAAGGCGAGCGGGGCCAAGCCTTCGTAACGGAGTCGTTTGCTGTGGTCGCTACGGATCCCGTGCGCGAGCAGGGTTTTCTCGCAATCGACGGGAGCGAGGTGGAGCGCTTCGTGGCGCAGCACGAGCTCGGGCACCTCTTGGGCCTCGTCTCGAACGAAAGCCACGAGCAAGACGGCCACTGCACCAATTCCACCTGCATCATGTATCCGAAGCCTGACTTGCGGGCCGTGCTCGCGAACTGGTGGCGCGCTTTCAGCGGGAGACTGCCGACGGAGCTCGACGCAGACTGTGAGCGCGACCTCGAGCGGCTGCGCGAGAGCGCTCAGCCTCGCGCGAGCGCGACAATGTCGTCGGGCGCAAGGAAGGAGCGGGGCACCGGGGGCCCCCATGCCGCCAGGGGATGGGCGCCGATCGAGGCCGCGACCTTCCACGCCTCCTCGTCGACGATCACGTCGAGGTCGCTGTAGTACTCGACAAAGTTGCCCGCCGGGTCGCGCAGGTACCAAAAATAATTCGAGCCGATGCCGTGGCGCCCGAGGCCCCAGACGTGGCGTTCGGGCTTTTCCGCCACGAGCTCGCTCGCCGCCCGTCCCACCTCATCGATGTCTCCGAGCTCCCAGGCGGTGTGATGCAGGAAGCCGACCGGTGCGGGCTGCACGAGAAGATTGTGGTGATCGGTCGAGCAGCGCAAGAATGACGCACCGATGCCCGGTGCCTCGTCGCTCACCCGGAAGCCGATGCCCTCCACAAAGAACCGCCGCGTCGCTGCGGCGTCGGTCGAACCAATGACGACGTGTCCAAGTCTGTGGGGCCGCGGACGCTCCTTCGCCAGCACGGCCGGCGAGCGGGCATTGGTGCGGGGTGTGCGGCCCGGTGCATTGAGTGGCAGCGGGGGCTCGCCTCGCTGTCGCACACGCTCGTCCACTTTGACACGCACCTTCACCCCCGTCGCTGGTTCGACGGATTCGAGCGCAGCGGGTCCGGTCTCAACTTGGAGACCCACGTGGCAAAGCGCGGCCGCGATACGGCCGAGGTCATCCGCGTCGTCGACGCCGACCTCGAGCGCCAGGAGGTTCCGCCGCGGCGCGGCTACGATCCTGAGCTGCTCTCCTCCATCGCTCGTGGCAAACTGTCCCGGCGCACTTTCCACAAGCCCGAACTCCCGGTAAAAAGCGCGTACCTCATCGGGCTTCGGCACTCCCACCGTGATCGCCGCGAGTCGGTGCAAGGCCATGCCACCTCCCTCTCTCCGTGCCGGCGGCAGGCGTCAGCGCGGACTGTGCTCCGAGTCCAAAGGCTCATCGATGACAGGGTTTTCGATGGCGCCGATGCGTTCGATCTCCACGCGAACGACGTCCCCCACCTTGAGCAGCTGAGGCGGCTTCATCGAGATCCCGACGCCTGCCGGCGTTCCCATGGCCACCACGTCACCAGGCTCGAGGGTGAAGGCCGTCGAGAGATGCTCGACGATGGCAAAGCAGTCGAAGATCAGGTTCTTCGTGTTGGAATCCTGCCGCACCTCGCCGTTCACCAGCGTGCGCAGACGCAGGCTGTGCGGATCTCCGAGCTCGCCCTCGGTCACGATCCACGGTCCGATGGGACCGTGGGTGTCGAACGACTTTCCCATCGTCCACGTCGGAACGCGAAGCTGCCAATCGCGCACAGAGACGTCGTTCACCACGAGGTAGCCGGCGATCACCTCTTTGGCGCGATCTCGCGACACGTGCCGGCAGCGCTGCCCGACAACGAAGCCGAGCTCTCCTTCGTAGTCGAGTGCTTTTGAAACGCGCGGCATGTGAATCGGATCGCCCGGTCCGGCGACGCACGTCGATTGCTTGTTGAAGACCGTGGGGAGCTTGGGCATCTCGAGCTTCGACTCCGCAACGTGATCGGCGTAGTTGAGCCCGATCGCTAGGAATTTCGGCGGACGCAGCACCGGCGCCTCGAGGCGCACCTTCGCAAGAGCGATGCGCTCCCGCGCGCTCGACGCTAGCTCGGCGGCGCGGCGCAGGGCAGGCGCTCCCGCCGCGAGGAACGCGACCATCTCCCGGGGCAGCTCGGGAGCTGCGGCCGCAAGGTCGACGACATCGTCGCCGGCGAGAACGCCCACGCGCGTCCTGCCGGCGTGAGTGAAGGTTGCGAGCCTCATCGAGATCCTCCTCGGGTGGCCTCCAAGGGGGTCAGCATAGGTCGGCCCGTTCGGGTTATGTAGTTTCGCGCGGGAGGCCAACGCGCGGGGGGCGAAGGCGGCGGTTTCCGGGAGCGCCTCGAAGCTCTTTGCCAAGGGCGGGGACGGTCCGGCAAGCTCAGGACACCGCCGGGATCGGCGGGGAGGACAGTCGTGGACCTGGATCTTGCGCCCGAGGACGCGGTGTTCCGCGACCAGCTGCGCGCGTGGCTGAAACAGAACCTGCCGCAAGCGGCAAGGCGCAGGAGCGTCTCCCAGGGAGAGGACCCCGGAGCCCGCCTTGCCGCGATGAAGGCGTGGCAGAAAAAGCTCCACGCGGCGGGCTACGTCGCGATTGGCTGGCCACGGGAGTATGGCGGGCAGGGGGCCTCGCTCATGCAGCAGACACTGCTCAGCGAGGAACTGGTGCGACACAAGGCGCCGGGGCTGGTCGGCATGATGGGTCTGCAGATGGTTGGCCCGACGCTGATTCACTGGGGCACGGAAGAGCAGAAGCGGCGCTATCTCCCCCGCATCCTCACGGCGGACGAGCTCTGGTGTCAGGGCTACTCCGAGCCGGGTTCTGGCAGCGACCTCGCCTCGCTCAAGACAAGCGCCCTGCAAGAGGGCGATCACTTCAGGGTGAACGGCCAGAAGATCTGGACCAGCAATGCGCAGATCGCGGATTGGATGTTCTGCTTGGTCCGCACGGACAAATTGGCCCCCAAGCACGCGGGGATCACCTATCTGCTGATCGACATGAAATCGCCCGGTATTACGATCCGTCCGCTCCTGCAGATGACCAAGGACGCCGGCTTCAACGAGGTCTTTTTCGACAACGTGCGCGTGCCTGTGGAGAACGTGATAGGCGGCCTCGGCCAAGGCTGGGCGGTCGCCAACACGACGCTGGTTCATGAGCGGAACATGCTCGGCTCAACGACGCAGACCCAGAACATGTTCGAGGCCTTGCTCCGGGTCGCGCGGGCTGCGCAGCGCGGCGGGCGCCCCGCGACGGAAGATCCGATCGTGCGTCAGCGGCTCGCGGCACTGAAGATCCAGGTCGAGGCCATGCGTCTCAATGCGTACAGGAATCTCACGGCAACGCTTCAGGGGAAAAACCCAGGCATCGAAGCTTCGATCACGAAGCTCGTGACCTGCGAGCTGAACCACCAGCTCGCCGCAACTGCGCTCGATCTGCTCGGTCCTTATGGCACGCTTTATCGCGGATCGAAACATCTCAGGGACGATGGGTTCTGGCCGTATGAGCTGATGTTCAGCCTCGGGCTCATCATTGGAGGGGGCACGGCCCAGATTCAGAAGAACATCATTGCCCAGCGAGGCCTCGGCCTCCCGCGCGGGAAGTGAGTCGCTCTTGAACTTCGCACTCTCGGAGGAGCAGGAGCAGCTTCGTCATCAGGCGCGCGAAATCCTGACGCGCGAGTGTCCGCCCGCTCGCGTACGCAAGTTGATGCAAAGCGAAAGCGCGTTCGATCCCGACCTCGCACGGGTCTTCGCGGAGGCGGGCTGGCTCGGCGTGCTCGTACCCGAAGCTCTCGGCGGCGCGGGTCTGTCCCTGCTCGACGCGGTGGTGCTGCTTGGCGAGATGGGGCGTGCGGTCGTGCCCGGACCGTTCCTCGCTTCCTCGGTCACCGCGACCCTTGCTCTGCGTCACGCCGCAAGCCGTGCCCAGCAAAAGGCGTGGCTCCCCCGCATCGCGAGAGGCGAGGCGGTGGCGACGCTCGCGCTCGTGGAGGGCCCGGAGCCCCGCTTCGACGGTTTGGGCGTGCAAGCGAGAGCCCACCCCCGGACGGATGGCTTTCGCCTCGACGGGACCAAGCTCTTTGTCGAGGCAGCGAACTCCGCGGATCTGGTACTCGCGGCCTTCCGGCTCGGCCCGCCGCCTCGCAAGGGGAAGGCGACTGCCTCGGGCAGCTTCGACGGGGTTGCGCTCTTTGCCGTCGAGCGCTCGGCACCAGGCCTTTCGATCGAGGCCCTGGTCTCGGTGGACGAGACGCGCCGCTGCTGCGAGGTGCGCTTTTCCAACGTCAGGGTCGGGAGGAAGGCCGTGCTGCCGCGTTCCTCGGCAGCGCTCGCACGCGTTCTCGACGGGGGGGCCATTGCCGTCGCAGCGGAGTGTCTTGGAGGGGCCGAGCGCGCGCTCGAGCTCGCCGTGGAATACGTGCGCACGCGCGAGCAATTCGGTCGGCCGGTGGGTTCGTTCCAGGCGGTGCAGCACCTGGCGGCCGAGGCCGTCGCTGCGATCGAGCCCGCCCGCGCGCTGCTCTGGCACGCGGGCTGGGCCTTCGACGCACGTCCAAAGGAGGCGCCGCTCGCCGCGGCCATGGCCAAGGTCGCCTGTGCGGAGGTGTTTCGGGCGGTCTCGCGCACGGCGATCGAAATGTTTGGGGGAATCGGCTTCACGTTCGAAAACGACATGCACCTGTACTTCAAGCGGGCTCTCGCGCATGCGACCGCATTCGGCGACGCGTCCTTTCAACGCGAGCGTGTGGCGCAACTCGCGGGCTTTTAGCGCGTCGCGGCAAGTCCCTGCGCGAGGCGCTCGATGCGCCGGAGCCACTCCACGGTGGGCCCGCTTTGGCGCGTCGCCGCGGCTGAAACGCGCAGGGCGAGCCTTAGATTGGGCAAATCGACGGAGCAGGTCTCGACCCATGGTGCTTCGCTCACCGAGGTGTAAGCGGCCACAAGGGCGCTGCGGCTTGCGCAAGAGAACTCATGCTGCAGGGACGGAGCCAGGAAATCGGGGCGGTCGGCGGGGCTGCGCATCATCGGACCGATGGCAAGCACGGGGCGTGCCAGGCCGAGACGCAAGGTCGCGAGCGGCAACTCGCTTGGAACCGCAGCGCCACCACTGGCGCTCCCGGCGCGCCGAAGCGACGCGGCGACCCCGTGGGGCTACGCAAGAGTGTTGGTCTTCCGGCGCTGCTGTTCGGAATTCGTCGACGCTTCGGTATCGCTCGGTCTTAGCGACCCGCACAGGCCGCGCACGGACACAGGCTCCGGAGCCGCTCAAACGTGTAGATGCCGGTGGAATGCCCGTCGCTCCATTCGATCTGAATTGCGTAGCGGCCGACGGGCTGGATGCTGAGCGGATGCACATCCGCAGGCACGCGAGCCTCGTCCAGCCGCCCCGCCCCGGTCCATTCGTCGATGCACGACGCGCAGGCACAGGCAAGGCGGAGCGCACGCACCCCGTACACGCTCTCATGATCATCGGCCCAGCGGATGGCGAGCTGGCGGGAACCTTGCTGCCGGATTGCGGTCGGCATCGTCGCATCGGGCATGGTGCGAGCATATCGAGCGCTTCCCGCAACTGCCTGGCCCGGCACAGCCCGACTGCTAGCCTCGCCGCTCCATGACGACCGAGCGGCGCGAAGATGCCATCGCGATCCTGGGCGGCACGGGCGACCAAGGCCTTGGCCTCGCCTTCAGATTTGCGAGGGCAGGGCGGCCGGTCGTGATCGGATCGCGCGTTCCCGAGCGTGCCGCGGCCGCCGCCGCCGAGGTCAAGGCGGCCATTCCCGGTGCCGACGTCGTCGGCGTTGGCAATGCCGAGGCGACCCGCTGCGCGCCGATCGTGATCCTCTCCGTTCCCTTTGAACACGCGGCAGCGACCGTGAAGGCCATCAAGGCATCGCTCGGCGCAGGCCAGATCGTCGTTTCCATGGGCGTTCCGCTTGCCACTGCAATCGGTGACGCAGCGGTGCGAACGATCGGCGTCTGGCAGGGCTCTTGTGCGGAACTCGTGGCTTCGCTCCTGCCCGACGGCGTACACACTGTCTCGGCCTTCCAGAACGTGTCCGCGCACCGGCTGCGAGACCTCTCCCACTCCGTAGAATGCGACGTGGTGGTTTCCGGCACCGCGGAGCCGCGCCGCGCAGTCATGGGCCTGTGCGCCCTTGTGCCGGGGCTGCGGG
Organism: Myxococcota bacterium; assembly: GCA_035489755.1. Lineage (GTDB taxonomy): Bacteria > Myxococcota_A > UBA9160 > UBA9160 > UBA9160 > UBA9160. Next base: position 29,167 of record DATGZK010000099.1, read on the forward strand.
CGGTCGACGGCGGACCCCTGTCGAACGCCCGGATCGTCGAGTCCATCACCGCGCTTTTGATTGGTCTCAACCTCCGCTTGAAGGTCCCCGCGGGCATCGGAATCCGCTTCACCGGACTTCCCGAGGACGCCGGCAAGGGAGCGTGACGCGATGCGCTATCGCATCGCGTTAAGTGAGCGATCTCAGGCAGTTACGCGTGTGGGCGGACTGCCTGTGTCGATCAGGTGACGGGTCGCTCCCCCTCCTTCGGAACGTCGAATTCCATTGGAACACGAGTGGTTGTACTCTTCTCCCATGGAGCACCCCAGATTTTGTATTGACGTGCATCAAGACCGGGAGTATCTCGTCAACCACGGGGATGTGAGCGTCCCTCGGGCGGCCTGGGGGGGTTCGTTAGGCGGTCGCCTGAGGGGCACGGGCCCGAGAAGGGAAGGAGGACCCGACTCGGGTTCGGGGGGGCTCCGACGGACTCCGTCGGAGCCCCTCACACCTCGCCGCAGTCGGGGCTGTGAACGGGTTCGGTTCGATCGTCCGGCGCTTCGCTTGCCTTCTCGTTGCTTCCGCAGTCCGCTCTCGACGGCCCGCACCGCCACGAACCGCGCAGAAAGTTGGATTCGATTCAATCGCAATTGGCACGGGAGCGGAGGCTCGTCCGTGCGTTCTTTGGACTTGGCAGAAGCCGCGCATCCAAGGCCCTGGAGCGCGGCTTCCGTATCTCGGGTCGCGTCGCAGGAGACGCGGACGGCGTGAGCGCAAAGGAGAAAGCTCGAGCCGAAGGCTCATTTCGAGCCGATGGCCGAGGATGGGGGAGAATCGTGGACGAAGGCGTGCAGGATCCTGGGCTGCGTGGGAACAACAGCGAAGCGGGAGCGCTCGCGGCGGAGTCGCGTGTGGTCACGCCCTTTTCGCCGTCGAAGCGGGCGCCACGCGCCAGCGGGCTTCAGGTTCCCAGGCACTTCACGCAGCCCGGCGACGACCCGTACGCCAGCGTCGAGTGGGAACTGCGCAGCGCGAAGATCACGAGCGAGCTCGGCGAGACGATCTTCGAGCAGACGGACTGCGAGATCCCGAAGGGTTGGTCGCAGCTCGCGACCAATGTCGTCGTGTCGAAGTACTTCCGCGGCCATGTCGGGAGCCCCGAGCGCGAACGCAGCGTGAAGCAGTTGATCGGTCGTGTCGTGGGCCGGCTTCAAGAGTGGGGAACGATCTCCGGCTACTTCCGCACGCCGGAGGACGGTCGCGCGTTTTCGGATGAGCTCACCCATCTGCTCCTGCACCAGCGCGTCGCCTTCAACAGCCCCGTCTGGTTCAACCTCGGGGTCAAGGACACCCCGCAGCAGGCCAGCGCCTGTTTCATCAACTCCGTCGAAGACACGATGGAGTCGATCATGGAGCTTGCGAAGACCGAAGCCATGTTGTTTAAGGGCGGGTCGGGCACCGGCTCCAACCTCTCGAAAATCCGCTCTTCGCGCGAGAAGCTCGCCGGCGGCGGCACCGCTTCGGGACCCGTCTCGTTCATGCGTGGCTTCGACTCCTTCGCAGGTGTCGTGAAGTCGGGCGGAAAGACGCGACGGGCGGCGAAGATGGTGATCTTGAATATCGACCATCCCGACGTGCGCGAGTTCATCCATTGCAAAGCAGAGGAAGAGAAGAAGGCCTGGTCGCTGATCGACGCCGGTTATGACGGCGGCTTCAACGTGCCCGGCGGAGCGTACGATTCTGTCTTCTACCAAAATGCCAATCACTCCGTCCGCGTGACGGACGCCTTCATGCACTCGATCGAGGCCGATGGGACCTGGGAAACCCGCGAGGTGCTGACGGGCAAGGTGGCGGACACCTACCGCGCCCGGGACCTCATGCGGGAAATGGCCGAGGCCGCCCACGTGTGCGGCGATCCGGGAATGCAGTACGACACGACGATCAATCGCTGGAACCCGTGCAAGGCGTCGGGACGGATCAACTCGAGCAATCCCTGCTCGGAGTACATGTTCCTCGACGACACAGCCTGCAACTTGGCGAGCCTGAATCTCATGCGCTTTGTGGGTGAAGACGGCACCTTCGAGGTCGCGGCCTATCGCCACGCGGTCGCGATCACGATTCTCGCGCAGGAGATCATCGTCGATCACGCCGCCTATCCGACGCCCCGCATTGCAAAGAACAGCCATCTTTACCGGCCGCTCGGATTGGGTTACGCGAATCTCGGGGCGCTTCTCATGTCGTTCGGCGTGCCGTACGACAGCGACGAAGGACGCAACTTGGCGGCGGTGCTGACGTCGGTGATGTGCGGACAGGCCTATCTCACGAGTGCGGAGATCGCGCGCGCGATGGGCCCTTTCCCGCGCTACCGCATGAACCGCAAGTTCTTTCTCGAAGTGATCGCGATGCACAAGGCTGCAGCCGAAGCCGTGCCGAGCGGCGGCGTTCCTGCCGACTTGCACGCCTGCGCCCGTTCGCTGTGGGGCGAAGCGCTCCACGCGGGAGAACGCTGGGGCTACAAGAATGCCCAGGTCACGGTGCTCGCTCCGACCGGCACGATCGCCTTCATGATGGACTGTGACACGACGGGTGTGGAGCCGGACATCGCCCTTGTGAAGTACAAGAAGCTGGTCGGCGGCGGCATCCTCAAGATCGTGAACCAGACGGTGCCGATGGCGCTGCGGCGACTCGGCTACGCGGACGATGAGGTCGCGCGGATCATCGCCCACATTGATGAACGGGAGACGATCGAGGATGCGCCCGGGCTCAGGTCCGAGCATCTGCCGGTCTTCGACTGCGCTTTCCGCGCACGCAACGGAACCCGCTCCATCCACTGGATGGGGCACGTTCGGATGATGGGCGCTGTGCAGCCCTTCCTTTCTGGAGCGATCAGCAAGACCGTGAACCTGCCCGAAGACGCCTCGGTGACGGATATCATGCATGCCTACAAGGAGGGCTGGCGCCTTGGGCTGAAGGCGCTCGCCGTCTACCGCGATGGAAGCAAGCGCACCCAGCCGCTCAATGCGGGCAAAGACGACAGCAAGGCGAAGCCCGCGGCCGAGTTGCGGCCGGTCCGCCGCAAGCTGCCCGACGAGCGCCAGGCGGTGACGCACAAGTTCTCGATCGCCGGCCACGAGGGATACCTCACGGTCGGGCTCTATGAGAACGCGCAGCCCGGTGAAATCTTCCTGCGCATGGCGAAGGAGGGGAGCACCGTCTCCGGGCTCATGGATACGATCGCAACCATGACGTCGATCGCGCTCCAGTACGGTGTTCCGCTGAAGGCCCTCGTGGACAAGTTCAGCCATACGCGCTTCGAGCCCGCGGGCTTTACCAACAATCGTGAGATTCCGATTGCGAAGTCCATCACGGACTACGTTTTCCGCTACCTCGGGAACCGCTTTCTGCGCGACGAGGCCGCAGTGCCCGATGAACAGGAGACGGACACAGAGGCGGCGGGCCTGTCCCCGGCGCGTCCACGGGCCGTCGTGGCCGGCGGTTCTGGGGGCCTCGGGAGCGCACAGCCGGCGGGCGCCAGCCTTGGGGCGTTTAGCATCGTGAATCAGGCAGACGCGCCGACCTGCAGCGACTGCGGATCGATCATGGTGCGCAACGGCGCTTGCTACAAGTGCGCCAACTGCGGCGGGACGAGCGGCTGCAGCTAGCGATGAAGGCCGGCGGGCGAAGCGATCTCGGCGTCTTCGGGGGGGTGAGGCGCTGGGGAGCGCGGAGCGCATCCTGTTGCGGCGTCGTGCGTGCGGCCCGCAGCGGGGGGGCCCCGCGCTCCTGCGCCCGGCGTACGCTCGCGCTTTGCCTCGCCCTCCTCGCGCCCGTCGCCCTCTCGGCCTGCATCCAGGTCACGCTGCCGGTGGGTGGACCCTCGCCGCTGCGGGAGAGCGTCGTCGATGGCAAGCGAGGCCCGAAAATCGTGATGATCGAGATCGACGGCGCCATCCGTGACGCCGACGAGTCGGGCACCTTTGGGATCGGCACGCGCGAAGGGACCGTTGCGCGTGTGCGCGCAGAGCTCGAACTCGCGCGCCAGGATGACGAGGTGAAGGCGCTCCTTCTGCGCATCAACACTCCGGGCGGCACCGTCACCGCAAGCGACATCGTGTTCCGGGAACTCACCCGCTTTAAGCAAGAGCGCAACATTCCCATCGTGGCCCAGCTGATGGGTCTTGCGACCTCCGGTGGCTACTACGTTGCGATGTCCGCCGACACGATCTACGCGAACCCGACGACGCTGACGGGCTCGATCGGTGTGATCTTCGTGAGCGTGAACTTTGCGGGTCTCATGGAGAAGCTCGGTGTCGAGGACCAGACGATTGTTTCCGGTCCACGCAAGGACACGGGCTCCGTGCTGCGGCGCATGCGACCGGAGGAGCGGGTGCAGCTGCAAGGCGTGATCGAACAGCTCTCCTCGCGCTTTCAGGACGTGGTGGCGCAAGGTCGACCGAGTCTCACCCGCGAGCGCATCCGCGAGCTCGCGGACGGACGCGTATACACCGCTGAGGAGGCGAAGCAGGCCGGTCTGGTCGACGCGATCGGTTACCTCGAGGACGGGATCGCGGAGACCAAACGTCGGGCCGGGCTCAGCGAGGCGCGGGTCGTCACCTACCACCGCGCGCGCGAGTCTCGGGAGAACATCTACTCCGAGATCGCGACCCCGGCGCGCCTCACACTGGGCGGGCCGGACCTTGCGGCATCCCTCTTGCCGCCGGTCCGGGGGCCTGCATTCCTCTACCTTTGGTGGCCGGCGGCGGAGTAGCTCCGCTCGCAGGAGCGCCTCCTAGTCGTGCAGGGCCTTCACCATCTTCGTCGCGAAATTCAGAGGATCCGTGCCCGTGCTGGCAAGGACGCCGAGCAGCTGTGGGCTGAGCAGTTTGGTGTTTCCGGTCTGAACCACTTGGCTCAAGGTGCTCTGGGTGACCGTTGCGACCGGCTGACCCGCGGCGTTCACGATCAGCACGGTGGCTGCGCTGCCCGAGTTCACGAGCTTTACGCCATAACCCGGAACTCCCGCCCCGTGGCCCGGGTTAGAATCGTCGCCCCCGGCGGGGGGGCCGCCGTTGAGGATCGCCTCCGCGACCTTCTCCTGGAGTGGGCGCTGGGACTGGCTGCTCTGGACGTTTGTCACGGGATCAACCACCGGCAGCGTGGACGGCTTCACCTCCTGGTCGGGCGTATTCGCGTCGATCTCTGCCGGCGCTTTTGCAAGGGCCGCCGCGTCCTGCTTTGCGATCTCAGGATGCCTTTCCAGGACCTCACCTAGGACCTCCGGTGCTGCCGCGCGCAGGGCCGCCGCACGCGCTGCGTCCACCGCGGGAGAGCCGCCGGAGCTCGCGGAGTGGACGGGCTGACCGGGGATGACCGGCGCGGCTCCCCCCTTTGCCCAGCCGCCCCACACGTCGCTGCGGGAGTGGAGCGAGAGGTCGAACGGGCGGCCTTGGCCGCCCACCGCCGAGAAGCCCTCGCGCACAAAGACTTCGCTCGCGCCGTCCGCATCGGGCTTGCGCACGCCCACCAGACCTGTGTATACCGCGACCGCAGCGCTTGAATCTTCGAGCACGACGCCAAAGCGTGTACCCTTTACACTCGCGACCACCTCGGGCGTTCGCACCTCGAAGGGGTCGCCGGGCCGGCGCGCGCGCACGTCGAAGAGAGACGCGCCGTGGTCGAGGCCCACCGCCGCAGCCCCCTCGGGACGCATCCCATCCGACGGGAGTCGCAGGAGCGAGTTCTCGAACAGGCGGGCAACGCCCGTGCCGAGATTCACCTCGGCACGCGCGCCTCGGCCCGTTCGAACCGAGTCGCCCACACCGAGCAGGTCACCGACGTGCGCGGCTTGCCAAGCCGGAGGCTCGCCGCGTCCGATCTCGACAGCCCCGATGACGACGGAGAGCCGGGGCTGCCCGTCCGCGGCTTTCGCCGGCACGCTTGCGAGCACGAGGGCAGCAAGGACAAGGTGCGGCATCCACCACCTACGGAGAGGGCTCCATCGGCTTGTCGGCTTGTCCATGGAGTTTCTCCTTTTCGTGTATTCGCTCAGTTGGTTTGGAAGCGGAAGTACAGACCCACCACGTTGCGGTCGTAGGCGTAGAGCTCGACGTTCGAGGAGCGGTGGGTCATTCGCCATGCAAGCTCGAGCACAAGTCCGCCGAAGAGTGGGCGGGAGAGCGAGACGCCAGCGTCCGTCACAAGATCACGCCGCCGGCGAGGTGCAGGGTTTCCGACACCATCGTCGGTGAGGAAGTCGATCACGTTGGCGTTGGCGTAGGGCTCCCAGCCCACGGTGACATTGGTTTCGGCCAAGACTCCAAAGAACAGCGGCAGGTGCAGCCCAAGCCCGGCCTCGGTCCGCTGGTAGTCATAGGCGCCATCGAAGCCCAGGAGATCTTGGGACGCGAAGGTGTTCTGCTTCGACCAGCGTGCGTGCACGGTGGCGAACACGCCTGGCCAGCGAAACAACGGGAAGGTGTGGTCGATGCCGACGCCGTAAACGTGCCCGCTGCGATCCAGCGACGAGAGCAGGTTGTCCTCGAAATACCTCACGTTCTCAAAGTCGGCGTAAAGGCGCGAGACGCCGAGGCGATCGCCGAAGGAGAAGAAGAGATTCGGGCGGACCAAGTAGGTTTCGACGTAACGCTGGGAATCGAGAAGCCCATAGGAGGCGAGGCCGTCAAGACGCAGCGTCAGCTGCGATGTCGGGCGCAGGTAGAGCGAGCCGAATCCCAAATGGTTCTGGTAGTCGTAGGCGCCTAGATTCGTGTAGAGGCCGGTGTCGAAGCGGTAGCCGACCACGAGGCCTGCCGTTTCGCCGCGCAGCGGCCGCACCACAGCACCGGCGCCGAAGATGCCCGCCCAATCTGCCTTCGCCTGAGACGGAGGACCAAGCCGCAGGTCGTTGCCGAGCGTTACGTTGCTGTCGTACTCAAACCCGCTCACGAGGCCGAGGGACAGGGGCGGTCCCGCCACCACCGCGGGCTGCGCGGGGAGCAGGAGCTGGGAGCGGCGAGCCGCTTCGCTCGTGGGATCGCTCGCGATCGCCTCGCGCAGCAGGGGCTCCGCCTCGCCCGGCTGTCCCTCCGCCATACGCTCAAGGCCGCACAGGAGCAGCGCCTCCGGGCGCAGCTCCGGGGTGAGCTCGGCCGCGCGCTGGAACTCGCCAAAAGCCTCTTCCCTGCGGCCGAGCCTGCGCAGCGCGAGGCCTCGGTAAAGGTGCACGGGCCCGGAGCCCGGCTCGGCTGCGACGAGAGCATCGAGCTTCGAGAGCGCCTCGGCGTCTTGCCCGGCGTCGAGCTGGAGTTCCGCGACCCGCAGGCCAAGCCCAGGGCTCCGGCCCGGAAAGCGGGCCTCGACGCTCGCGAGTTGTTCCGCGGCGGCCGCAGGCTGATGGGCGCGGGCGAGCGCGTCGCCGTAGGCGAGTGCGATGTCGGGGTCGTCAGGGTATTGAGCGGCCGCCTGCGCAAGACGCAGGAGATCGGAAGGCTCCTCCTCCCCGCGGACGCCGGCGGGCAGGAGCGCAAGGAAGACAAGGACAAGCGCCGCCGCGCGGATCACTCCTGCGCCCGCGCAGGGGATGCGATTAGACTGCGCATCTCCTCTCCTTCCTCGTCAAGGATGCGCAGGAATAGATCGACCATCGCAGGGTCGAACTGAACTCCCTTTAGCTTCTCCAGGTGGGCTCGCACCTCGGCTTTGGGAAGCGCTCTCTTGTAGGGGCGGTCGGTCGAGAGGGCATCCCAAACGTCCACCACCGCTACGATGCGCGCACCGAGCGGAATGGCTTCGCCTGAAAGACCCCTCGGATAGCCGCCGCCGTTCCACCACTCGTGGTGGTGGAGCACACAGTCGACCGTCGTTGGACGAAGCCCTTGGATCCCGCTGATGATCCGGCAGCCGATGTCGGGATGGCGCTGCATATCGCGCCGCTCCGCAGGGCTGAGGCGGCCGGGTTTGAGCAGGACCTCGTCCCGGATGCCGATCTTTCCGACGTCGTGCAGCAATGCACCGAGCCGCACGGCCTCGAACTCGGCCTCCTTGAGGCCGAGCCGCTCGGCCATGATTCCCGAGAACGTCGCGAGCCGTCTGCAATGCGCCTCGGTGTAGCCGTCGCGGGCCTCGATCGCGGTCGCGATTGCCGCGACTGAGGCGTCAAGGGTCGCTCGCAGGCCCTCGATGAGGCGCACGTTCTCCGCGAAAAGAGCGATCTGTGCGCCCACGGTGGCAATCGTTCGGAGCTGGACCTCGTCGAGTGGGGAAGGGTCCTTGCGCTCCACCACCAGCACCCCTACCCGCGTCTCGTCGGTGTAGAGCGGCAGGTACACCGCGAGGCCGCCGCGCGACCGGCCCCCAGGCCGCGTGCCCTCGAAGACGCGCATGTGCCGATCGGTGAGCACGCGCAGCGCCAGCTCCGTGTCGCCAATGCTCTCCGCGGGTGCATCCTCTCCACGGCGGCGCCATTCGATGCGCGCTTCGTCGAGCGCCGCCTCCGCAGCCTCGGGTCGAGCGCGCAGCAGCGCGACGGCGTCCGCCTGCGCGACGTCACCGAGCAAGGAGAGGGCGAGCTCAAGCCCGCCCGTCGCCGCGGAGCCTTGGGTGGCCTCGCCGACACGGAAGAGCGCGGAGAGCGAGAGCTCGCGCTCGTGGAGCCGACGGCCGAAGCGGCGCTGGAGGCCCTCGAGACCGAGCACGTACTGCGCGCCCAGCACCACCGCAGGCAGCACGGGGTCGAGCAGCAGGCCGGCGAAGAGCGCGCCCGCGGCGGCGGCTGCGCCCGTCGACAGCGCGAGTGCGGCCAGCACCCCGATCCGTTTGCGGTGAGAGCCGATTCCGCCCACTCCACCGACCAGAGCGAGCCCGGCGGCGAGCGCGAGCTGCGCAGGAATCTCGGGTGCTCGCAACCCGCGCTCGCCTGCGATTTCGCTGGCGAGGGTGCGGTAGGCGACCGCCTGAATCATCACTCCGGGTCGTGCCGGTCCAAGGGGAGTCGGCCAGAGATCCTGGAACTCCGCGGCCGTCGCTCCGACCAGGACGACACGTCCCGCGACCTCTCGCGGGTCGAATCGGCCATCGATCACATCGACGATCGGGATCACCGGAAAGGCCGGCCGGATGCGCCGGTAGTCCAGCCGCAAGGCGGGTAAGTCGCTGGCCAGCCCCGACTCGCCGCGCGCCAGGTCAAGGGTCGCGCTGGCCAAAGACGCCACTCGGGCGCCGGCGATCAGGCTCGTGCGCGGCGCATACCGGACGATGCCATCGTCCTCGACCGGGACGAGCACGCTGCCCTCGCGAGCGGCGGCGGAGGCCAAGGCGGCCGTGGGGAGGCTTGCCACCTCGATCTCGCTGCCGTCCGGGAGCGGCGTGCGCTGGCGGAATGCGGCGAGGACCACCCGGCCCGAGCTTGCGAGTGCAGCACGCAGGGCCTCATCGTCGGCGGGCTCTCGCGGAGTCGAGAAGTCGATGTCGAAGGCCACGACCTTCGCACCTGCGGCGTCGAGGCGGCGGATGGCCTCGGCATAGAGTCGCCGTGGCCAAGGCCAGGCCGGATACGCGCGCAGGCTCTGCGCGTCGAGCGCCACCACCGCGACGTCGGGAACGCCGGCGGGCGGCTCGGGTGCGCGGGTGGCGCCAAGGCGCACGAGGGCGTCAGCGGCGTGCCGCTGAAGCGGAGCTAGAACGCCCGTCGCGAGGGCCACCGCCGCGGCCATTGTGAGCGCGCAGGCAAAGATCAGCTCTCGAATCAGATCTCGAAGATGCATCCGCATGGCACTGCTGCGGAGCATCCATCGGCGGGCGCTTGGTTTTACCTAAGCGCCCGCCGACGGGAGGGAGAAGCGGGTGCTACGGGAGCAGCGATCAGTAGACCCACTTCCCGTTCTGGAAGCGGAAGATCTCCGTGACCGGTGTGCTCTCGACGAGGGTGCAGTTCCTCTGGGCAGCATCGGAGCAGTTGTACGATTCCTCCGTGTAGTGGAGGACGCCCACGAAGGGGTTCGACGGCGAGCCGGTCGGCTTCACCTCTTCGGTATGGGTCGTGCTGAACCGCTTCACGGTGCTACCGCCCGAGCTCGCAGCGACGGTTCGCAGAGCGCTCGAGCCGCGCAACTTGTCCATCCAGGTCTCTGTAAATGAATCAAAAGCGGAGCGCGCCTGGGCTTCGGCGCCTGCGCCTGAGGAGGACCTGAGCGCCGCCTTCGGCGCCGGGGTCGAGGCCACGGTCGCCCCATTGTCCGCAGCGCGGGCCGGGGTGGCCGATGCCGCGATGGCAACCACGGCGAGCGTCGCGGCCGCGCCTAAGAAACTTCGAGGCACAAGAGCCCATCGTGTCGTGCGTCGCGCCTTCATCGTCGTCCCCCAGTCTCCGGCTACCCCGGAGTTTGGATTGTCGTGTCGCCTCGGATAACGAGTCGGCGATCGCTCCGGCTCAACTAGTGATCTGCGTCACACTTTTAGGCCTGACGGCAAAGCGTCATTCGACACTAGACCCCAGCCGCCCCTGTGGTCAAGCCGCCTCCCCGTGACGAACTCGCGGCAGCTGCGTCACGATCCCACGAAGTCTTCCCCCGCGAGCGGAAAGGGTGCGATGCGGCCCAGGTACCCCGCTATTTTGTCCGCAGCGATGAGCGCCCGGATCCTCGTGGTGGACGACGAGCCCGATCTGCTCGAGCTCGTCCGATTCAACCTCAGCCAGGCCGGGTTCCGGGTCGAGACCGCGGCCTCGGGCCGCGAGGCGCTCGAGCAGCTGCGGCGCTCGCCCCCCGACCTCATGGTGCTCGACCTCATGCTGCCCGACGTCTCGGGCAACGACATCTGCCGCCAGGTGCGCTCCGATCCCGCACTCGCGGACCTGCCGATCCTTATGTTGACGGCCAAGTCCGAGGAGGTGGACAGGGTCGTGGGTTTTGAGCTTGGAGCGGATGACTACGTTCCCAAGCCCTTCAGCCCACGGGAGCTCACGCTGCGCGTGCGGGCCGTGTTGCGCCGACGTGCGACGAGTGCAGCCGCGGGGGCTGGTCTTGAACACGGAGCGCTGCGCGTCGATCCCGAGCGGCACCGCTGCTTCGTGGGGGGCGAGGAGGTGGAGCTCACCGCGAAAGAGTTCCGGCTGCTCACCACGCTAATGACCCGGCCGGGCCGCGTGCTGACGCGCGAGCGTCTGCTCGATGAGGTCTGGGGCTCCGAAATCACAGTCACGAGCCGCACCATCGACACCCATCTCAAGCGTTTGCGCGAGAAGCTCGGCGTGGCCGGGGATCTCATCGAGACGGTGCGCGGGGTCGGGTACCGGTTCGCAGAGTAGACGAGGCCCCGCCCCCGCCGTCGCCTCGCTGCTAGCCTCTTGGAGTGCGTGGCCTGCCTGTAAGACCTCAGCTCTGGATCACCGCCGGCTTGCTCGCGGTCGTGGCCTGCGCGCTCGGCACGGCGGCGTGGTGGCTCCCGGCGGGAGCGCTGCGGTCCGACACGCCGGAGGGTCGCCTGTCGCTCCATGCCTTCGAGGTCGCGGCCGTGCTTGGCGTTGCGCTTGCCCTCCTGCTCTCGATCCTGCTCACCCGGATTCTGGTCCAACCTCTTAACGAAATCGGCGATTTCGCGAGCGGTCTCTCGGCCGGCGATCTCGACCGCCGGCTGCGCTGGCGCGTCGGAGGCCCGCTCGGACGCATCGCTGCCGACCTCGACCGCATGGCCGATGAGCTGCGGCGCCGCATCGACGAGGCGACGGCGGAGAAAGAGCAGCTGCAGGCTGTGCTCGGGAGCATGGTCGAAGGCGTCTTGGTGGTGAACGCGGCGGGACGCATCGTGCTCGCGAATCCCCGGCTGCGCGAGATGCTCGGCGTGTGGGGAGACGTGGTGGGGCGCGCACCGCTCGAGGTGATTCGACACGCGGGAGTGGATGATGCGATGCGGGCCGCCGCCAGCACGAGCGACGTTGTCGCCCACGAGATCCAGTTGGGTGGGGGCGAGGGACGCTCGATCCGGCTCCATGCCGTGGCATTTCCCCAGACTGGGCCCCGCCTCGGCACGGTCGCGGTCTTCCATGACATGACCGATCTGCGCAGGCTCGAGGCGGTGCGCCGCGACTTCGTCGCCAACGTGTCCCACGAGCTCAAGACCCCTCTGACCGCGATCCGGGGATTCGCGGAGACACTGCTGTCCGTCGACGTTCCGCTGGACGATGCGCGCAAGTACCTGGGGGTGATCCTGCGCCATGCCGAGCGCCTCGGAAATCTGATCGACGATCTGCTCGATCTTTCCCGGATCGAGAGCCGAAAGCTCCCGATCAAGCTGATCGAGGTGGACGTGGGCCGGGTCGCGGCCGCCGTGATTTCAGGGATGGAGCTGCAGCTCCGCGCGAAGACGCTGTCGGTAAAGCTCGTCGAAGGGGTGACTCCTGCCGCGTGGGCTGATCGGCGCGCGGTGGATCAGATTCTGACCAACCTTCTGGACAACGCCGCCAAGTACACCCACGCCGGCGGCCACATCGAGGTGCAGATCGAGCCCGAGGCCGAGCACATCCGCGTTGAGGTGCGCGACGACGGCATCGGCATCCCGAAGGAAGACCTGCCCCGGATCTTCGAGCGCTTCTATCGGGTCGAGAAGGCGCGCTCGCGGGACCTCGGGGGGACGGGGCTCGGGCTTGCGATCGTGAAGCATCTCGTGCAGTCCATGGGAGGCGAAATCTACGTGGAAAGCGCGATCGGCAGCGGATCGAGCTTCGTGATTTTGCTCCCGCGGGCAGACCGCCAGACGGCCGCAGGAGAGCGCCGCACCGCTTTCGCCTAACGCCGCCGGCGAGTCCTCGCCGGGTTGCCGAAACTCTTGCGGGGGTGCGCAGCGCCGCCGCGCGGGAGCCGATCAGCCGAAGCGTCCGGTGATGTAGTCCTCGGTCTGTTTCTTCTGAGGCTTCACGAACAGCCGGGCCGTTTCGCCGTACTCGATCAGCCGTCCGAGGTAGAGGAAAGCCGTGTAGTCGGAGACCCGCGCTGCCTGCTGCATGTTGTGGGTCACCACGACCAGCGTGTAGCGCTCCTTCAGCTCCTGCATCAGCTCCTCGATCTTTGCGGTCGCGATGGGATCGAGGGCGGAGCAGGGCTCATCGAGCAGAATCACTTCGGGCTCGATCGCAATCGCCCGCGCGATGCACAGGCGCTGCTGCTGGCCACCGGAGAGGCCCAGGGCGCTCGCGTCGAGCCGATCCTTCACTTCTTCCCAGAGCGCGGCGGCGCGCAAACTCCGCTCCACGATCTCGGCGAGCGTGCTGCGGCGAGTCACCCCGTGGATCCGGCAGCCGTACGCCACATTCTCGAAGATGCTCTTCGGGAAGGGATTCGACTTCTGAAACACCATGCCGATGCGCGCCCGCAGCTGCGAGACGTCGACCTCGGGGCCGTAGAGGCTCACGCCGTGGAAACGCAGCGCGCCGTCGACGCGTACCACGTCGATCAAATCATTGAGCCGGTTGAAGCAGCGCAGCAGCGTCGACTTTCCACAGCCCGAAGGTCCAATGAAGGCCGTGATCTTTTTTTCCGGAATCTCCAGCGTGATCGCGTCGAGGGCGAGCGTGCTGCCGTACCAGAGCGAGAGCTGCTCGGTGGTCAGCACGGGCTTGTCGATGTGCGGCGCCGGTGCCTCCGCGTCATCCATGAGGATCTCCACGCCTGCCGCCTTGGGCGAGAGCCGCGTGATCGCGCCCCTCATCAGATGCTGCGGGTCGCATACTTCTCGCGCAAGTGGTTCCGCACGAGGATGGCGATCAGGTTGCTGGCGAGCACCACGGCGATCAGGAGCAAGGCCGTGGCGAAGACGAGGGGCTTGGCGGCCTCGACGTTCGGGCTTTGGAAGCCCACGTCGTAGATATGGAATCCAAGATGCATGAACTTTCGTTCGAGATGCAGGTATGGGAAGTTTCCGTCGACCGGCAGCGCCGGAGCGAGCTTAACCATGCCCACGATCATGAGGGGCGCCACCTCCCCCGCTGCGCGCGCGAGGGCCAGGATCATTCCGGTCAGGATGCCGGGGGCGGCGGCCGGCAGCACGACCCGCCAGAGCGTCTCAAACTGCGTGGCTCCGAGCGCGAGAGAGCCCTCGCGAGCGATCTGGGGCACCGCGGCGAGCCCCTCTTCCGTGGCCACGATCACGACGGGCACCGTGAGCAGCGCGAGCGTGAGGCTCGCCCACAGAATGCCGCCCGTGCCGAAGGTCGGCGTGGGCAGTGCTTCGGGGTAGAAGAGCTGGTCGATCGTGCCCCCCACCAAGTAGACGAAGAAGCCGAGGCCGAACACGCCGAAGACGATGGACGGGACGCCGGCCAGGTTGTTGACGGCGATGCGGACGAGCCGCACGAGAACGCCACCTTTCGCGTACTCGCGCAGGTACACCGCCGCGATGACGCCGAAGGGCGCGACGAAGATCGACATCAAGAGCACCATCATCACGGTCCCGAAAATCGCGGGAAAGATTCCGCCTTCGGTGTTGGACTCCCGCGGCTCTCCGCTGATGAACTCCCACGCGCGGGAGAGATACAGCTTCGCAGCTCCGGCGAAGCCCAAGGCATTGGGGCGGATGGCCCGCATCACGTAGCCGACGGGCAGCTCGCGCTGGACGCCGTCGGCCGTCTCGACGACGAGAGTTTCCGCCACGAAGGCGGAACGCTTCTCGCGAATGCGCGCGGCCACGTTCGTATAGGCTGCCTGCTGCTCCGCCTGCTCGCGGGAAAGCGCCTCCGCCCGGCGCGTGCGCTCCGCGTCGGGCAAGGTCTCGAGGGAGAGTTTGCGCTCAGCAAGGCGCAGTCGCTCAAGCGCGTAGTTGATGCGGCCAAGCTCTCCCTTCTCGAGGGCTTCGAGCGCGTCGCGTTCCTTGGCCTTTTCCCGCAGAAGCAGGTCCAGCAGCGGCCAGACCGCATCTTCCCCGCGAGCCAGGGTTTGGCCGTGCGCGCGCAGTTCTCGCGCGAACCCGTGAAAGTTTCCCCACTCGAGTCGCTCGAGCACGGCGGCGTCTGCGGGTCGGCTGCGCCCCACGATCTGGGCTTCGTCGATCCAGCGAAAATCGGAACCCGAAATGTCGCGGTTGCCCACCTTGACGCGCACCCGTGTCTTTTGTGCTTCGTCGGCACGGCCGCTCTGCGGGATGTCCTCGGTCTCGTACAGTTCGCCGAGGATCTTCTGCCCGTCGGCGAGCTCGAGCAGCCAGAGCGGCTTTTGCCAGAAGTAGCTGAGCCCCTCGGAGGCGAGCAGTCCGAGCAGGCCGAGGATCAGCAGCAGATTGAGCGCGAGCGTGCCCGCGCATAGCCAGGTCATGAGGTGGCCCACGAGGTCAGAGCGGCGCAGCGGCACGCTAGAGCCTCGCGTAGCGCTGGCGCAGCCGCTGGCGCACCAGCTCCGCGCCGGTATTGAGCGCGAACGTCAAAGCGAACAAAAGCAGCGCCGCGAGGAAGAGCGTGCGGAACAGCGTGCTTCCCGCCGGAGCCTCGGGCACCTCGACCGCGATGTTGGCCGAGAGCGTTCGGAATCCATTGAACGGACTCCACCCCATGATGGGAGTGTTGCCCGTCGCCATGAGCACGATCATGGTCTCACCGACGGCGCGACCGAAGCCCACCATCACCGCTGAGAAGATCCCGGGGCTCGCGGTGGGCAGGACGACGCGCACCACGGTCTGCCACAGGCTTGCGCCGAGAGCGAGCGAGCCCGCCCTGAGAGTCCCAGGCACGTTTGAAATGGCATCCTCGGAAATCGCAAAGATGATGGGCACGACGGCGAACCCCATCGCGATGCCGACCACGACGGCGTTGCGCTGGTCGTAGCGCAGACCCATGGTTTCGTAGAGCCAGCCCGGGAGGTTCCCGCCAAACGCCGCCCGCTCAAGGGCGCCGCCGAGCGGCCAGCACAGTGCACTGCCCGCCGCCAAGACCGCCATGAAGAACAGAATCTCCCCGCCCGCCGGGATCCGGCCGCGCACGCTCCGCGGAAGAAGGGACCAGAGCGCACCCGCCAGCAAGGAAAAGATCGGGAGCGCGATCAGCAAGAGCAGGAGTGCGGCGAGCTTGGACTCGATCAGCGGCGCCAGCCACAGCCCCGCGAGAAAGCCGAGCACCACACTCGGCAGGGACGCCATGAGTTCGACGGTGGGCTTGATGACGCGCTGAAGACGCGGGTGCATGAACTGCGAGGTGTACATTGCGCCGAGGACGCCGAGGGGGACGGCTAGAATCAGGGAGTAGAAGGTGCCCTTCAGCGTCCCGGCGAGGAGCGGCGTCAGCGAGAGCTTGGGCTCGAAGTCGTCGCTGCCACTGCTCGACTGCCAGACGAAGGCGGAAGCGGACGCGCCCTCGTAGTGGACTTTGCCAAAGAGCGCGCGCAGCGACGCCTCGGGATGGGGATTTTTCACCTCGGCGAGCGTCACGCGTTCGGGCCCCGCACTTACCACCGCGTCGCCCTTCGGGGCGAAGGCGAGGGCGGATGCACCGGGAACGAGCGACGTGCCGGTCCACAGCACCCGCTCGGAGGTGGAGTAGTAAAGGCCAAGGTTCCCGCTCGCGTCCTGTGCAAAGAACGAGCGGTTGCGCTCGGAGGGCGAGAGCAGCACAACCGCGGCGGGGAGCGCAGGGAAGGTGTGAACGCGCTTCAGCACGCCCTCGCTCTCTCCGCCTCCGGGCGGCGGAACCGGGAACCACACCTCGAGCTCCCCGCCTAAGCGGCCCACCACGAGCGCACGGTCGCCGATCAAGAGCTCGAGGGCCGTAATCGCGTCGCCAGGGGGACCGGCCACCTGCGGGGGGGCGTGCGGATCCGCACTGAGGTCCCAGCGCACGAGCTCGCCCGTCGCAAGCGCGCCGTAGAGGGCCAGGGCTTTTCGGTCGAGGAGGAGGTGGCTCACGGGTCCGGGGGCAGGGGGCAGCGCCGTTCGCTGAAGGGCGCGGGTCTTTTCTCCGCTCAGAAGGTTCGTGGTCTCAACCTCTCGGACGAGGACCATCTGGCCGTCTGCGAGCTGCGCGGCGGCGGTGGCGCCCCCTTCTGAGAGGCGCGCGGCAAATGCGGAAAGGGGCCGATGTTCGGGGTCAAGCTCAAAGATCTGGGCCTCGCCGAGCCGGGGCGTCACCGATCGCGCGTCCCGCGTGAAGGACTCCGCAAAGTCGACCGCCAGAGCGGCAACGCGGCCGTCCTGCGTCGCGACGGCGAGGTAGGGCTGGCCCGATAGGCTCGTAGACACGGCAACGGGTTGCGACGCACCTCCCGGGACGAGGGGCCGCTCCAAGACGAGCGCACCGTCGGCGAGCCGCACCACGCGCACCACCCCATCGGGACCGAGCAGCGCGACGTGGGTGTGATGGGCATCGACCAAAAGGGCACGCGCGCCGGGGGCCGGGGCGGGGACGCTCTGCTCCGCCCGCACGCGCGCGGACTCGAGAAGCGGCCAGACCTCCACCACCAGGAACACGAGGATGGCGAGAATGCTCGCAATCACCGAAAGCCCGCCGGCGGTGACGACCGCTTTGGCCACGAGGTCCACCGTATGGCGGCGCCGCGAGGCGCCAACCGAAAGGAAGGCGTGTACGGGTCGGCTGGGGGCGGTGGTGGCGGCCACGTCTACTCGAGCTTCGCCAGCTCCTGCTGCGTGATGGCGTGGGCGATTGGGAGGTAGCCGGCCTTCACGACGAGTTGCTGGCCCTCCTGAGAGAGCACGAACCGGAGGAACTCGCGCACCAGCGGGTCCAGCGGCTTGTTGGGCGCCCGGTTCACATAGATGAAAAGGAAGCGGGAGAGCGGGTACTTGCCGCCGTAGACGTCTGCGGCGTCCGCCTTGCCGAAGGGCGAGCCCTCCTTGGTGGCGAGGTCAAGCGCCTTTACGCCCGAGGTCTTATAGCCGATCCCGCTGTAGCCGATCCCGTTGATGTCCTCGGTCACGCCCTGCACGACCGAGGCAGAGCCCGGCTGCTCCTTCACGCTGTCCTTGTAGTCGCCATTGCACAGCGCGTGCTCCTTGAAGTAGCCGTACGTGCCGGAGGCGGAGTTGCGGCCGTAAATGCTGAGCGGGCGCGAGCTCCAGGCACCGGTGAGCCCAAGCTCGCCCCAGGTCGTGACGTCGGCGGCCATTCCGCAGCGCCGCGTTTTCGAGAACACCGCGTCGACCTGCGGCAGCGTGAGCTGGGTGAGCGGATTGTCCTTATTGACGTAGACCGCGAGGGCGTCGATCGAAACCCGGATCACTGTCGGCTTGTAGCCGTATTTCTTCTCGAACTCGTCCGTCTCGGAGGGCTTCATCTCGCGGCTCATGGGGCCGAGCTGCGCCGTCCCGGCGATCAGTGCGGGTGGCGCCGTCGAGGAGCCCTTGCCCTCGATCTGGATCCGCACGTTCGGGTACTGCTTCTGGAAGCCTTCGGCCCAGTAGCCCATGAGGTCGTTCAGCGTATCCGAGCCCACCGAGTTCAGGTTCCCGGAGACACCGCTGGTCTTGCTGTAGGCGGGGATCGCGTTGTCCGGCTCGATCGCCTGCTGCGAATGGGCCGCACCCGCGGCGAGGCTCACCGCCAGTGCGGCCAGGATCGCTCGAAGGCCCCTGCTCATAAAAGCCCCCCGTCTTCTGTCTCATTTTCTTGCCGCAGGCCCCGGGACCGCCGCGGCTAGATGGCAGGCGAAGATCCGTGTGATACATGACGCAAGATCGTCGTTCGAGTGACGTCTCTGTGACGAATCGAAGGGCGATGGCTGCACCTTGTCACGCAGAGGCGGTCTGGCGGCTATATCTTCGCCGCTGCGCTCGCCGGGAGAGACGGGATGACCCGCCTTTTCGACTCGGTCATTGAGGATCTGCGCAAGAGCCTGCTGCGCATGGGCGGCCTTGCCGAGTCCATTCTTGAGAAGGCCGTCCAGGCGGTCTGGGAGCGCAAGGCCGATCTTGCGGCTGAGGTCCGGGAAGACGACCTCGAGATCGATCGTCTGGACGTCCAGATCGACGAGCGAGTTCTGCGGGCGCTGGCGCTCCAGGCGCCCGTGGCGGAGGACCTGCGCCAGGTGATCGCGATCAAGATGATCGCGACCGACCTGGAGCGCGTGGGGGATATCGCGCGCAATATCGCAAAGAGCGCACTGCGCCTCGCCGAGCGTCCCTCCGTCGCGCTCCCTCCAAAGCTGGAGGACATGGCGGACGAAGCGCGCCGCATGCTCAAAGACGCCCTCGACAGCTTCGCCGACGGCGATCCTGCCAAGGCGCGTGCCGTCCTGGCTGCCGACGACCGGATCGACGACGACCAGGACCGCGTGGTGCGCGACGCGATCCTGGAGATCAGCGCGCATCCCGAGCTCACCTCTCAGGAAGTCGATCTCATCATGATCGCCAAGAACCTTGAACGCGTGGGGGATCACGCCACCAATATCGCCGAGGACGTGATCCTCGCGATCGAGGCGCAGAACTTGCGCCACGCGGCGAAGCTGCGCGGATCGTGACGACGCCGGACCCCCGGGCCTTTGTGGCGGCCATGCTGCCGGCGCTGCGGCAGGCCGCGGCGGTCGCGCGCGCGCTGGAGGGGCGCGTCGTCAACAGCCCCAAAGAGCGAGAGGCGACGCCCAGCAAGGCCGCCCTCACCATGGCCGACACCGCTGCGCAAGAGACCCTCCTGGTCACGCTCTTGGAACGCTTCCCGTTCGTCTCGCTCGAGGCCGAAGAGGACACGCCGACCGTCCACCGCTTTGCTCCGCACGCCGAGGCGCGGGTCGTGATCGATCCCATCGACGGCACACTGCACTCCTACCTCGAGGGCCGCGGTCCGTACGCGATCATGGTGGGGCTCGCCGTCGCCGGCCGTATGGAAGCTGCGCTGATTGCGCTGCCGCGCGAGGGGCTCTTCTTTGACGCGACGCGCGGCAATGGCGCACGCGTCGCGCGCGCCGGTGGAGTCCCGCGCTTCGTGCGGCTCACGGGGCCCGAGGAAGGCCCGCGCGTTCTGGTGTCGCATGAGCTGCCGGACGCCGCCCAGGAAAAGCTCCGTCAACGCGGCTACGAGGTCGTCCGTGCCGCGGGCGGCGCGATTGCGGTCGCGCCGCTCGTGCCGGGGGTTCGCGCGGGGTTGCGCCTCGACCGCCGGCACAAGAGCATCAGCCACCGCGGCCGGATCGGTGCGCTGATCGCCGCCGAGGCGGGGGCGCTCGTCCGCTGCGAGTCCGGCAAGGAGTTTCCCTTGGAACTCGACGCTCCCGCGCGGGCGCTCCTCGTGGCCGCCCGCGGAGACGACATGGACGCCCTCGAAGAAGCCCTCGCCGCCGCGGGGATCGCGTCTTAACCAACGTCTCTTGCGACTACATCTGTGTGTAGTCTGGTCCCTCGCCCCCTTCGGGCGGCGTCCAGGTGATGACCTGGTAGGGATCCGCGATATCACAGGTCTTGCAGTGCACGCAGTTCTCGTGGTGGATGAACAGCTTCTTCTTCCCCGGATGGTCGGCGTCCGGCACCATCTCGTAGACCGCGGCCGGACAGAACTTCTCGCAGGGATTGCCATACTCGACCGAACACACGTCTCGACACAGATCGGTGTCTGCCACGACGAGGTGGGACGGCTGGTCGACCTCGTGCTGGGCGCCGCTGAACTGGACGAGATGCTCCTTCGAGAAGGTGAGCTTGCCGTCGAATTCGAAAGGCTTGCGCTCGCGTTTGCGCTCGGGAAGCGCGGAGAGCTTCTTCATGTGGAGGTAGCCCGCCGAGAACGGGAGCGGATCCTTGATTCCGCGGCCCCCGGTGACCAGCATGAGGGGAAGATTCAGGCCGAGCGCGAATAGGGGGCTGACTTCGATCGAGCCATGGAAGTTGCGCGCCTCGCGGTGCTCGCTGTAGGCCCAGCTCTCCCGATAGCGCTCGGCGTAGGCGCCGAGGGTGACGGAGCTGAAGTCCTTGGCCTTGAGCCCTTCGACGATGGTGTCCGCGGCCATCATGCCCGACTTGATCGCGAGGTGGATTCCCGAGAGCTTGAAGGCGTTGCAGAAGCCCGCTGAGTCGCCGATCAGCATCGCGCCGTCGCAATACAGTTTCGGCTGGGCGTAGAGGCCGCCCATCGGGATGGCCTTCGCGCCGTAGCGTACGAGCTCGGCGCCCTCGAGCAGCTTGCGCATCCAGGGGACGGTCTTGAACTCCTGGGCCGCGAGGTGAGGATCGTTCAACGGGCTCTGCGAGTCGAGCATCGTGACGAACCCGAAGGACACGAGCTGGTCTTTCATGTCGTAGAGCCACATGCCGTTGAACTGGCGCAGCATGTCCGGGAAGAGCGAGCCGTGAATCACGCGGCCCGGCCGGTGATTCTCCGGCCGAACGCGCCAGATCTCCTTGATGCCGGTCTCGTAGACCTGCGGAAAGAGGCCATCGAGCTCGAAGCGCTGGACCAGCTGCTTGGAGAGACTGCCCCGCACGCCTTCGCCCAGCACCGTCACCTTGGCAAAGATGTCCATCCCCGGCTGGTAGTTCGGCTTTGGCTTGCCGTGTTTGTCGACGCCCATGTCGCCGATCCGCACACCGACGACCTTGTGGCCGTCGATGAGCAGCGTGTCGCCGGCGAAACCTGGATAGACCTCGACGCCCGCCGCTTCGCAGCGCTCCGCCAGCCATTTGGTGACGTTGGAGAGGGAGACGACGTGATAGCCCTTTTTCTGGAAGTTCGGCGGGGTGATCGGCGAGCGAATGGCGTGCTTGCGCGTGTACATCCAGAACGAGGCGTCGTCGCAGACATACTCGATGGGAAAGCCCTGCTGGGCGAACTCGGGAACGAGCTCCTCGATCCCCCGCGGATTCATCACCGCACCGGAGAGGATGTGGTCGCCCACCGCCGCACCCTTCTCGATCACGAGCACGGTCGGGGGCTCGATCGGATCGCCGCCCGCCCGTTCGACGCGCTCGTTGTGGGCGCTCACCTGGTTCATGAGGTGCAAAGCAGAGGCCAGCGTCGCCGGGCCCGCCCCGACGAACAGGACGTCGACCTCCATACTCTCGCGTGCGACCGTCGGGGCCATGCCGGAAACCTCCACAGCGCTCTGTCCAAGGCCAGAATAGGAGAACGGCCCTTCGGGTCAACCGAATGCATCGACCCTGCCCGGGCCCCTCCGCCTCGCAAATCGACTCCAAGTCGCAGTTCCACCGTTGACCCTCCAAGGGGGGTTGCGTATGGTCCGAAGCCGTTTCGGGAAATCGACGGGAGCGCGAGCTGCGATGGCCACGATGATCACGGAAGAGTGCATCAACTGTGGGGTGTGCGAGCCCGAGTGCCCGAACGATGCCATCAGCGAGGGCGAGGAAACTTTCCAGATCGATCCGCAGCTGTGCACAGAGTGCGTCGGGTTTCACGACACCGAGCAGTGCGCGGAAGTGTGCCCGGTCGATTGCTGCGTCCCCGACCCGAACAATCGGGAAGACGAGGCCTTGCTCCTCGATCGTGCAAAGCAGGTCCATCCCGAAAAGGCGGATGAGCTCGTGCTCTCACCCGCCACCTCGCGCTTCCGCACGAGCTAGCGCCTCGCTCTCCTCGCCGAGCAGCGTGCGCCGCCACAGCCGGAAGAGGCCCAGCGCCACGAACATCAAGAACCCGGCAATCACAAACGGCGCGCCGAAGTCGATGTGGCCGAACGCAAAGCCCGCCCAGATCGGTCCGAAGATTCGGCCGGTGGTCGCCATCGATTGGCTCTCGCCGAGCAGCTGGCCTGCCTTCTCCGCCCTGCACGCCTTCGAGTAGAGGCTCGTGAAGGACGGGAACGCAAGGCCATTGCCCACGGCAACAATGGGGGTCACGAGATAAAGCCAGCCGGCGCTTGGCACGAGCGGGATCACCGCGAGGCCAGCGCCCGTCAGGACGAGGCCGATCACCACAAGCCGCCTCTCGCCCAGCAGCGGCGCAAGGCGGCGAATCAGCACGCCCTGCGTGAGCGCGATCCACACGCCAATGAAGGCGAACACGTAGCTTGCCGCCGAGATGCCGAGGCCGAAGCGCTCGAGCATGAAGAGCGTGAACATCGACTCAAGGGCGGCAAACGCAGTGAACAGCACGAAGAAGAGAAAGAGATAGCGGCCGATCCGCTTGTCGTGGGTGGCGAAGAGCAGCCGCAGGGGGGAGGGCACGAGCGTCTCTCCAAGGCCGCTCCAGTTGCGCTGATTCGGGGGCGGATGGGATTCGGGCAGACGGAAAAACGCGACCCCAAGGTTCGCAAGGGCCAAGATGCAGATCCCGTAGAAAGGCGCCCGATCGTCGATCTTGGAGAGCAGTCCGCCGAGGGCGGGGCCGAGCACAAAGCCCAAGCCAAAGGCCGCGCCGATGAGACCCATGCCCTGCGCCCGCTCGGCGTCCGTCGTGACGTCGTTCACGATCGCCTGCGCGGTGCCGATGCTCGCGGCGAAGAGCCCGGCCAGGATGCGGGCCAAGTAGATGACGGCGAGAGACTGGCCGAGTGCGAGCAGAAGGAAAGAGGCGACGGTACCCGAGAGCGAGACCAGGATGACGGGCCTGCGGCCGATCCGGTCCGAGAGCCAGCCCCAGGCGGGAAGGAAGATCAGCTGGGCCAAGGCGTAGAGCGACAAAATCAGGGCGACCTGGACCGAGCTCGCACCCAGCTTGTGGGCGTAGATCGGCAGCACCGGGATGAGGACGCTAAAGCCGATGAAATCGATGAGGATCGTCGTAAAGACGATCCACAGCGTGCTGCGCGGGGCGGGCGTGCGGGCGGCGGGGACGTGCCGTGCGACTGCCTTTCCACTCACGCCACCGCCTCCGGCCCGGCCGCGCGCCGGGCAGCTTCGAGCACCGCGTGGGTCACGGTTTGGCGTTCGCGGAGCCCGAGCGTGAAGTGCTCGGGCCCTCCGAGAACGCGCTCGACGGCGCCATCGACGCTCTGCCAGTCCGCGGGCCGCATGCGCAGCGCTTCCTCGAGCTCGGCAACGCCCGCAGAGTCCGCGATGAAATCCCCGAAGATTCGCACGCGCCGTAGCGTACGGCTCTGTTCGAGCGCAACGAAGGCCTCAAGGCTGCCCATCGGGGTCGAAAAGGGGCCGCTCCCCACCATGTCCGCAACGGAGTCTTCCCGCGGGCTGTGCGCGCGCAGTCGCGCCTCCCGTTCGCTCACCGCCTGCGATTCGAGCTCCGACGGCAGGGAGGCGTCGAAGGCAAGGCCATGGCGCGCCGCGTAGGCGGTGAGCAGAGCCTCGCCGAAGCGCTCGCCAAGACCAGCCGAGCCGCGCACGAGGTCCGAAAGAGATGTGGGCGCCTCCGACGCATTCTCCTCGGGGATCGGCGGCGCACTTTTCTCGACAGCAAACGGTCGGAAAAGGCCCACGATCGCCTGGACCAGGCACACCCCAGTCGCATCGCGCTCGCAGCTCAGGTAGGCGACAGGACGGGCTGCGACGGTGACGCAGTCCCGCCCGGGATAGAAGGCCGGAGCCCCGAGCGCCGAGAACGCGCGCAGCAGACCCCGCACATAGCGGTTCAGGAGCTTCTCGGCCGGGATCTTCTCCGGCGCCGGGAGCCAAGCCGATGGCCCGGGAAGGATGAGCGATACGGACAGGATGCCATCTCCATACGCCGTCGCGTGTCCGCCGGTCCAGCGCCGCACGACATTCGGCGGCGACCGCTTCGGATTGGGCTCCCCGAGAGGAGTCTCGAGGGTAGGCGCGAGCTGCTGGAAGCGACCGAGGGCGAGGGCCTCCCCCCGCAGCGTCGCCAGCTGGAGCGCACCGCCCTCGCCGCGCTCCCGGCCACGCGCCACGCTCGCCATGAGCTGGGCCGTCGAGGCAAGCTCGCGCAGCGGATCGACTGCGGCGAGATGGCGCACACGCACGCGGATCATAGGGATGCCGACCGGCTGCGCAGGGTAGCACGAGGCTTCGCGAGGACGCCTATAGTTGCTTCATGCTGCAATCGGAAGCCTCCGTCCTCGTGGACATCTTGCGGGCCTTCCTGCTCGCCGATCAGAGCATGCGCCGGATCTTCGCCCGCTACCGCGAGGGCGTTCTCACCTTCGATGAGGTCCAGCGCCTTGTCGGGGACGACGAGCGGAGCGTTTTGTTTCGGCTCAAGGAGCGCTGCCATGCACTCTTCCGCGGCAGTGACCACGCTCCCGGCATCGCCATGCAGCGCGAGGCACTGTTCGATCTCGCCGTGGGCTCGCTTTTCCACGAGGCCATGAAGTTCCGCGAGAACCTCTACCAGCGGACGGTCTACGGGCCCAAAGTTCGTGCGCTCCGCTCCCAGTCCGGCGCGGAAGCGGACGGCATCTTCGAGGAGTTCGAAAAGATCCTGGCGGCTGCAGCCGTGCGCCTCGATGAGGCGCTGCACGAGACGGAAGCGCTCCTCGTCCACACACGCGCGCAGTTCCGAGCACTCTTGGCCGCCCATCCCGAGAACGTCCTGGTCGCGCGTTTCCTCGTGGAGGGGCGCGCGCTGGTCGAGGAGGTGCTCGGCGACGAGCTCGACGACGTGCTGGCCTCGATCCATGGCACGGCGGTCTTGGGCTATGCGCGGGCCGCACGTTCCTACCTTGAGAGCGGATTCTTCGCACCGGCGCGGCGGGCCCTCGCCGAGGCTCTGGCGCGAGATCCCGGGCGCGCCGATCTCTTGCCGCTTGCCGCGTATGCAGAAGGCATGGACCGCTACGTCGAGGGCGAGCATCGCGCGGCGGTGACCTGCCTCACGGAGTGGGTCGACGCAGAATCGGCCGCCGCGGAGCCGGGTCTCAGCAATCTCGCCTATGCCGCAGTCTGCGGCATTGCCCAGCGTGCGCGTGAAGCTTCTGGGGGCGAGTGCGACCCCGCCCTCGCGACCAGCGCCACCGCACTCGCCGAGCGGCTCCAGCCCCTGGCTCCCCACGCCCGCGCGGCGAAGTCGGGCTAGGCCTTCAGGCTTTCTCGGAGTCGCGCTCGCGCTCTTCGGGCGAGAGCAGCACGCCCTGCTTCAGGATCTTCTGCACCTCCTCGCGCCGCCAGTTCACGGCGTTGTGCGTGAAGATGTCATCGACCCCGAGCACTGCAGCGCTGAAGTTGCGCGCCGCGTAGTGAAAGACGGTGGCTCCGAGCAGGCTCTGGAAGAAGTGCCGTGAGGACATGCGTCGGAAAGCCCCCGCCTCGACTCCTTCCTGGTAGAAGCGCAGGATACGACCGATCACGCTCTGTATCGGCGGACTGATGAGTTCGTCCACCAGCTGCGCGCGATCCACGAATACACGAATGAGGATCTGGGAGTAGTTGCGCCGTTCGGCGAGCAGGTCGTTCAGCACTGCGAGCAGGCGTTCGAGGCGCTCGCTCGGGGTGCCGGGGCGGTCGGTCGCCGCGCGCACCGCCGCTTCAAAGGCCTCGAGCATGCGCACCAGCACCGCAGTGTAGAGTGCCGCCTTGCTGGGATAGTAGTAGTACAGAGCCGTCTTCTGAACGCCGACCTGCTCGGCGATGCGCTGGAGATGGGCGCCGGCGTAGCCCTCTCGGGCGAACTCGCCCTCGGCCACCTCGAGGATTTTGTCCCGGGTATCCAGGCTGCGCGGCTCGTCGCTCACGCGATCCTCCTCCACCGCTCGCGCGGGGCTCCTGGGCTCGCTCAAGCCGTCGCGGGCTCGGGCTTGCCTCGATAGTACAGCCAACCGCTCGCTCCGAGAATCACCAAGGCGATTCCGATCCACTGCGGTTCGGTCAGCCCAAGCGCCACCCGCGGGTTGACCCGCCAGTGTTCGACGACGATTCGGCCGAGGCCATTGAGCGCCACGTACTCGCCGAAGAGGAAAGGACTCGTGCGACGCCGCCGCCACAGGAGTGCGGCAACGGGCAGGAGCCAGGCGATCTCATAGAGCTGCGTGGGATGCACCGGATCGAGCGTCGGAGGCGAGCCCTTTGGAAAGGCAAGGCCCCAGGGTGCGTCGGTCACGCGTCCGTAGTCGTCGCCCACGAGGAAGCAGCCCACCCGGCCAATCGCTTGGCCGAGCGCACCGCCAACGGCCGCACAGTCGGCGAAGGTCTTGAGCGGGAGCTTGTGGATCCGGCAACCCAGGAGGCCAAGCAGCGTCCCCCCGATGAGGCCCCCATACCAGGTGATCCCGTCCCGGGCGAGCAGCAGCGGAAGGAAGGGCAGGCCCTCGCGCAGCGAGTTGTCGATGGCGAAGTAGAGCTTTGCGCCGCCGACGCCTCCGACCATGACGTAGAGGAGGATCGTTGTCGCGAGCTCGGGATTGAGCCCTTCTTCCCGCATCCGGATCGCAGTAATCCACGTGCCGA
The DNA here is from genome assembly GCA_035489755.1 of Myxococcota bacterium. Taxonomy (GTDB): domain Bacteria; phylum Myxococcota_A; class UBA9160; order UBA9160; family UBA9160; genus UBA9160. The sequence continues at coordinate 56,365 of DATGZK010000099.1, forward strand.
CCAGGAACGCGATCGCGAGCATCACGCCAAAGGAGCTGATGGGGAAGCCAAAGGGCTCCCAGACGATGGGATACATGGGGACGTCACCCGGCCCGCAGGCTAAGGAACCGCCCTTCGGTCGGCAAATCGCCTTGGGCTAGCCGCGAGGGAGCGTCAGATGGAAACAGGCGCCCTCGCCAGGCGCACTCTCGACCCACACTCGGCCACCGTGGGTCTCGGCGATCTTCTTCACGATCGCAAGGCCCACCCCGGTTCCCCGTCGACCATCGGCACGCGGGGCGAGGCTCTGAAAGATCTCGAAGATTCGTTCATGATGTCTGGGATCGATCCCTCGCCCGTTGTCACGCACCGTCACGTGATGCACGTCGGGCTCTTCGCGCACATCGATTTCGATCCGCGGCTTGGGGTGCGGCCCCATGTGATCGAGCGCATTGCCCACGAGGTTCGAGAAGACCTGGTAGAGCCGGGTGCGGTCGCAGAGCACAAGGGGCGGATTCTCGCAGACCAGGATCTCCGCCCCTTGTGCTTCAAGGCGCGGCCTGAGCTCCGCCCGCAGCTGTAGCAGCGTCCTGCGCGGATCGACGAAGGTCTTGCGCGCCGCAGTCTCGCCGATTCTCGAAAGCTCGAGCAGGTCGTTGATCAGCGCCTCCATGGTTCGCCCGGCCTGCTCGATGCGGTCGAGGAAATGGCGGCCGGAGTCTCCCAGCTGATCCGCATGGTCTTGGCGCAAAAGGCGCGAGAAGCCGAGGAGGGAGACCAGGGGCGAGCGCAAGTCATGCGAAACGCTGTGGACGTAGCTCTCCAGCTCCGCGTTCTTGCGCGCGAGCTCTGCGGCTTTGCTGCGCCGCTCCGTCACGTCTCGTAAGAACGCCACCGTCCCCACGCACGTTCCGTCCGCGCGGTACAGCGGACTCACCAAGACGGAAACCCAGAGCGTGACACCGTCGGCGCGGGAGATCGTCACCTCCTGGGCCTGGCCCTCGTTCGTCGTGGCGAAGGCAGCGAGCGCCTGCTCGAGGTCCGTGCTGCCCCAGAAGAGATGGGCGAGAGACTGGGAGACGACCTCGTCGGCCGCGCAGCCGAAAAGCCGTGCGACCGCGGGATTCGCGTAGGTGACAATGCCCGCGGGATCAAGTGTAAGAACGGCCGGCGAGCTGTCGAGGATCGCCGCCAAGGAGACATCGGGCGCAGGCTCCCGCCGTCGGGGCGCCCTCTCGCGCGCCACGACAGGACGAGCGGTGACGAGAAAGTAGGGTTCCGTCTCCGCGCTCGGGAGCAGCGCGGCCGAGAACTCCACGTTGCCCGTCCCGCTGCCACGCCGAATTTCAACGGTGCAGGGTGCGACCCGCCCGTGGGCGAGGATCTCACGAACGAACTCCTGAATCCGAGGACGATCGACCAAGAGGTCGTGTGTCGAGCGACCGAGGGCGAGCGAAGGCGAGTCGCAGAAAAGACCGAGGCTGTCGCTCATCCATACGACCTGCCCACGCCGGTCCACCACCAAGACGGCCTGCTCCAGGTGGGAGAGCGCCTCAAGCAGTCCACGTACCGGTAGGGTTTCCAGGAAGGCCGCCGGGGGGCTGGGCGTGGTCGTCATCGTGCGTGCTCGAGCCTCTTCTGCAGCAACTCAGCGATCCACACAGCGCTGCGACATTCGTTCAGCTACGAGCAGGAGGATTGGTCGCAGCCGGAGCCGAGGAGACGGACGGGCGAACCGCGGATCGTCCCGTCGGTCGCGGGCATCCTATCAGAGGCGGAAAGTGAGGGTCAAATGGAACACCCGCGACAAACAGGTTGTGGCAGCAAGGACGCAGGCGGAGGTCCTCTCGCGCGCAAGCTCGCCCGCCAAAATCCCGAAGCGAGGGCCGATCGGCACGGGTTTTGCCGGCCCGCGTGGGGTTGGCGGGTGGAGGGGAGTCGGGTAAGGTCCGCGGCCGTTCGGGAAGCCTTGCGGCGAGCCTCATCCCCCGGGGTTGGTGACGCCCGTGCCAGAATCATGGGGCGTCACATTTCACCTGACGAATGCCACACACACCCGGGGTGCATTCTGCCAGTCCCTATCCGCGGATGCGCGGCGAGGGCTGGCCACCGAAATGCCCTAGTCGCGCGCCTAGCGCGGGGCCAGGGCGAGGAGGTGAGAAATGAAGCGAGCATCCTTATCCCGTGCTCAGCTCGGCATCGTGGCCCTTCTCTCGGTTTTTGGCTTGTCCCTTGGCGGCTCGCCGTCGCCCGCTCCGCAGGCGACGGTGGCGGTCGCGCCTGCCCGTCCGCCGCTCGATGCCGCAGCCGTCGCCCGAATCGTTGGCACGGCGAACCCGACCCTCTCGCCGCGCGAGCTCGGGCGGATCGGCGTCGCCGTGATCCGCTACAGCGGCAAGTACGAGATCAATCCCGAGATCGTGACCGCCGTTCTCCTCGTCGAGAGCGGAGCCAGGCCGTGGGTGCGCAGCCCGAAGGGTGCGATGGGGCTCATGCAGGTCATGCCCAACATGTCGGGGCCGCTCGCACTTGCGGGCAACTCCACGACCATCGAAAGCAACGTCGAGGCCGGCTGCCTCATCTTGTCCGACAACATCCGGCGCCTCGGGGAAGAAGAAGGGATCTCGGCGTACTTCTGGGGCTCGGACATCCGCGGCGTTGCGTATCTGCAGCGCATCCAAGCCGCGCGCGAGCGGGTTCGTCGCTTGGTGAACTCCTAAGCCAAAGGGTCCCTCGCGCATTGTTGACGGCCTGCGCGCGGCAGGGGTAGGTTCGCGCCATGGAACGCAGCGTCGTGCGCCGTGCGGAGTCGCGCTTCGAGGGAGCGCGCGGACAGTCCCTGTTTCGCCGTTCCTGGCTTCCGCCCGAGCCCGAGCGCGTTTTGGTGGTGGCTCACGGCTTCGCCGAGCACAGCGGCCGCTACGACGGCCTCGGCGCTTGGTTTGCTGCGCGCGGCGTGGCTGTCCATGCCCTCGACCATCAGGGTCACGGACGCTCGGCGGGTCCGCGCGGGCACATCGCGTCCTTCGATCACCTGCTCGACGACCTCGAGGTTTTCCTCCGCCTCGTGCAGCGCGAGCACCCCGACCATTCGGTCACGCTGCTCGGCCACAGCATGGGGGGGCTCCTCGTCGCAGCGCTTGTGTGCGAGCGCCGTCCCGCCGTTTCGGCGGCCGTCACGTCGAGCGCGGCCCTGGCCCTTTCCGCCGGCGTCTCGCGTGTGCGGATCGCCGCGGCTCGGCTGCTGCGCCGTGTGATGCCGCGGGTCTCCCTCGCGAGCGGGCTCGATCCGAACGGCCTTTCGCGCGATCCGGAAGTGGTCCGGCGCTACCTCGAAGATCCGCTCGTCTTTCGGCGCATGACGGCCTCGTTCGCCGCAGAGCTGATCGCCGCGGTGGAGCGCATCGCACAGACCACCCAAGAGGTCGCGCTGCCGATGCTGGTGATGCACGGCGGGGAGGACCCGATCTGCTCGCCCGAGGGCAGCCGCGCTTTCTTCCAGCGCGTGCGCGGGACGGGCAGCGCGCTGCGCATCTATCCAAAGCTGCGTCACGAGATCTTCAACGAGCCGGAACAGGAGGACGTGTTCCAGGAAACCCTCGAGTGGCTGCGCGCACGAAAGCAGTGAGCGGAGCGCGGCCGGGCGCAAGGGGCAGCCTGAGCCATCTCGATTCTCGCGGCCGTGCTCGGATGGTGGATGTCGCCGCGAAGTCCGTGACACGGCGGGAGTGCATTGCGCGGGCGGAGGTGCGCATGGCATCGGCCACCGCGGCACAGATCTCCGAAGGCAGCTTTTCCAAGGGAGATGTGCTGGCGACGGCACGCATCGCAGGCATCCAGGCGGCCAAGCGCACCCACGAGTGGATTCCGCTGGCTCATCCCCTGTCGCTCGATGCGATCAGCGTCGAGCTCTCGCCGGATGCGGCCGGGGGTTGCGTTCGGATCGAGGCCCGCGTGCTCGCGCATGCCCGCACAGGCGTCGAGATGGAAGCCCTCGTGCCGGCCGCAGCGGCAGGGCTCTGATCTACGACATGTGCAAGGCGGTGGACCGCGGGATGACCCTCGAGAGGGTGCGCCTCGTGCGCAAGAGCGGCGGAAAGAGCGGGATCTGGCTGCGCCCTGGAGAAGGGCGCGCGCGCCGAGCGCGCTAAGGCGTGCGAAGCCTAGGGAACCGAATCCAGCGGGTAGGTGTCTAGAGCTGGTGAGGCGAGAAGTGAGCCACGAGATCGCAGAACGAGGCCCCCTCGTCCGGGCAGGGGCAGTGCGGGTCCCCGTGCTCGAAGACCCCGACCGGGAGCTCGTGGCTCGCTGGCGCGGGGGGGACCTCACCGCCTTTGAGGCGCTCGTGCGGCGGCACGAGAACCGCGTCTTTCGCCTCCTGGTCCGCATGCTCGGCAGTCGCAGCGAGGCCGAAGACGTGGCGCAAGAGACCTTCCTCAACCTGCATCGCCACGGACACCGCTTCCGGGGCGACGCCCGCTTCTCCACCTTCGTCTATCGCGTCGCCGCGAACGCCGCGCTCAACCGGCGGCGCAGCCTCGGGCGCAGCCACGCACGGGAGCGCAGCCTTGCCACGAGCGAGCCCGGCGGCATCGCCGCACCGCTTTCCCCTGTGGATCCCGAGCGTGAAGCTGCCGGCGCTCAAGTTCGCTCGCGTGTCCAAGAGGCGCTCCTTTCGCTGAGCCCCGCGTTGCGACTGCCCCTTGTCCTCTACGACATCGAGGGCCTTGGCTACGCCGAGGTGGCGCGGGTCCTTGAGCTCGCGGAAGGCACCGTGAAGTCACGCATCCACCGCGCGCGTCAGGCCCTGCGGCCGCTGCTCGGCGCGCTGGCCCGCGAAGTGGGATCAGGGAGAGCGGCATGAAGCATGGCGAAGTCAGGGATCGGTTGGGTCCGTATCTCGAAGGGGACCTGCCGCTTCAGCAGCGGGCGCTCGTGGATGCGCATCTGGACACCTGCCCAAGCTGCGCGGAGGAGTTAAAGGAACTGCGAGGGACGATCGGGCTGCTCCGCTCGCTGCCCGAGATCGAACCTCCCACGGGCTTGGCCAGGAGCGTGATCGCGCGCATCGAGGAAGGGGAAGGGCAGCCAACGCTCTCGGTCCGTCTTCTTGACACGCTCGACATGCTGCTGCGCTCACGCCGGCTCGCGCTGAGCGCTGCCGCGGCGGGTGTCGCTGCGCTTGCGCTGCTCGCGCCGGGCTGGTTCGTCGAGCAAATCAGACCGCCGCAGGCGCCGGTGGTGACGACGGCGGCCTCCGAGGCCTCCGACCAGGCGCTCTCGAGCCGGCTTGCTCCTCTCAACATCTGGACGGCGCAGGCTCCCCTCGTGCATCGGCCCTTTGGAGCTTCGGCCTCTCGCGAGGAGCCGGCGACGCCGGGCGCCGAGGGAGCGGAGCCGTCCCCCGTCGGGCCCGAGCTTGGCGCGATGGACGCCGAGATTGACCGGGTGCTGCGCGATCCCAGCCAATTCGTCGAGGAGCTGAGCCAGCTGCCCCTTGCAGAGCGCGACCGGCAGCTCTCCGCGCTCGTCGCAGAGGCAAGCCGCGCGGGGCGTGCCGCCGAGATCGTGGAGAGGCTGCGCACCACGGGCGATCACCGCGCGGATGCGATCGCGGATGGATTTGAGCGCACGTCGAGCTCCGCCTCCCCGCGCTGATCGCCAGGGGGCCCGCACCCGGGATCCCTTCGGGCGCACTGTCGGCTGCTCCTTCGCATAGCTACGCTCGGCGCTTTCGGAGGACGGCACGCTCTTGGTTCGCCCGAACAAGGCAGCGGCGCTCCTGGTGTTCCTGATCGGTGTCGGCGCCAGCGCGGACACCATCCAGCTCGTTCCGGAGAGCGCGGCTTCCTGGGGTCTGCGAAACGTCTTTGCTCCGTTCAGCGTGATCTTTGTAGGCCCGAGCTACTGGTACGGAGAGCGCACCCTCAAGGTCGACACGACGCCCCCGGGTGCGCAGCTCGACCTGTTCTACGTGCGGGCCAACTTCCAAAAGCGCTATGAACAGGCGCAGGCGCCCGTCACGATTGCACTGCCCACAAGGATTGAGGCCGGCCCGCGCGACGCGGTGACCGTTCGTGCCTACCTCGAAGGCTACAAGGTGCAAGAGACGACGGTGTCCGTGTCCTCCCGGCAGGACACGGTGCAGCTCGACCTCTCGCCGCTCCCCAACGCACTGAAAGCCGTCTCCTCCTCGTACTTCGCAGGCCGCGGGTCGCTGTCCCTGCTCACCACCCAGCTGGCGGAGGTGCGCCTTCAGAACCGAGAGGGCGGCTTTACGCTCGTGCTCGACCAGACCGCCAACACCCCCGAGTTGGCCAGCGCGCTTGCGAGCGTGAAGAATCCCTACATCAGCGCGGTCTCGACCCAACAGCTCGGCGAGGATCTCCTCGTGCGCGTGGACACGACCTCCCTTGCCCAAAGTGAGAAAGTGGAGTTGCGCTCGCGCCAGGGGGAGGACACGGCGCGCGGTCTGCATGAGTTTGCGATCGATCTCGTGCGGCCCCAAGGCGGCGAGAACATGGTGGCGCGGGCACAAGCGGCCCTTGCACGCCTCGAGCGACGCGACGTGGTGGGTTGCGCCGCCGTCTTCGACGACGCGTTGCGCAAGTCCCTCGACCGCGAGGCGCTAACGCGTGCCCTCGTGCCCCACGGCGCGTTCACCGACCCCTACCTGCGCGCAGTCATGAAGCGGCTCGGCGAGATCTCCGACGGGGCCGTGACCCTTGAGGACGGGACGCGCCTCAACCCCGCGGCACCCCTTGAGCTCGCGGCCGCCATGAGCCAGGCCTCGGACGCGAAGGGCTACCTCGCGCTTCTGCGTGCGTTCTCCCGCGAGCTCGATGGCCCCGAACGCGCGCACGAGACGCTGCGCGGGCTAGTCGCTCCGGAGCTCGAACCGTCGACCTTTGCCGCGGCGCTCGCAGGAGCGGAGGCCCAGGAGAAGAGCTGCCGCGGGCAGTAGAAGGCAACCCGGCAAAAAGGGTGCGGCCTCGGGGAGCCCCTGTGCGGGACGGGACGCTGCGCAGGCCCCCTTTGCACAAGCCGCGCCGAAAGGTCCGCGCTAGATCGCCGGCCCTTCTGGTTGCGGCTGCAGCGATCCGGGCGCTAAGGGGTAGGGCGCGTCCGGTCGATCAAAAGAAGGGGGCGGGGTCGGTATGGCCAAGGCCAGCATCGAGATCTTGCAAGCCGACGACGAGGGGGCCGGCGATTCGGAAAAGCGGCGGTCCGAGCGTACGCCCCTGGTCGTGCGGGTCGACTACACGACGGTCGACTCGTTCTTCTCGGAGTTCACGGCCAATATCAACGAGGGCGGACTTTTCATCGAAACCGAAAGCCCGCCGCCAGCCGGCACAGCGGTGCTGCTGAAGTTCAAGCTCCCAAGTGAAGAAGAGCCCATCCGCGTGCACGGCCGCGTGGTTTGGATCACCGCTCGGGGCGGCGCCGAGGGTCCGGGAATGGGAATCGAGTTCGAGAACCTGGATCGCGTGGCGCGAGCCCGCATCGATCAGGTGGTGCGGAACCTGCGCCGAGATTCAGCTCCGGGGCGTCCCGCGCGCGCCCGGGACGGCGCGTCGTAGCGCAAAGCAACTCCGCCTAGAACGGGATCTCGTCATCGGGGGGCGCGCCGGCCGCGGCGTCGTCGGGCGGACTCGCTTCAGGCTCTGTGCCGCTCCCCGCGCGGCTGCCCGGACGCGCTTGCCCTGCCTGACCGGCGGCGCGCGGGCCACCGAGGAACTGGACCGTCAGGGCGTTGACCTCTGTGGTGCGCTGCTTTTGGCCTTCTTTGTTCTCCCACTCGCGAGTTTGCAGCCGGCCTTCGATGTACACCGTGCGCCCCTTGGCCAGGTACTGGGCGCACAGCTCCGCCGTCCTTCCCCAAGCGACGATGCGGTGCCACTCGGTCCGCTCTTCGCGCTCTCCCCCTTTGTTCGTCCAGTTTTCGGTGGTGGCAAGCGTGAAGTTCGCCACCGCCTGGCCGCCCTGCGTGTAGCGGAGCTCGGGATCGCGGCCGAGATTGCCGATCAGGATCACTTTGTTCACACCTGCCATGGGGGACTCTCTCCGTCGAGGATCAGTCGAGTTGGGGGGTAAGATCCCATGATCTCGCCCGCCCTGTCGAGCGTCAAGCGCACGGGCCCCAAGAATTGCACTGCGGTGTGCCTTGACGCATCGATTCTCGCCCGGATACCCTCGCACCATTGCCCGTCCCAAGGGGGTGAGGGACGTGGATTTTTCGCCGATCTTCCGCGTGCACGCCGATGGCTAGGGGTTCCGCACGGGCGGCCCGCGGCGGCTCGTTCGCTGCGACCTTGGCGGGTCGGCTGGCGCGGGAGTCGCTCGGGATCGTGTTGGTGGGCCTCGCCGTGCTCGGGGCCGCATCTGTCGTGACCTACACACCCGTGGATCCCGTTCTGCGCTGGGTGCATGTGGCCAACGCGGGCGGCGTCGTGGGAGCCGCGCTCGCCGGGGGCCTTGTCCGGGGGTTCGGTTGGGCCGCGCTCGTGCCCGTGCTCGCCCTCGCACTCGTGGGATCCTGTCTCCTCGTGGGTCGCCCGCTCTCCGCAATTCCCGTGCGTCTTTGGCTGGGGGGCCTTGGGCTCTTGCTCGCTCTCGCGACGCTGCCCGTGCTGCTCCACGAGCTCGCGCGGCTGCGTTTTGGCGAAATCTCGGGCGGCGCTCTCGGCAATCTCTTGGCGTCTGTCGAAGGGACGCTCCTCAGCCGCTGGGGCGCGCTTTTCGTGAATCTCCTCTTGTTTGCCGCGAGTCTGCTCGCCGTGACGGGGATCGCGGCGTCAACGGCGCTCGCCGCGGTGGCTGCGGCCGCCGCAACGACCGGTCGCGGCGCCGTCGCTGTCCTGCGCGTCGTCGGACGGGGACTGCGGCGCAGTGCGCTGCGCGCGCGGGAGGGTGTGCGCGCGTTCCAGGTCTGGCGGGAGCGGCGGGCGCGCCGCGCGCGCGTCGAGAAGATGCGGGAGCCCGAAGGGGTGGGGGAGACTGAGCCGGCCCTCACGATCGCGGCCGCAGGGCCTGGCGCGCTCTCCGCCGCAGTCCTGCGCCCGGGTGCCGAGCGAGAGCGACCGGAACGACGCGGCAAGGGCGGCGAGCCTGCGATCGTCGACCACTCCGCGGATCGACACGAGAAAGCGACACCGCGACAGGAGGCCTTCGTCTTCTCCGAGGGCAGGGCGGGCAGCCCGTTTTTGTCGCCCGACATCTCGCTGTTCCAGAAGCCGCCCGCGACCGCCCGCACCTACGACCGCGAGAGCCTCATCATGAACTCCCGGATCCTCGAGAAAAAGCTCAAGGATTTCGGGGTCGGGGGTCGTGTGGTGACCGTCCACCCCGGCCCCGTCGTCACGATGTACGAGTTCGAGCCGGAGTCCGGCGTCAAGGTGAACCGCATCGTGAACCTTGCGGACGATCTCTCCTTGGCCCTGCGCGCGCTGTCGGTGCGGATCATCGCTCCGCTCCCCGGCAAGTCGGTGGTCGGGATCGAAGTCCCAAACTCGGAGCGGGAGATCGTCTACATCCGGGACCTGCTCGAGTCGGAGTCGTTCCGCGCGAGTTCATCGCGCCTTACCCTCGCCCTTGGGAAGGACATTTTCGGGAATCCTGTGGAGGCGGACCTGGCACGCATGCCCCACCTGCTGGTGGCAGGCGCCACCGGAACGGGCAAGAGCGTCTTTTTGAATACGCTCTTGTGCTCGATCCTGTTCCGCACCACGCCCGACGAGCTCAAGCTCTTGCTGGTAGACCCGAAGCTGCTCGAGCTGTCGATGTACGAGGGGATCCCACACCTCATCGCAGACGTCGTGACCAATCCCAAGCGCGCCGCCGCTGCGCTCTCGGGCATCGTGCACAAGATGGAAGAGCGATATCAGATGATGGCCGCACTCGGCGTGCGCAGCATCGACCAGTTCAATGCGCGGGTCGACGAGGAGCTGCGTGCCGGTCACACGACCTTCCGCCTAAAGCCAAAGCCGGGCGAGACGGAGGGGCGGGAGCTCGCGTTTTCGCGGCTGCCGTACATCGTGGTGGTGATCGACGAGCTCGCCGACCTGATGGTGGTCTCGGCCCGGGACGTGGAAGAGGCGCTGCAGCGACTCGCCCAGATGGCGCGTGCGGCAGGCATCCATCTCGTGCTGGCGACCCAGCGGCCGAGCGTCGACGTGCTCACCGGGGTCATCAAAGCCAACTTCCCCGCGCGACTCTCGTTTCAGGTCTCCTCGCGCACCGATTCACGCACGATCTTGGATCAAAACGGTGCCGAGCACCTGCTCGGCCAAGGCGACATGCTGTTTCTTCCGCCTGGAACCTCGAAACTCCAGCGCATCCACGGCGCCTACGTCTCGGAGAAGGAGGTCAGCAGCCTCGTCGCCTTCCTGCGCGACCAAGGCAAGCCGCAGTTCGATGAGACGCTGCTCAAGATGAAGGAGGAGAGCGAGCAGAAGGAGGAGCGAGGCGGCGAGGTGGACGAGATGTATGATCGTGCGATTGCGATCGTCGCCGAGACTCGCAATGCGTCGATCTCCTATATCCAGCGCAGGCTCAAGGTCGGCTACAACCGCGCGGCCCGCATGGTCGAGCAGATGGAGCTCGACGGCATCATCGGCCCCCAGGAAGGCACCAAGCCCCGCGAGGTCTATGCGCGATCGCTCGACCTCGAATAGGTGGAATCGAATCCTTGGAAGGCAAGGCGGGTCAAAGCCTCCATGACGCGCGGCTCCGCCTGCAGCTTGTGGATTGCCCTCGCGCTCGGGCCGGCCTCGCTCGCTGGCCTCGTCGCGCAGCGGGAGGCGCTGGCGCAGGCGCGGCCCGCTCCCGACGAGAAGACCGCCAAGAGCGACTGCACGGACGAGGTCACGACCCGCGTGCAGCAGCGCTACGAAGCGGTGAAGGACCTTTCCGCGCGCTTCGAGCAGACGACCCGGGTGGCCTCCCTTCACTCCTCGGGCCACGATGCGCCGAGCGAGTCCTCCGGCGAAGTCGTCTTCGAGAAGCCGGGCAAGATGCGCTGGTCTTACGAGAAGCCAAGTCCGAGCCTGGTGGTGAGCGACGGAGAGGTGGCCTGGGTCTACGATCCGTCGACGCGCGAGGCGCAGCGCATGCATGCGGGGGAGGCCTTGCTGACGGGCGGGGCGATGCAGTTCCTCTTGGGCAGAGGCGACTTGCGGCGTGACTTCATCGCGCGCGCGAGATCCTGTGAGGGAAGCAGCGTCGCGCTGGACCTTATGCCCAAGACGCCGGCCAGCTACGAGAAGCTCGAGATCGTGGTGGACCGCGAGAGCGGAGAAGTCGAGGAGACCACGATCTCCGATCTTGTCGGGAACGTGACCCGCGTTGCGTTCCACAATGTGCGGACGAACCAGGGCGTGGCCGCGAGCCGCTTCCACTTCACGCCGCCCGAGGGAGTTCGTGTGATCGAGCTCCAGCCGTGAGAGCACTGTGCACAAATTGGAGGGCAAGCCAGCGCTTTCCCAATCAGGGAAGAGCGGTTCCGCGGGGGCGCCATGCCACAAAGTTCGGCGGGGCGCTCGTGCTGCGGGCAACCCGTTGCCCCGCCGACGGCTCCGTCAAATTCACGGCTCTCGCGCCCGCAGCATTGCCACTCGAGGCGGCACCGGGGAGGCAGGCGGAGGGCTCAGCTGCCTGTAGTCATGGAGCTTCGGGATCGTCCGGCTCACCCATCGCGGGCCCGCCCGGCCTTGGGGCGAGAGACGCTCCTCCCGCGAGCGGGGCAGACCCCTTGCCTTCCCTGCGGGGCGTGCCGTCTCCTTCACAGCTGGGAGGTGCGCGGCTTGACACACCCTTCTTGTCTGATAGAGTGAAAGAGGCTAAAAATGTTGCAAATTCGGGGGCTTCCGAGATCCGCCGCCAGCTCCTCAAGAGGCTGGTCCGAGGGCGGGAAGGTGTGGCAGACGGGCCCGGCCGGGGGTTTTTGCGGAGCGATCGGGAGGACCCCTGGGAGCACGCGAAGGAGCCGGATGACGGAGGACCGGCAGCGAGTTGCCAGCCGCAGCGCCGAGAATCGAGGCCGAGGCGCGCGGGTGGCCGTGCAGGCGCGAGTCTTGGCGGCGTCTTCGGCAGGGGGCGGCAGCGAGGGGAGCGTCTCCCAGGCCGCTGAGCCCAGGGGAGCACGGCACAGGCTTTGCAGCAGCAAGCGTGGGGAAGCGACCCACCACGGCGCAGAGCCGGTGATCGAGGAGAAGGTGGAATGAGCGAGTTCGACTCGGGGTCCGGCGGCAGGCGAGGCTTCGTGCGAGACGTAATGCGACGCATTTCAACGTCGGGGCCACGGAGCGGCGGAGATCCCGAGAGCGATCGCGACCGCGAGGGCGCGCGATCGTACCAAGATGAGATCGAGGACCTGCAGGACGCCATCCGCTTTTTCGGGGGCGACTCGGCAGAGTTCCGCCGCCGCCTCGAGCGGGTGCTCGCGGAGTTCGACGCGATTCGCCGTCGCTACGAGATGACTCGCGAACAGCTCTCGGACGCCGAGCGCCAGAACGAGAAGCTCGTGGGCATGCTCCAAGAGGCCAAGCAGCAGATCGAGCTCTTGAAAGAAGAGGTCGACAAGCTGTGTGCGCCCCCCAACTCCTACGGGGTCTTCACCCGCCCGAACAAGGACGGCACGGCCGAGATCCTGGTGGACGGCAAGGCGATGCGCGTCAACGTGCATCCCAACCTCGACGCGTTCGCTCTCGAAGAGGGTCAGCTCGTCGTGCTGAACGAGGCGTTCAACGTGATTGAGCCGGCCGGCTACATCGGGCGCGGCGAGATCGCTCACGTGGTCGACTTCCTCGGCGACCACCGGGCGATCGTGCTCGGTCACACCGACGAGGAGCGCGTGGTGACGCTCGCGTCCCCACTGCGGGCCGAGAAGCTCAAGGCCGGCGACAACGTGCTCGTCGACCCCCGTACGAACTACGCGTTCGAGAAGCTGCCCAAGTCCGCGGTGGAGGAGGTGGTTCTCGAAGAGATCCCGGACGTGACCTACGAAAAGATCGGTGGGCTCGGCGAGCAGATCCAGATCCTGCGCGATTCGATCGAGCTGCCGTATCTGCACCCGGAGATCTTCGCGGACCACAAGCTCTCGCCGCCCAAGGGCATCTTGCTCTACGGCCCCCCGGGCTGTGGCAAGACGCTGATCGCGAAGGCGGTGGCCAACAGCCTGGCGAAGAGCATCGAGCTGCGCACGGGCAAGGCGACGACGGCCTACTTCCTCAACGTGAAGGGTCCCGAGCTGTTGAACAAGTACGTCGGCGAGACCGAGTACAAGATCCGCGAGGTGTTCAAGAAGGCGCGGGAGAAGGCCAACGAGGACGTCCCGGTCGTCATCTTCTTCGACGAGATGGACTCGCTGTTCCGCATGCGGGGGTCGGGCATCTCCTCCGACATGGAAGCGACCGTCGTTGCCCAGTTCCTCTCGGAGATCGACGGCGTCGAGTCGCTCAAGAACGTGATCGTGATCGGCGCCAGCAACCGCCAAGATCTGATCGATCCGGCCGTGCTGCGCCCCGGTCGACTCGACCTCAAGGTGAAGGTGCATCGTCCGGACGCGCAGGCGGCGACGGAGATCTTCTCCAAGTACCTGACCGCGGACCTTCCGTTCCACGCGGAGGTCACCGGAAAGTACGGGACCGACATGACCAAGGTCACCGGCGGCATGATCGAGGACACGATCCGCGACATGTACGCGACCAACGAGGAGAACAAGTTCCTCGAAGTGACCTACGCCAAGGGCGAGCGCGAGATCTTCTACTTCAAGGATTTCGCGAGCGGTGCCATGATCGAGAACATCGTGGCCCGCGGCAAGAAGAAGGCGGTGAAGCGGCTGATCGATCACGGTGAGCGGGGCATCCGGCTCGGAGACTTGCTCGAGGCGGTGCGCGAGGAGTTCAAGGAGAACGAGGATCTGCCGAACACCACGAACCCCGATGACTGGGCGCGCATCTCCGGCCGCAAGGGTGAGCGCATCATCAACGTGCGGACGCTGATGACGGGCATCAATCGCAACGAGCGATCGATCGAGAACATCACCTCAGGCCAGTACCTCTAGCCGGGGGGCGTTTCCCAGTTCACGCGGAGACCCGATGGCGATTCCGAAGGTGATGGGGACGGAGATCGAGTACGGGATCACCGTCCGCAACGATCGAGACTTCGATCCCATCGCGAGCTGCGTGCTGCTGGTCAATGCCTACCGCGAGGAGCACACGAGCCGGATCCTGTGGGATTACGACCAGGAGAATCCGCTGGCGGATGCCCGGGGTTTCCAGGTCGACGGGGAGAAGTACACCCCGAACCAGCAGGAAAACATCGCCCGCAACAAGACCCTCGTGAACGGTGCGCGCTACTACGTGGACCACGCGCACCCCGAGTACTCCTGCCCCGAAGTCACCAACGTGCGCGATCTCGTGCTGCACGAGAAGGCCGGGGAACGGGTGGTCGAGATCAGTCGGCGCGAGGCGACGGCGCTCTTGCCGCCGGGCGCCCAGATCCTGCTCTACAAGAACAACAGCGACCGCAAGGGCAACAGCTACGGCTCCCACGAGAACTACCTGATGGACCGTCGCACGTCCTTCAAGCAGATCGTGGAGCACCTGATGTCGTTCCTCGTGACCCGACAGGTGTACACGGGAGCTGGGAAGGTCGGAAGCGAGAACCGCGCCCATCCCTGTGACTATCAGCTCACGCAGCGTGCAGACTTCTTCGAGACCGAGGTTGCGCTCGACACGATGGTGAAGCGGCCCATCATCAACACGCGCGACGAGCCGCACGCCGACCGCGAGAAATACCGGCGCCTGCACGTGATCGTCGGGGACTCGAACATGAGCGAGTACACGATCTATTTGCGCAACGGCGCGACGGCGCTCGTGCTGTCGATGATCGAGGACGGCGCCATCCGCAAGGATCTCTCGCTCCGCGACCCGGTGCGCGCGATCAAGGAAATCTCCCACGATGCGACCTGCCAGCGGGAGGTGCAGCTCGAGAACGGCAAGAAGCTCACCGCCGTGCAGATCCAGCGCGAGTTCTTGGAGCTGGCCCTTCAGTACACGGCCTCGCGTCCGATCGACGCCTTGACGCGCGATGTCCTCGCGAAGTGGCAGCACGTGCTCGAGTGCCTGGAGCGCGATCCCATGCTGCTCGCGGGCCAGATCGACTGGGTGATCAAGAAGGCGATGATCGAGAGCTTCATGGAGAAGAAGGGGCTCGACTGGGAATCCTCCCAGGTCCAGATGCTCGACCTGCAGTACCACGACCTGCGCCCGGACAAGGGCCTCTACTACGTGCTCGAGCGCCAGGGCCGGGTGGAGCGCATCGTGACCGACGAGGAGATTAATGCCGCGGTCAGCGAGCCTCCCGAGGACACGCGGGCGTACTTTCGAGGCCAGTGTCTAAAGCGCTATCCTGGTGAGGTCTTCGGGGTGAACTGGGACTCGATCTCCTTCGGGATCGGAGATGAACCGATCAAGCGGGTGCTCATGGGAGAGCCGCTCAAGGGGTCGAAGGTGCACGTGGAAGAACTGCTCGAGGCATCCCCGACGGCCGCGGACCTCGTGAAGAACCTGCGGGCATAGCGCCCGCCCCTCGGGAGAGATCGCCATGGCGGAATCGACGCAGAAGCAGAAGCCGAAACGCGGGAGCGACGGTGAGGGGTCCGGCTCGGGTGAAGGGCCCCAGAAGCTCGCCAAGAAGGGGGCGGAGCTCAAGGAAGAGATGGACGCCCTCGTGGACGAGATCGACGAAGTCCTCGAGGAGAATGCCGAGGAGTTCGTCAAGAACTACGTTCAGCGCGGAGGCCAGTGAGCGACCGGGTCGCTGGAGCCATGAGGGGGGGTGGTGCTCGTTCGCTCTAAGTATTCGGGTTCGAGCTTTTCTGAATTGCTCGACGTTGAGTTTCCTCATCTTCGGTTCGAGAACCGCCTGCCGCAGGCCCTTCCCTCGGTCGCCCTCGCAGGCGGCCAAGCCCTCGCCGGCGCAGCGTCCATTCCCCACGGCACCACCGTCCTCGCGCTCAAGTACTGCGACGGCGTGATCGTGGCGGGGGATCGGCTCGCGACCGAGGGCTATCGCGTCGCCTCTCGCGACGTGCAGAAGGTCTATACGACCGACGCGCACTCCCTCATCGCGATCGCTGGCGCGGCCGGCCCGTGCATCGAGATGGCCAAGCTCCTGCGCATCGAGCTCGAGCACTACGAGAAGATCGAGGGCGATCCGCTCGAGCTCGAGGGCAAGGCAAACAAGCTCTCGCAAATGATCCGGGCGAACCTACCGGCTGCGATGCAGGGCCTGGTCGTCGTGCCGATCTTCGCGGGCTACGACCCCCGCCGCCGCGTGGGTCGGCTGTGGAAGTACGACGTGACCGGGGGGCGCTACGAAGAGGCGGAGTTCGAGGCCACGGGCTCGGGCGGACTTTACGCACGCGAATCGCTGAAGAAGAGCTGGCGGCAGGGCGCTTCGCGGGACGAGGCGCTGCGCATGGCGGTGGGAGCACTGATGGACGCGGCCGACGAGGACCGCGGAACGGGGGGCATCGACCTGCAGCGGGGCATTTATCCGACGCTGAGCGTTTGCTCTGCCTCCGGAATCGAAGAGATCGCATCGACGGAGATCGCCCAGATCCACCGCACGCTGCTCGACCAGCGCCGGGGAGCCGCATAGGGATGTCGCTTCCCTTCTACGTATCGCCCGAACAGCTGATGCAGGACAAGGCGGAGTATGCCCGCAAGGGCATCTCGCGCGGCAAGTCCATCGTGACGCTCGAGTATGCGGGGGGGGTCTTGCTGCTCGCCGAAAACCCGTCGACGAGTCTTTCGAAGATCGGAGAGATCTACGATCGCCTCGCCTTCGCCGGTGTCGGCAAGTTCAGCGAGTTCGACCAGCTGCGCAAAATCGGCGTTCGATACGCCGACGTGAAAGGCTACAGCTACAGCCGCGAAGACGTGCGGGCCCGGGCGCTCGCGAATGCCTACTCGCAGGCCATCGGCGAGGTCTTTACCCGCGAGATGAAGCCGCTCGAGGTCGAGATCGTCGTCGCGGAGGTGGGCGACGATCGGCTCGCGGGTCACGAGAACAACGCGATCTATCGCGTCTCATACGACGGCAGCATTTCCGACCACCAAGGCTATTGCGTGATTGGAGGTACGGTGGAAAGTCTCCAGTCGTACCTGCAGGGGAACTACCGGAGCGCGCTACCCCTCGGGGACGCGCTTAAACTAGGCATCGCCGCGCTTGAACGCGCAAGCAACGGCGAGCCCAAACTCGGCGCGCAGAATCTCGAAGCCTGCGTGCTCGAGCGGCAAAGACCCGGCCGCAAGTTCCGTCGACTTTCAGCCGATGAGCTGCGAGGTATCTTAAGCCCGTAGGGCCGGCTGATAGACAGCCACGGCGGACGGCACGGTGCAAAAGCGGATCTTTGGTCTGGAGAGCGAATACGGCATCATCTTCACCCCGGAAGGTCGCAAGACGTTGCCGGTCGAGAAGGCCATCCGCTTCCTGTTCGAGAAGCTGATCACCACCGAGCACTTTCTCAACGTCTTCCTCGAAAACGGCGCGCGCTTCTACCAGGACACGGGTTGCCATCCCGAGTACGCGACTCCGGAGTGCGCTTCTCCCCGCCAGCTCATCGTCTACGACAAGGCGGGCGAGCGCATCCTCGAAGACCTCCAGGACTACGCCGAGGAGAAGATCCGCGAGGAACGCATCGCGGGAAAACTCTCGATCTTCAAGAACAACACCGACTTTGTCGGCAACAGCTACGGCTGCCACGAGAACTACCTCGTGGATCGAGACGTCGATTTCTACTACCTCGCCGAGCAGCTGATCCCGTTCCTCGTGACGCGACAGATCTACACCGGCGCGGGCAAGGTTTTCCAGACCCAGGACGGAGTCCACTACTGCGTGAGCCAGCGTGCTCAGCACATCTACCAGAAGATCTCGGGCACCACGACGAACGACCGCTCGATCATCAACACACGAGACGAGCCCCACGCGGATCGCGAGAAGTACCGCCGGTTGCACGTCATCGTGGGCGACTCGAACATGTCGGAGTACACGAACTTCCTGAAGATCGGAAGCTGCGCGATCGTGCTCCAGATGATCGAGGACAACTACATCAACAAGGACTTCACCCTGCGCAATCCGGTGAAGGCGATCAAGGACATCAGCTACGACACCACCTGCAAGCGGCGCCTGCGCCTCGACAACGGCCGGGAGTACTCCCCGATTGAGATCCAGCGCGAGTACTGCGAGATCGCGCAGAAATACATCGAGCAGTACCCGGTGAGCGAGCAGCTGCGCGACGTGGTCGGCAAGTGGCAGTACGTACTCGACTGTCTCGACGACGACCCGGACCGCCTGGCCCGGGAGGTCGATTGGGTGATCAAGCGGCGGCTCATCCAGTCGTACATCGATCGGCGCGGGACGAGCTGGAGCGACCCGCGCGTGTTCATGCTCGACCTGCAGTACCACGACATCCGGCTGAACCGGAGCCTCTACTATCTCCTCGAGCGCAACGGAGCCGTCGAGCGCGTGCTCGACGACGACGAGGTGATCAAGGCCAAGACCGAGCCGCCGCCGGATACCCGCGCGAAGATGCGGGGAGAGTTCATCAAGCTCGCCCGCCAGAACTCGATCCAATACGACCTCGACTGGTCGAACATTCGCCTCGGCAATCTCCTGAACGTGCGGGTCATCTGCAACAACCCGTTCGAGACGGATACCGAGAAAGTCGCGGAGCTCGTGCGCACCATTCAGCGCACGAATCTGCGCAAGACGAGCCTCTCGAAACTCGTGATCCAGTCCTAGTCCGGTTCCGCCGGGAGGGACCGCGCCGTCGACGAGGGTGCGGCAAAGGCCGGCCGCGCGCTTTGAGCCGCCGCGGCGAAGGCCTCGGGCAGTCCGCTCGCCCCGAATCCGGGAGCGCACCGGCAACGCGGAGGCAAGAGGCGCGCGCCCCGATCTCCCCTCGCGGTTTCGGCGCAGAGCACATGGCGAGGGGAGGGCTTGCCTCCCTCGGGCCGCGCCCCGAAAGAGCGGTCGCTTCGGGTCCCTGCCTCGGCCCGAGGACGGAGCCGAGCCCCCGCTTGCGCGACGGGCCTCGGGAGTAGGCAAGTTGGGCTCTTGCGGCCTCAACTCCTCGAAGCCGCTGCCGATACACAAGACAGACGGCATTCCCCACTTCCGAACATCCCTTGAGAAGGGCCACCGCATGTTCCTCGACTCGCTCTTTGGCGTCTTCTCCAACGACCTGGCGATCGACCTCGGCACCGCCAACACGCTCGTCTACGCACGCGGCAAGGGCATCGTGTGCTCGGAGCCGAGCGTGGTAGCGGTGGTCGCGCAGCCGAACGGCCGGGGCGATCGCATCCAAGCCGTGGGCCACGAGGCCAAGGAGATGCTGGGCCGCACCCCGGACTCGATCCGCGCGGTGCGCCCGATCAAGGACGGCGTGATCGCCGACTTCGAAGTGACCGAAGCCATGCTCCGCTATTTCATCCGCAAGGCGCACAACCGCAGCAAGCTCGTGCGGCCGCGGGTCGTGATCTGCGTTCCCCCCTGCATCACCAGCGTCGAGAAGCGGGCGGTGCGGGAATCGACCCTCTCCGCCGGGGCGCGCGAGGTCTTCCTGGTGGAAGAGCCCATGGCCGCCGCGATTGGCGCAGGCCTCGACGTCACCGCCGCGACCGGCAACATGATCGTCGACGTCGGCGGAGGCACGACCGATGTGGCCGTGATCTCGCTCTCGGGGATCGTGACGTCGCGCTCGATCCGGGTCGGCGGCGACCACATGGATGAGGCCGTCATCAACTACGTGAAGCGCAAGTACAACATGCTGATCGGCGAACGCACGGCTGAGCTCATCAAGATGACGATCGGCACCGCATCGCCCCACACCAAGACCAACACCATGGAGATCAAGGGCCGAGACCTCGTCTCGGGCATCCCGAAGGTCGTCGTCACGACAAGCGACGAGGTCCGGGAGGCGCTAATCGAGCCGATCCACGCGATCATCGAGACCGTGCATCTTACCTTGGAGCGCACGCCGCCCGAGCTCGCGGCCGACATCGTGGACCGGGGCATCATGCTGGTGGGCGGCGGCTCGCTGCTGCGCAACCTCGACCACCTGCTGCGGCAGGAGACCAAGCTGCCGATCCTGCGCAGCGAGGACCCGTTCACGGCCGTGGCCCATGGCGCCGGCAAGCTGCTGGAGAACAGCTCGCTCTTGCGCAACGTGGCCATGGCGTAGAGGCGCCCCCGCCGGGCAAACGCAGCAATCAGTCGGGGGAGAGCGCCGCGAGGGCGAGCTGCATCGCCAGCTGCATGTTTCCCTCCACCTTGATTTTCCCGCTCATGAACGCGGTCTGCGGGTCGAGCAGGCCGCTGCGCAGGTCGCGGTAGGCCTCGGGCTCGACGGTGAGCTTCGTGTCCGGTCGCTCCGGAACGGCACCTGGCCCAAAGTGCGTGAGCACGCGAAAGCCCTGCGTGCCCGTCACCTCGAAGAGCAGGGAGCCCTTCACGGCGTCGAGGTTGTCGAGCCTCCCTCGCGTGAGTTTCATTCCTCCCGCAAGGCCCGTCAGTCCGCCCAGCATCGCCATCGCTGAATCGCCCGCCTCGGCGGCGAGGCGCTCGAACGACGCGTGATCCTGCACGACCGTCATGAAGGGAGGACGGGAGGGGGCATCCCCCGCTTCCATTCGTCCCGCCGCGACGTTCAGGAAGAACGTGCCCCCACCTTCCCCGCGGATCTCCACGCGAATCGTGGCTTCCACGGCCCGCATCCCATCGAGCACGCGCCTCGCTTCCGTGACCGCCCGCTCCTGCTCGACCAGCGCACGGTTCCAATCCTGCGGCATCTTCTGGGTAAAGAAGCTGCGCGGATCCTCCGGTGCATCGCTCATCGGCTGCGTCTCCTCTGGTAGCGGTCCACGTTCGCCACATGCTCTTGGTAGCTGCGGGAGAAGACGTGCCCTCCGTCGTTGCGTGAGACGAAGTAGAAGTAATCGGTAGTCGCAGGCTCCACCACCGCGTGCAGCGCGGCCGCTCCGGGATTGGCGATCGGTCCCGGTGGCAGCCCTGGGATCCGATAGGTGTTGTAGGGGTTGGCGGTATTGTCAAGGTCCACGCGCCGCAGACTGCCCTCGAAGCCATCGATGCCGTAGATCACCGTCGGGTCGGACTCGAGGCGCATGCCGCGGGCGAGCCGGTTCCGGAAAACGGATGCAATCAGCGGGCGCTCCTCGGCGAGCCCCGTCTCTTTCTCGATGATGGAGGCGAGGGTGACGACCGTGCGCATGGACAGTCCCTGCAGCGACGCTGCATCACTCACGCCGCTCCAGGTCGTATGGAACTCGGCCACGAGCGTTCGCGCAATCTCGCGGGCTGGGAGCCCGTGGGGCAATCGATAGGTCTGCGGGAATAGGTAGCCCTCGAGGCCCGGGCCTTCGACGCCGAAGGCGGCCGCGGAGCTCGGATCTCGCACGACGGCCATGAACGCGTCCGGGTCACACAGACCGAGTGCGCCAAGGCGCTGTGCGATCTCGGCAGCCGTAATGCCCTCGGGCACCAGGAGCTCGAGGGTATGCACCTTGCCTTCGGCCATCATTTCGAGGATCTGGCTTGCCGGCATCGCCGCCGAGATTTCGTATTCCCCGGCCTGAAGGCGCCCCTGCACCTTGCGCCAGCGCCCCAGCACGACGAAGGCGCGCGGACTGCGCACCAGGCCCGCCCCGGCAAGCGCGTGCCCGACGCTTGAGAGTGTGGATCCCACCGGGACGTCGAACAGCACCGCTTCCGCCGTCGCCGCGGGGGGCGAGAGCAGCCATTGAAGCGCCCCGGCCGCCCCGGCGCCGAGGGCCAAAAGGGCCCCGGCGAGCAGGAACAAGTGGCGCGCCCTCACCTGGAGGGGGTCTCCTCTGAAGGCTCCCGCGCCGGACTTTCGCGCCGCCTTCGCTCGAGGTAGGTGGAGAGGATGAGCGTCGCCGCCATCTCATCGACGCGGCCCGGCTTGGGCTCTCGGCGATGGCCCATCTCGCGCAGCGCCCGCTCAGCCTCGCGCGAGGTCCAGCGCTCATCTTGCAGGGTCACCGTGAGCCCGGTTGCTTCGGTCAGTCGCCGCGCGAACTCGCCGGCCGCCGCCGCCTCCGGGCCCTTTCGCCCGCTCATGTGGATGGGGAGCCCCACGACGATTTCACAGATCCCCCGCTCGGCCACGATCGCGCGCAGCCGGGCCATGTCCTTTGCCGGACCGCGTCGCTCGAGAACTCCGGCGGGAAAGGCAATGCGCGCTTCGCGGTCTGAGACGGCAAGGCCGATGCGTTTGCTCCCGAGGTCGATACCGAGAATGCAGGAGGCAGGCGAGCTCATCCGCCCGCGAGGCTAGCAACCGGCCGTCGGGGCTCGCCTCTGCGCCGTCCCTCATGCGGCAGGCGGCACCGGGCGCCGGGCGAGGGCTCGCCGAGCGGCCTCGCGCACCTGCGCCTCACGCGATTCGCCGGCCACGGCGAGCGCTTGGAGGGCGGCGCTCCCGGGCAGCTTCGCTAGGGCGTCGATCGCCGTGAGCTTGAGCTCGCGCAGCGGGCGCCGCTTGAGCAAGCTCTTGCGAGCGAGTACCGCGGCCAAGTCGGGTGCGGCCTCGCTGCGGCCGAAGCGCGCAAAGGCACGCACGAGTTCCCGGGCCAGCTCAAAGTCGCCGCGAAAGAGTGCGCGGGGCAGCGCCTCGCGCAGCGCGTCGAAGGCGCGGGGGCTCGCGGTGGCGCCGAGGCAATAGGCTGCGAGCGATGCCACGCCGTCATCCCGTCGTTCGAGCGCCTCGACGAGCGCATCGATCGCGCTCGCGTGGCCGATCCGCACCAGCGCCTTGGCCGCTTCCCTGCGCAGCTCGGAATCCGGCCGTTGGAGCAGGCGGCGGAGGGTCGCCACCGCCGCTGGGTTCTGGATTTCGCCCGCAAAGCGCGCGGCGGTGCGTGCGCGGCGGAGGTCGCCCCCTTCCATGACACGGACAAGCTCGGGCGCTGCCTTCTCGCCGATCGCAATCAAGATGCCGGCGAGCTGGCCGCGCCGGTCTGCGTCCTTCTCGACTTCGATCCGGTGAAGCAGAATCGGCACCACCCGTGCGCCGAGCTGGAGCAGAAGCTGGGAGGCCCGGATGCTGGCCTCGGCCCCGCGCGCGCACGCCCGTGCAATCAGCGCCTCAAGCCGCGCCCCCGTGGCGAGCTCGGCGAGCTGCTGCGCCGCGATCTCCCGCTGAGGTGCGCTGCGCCGGGAAAGGTCCGAGGCATGCATGCCAAGGACGCGCATGGTGCGGTAGGCCTCGTCGGGAAAACCCGCCTCGAATAGGGCCGCGCCCTCCGCCCCGACCCTGGCTGCGAGCTCGGGGTAGCGGGCGTGATCCGTGCACGCGTCCAGCTCGCGCAGCAGCGAAACAAGCCGCGCGCCCTGCTCACCCGCCGCGGGGGCTTCGAGGGGGGACTGGTCGAGGCTGGGCGTGGACTTTTCCGGGCTTGGCGCCGGGCTTTCCTCCATCGCCGCCTCGGAGCGGGCCAGCGAAGCCGTGTCGTTCCCGCTGGCCTCGGAGCGCGCCCCTTGCTCACGCGCGCGCGCCTGGACGCTCGGGGCCTCGCGCGGCGGGTCTGCTGGGCGGCGGGGGGACTGAGGACCTCCCGCGAGCGCGTCCACGAGGGTCCTAAAGGCCCGAAGATCAAGGTCGCTCTCTAGGCGCAGGGCTCGCACGTCCCCCCGTGAGAGCTCGCGGGCAAGATCGTCAAGACGGCCCGGGAAGACGGGCTCGCTCCCCTCGGCCATGCGCACGCCCGTGGGTCCGATCTCGAGCTCAAGCCGGCCGTGGCGCTCGATCTCGGCGCGAAACGATCGGAAGCCCCGGTCGACGAGCTCGGCCAGCGCGGGATCGCCCTCGGCGTAGAACTGCCGGGCCTTGACCACGCGGCCAAGCTCCAACAGGAGCGTTGCCACGTCGCTCGGCGTCCGCCCGCCGGAAGCCGGGAACTCCCTCGTTCTCTCGACCTGCTCCATGCTACGCCGCCTCGCACACTCGCAAGAAGGACCCCTCCGCCCGCGGCGGCGCCCTCCGCTTCAATTCATCGACCCGTGGGGCTCCCTTCTTGACTCGCCAATGCGTGGCCGTGCGGCTACTCTTAGAAAGTGCGCCCGGCTCCCCCTCGCTGTGGCGCTTCCCCTCCGCACGAGCGGGCGGAAACCGCATCGAAACGCCTCTTCACACACGCAACAGCGCGCGCCCAGGTGGGCTCGCGGTGTGGATCGCCACGTTCTTTGGCGTCGGATATTGCCCCGTGGCCTCGGGCACGGCGGGATCGGCGGCGGGGGTCGCGCTGTTCGCCGCGCTCTCGCGCCTTTCGCCGCTGCTTTATCTACTCACCACCATCGCTCTTGTCTTTCTCGGGATCTGGGCAGCGGAGGAGTTCGGCCGCCAGTCCGGCACGCACGATGACGGTCGCATCGTGATCGACGAGGTGGCCGGGCAGCTTCTCACCCTTGTCCCGCTCGTCCTCTCGGGTCGCAGCGGCTCGGTCCCTCTCGTTGTGACCGGATTCGTCCTATTCCGGCTCTTTGATGTGTGGAAGCCCGGGCCTGTGCGCTGGCTCGAGCGCAACCTCTCGGGAGGGGCCGGCGTCGTGATGGACGATGTGCTGGCGGGCGTCTTTGCGGCGACGGTGCTCGGCGCGATCGCATGGAAGTGGGAGGCATGAAGGCCGAGATCCTGACCATCGGTGACGAGCTCTTGCGCGGCGAAGTCATCGACTCGAACAAGGCCGTGCTCTCGGAGCGACTCCTCACGCTGGACATCGAGACCCGCTTCCACACTTCTGTGCGTGATGACCCGGCGGACATGGAAGACGCGTTCCGCCGCGCCGCCGGCCGCGTCGACGTGATTCTCGTCTCGGGCGGGCTTGGGCCCACCCGCGACGATCTCACCACCGAGGTGCTGGGCGCCAGCTTCGGCCGCAAGCTTGTGCTTGACCCGGCCTCGCTCGCGGCCCTTCGCGCTTTCTATGCCAGCGTTGGCCGCGAAATGGCTCCGAACAACGAGAAGCAGGCATGGTTCCCGGAAGGTGCCGAGGTGCTGCCGAACCCGATCGGAACAGCTCCCGGCTTCATGCTTGCGGTGGGCTCTGTCGTGTTCTTCTCCTTGCCCGGTGTCCCGCGCGAACTCGTGCGCATGATGGACGAACAGGTACTGCCGCGGCTCGCCGCACGCCGGGCACAGAGCGAGGTCGTTCGGGCGCGTCTTTTGCGAACTTTTGGAATGGGCGAGTCCAATCTCGACGACGTTCTCAAGGACATCGCCTCGAGCGGGGATGTGACGCTTGGCTTTCGCACGGCTTTTCCCGACAACTATCTGCGCCCGCTGGCCCGCGCCAAAAGCGCGGCCGAAGCGGACGCAAAGCTTGCCCACGTTTGCGAGGCCATCCGCGCGCGCCTCGGCCTGCTTGTCTACGGCGAAGGCGATGAGACCATGGAAAGGGTCGCCGGCGCGCTCTTGCGCGCGCAGAGCAAGACCATCGCGGTCGCGGAGTCGTGTACGGGCGGGCTCCTTGCCCAGCGGATTACTTCCGTGCCCGGCGCCTCGGACTACTTTCTCGGCGGGATCGCGGCCTACGCCAACTCCGCCAAGGAGGCGCTGCTCGGCATCCCGCGCAGTCTGCTCGAGCGTGAGGGCGCGGTGTCGGAGCCTGTGGCCCGCAAGATGGCCGAGCAGGTGCGTGCCCGCTTTGGAGCAGACGTGGGTCTTTCCACGACCGGCATCTCGGGTCCCGGCGGAGGCACGAAGGACAAGCCCGTGGGCCTTGTCCATCTGGCGCTCGCCGACGCGGCGGGCACCCATGCCGATCACTTCGTCTTTCCCCTGGACCGCGAGCGGCACCGTGTGCTCACGGCTCAGCTGGCGCTCGACTGGGTGCGACGTCGCATGCTCGGCGCGCCGCTCGATCCGCCTACGATCTTGCGGAGGAAGCAGTGACGTGGCGGGGGAGCAGACACCGCGCCAACGCCGAGCGGAAGGCTCGCTTCGTGCACAGGGGCCGCGCGGGGAGCTGCGGGCTTTCTTTGCACTCGACCTTTGCGAGGAGGCACGCCGCGCCGCCGGCGGCATCATCCGCGAGCTGCGCGCCCGGCCGAGCGGGGACCAGGTGCGCTGGGTCCGCGCGGAGACCCTGCACATGACCCTGCGCTTTCTCGGTCGTACAGCGCGAGCGCATGTGCCTGCG
Organism: Myxococcota bacterium; assembly: GCA_035489755.1. Taxonomy (GTDB): domain Bacteria; phylum Myxococcota_A; class UBA9160; order UBA9160; family UBA9160; genus UBA9160. Next base: position 82,590 of record DATGZK010000099.1, read on the forward strand.
CTCCTCCAGCACGTCGCCTCGCAGCTCGAGGCCGTGCCCGCGTTCATGCTCGACCTCGGCGAGGTCAAAGCCTTCCCGTCGCTGCGCCACCCGCGCGTTGTCGCCCTGGATCTCGAGCCCGAAGCGCCCGTCCTCCACTTGGCGCGCGCTGTCGACGCCGGTGTGGTCGCGGCGGGCTTCGAGCCTGAGCCGCGCCCCTTCCGCGGACACGTGACGCTCGGCCGCGCCCAGTCCGCGGGTCGGACCCGCCACGGAGGGATCCCCTCCCTCGAAGGGCTTGCACCCCGGCCGCCCACGCCCTGCGCTGTGCGCGAGATCGTGCTCTTCGAAAGCACGCTCGGCTCAGAGGGTTCGATCTACACGCCTCTTGAGCGCATCGCCCTCGGATGCGGGGCGGCGGCGGACGCCGCTTCCCAAAGCCAAGTTCACCCCGATTCCGGAGTTCCGGAGGAGACACCCCATGGCCACAACGACCGCCACACCCGCTAGCCCGCGCGAGGGCGCACGAGATCAGAACAAGCGCAAGGCGATTGAGCTTGCCGTCTCGACGATCGAGAAGCAGTTCGGCAAGGGCTCGATCTTGAAGATGAGCGACGATGCCATTGATAAGGAAGTCGAGGCCATCTCGTCGGGCTCGCCGAGCCTCGACCTGGCCCTCGGGATCGGCGGCTACCCGCGCGGCCGCGTGGTCGAGATTTACGGGCCAGAGTCGAGCGGCAAGACGACACTTGCACTCCACGCCGTGGCCGAGATCCAGAAGCAGGGCGGGGTGGCAGCGTTCATCGATGCCGAGCACGCCCTCGATGTGGGCTACGCACGCAAGCTCGGCGTCAAGATCGACGATCTGCTGGTCTCACAGCCCGACACGGGCGAACAGGCGCTCGAGATCACCGATGTGCTGCTGCGCTCTGGCGCGGTCGACCTCGTGGTGGTCGACTCCGTCGCAGCGCTCGTGCCAAAGGCCGAGATCGAGGGGGAGATGGGCGACCAGCACATGGGGCTGCAGGCGCGCCTCATGAGCCAGGCACTGCGCAAGCTGACCGGCACCGTCTCCAAGTCCAACGCCACGGTGATCTTCATCAACCAGATTCGCATGAAGATCGGCGTGATGTTCGGCAATCCCGAAACCACAACCGGCGGCAACGCGCTGAAATTCTACGCCTCGGTGCGCCTCGACGTACGCCGCATCGCGGCGATCAAAGAGGGCGAGGAGGTCGTCGGTAGCCGCACGCGGGTGAAGGTGGTGAAGAACAAAGTGGCACCGCCCTTCCGCCAGGCAGAGTTCGACATCCTTTACAACGAGGGCATCTCCGTCGAGGGAGATCTGCTCGATCTCGCGTGTGAGGCCGGCATCGTGGAAAAGAGCGGTTCGTGGTTCTCTTACGAGAGTGAGCGCATCGGTCAAGGTCGCGAGCAGGCGCGCAAGTTCCTGAAGGAGAATCCGGATGTCCGCTCGCGCATCGCCGACGCGGTGTATGCGGCAAAGGGTGTGAAGCGGGCCGTGCCGACCGGGTCCGACGGCGCAGCGGTGGAGGCGTAGCTCCCGGCGAGGGTGCCTCGCCGCGCCCCAAGCCCTCCCGCCAGTGTGCTGTCAGGAGTGCGGGGTTCCGGTCGCTGACTTTCCATCCCTCCTGCCACGAAGCTGGCAGGAGACCTCCTCTACTCTCCCTATGACCCGCCCCTGGCCGAATCGCGGGAAACGGCAAAGTGGGTGGAAATTCCAAGGGAAAGAGAGGAGGGTGGGGATGCGCAGCCCGGTCGTCCGTTTCGAGGTCGTAGGTCAGGATGCTGACAAGCTCCGGAGCTTCTATGGCGAACTCTTGGGCTGGAGCTTCCAGGGCATCGGCGCCATGAACTATGGGGTCGTGGCTGCGGGGGAGGGCGGAATTCCGGGCGGCATCGGTGAGGCGCAGGGCGCACAGGGCTGGCTGACCTTCTACACCCAAGTGCCTGACCTTCGAGCGGCCCTCGCCAAGGCCGAGCGCATGGGAAGCCGGGTGCTCTTGCCCATGCGGCGACTCGGCGACACCACGATCGCCGTCATTTCCGACCCGGAAGGGAACCCCGTGGGCCTCTGTACGGCGGCGTAAACCGCGCCGCGCTGCGGGAGCGCGGCAGTCGGCCAGAGCGCAAGGACTGAGGGCATGCGACGCGCGGACCGTCTTTTCCAACTCGTCCACCACCTGCGCGCGCGCCGCTTTGCGACCGGCGATCAGCTCGCCCGGGAGCTCGGCGTCTCGACGCGCACGGTCTACCGCGACGTGCGCGACCTCGAGGCCTCGGGTGTGCCGATCCGCGGCGAGGCGGGCGTCGGCTATCGGCTCGACCGCGGCTACGAGCTCCCGCCCCTCACCTTTACGAGCGAGGAGCTCGAGGGACTGGTGCTCGGCGCGCGGATCGTCGGTGCGTGGGCGGACGCCGGGCTCGCCTCCGCCGTACACAGCGCGATGACGAAGATCGAGGCTGCGGTGCCGCAAGCCCTGCGCCAGGTACTGCTCGACACGGCGCTCTTCGCACCCGGGATTCCCTGGGCAGCGGCGATGGCGCGCGACATGGCGCTCCTGCGCCGGGCCATTGGCGAGCGGCGCAGGATCAACTTTGGCTACACGCGTTCGGACGGCGAGCGAACCGAGCGCGCGGTGCGCCCGCTCGGCATGTACTTTTGGGGCAGCAAGTGGACGCTCGCCGCATGGTGCGAGCTGCGCCGCGACTACCGCAGCTTCCGGCCCGACCGCATGGAGGGTGTGAAGCTCCTCGACGAGACCTTCAACGAGGGCGACGGCGTCAGTCTCGCCGACTTCCTCGCACGCAGCGGTGCGGAAGGCGCCGAGCGGGCCTAGGCCCCCCGCGGTTTCCGCGCGGAGGGTGGGAAGCCGGATGCCGCTTCGTGTCAGCGCCGGAACAACACCGGCAGGTGCTCGACTCCGTGGATGAGGCGCGAGGCCAAGAGCTCGGGCGGGCCGGCGAGTTCGAGGTGGGGGTAGCGCGCAAGCAGCTCTTCGAAAAAGACCCCAGCCTCGAGGCGTGCGAGAGGGGCTCCAAGGCACAGGTGCTCGCCGAAGCCGAACGCAAGATGGCGCTGGTGGGCGTGGTCGCGGCCGACATCGAACCGATCGGAGTCCTCGCCCCAGACCTCTTCGTCGCGGTTCGCGGACCCGTAGAGCAGGAGCAGCACCTCTCCCTCCGCGATCTTGCGGCCTCGCAGCAGTGTCTCTCGCGTCGCGGTGCGGGTGAAGCTGCGCACGGGGGTCCACCAGCGCAGCATCTCCTCCACCGCGTTGGGGAGGAGGGAGGTGTCGGCAAGAAGCTGGCGCTTCTGGTCGGGGTTTCGCATCAAGAGGAGAGAGCCGCCCGAGATCAGGTTGCGGGTCGTCTCGTTGCCAGCGGCGAGGAGGGTCGCGCAGAAGATCAGAATCTCAGGGTCGGAGAGCTGCGTGCCTTCGATTTCTGCACGGGCCAGGGTTGAGATCAAATCGTCTTTGGGGGCGCGCCGGCGCTCGCGCAAAACGCCTTGGAAATATCCCAGCATCTCGCCGAGCGCAGCATCGGTCGCGGCGCTGCGGCCGCCGCCGCCCGCCTCGATCATGGCGTCGGACCAGCGCTTAAAGTCCGATCGATCGCTGCGTGCAACGCCGAGCATTTCGGCGATCACGTAAATCGGGATCGGAACCGCCAGTGCCTCGACCAAGTCCGCCTCCGTCTGCGGCTCGATCGCCTCCATACACTCGCGAACGATCTGACGGACCATTGTCTCAAGACCCTGGGTCACCCGCGGCGTAAAGGCCTGGATCACGAGTTTGCGGTGGCGGTTGTGGTCCGGCGGGTCCATCTCGAGGATGGACGGTGGTACGCCAAACGGCCGCTCGAAGTTGGGTCCGATCCCGATCTGGATGCCGCGGGCCGAGGTGAAGCGCTGGGGATCGCGCGAGACGACCACGATGTCCGCGTGCTTGAGCAGACACCACATCCCGCCCGATTCCGGATACCACGGTAGGGGATCTTCCCGACGCAGGCGCCGAAAGCTTGGGTCGCAATCGCCGAGGTAAAACTCCGGAAGATCGGGTGCGAAGTCAGAGCCCATTTCCTGTTTCTCACGTTCCGTCATCGGCTGGTGTCCCTTCGCGGGCGGTGTTCCGGCACAAGGTGCGCTCGGGGTCGATGCTAGAAAGAGCCGCTGAAAGAACCAAATCCCACGGGCCTCGGGGCTTCGTCCAGATCCTCTGGCGCGCCTTGCTCCGGGGGTTGCCCCTTCAGGCTCGGCGGGGGCTAGCGCAGGCGGTGGCGGCCCGTCTCGTCGCGGTGCTTTTTCAGGTACGCCATGAAGGGGGTCCCGCCGGTGCCAATGTCGGTGGGATTCGCGGCGCAGGCCTGACTCTGGCGGTGGATGTAACGCGCCGCGTACTCAAGGTGCGTGGCGCGGAAGTGCTCGAGCCAGTGGAGGCACGCGTCATACGCCTCGACGAGCGAGGCGTGGCCGGAGCCAAGCTCGCGAACGGCCTCGCGCAGGGAGGGCCCGGCCTCGAGCTGCTCCAGGAAGGCGCGGTGGCCCGGCGGCATGTAGCCGCGCATCTCGGTCAGGTAGGCGCGAAGGGGATCGGCCGCGTGGCCGACACCGAGGAGCGCGTCGAGCGCCGGGACAATTCCGCTCTGCGCGCCCGTCTCGCCGCGCAGACGCTGGCCACGTCCGTGAAAGGCCGCTACCCCATCGTACACAAGGCCGTGTGGAAGGGCGGGATGGTCCTTCCAGCCGTGGATCCAGGGCCGAACCCGCTGATAGTAGATATAGGGATCGCAGCGCTCGGGCATGCGGAGCAGGATCGCAACCAGGGCTTCGAGGCCCTCGGCCACCGTCGTGAGGAGGCCCTCAAGGCGTGCGGCATCTCCCAGCCGCGCTGCGTCTTGCGCGGGCAAGGCTGCGGCCAAAAGGCCGGCGGCGCGCGCCTCGATCGCCACGTGGATCGTGACGAACCAGTCCTCGTCCATGCCGCCCAGGAAGTTCTGGAGCAGGGCGAGGTTGTCGAGCGCGAGGGGCAGGGTTGGATCGAGGCGACGCCAGTTGTCGAGGGCGTAGGAGGCGTAGGACAGGACGGGCGGACGGCCGAGCCGCTTGGCGAGGGCGCACCAGGGGAGGGCGAGGACTTGCGGGACCCTCTCGGCGGGAGGGTCGGACTCGAACACAAACGCGTGTCCGAGAAACGAGAGCAGCAGCATGGCACGGCGCAGCTCGCCTTCGGAGCGAAGCGCCGCGGGGTCGAGCAGCGGGAGGGCGCGCACGGAGCGCCGGAGCGTCGCGGTGAGCAGGCGCTTGGGAAGCTCGGAGGCGAGCTCCTCCCATGCGGCGAAGGCCCCGGGGAGCGTTTCGCAGGGATCGACCTCGGGCAGGAACCCGCGCTCCGGGCTCATGCCGAAACGCTCGAGCTTGACTTCCCCGCGCACAGCTGTGTGCGGCGGCACCGCTCCCCCTTCCGCTCGCGAACTCTTCTTCGGAGAATCGGGAGCCGCGCTAAACCCCGACGGACAGTTCGCGGCGCCGCGCCTCGCGGCGCGGGGAGGGCGGCCCTGCTGCGCGAGCGCCTCGCCCTAGCGCGCAGGTCCTCCTCTCGGACCTTCCAGCAGCTGGCGCAGCACGTACTGGAGGATGCCGCCGTGCCGGTAGTACTCGACCTCGTCGAGCGTATCGATTCGGCAAAGAAGCGGGATCTCCTGCCTCGCACCGCTTGAGCGGCGGATCTGGCAAGCGAGGGTCATGCGGGGGCGGACTCCCGCCTCAAGGCCTACGAAGTCGAAGGTCTCGTTCCCGTCGAGCACGAGCGTTTTGCGCGTTGCCCCAGCCGTGAACGTTAGGGGCAAGACCCCCATTCCCACGAGGTTCGAGCGGTGGATGCGCTCGAAGCTCTCGGCGACGACGGCTCGCACCCCGAGCAGCTGCACGCCCTTGGCAGCCCAGTCTCGGGAGGAGCCCGAGCCGTACTCCTTTCCCGCCACGATGACGAGAGGGACGCCCCGCTCCTGGTAGGTCATGGCGGCGTCGTAGATCGACATCACGTCGCCCTCGGGCAAGAGCCGGGTGAAGCCGCCCTCCGTTTCCGGGGCGAGCTCGTTTCGCAGCCGCACGTTGGCAAGCGTGCCGCGCATCATGATCTCGTGGTTGCCGCGGCGTGCGCCGTAGGAGTTGAAGTCGCTCTTCGCGACTCCCTGTTCGAGCAGGTAGAGCTCCGCCGGCGACTCGGTCGCGATGCTGCCGGCCGGAGAGATGTGATCGGTCGTGATGCTGTCTCCAAGCACGGCCAGTGCGCGCGCGCCGCGGATGTCCCGCACGGGAAGGGGCTCACGCGTCATGCCCGCGAAATAGGGCGGCTGCCGGACATAGGTGCTCGTGGGATCCCACGCAAAGGTGACGCTGCTCGCGCTCCCGATCCGCGCCCAGTTCTCGTCGCCTTCGAAGACATGGGCGTAGCGGCGCCGGAACATCTCCGGCGAAAGCGCACTTCGGACGGTCGACTGGATCTCCGTGCTCGTGGGCCAAAGCTCCCGCAGGTAGACGGGCTTGCCGTCGCGGTCCTCCCCGAGCGGCTCCCGCGTCAGGTCCTTGCGCAGCGTGCCCGCGAGGGCGTACCCGACGACCAAGGGGGGCGACGCCAGATAGTTGGCGCGCACCTGCGGGTGCACGCGGCCCTCGAAGTTGCGGTTGCCTGAGAGAACCGCGCCCACCACGAGGTTCTGGGAGCGGACCGCGGCATCGACCGGGGGCGGCAGCGGGCCGGAGTTGCCGATGCAGGTCGTGCAGCCGAAGCCCACGAGCTGAAAGCCCACCGCGTCGAGATCCTCTTGAAGCCCGGAAGCCGCGAGATAGTCCGCCACCACCTTCGAGCCCGGCGCAAGCGACGTCTTGACCCAGGGCTTGCGGGTGAGACCTCGCGCGCGCGCTTTGCGGGCCAGAAGGCCCGCAGCCACCATGACATCGGGGTTGGAGGTGTTCGTGCAGCTCGTGATTGCGGCAATGACCACGTCGCCGTGTCGCAGGGAGAAGTTTTCACCTGCGACGCGCGCCTCGGCATCCGCAGCGACTCCGGACTTGAGGAGCGAGGGCAGTGCGCTGGCGAAGCCCGCCGCAACGCCCTCGAGCGAAACCCGGTCCTGGGGCCGACGCGGGCCTGCAAGGCTTGCCTCCACCGTGCCCAGATCGAGTTCCAAGACGTCCGTGAAGAGCGGGTCGGGCGTCCCTTGCTCGCGCCACAGTCCCTGTGCCCGGGCATACGCCTCGACGAGCGCGACCGTCTGCGGGTCGCGCCCGGTAAAGCTGAGATACGCGATCGTCTCCCGGTCCACGGGGAAGAGAACGCAGGTCGAGCCGTACTCCGGGCACATGTTCGAGATGGTCGCGCGATCCGGCAGCGCGAGCGCGGCCAGCCCCGGTCCAAAGAACTCGACAAAGCGTCCCACCACGCCCTGCTTGCGGAGCAGCTGGGTCACGGTCAAGACGAGATCCGTGGCGGTGACACCCTCGCGCAACTTGCCGGTGAGCCGAAACCCGAGCACCTCGGGCAAAAGCATGGAGAGGGGCTGGCCGAGCATCACCGCCTCGGCCTCGATTCCGCCCACGCCCCAGCCGAGGACCCCGAGACCATTGACCATCGTGGTGTGGCTGTCGGTGCCGACGAGCGTATCAGGGTAGGCGCGCAGAGAATCGCCGGCCTGCGCCGAGCCTTCGCTCCACACGACCTGCGAGAGGTATTCGAGGTTCACCTGATGGCAGATTCCGGTGCCCGGCGGCACCACGCGGAAGCCGTCGAGGGCGGACTGGCCCCAGCGCAGGAAGGCGTAGCGCTCGCGATTGCGCTGGTATTCGAGCTCGACGTTGCGGGCGAAGGCCCCGCTTGTCCCAAAGACGTCGACCTGAACGGAGTGGTCGATCACGAGATCGACGGGGACGAGGGGGTTGATGCGCTTTGGGTCGCCGCCGAGTGCGACCATCGCATCGCGCATGGCCGCGAGATCCACCACCGCTGGGACTCCCGTGAAGTCCTGCATGAGGACGCGGGCGGGGCGAAAGGCGATCTCGCGCTCCGACCTTCGCCGCTCGAGCCACTGCGGAAAGGTGCGCAGGTCATCGAGCTGTACGGTCCGGCCGTCCTCGTGGCGCAGGAGATTCTCGAGCAAGACCTTGAGCGAGACGGGAAGACGCTCGATGCCCGCAAGACCCGCTTGCTCCGCGGCGGCGAGGCTAAAGGTCTCGTAGCGCCGGCCACGGACTTCGAGCGGGCGGCGGACTTTCAGGCTGTCGCGGGACGCTCCCGCCATGCTTCTCCCCTCCGTCGAGGCCGCCGGGGGGCCCAGGCGGCCCAAAACCCCATGTGTAGCCGATAGGCGCTAGCACCGGCGGGGGTCCCCAGGCCCGGCGCTCGCCCCTCGGCGGGAGGCGCCCCCTTCCGGAACCGGCAACTCGCGGCCGATCTGCCCACTCAAGAGTTCGCGACGCCGCGTCGAAATGCCTTTGGAGGCGGACTGGCCGCGCAGGGGAGGTCTCGGCCGATGGCCATGGAGCTGAATGAGATCCTGAAGATCGCCATCAAGGGCGGGGCTTCGGACATCCACCTCAAGTCCGGACTCCCGCCCATGTTCCGCGTGGACGGGGCGCTCGTGCCGCTCAAGAACGCCGAGCGCCTGCTGCCCGACGAGATCCAAAAGATGGCGCTCGGGATCATGAGCGCACACCAGAAGGCGAAGTTCGAATCCCACCACGAGGCGGACCTCGCCTACGGCATCCCTGGCCTCGGGCGCTTCCGTGTGAACGTCTTTCAGCAGCGCGGGACGACAGGCATCGTCTTCCGCGTGATCCCCTTCGGCGTGAAGACGGTCGATCAGCTCCACTTGCCCAAGGTGGTGGAGTCGATCGCCATGGAGCAGCGCGGCCTCATCCTCGTGACTGGGACCACCGGCTCGGGCAAGTCGACGACCCTTGCCGCCATGATCGACCACATCAACTCGAACCGGACCTGCCACATCGTTACCGTCGAGGATCCGATCGAGTTTCTGATCCGAGACCGGCGTTCCATCGTGAATCAGCGCGAGATCGGTGTGGACACCGAAAGCTTCGCGAATGCGCTCCGCGCCTCCCTGCGCCAGGACCCGGACGTGATTCTGGTGGGTGAGATGCGGGATTTCGAGACCATCGAGACGGCCATCACGGCCGCTGAAACCGGTCACCTCGTCATGAGTACGCTCCACACCCTGGACGCGACTGAGACGATCAACCGCATCATCTCCGTCTTTCCGCCCTACCAGCAGAAGCAGGTCCGGCTCCAGCTCGGATCGATTCTGAAGGCGGTGATCTCCCAGCGCCTCGTGCCCCGGGCCGATGGCAAGGGACGCGTGCCGGCCCTCGAGATCCTGGTCACGACGGCGCGGGTGCGCGAGTGCATCGCCGACAAGGACCGAACGAAAGAGCTGCACGACGCGATCGCGAAGGGCTTCACGACCTACGGCATGCAAACCTTCGATCAGTCCCTGATGCACCTGGTGAAGAGCAATCTCGTGACCTACGAAGAGGCTCTTCGCCACGTATCGAACGCCGACGACTTCGCGCTCCGCTTCCGCGGCATCGCAAGCACCTCGGACGGCACGTGGGACGACTTCGACAAAGAGGCGGAGGAGGGCAAGAAGCAAGAGCCTCCGCCGGTCGGCGGCAAGGTCTCGTCCCAAACCCCCGGCAACACCTCGAGCGCAGACGATCTCAAGATCGAACGGTTCTAAAGGCCGGCGCGCGACGCGGAGCGAGGCTGGCGGTCGCTCGGTCGGCCTGCCGCGGCCGGGTTCTTCTCCCAAGCCACCCCCTCCGCGCGCTGCGCGTGCGCAAGGCCCATCGCCGTTCCGCCCCTCGGCTCCGCCCGGGATCGCCCCGCCTCCTGCGGCATTTCCCTATAGTTTGCGCGCTGGCCGCTGCCAGGGGAGTTTTCATGCCGTCCCGACCGAGCGCTGCAAGCGAGATCCGCGAGGCCTTCCAGGCCTTCTTCGAAAAGCGGGGGCACCGGCGGGTCGCGAGCGCATCCCTCATCCCGGACTCGGACCCGACCCTGCTTTTCACCAACGCGGGCATGGTGCCCTTTAAGCGCCTCTTCCTCGCCGAGGAGACCCGGGACTACTCGCGGGCCACGAGCGCCCAGAAGTGCATGCGCGTCTCCGGCAAGCACAACGACCTCGAGAACGTCGGCCGCACTCCGCGCCATCACACTTTCTTTGAGATGCTCGGGAACTTCTCGTTCGGCGACTACTTCAAGCCCGAGGCGATCGAATACGCCTGGGAGTTCGTGACGGGGGTGCTGCACCTGCCGCCCGGGCGACTTCACGCAACGGTCTTCCGCGAGGACGACGACGCCTTCGCGCTCTGGCGCGACCGGGTCGGGCTCCCCGAGTCGCGGATCTACCGCTTCGACGAGGCGGACAATTTCTGGGCCATGGGTGATACCGGGCCCTGCGGGCCGTGCTCGGAGATCTACTACGACTTCGGCCAGCAGCCTCACTGCAAGAATGCCCACTGCGACCCCGCCTGCGAGTGCGGCCGTTTTCTCGAGATTTGGAATCTCGTCTTCATGCAATTCAATCGGGATGCAGCGGGCAAGATGACGCCGCTTCCGAAGCCCTCGATCGACACCGGCGCGGGTCTTGAGCGCCTGGCGGTGGTGGTCCAAGGGGTGAAGTGGACCTACGAGACCGACCTCTTTCGCGGGATCCTTGAGCGCGCCCAGGAGCTCTCGGGTGTGGCTCTCGGCACGGATCCGGAGAAAGACGTCTCTTTGCGCGTGGTGGCCGATCACGCGCGAGCGGTTTCCTTCCTGATCGGCGATGGGGTGCTCCCCTCGAACGAAGGGCGGGGCTATGTGCTGCGCCGCATCCTGCGCCGCGCTGCGCGCCATGGCGTGCTGCTCGGGCTCGAGCAGCCCTTCCTCCATGCGGTGTGCGAGAGCGTGATCGACGAGATGGACGGCGCCTATCCCGAGCTCGGCGAGCGGCGTGCCTACATCACGGACCGTGTGCGGCACGAGGAGGAGCGGTTCTTGGAGACCCTCTCCAAAGGCCTCTCGCTGCTGGAGGAGGAGATCCGCACGGTGAAGCACAAGGTCGGAAAGGCGGGCGCCGTGCTGCCGGGCGAAGTGGCCTTCCGCCTCTACGACACGTTCGGCTTTCCGCTCGATCTCACGGAAGACATCTTGCGCAGTCACGGCCTGCGTGTCGATCAGGAGGCCTTCGACGCGGCGATGGAGAGGCAGCGCGAGCGTGCGCGCGCGGCCTGGAAGGGGAGCGGCGACGTCGCCGTCTCTCAGGTCTACGCCAAGCTCGCCTTGGACGAGCCCGTCGTCTTCCGCGGCTACGAGACCCTGCGCCTTGAGGCAAAAATCCGCGCGATCCTGCGTGCGGGGTCGCCGCTGGATCGAGCGAGCCTCGGCGACGAAGTCGAAGTCGTGACGGACCAGACCCCCTTCTACGCCGAGAGCGGCGGCCAAGTGGGCGACCAGGGCGAGATTCGGACCCGGAGCGGACGCATCAAGGTCGTCGATACGCTGCGCCCGGTCGCGGGTCTCGTGGTGCACCGCGGACGCGTCGTCCACGGCGAGGTCCGCGTGGGCGAGGCCGCAGAGCTCACGGTCGACTCCGAGCTGCGTCAAGCCACGGTCCGGAACCACTCTGGGACCCATCTCTTGCACGCGGCCCTGCGCCGGGTGCTCGGACCCCAGGCGCTGCAGAAGGGTTCCCTCGTCGCACCCGAGCGCCTGCGCTTCGACTTCACCCATGACGCGCCGCTCTCGAAGGAGCAGATCGAGCAGATCGAAGACCTCGTGAACGGCTGGATTGAGCGCAATGCGCCCGCCCGCATCCGCGAGCTACCCTACGCAAAGGCGATCGAAGAGGGTGCGATCGCCATCTTCGAAGAGAAGTATGGCGACGTGGTGCGTGTCATCTCCTTCGGCGACTTCTCGACGGAGCTGTGCGGGGGAACCCACGCCCACGCCACCGGTGAGATCGGCGTTTTGAAAGTGCTCTCCGAGAGCGGGATCGCCTCGGGCGTGCGGCGCATCGAGGCCCAGACCGGTCAGGGCGCTCTCGCCCACATGCGCGCGCAGGAGCGGGCGCTGCAAGCGATCGCCGATCTCTTGCGTGCACCGCCGGGGGAGCTCCCGGCGCGAATCGAGAAGCTCCTCGAAGAGCGGCGGGCTCTCGAAAAAGAGCTCGAGCGGCTGCGCGCGGAGCGGCGCGGCGCTGCCTCCGGGGACCTCCTTTCGCAAGTCCGGGAGATCGCTGGGGTGAAGGTCCTCGCCGCACGGGCCGAGGGCGCAGATCCCAAGGAGCTGCGGGCCATGGTCGATGAGCTGCGGGCGCGCCTTGCGAGCGGAGTCGTCATGGTCGCAGCCGAGGTGGAGGGCCGGGTCGCGCTGGCGATTGGCGTGACCCCCGACCTCGTGAGCCGCTTTCGGGCGGGCGAGCTCGTCCGGGAGGTCGCGGAGGTCGTCGGCGGAAAGGGCGGAGGACGGGCCGATTTTGCCCAGGCCGGCGGTCGCGAGCCGGCGAAGCTCGGGGCCGCGATCGAGAAACTCTACGCACTCATCGAAGGTGCCTCGTGAGCGCCCGCTTCGTGGCCGATCCCTTCGTCCCGCGGCGGCGCCGAACCCGCGTCGTCCACGTCGGCGACGTTGCGATCGGCGGCGAGAACCCGATCCGCGTGCAGTCGATGACCACGACCGACACGCAAGATGTGGCGGCGACGGTTTCGCAAACCGAGCGCCTCGTCGCGGCCGGCTGCGAGATCGTCCGCATCACGGCCCCTTCGCTGCGCGATGCCGAGGCGCTGGGCGAAATCAAGCGCACGCTCTTGCAAAGGGGCGTGCGGGTTCCTCTTGTCGCGGACATCCAGTTTACCCCGCATGCCGCGATGGTGGCCGCGCAGCACGTGGAGAAGGTGCGCGTCAATCCCGGCAACTTCGCCGACAAGAAGCGCTTCGAAGTGCGGGAGTACACCGACGCGGAGTATCAGGAGGAGATCGAGCGCGTGGCTGCGCGGCTGCGTCCCCTGGTGCGCCGCTGCAAGGAGCTCGGCCGCGCGCTGCGCATCGGGACCAACCACGGCTCGCTCTCCGATCGGATCCTCAATCGCTTTGGCGATACGCCGCAGGGCATGGTCGAGAGCGCACTCGAGTTCCTTGCCGTGTGCGAGGACGAGGGTCTGCACGACGTCGTCTTCAGCATGAAGGCGAGCAATGCACAGGTCGCCATTCAGGCCTATCGCCTGCTTGCGGCCCGCCTGGAAGAGCGTGCGCCCCGGCTTGCCAGCTATCCGTTTCATGTCGGTGTGACCGAGGCTGGAGACGGCGAGGACGGCCGGATTAAGAGCGCCATCGGGATCGGCGCCTTGCTCGAGGATGGCATCGGCGACACGATCCGCGTCTCGCTAACCGAGGATCCCGTGAAGGAGATTCCGGTCGCCCGCGCGCTTGCGGAGCGTTACGACCGGCGCTGGAGCGAGGCCGAAGGCGAGCGCGTGGTGGGCGATCCCGGAGCGCCCTACGTCGCCGACCCCTACAGCCACGCCCGCAGGGCAACGCGTGCGACCGGCGTGGGCGAGCTTGCGATCGGGGGCGACGAGCCTGTGCGCGTTGAGCTCGAAGTCGCAGCGCCCCGTGACGTCGAGCGCGAAGCCGACGCTCTCGCCGTGGCGCTGGCCCTGCGACCGGAGATCGCTTGCGAGGGACTCCTCGTCGATCTGCGCGATGAAGACGATGCGCGCTGCTTTGGCGCCTATGCGGACGCCCTTGCCAAACGGAACCTGCGCGCGCCCGTTTCGGTGCGCCTTCCGGCGGGTCACGTGAGCCTCACTCCGACAGCTGCGGCGCGGCTTGTGGTCGAGGTGACGCCGGAGACCTCCGAGGCAGAGCTCGAGCGGGTGGTGGACACAGCGTCCCGGCTCGGCGGCCCGCTCGAGTGGGCGCTAAAGGCGCGCGCAGCGGCGCTCGCTGCACTTTTGGACCGGGCCCTTGACGCTTCGCGCCGGGCCCCTCTTTTGCAAATCCTCTTTTCCCTGGCCGATGAGTCCTCGACGCCCGGCGCGCGCTTCGTGCATGACGCGCGCCTTTTGGCCGCGCGCCTTTCTGCACGGGGCGCGGGCGATCTTCCGATCGTGCTGCGCGGAGGCCATGGGCGGCCGGCCCGCAGCGAGGCCCTGCTCCTCGCAACCGCGACCGACCTCGGAGCGCTTTTGTGCGACGGGATCGGCGACGCGGTCTCGCTCCCTGGGGCGCTGCTCGGGGACCCGGGGCGCGCCCTCGACCTTGGATACCGGATCCTTCAGGGCGCGCGGCTTCGCACCTCGTGGACGGAGTTCATCTCCTGCCCCTCGTGCGGTCGCACGCTCTTCGACCTCGAGGAGACGACCGCCCGGATCAAAGCCCGGACCCAGCACCTGCGTGGCGTGAAGATTGCCATCATGGGCTGCATCGTGAATGGACCCGGCGAGATGGCCGACGCAGATTTCGGGTACGTGGGCTCGGGGCCGGGTACCGTGAACCTCTACGTGGGCAAGGAACTGGTGGAGCGTCACGTGCCCGCTGCGATCGCCGATGACCGGCTCGTCGAGCTGATTCGCAAACACGAGCGCTGGGTGGATCCGCCCTAGTTCCAGCGAGTGGGTGGATGGCGGGACAACCTCGATGAGACTGGGATCCGAGCCGACGACCAAACGATCGCCGGTACAAGGACCGATTCCGCCGCGGACGTCGAGGGGTCGAGTCTTGCGAGCCGAACACAGAGCTGTGAGAGCTGGGAGGAGTGTACTCCGGCTGGCGTCGATCGGCGAAGGCTCGGCGCTCCTTCGCCCACCTTCGGCAGAGGCGTAGACCGCCGCCGTCGCGGAAACGGCCGAGATCTTTTAGGCGGCGACCGCGGCCACAACGGGGGCGAAAGCCCCTGTAAGGGACGCCCTCGGAGCAGGAGCGCCGAGGCGTTTCGCGCAGCGGGTCAACAGAAATCTTCGCCTCACGAGTCCTTTTAGGACTCCACAGGAGCGGCGAGCGGATTCTCGAGGCGAAGCCCGGGAAAGCGGGCGAAATCGCCGTCCGTCGACGCGAGCATCAGGCCGTGCTCGATCGCGAGCGCGGCGAGATGCGCGTCTGGAACGAGATTGGCCCGCACGTTCGCCTCAGTGAGGAGCCGGGCCAACACCTCCGGATGGCGCTCGGTGGGCAGGGGAATCCAAGCCGCTTCGCAATCGAGCCATTCCTCGACCTGGTGCCACGCTGCGCGGATCGAGGCCGGGTGCTCGAAGACGCGTGGGTTCGTGACCAGCCGCAGAAACGAGAGCACGCTCGGCCAGGGCAGCCCCACTTGAGCGGTGCCGTTCAGGCGATCGTCGAGCCAGGCGCGCGCCCGCTCGTGTTGGGCGAAGCCCTGAACGTGCGCATAGATGAGAATGTTCGCGTCGACCAGGATCAGCGGAAGCGCTCCCCGTCGGCGATCGCGAGCGCCTCGGCGATGTCGTCGACGTTCTCGCGGAGGCAGCGTCCCAGGGAGACGGCCTTGGTCGAACGGCGCTTGCGAGGAGCGCGCGGCGATTCGAGGTGCGTCAGTCCGACCCGGAGGGCCTCGTTCACGAGCTGCTTCAGGCTCCGCCCTAGTCGCCGGCGCGCTCGCTCGAGCTGCTGGGCGACATCGTCGTCTAAGGTGAGGGTCGTTCGCACACATCAAGACATAGCTTCTTTGATGCCTTGATGCCAGCGAACCCCCGCCAGGCCCCTTCGCTGGGGAGACCGTGAGGGGACCCGGGCACGAAGACCCCCTTTTCAGTCCCCGGACGACGTCCGCGTAAGCCCGCAAGATCCCGTGATGCCAGGGCTCGCGAGAAGGCTCCTGACGGCTGTCGAGCGGATCCGCAAGCGCCCCCGCGCCGGCGGACCTCCCTTCGGCACAGCCACGCGCGTGGCTTTTAGTGTCGCGGGGATGGCGCGGCCACGTCGTGCGGTGGGGCGGGCTCGCCGACGATCGCGCGCTGCGCGCGGTCAAAATAGGCGTAGGCCTGCGACGAGGTTAGGGCGGGATGGTCGCGCCCGATTGCCGCGCTCAGGACAGCGAGCCCGAGAGATACCACGAGCAGCCCCTCGGCTGCGCCAAGGCCAGCGCCCGTGATCCGGTCGGCAGCACCGAGGCCCGCGGCTTTGACGCCGCGCCGCACGAGCCGCCCGAGCAGCGCGACCAGCAGTACGCCGATGAGCGCAACGAGGATGGCAGAGCTCACCTTCAAGGCCATGGCGGGCATGCGGTTCCCAAAGAGCGGCTGGAGTGCGTCGGCGGTGGGTCCCGTGAGAAAGCGGATCGCGATGACCGCGGCCGCGAGCGCGCCGAGGGAGAAGGCCTCGCGAACCAGGCCGAGCAGGAGGCCCCGCAAGGCGGCCACAGCGACCACGGTGGCCACCACTAGGTCGAGGGAGACCTTCGGCATAGTTCTCCAGCCTACCCCGTCACTGCGTCCGTGCGCAGGGCCCCTTCATGCGGCCCGAAGACGGGTCCCGCCACAGGGCAGAAGAGGGGCGCTACGTTGCCTGGACAGCCTGTCCCTCTTCCCCGTGCGACGGAGGTCGCGCCATGAGACTTGTTCGCAAGCTCACCTTCGCGCTCCTTGCGGGGTTCGCCGTGATCTTCGCCATCCAGGCCTGGCTCAGCATGCGGGAGTTCGCGGAGGCCTACGAAGCGGACATCTCCCGCGACCATCGCGTGATGGGTCGAGCCCTCGCGGCCGCGGTGGCCGCGAGCCTGCGCGACCACGGTCCAGACGCCGCCGTATCGATCATCGCCGAGGCGGACGCGCACGAGCTCCAGACCGAGATTCGTTGGGTGCGCCTTGACGCCCCGCCGGGCTCTGCGAACGCGCCCGCGCTGCCGCGCGAACAGGTGGTTCCCGCGGAGCTCGGCCACGACGTCTCCCTGGTCGACCACTCCCGCGGCGAGCACGGAATGGTGTACACGTACACGCCCGTTCTGGTCGACGGCCAGGTCGCAGGCGAGGTTGAGCTCTCGCAATCCCTGGAAGGAGAACAGCGCTTCATCCATGTGCGCTTCCTTCACGAAGTCGTGGTCACCGCGGCGCTCGTTCTGGTCTGTGGCGGCGTTGCGTGGATCCTCGGCGTCCGCCTCGTGGGAGAACCGATGCGGAAGCTCTCCGAGCAGGCGCGGCGGATCGGTGCCGGCGACCTCTCCTCGCGCATCAGCCTGCGCCAGCACGACGAGCTCTCGCTTCTTGCCGACGAGATGAACGCGATGACCGACAACCTCGCGGAGGCGCGGGTGCAGCTCGAGTCCGAGACCACTGCACGCCTGGCTGCGATCGAGCAGGTGCGCCACGCAGACCGGCTTGCCACCGTCGGCCAGCTCGCGTCGGGGATCGCCCACGAGCTCGGGACCCCGCTCAACGTCATCTCCGGGCATGCGGCGATGATCGCCTCGGGCGAAGTGCTTTCCGAGCCCGAGATCCGCGAGACCGCGTGCGTGATCCACGAGCAAACCGGCCGCATGGCGGGCATCTTGCGCCAGCTTCTCGACTTTGCGCGGCGCAAGTCGACCGAGCGCTCGGCGGCCGATCTGGTGAAGCTGGCACGCGAGACGGTGGCGTTTCTCGAGCCCCTCGCCGCCAAGCGCGGCGTGCTGGTCGATTTCGTAGACCGGGAGCTCGTGGTGCCCGCCCAGGTCGGTACCGGTCAGATCGAGCAAGTGCTGACGAACCTTGTCATGAACGCCATTCAGGCCTCTCCTCAAGGCGCGACCGTCCAAGTCGGAGTCATGACGCGCAGACTCGCCCCGCGAGAGGGAGATGGATCGGAGCGCCGCTGGGTCTGTGTGGAGGTGCGCGATCGCGGGCAAGGGATTCCCGAGGACGCCCGCGCGCGCATCTTCGATCCCTTCTTCACGACCAAGCCCATCGGGGAGGGTACGGGGCTTGGCCTCTCCGTCGCCTACGGCATCGTGGCCGACCATGGGGGCTGGATCGACGTCGCAAGCGAGGCCGGCCGCGGCTCCATCTTCACGGTCTGGCTTCCGCAGGGGGATGCCTCGGTATGACGCGTGTGCTCGTGGTCGATGACGATCATGCGATGGGGAAGATGGTGGTCGATCGCCTCCAGCGCCGCGGCTACGAGGCGGTGGGTCGGAACGCGGGGGAAGAAGCGCTGGCCCTTCTCCTCGCGGAGGAGTTCGACGTCGTGGTGACCGACGTTCGAATGCCGGGAATGACGGGCCTTGACCTGTGCACCCGCATCCTGAGCCACCGCCCGGATCTTCCGGTGGTCGTGATCACCGCCTTCGGCAGCCTCGATACGGCGATCGCAGCGATCCGCGCCGGTGCGCACGACTTCGTCCACAAACCCTTCGAGATCGAAGAGCTGATCCTGCGCATCGAGGGTGCTGCGCGCCATCGCGCGCTCCACGCGGAGCTCGTGCGTCTGCGCCAGGCGGTGGCGGACTCGGAGGGCTGGGGGCAGCTGCTCGGCGATAGCCCGCCGATCTGGAGGCTGCGGGCACTGCTTGCCAAGGTGGCCGCATCCGACGCGTCCGTGCTCGTGACGGGAGAGACAGGTACGGGCAAGGAGGTTGCAGCCCGCGCGATTCACGCGCACAGCGCACGCCGCGATGGGCCGTTTGTCGTGCTCGACTGCAGCGCGCTCCCCGCCACTCTGCTCGAGAGCGAGCTCTTCGGCCACGTGCGCGGCGCATTCACCGACGCGCGTGCCGAGCGCAAGGGCCTGTTTGTGCAAGCCGCGGGCGGGACGCTCTTCTTGGACGAGGTGGGCGAGCTCCCCCTCGACCTCCAGCCGAAGCTGCTGCGTGCATTGCAAGAGCGCAGCGTGCGGCCGGTGGGCAGCGACAGCGAGGTGGCTGCGGACGTGCGTGTCATTGCGGCGACCAACCGCGATCTCGAAGCCGCGGTGGACGAGGGGCGCTTCCGGCGCGATCTGTTCTACCGCCTTGAGGTGTTGCAGGTTGCGATGCCGCCTTTGCGTTCGCGCGGACGCGATGTGCTCCTCCTCGCGCAACACTTTGTGCAGCGTTTTGCGGAGCGCTCGGGCAAGCGCGTCCTCGGATTCTCGGCCCCGGTGGCCGAGCGGCTGCTCGCCTACACCTGGCCGGGAAACGTCCGCGAGCTGATGAACTGCATCGAGCGCTCGGTCGCACTCACCAGCTACGAACAGCTTGTGGTGGACGATCTGCCCGAGCGCGTTCGCATCTTTCGCGAAGAACACGTTCTTGTGACGGGCTCCAATCCCGAGGAGCTCGTGCCGCTCGAGGAAGTCGAGCGGCGCTACGTGCTGCGGGTCCTCGACGCCAGCGGCGGCAACAAGACGATCGCCGCCCGTGTGCTGGGTCTGGACCGCAAGACCCTTCATCGCAAGCTCGAGCGCTGGGCCCAGAGCTCGCAGGGCGAAGAGCCCGGAGCGACGTAGCGGCACGGGCGGGTCATTCCTCCCCGCCCGGGGCGAAGCTCCCCGCGTTTTGGGGCCGTGGAGCGCGATCCTGGTTCTTCCCTCTGGCACGAGGGATGCAAGCTCATGCGCTGGTTCCCGGCGCCGGGCTGAGTTCCCCCCGAGGCGTGACCCCCGCCAGAACGGCCCGGTTGCCGGAACCGCAAGCTCTGTGGACCCAGAAGCCTCCCATGAAGTGCACGCACGGCTCCGGGAGCAGCGGGAGAGGCGGGATGGTGATTTCGACAAGGCCTGACTTCCGAGCGACCTCCGAGACGAAGACGCTCGAGCCTGACCGCAGGAGCCATGTGCTGCTGGTCGAGGACGATGACGAGATGCGCAAGATGCTGGCCTTCGTGCTGACAAGGCACGGCTTCCGCGTGACCCAGGCACGCGATGGCTCGGAGGCCCTCGAGCATCTCGGTGACGTCGTGCTCGGTGGGAGCCGCGAGAAAGCGCCGCAGCTCCTCCTCACCGACGAGCGGATGCCCGGCTTCTGCGGCCTCGACATCATCGAAGCGATTCGGATCGCGGGACTCGAAATCCCCGCCATCCTGATCACCGCCTTCGGCGACCGCGAGACCCACGAGCGCGCCGAGGCGCTCGGCTCGACGCCGGTGCTCGACAAGCCATTTGCGATGCTCGAACTCGTGGCCCTGGCCCGGCGCCTCGCGCTGGGGGAGCCTCGCGATGAGTGAACCCAGGGTTCGCCGGCTGCGGCATGGGTTCGCTGCGCGAGGCAGCGGTTTCTACGTCTTCGATGAGGATGCCCTCGCGGCCCGGGACTGGGCCCGCGAGCTCATCACATGCGCTCCTCAGTTCATGGACCGCACGTCCGTGCGCCACCATGCGAACGCGATCACCGCGACCATGGTGAGGCCGCACACCATGCACCCCGCCGCGGGCCCGAGGGCGTCGGCCAAGAGGCCGGAGCCGAGATTGCTCGCCGGTGCCACGCCAAGCAGTGCCACGGAGTAGACGGAAAGCACGCGCGCGCGCAGAGGTGCCGGAGCACTTTCCTGGAAGAGCGTGCGGCTCATGTTGAGGAAGACTGCGCCGAAAATGCCCCAGACAAAAACCGCGGCGAGAAATGCGGGAAACGGGAGCGGAAGGCCCGCCGCCGCGAGTGAGAGTCCACCCCCGAGAAGACCGAGGAGGAGCGCGCGCCCCTTGCGTCGAATACCGCCGCGCAGGAGCAGGGAGAGCGAGCCAAGAACGGTCCCGACCGGGAAGACGACGAGGACGAGAGAGAGATCCGCGACGCCGCCGTGATGCACGTCGCGCACGATGAGGGGACACAGAACATAGTAGGGCCCGAGGAAGAGCAGGCCGTTGCTTGCCACGAGAAACGCGACCGGGCGCAGCCGCGGCGAGCGCCAGACCGCGCGCAGGCCCTCGCGGATCTCCGAAAGGGCGCGGCGCCGGAAGTGCGGCTTGGGGGATCGCCCCGGCGCGCTCGGGAGCGCGAGGCGAGAGAGTGGAATGAGACCCAAAACGAGGACGCCGGCCTGCGCGGTGAGGAGAGCCGGACTTCCGAAGCGCTCCGCAAAACCCGCCCCCCGCGCTCCCACCGCCTGCGCCACGAACTGTACGAGCGTCGCGGTGGTGACGGCACGCAGCAGCTCTCCCCCCGCGACGTCAGAGAGCAGGGCGTCGCGTGCGGGACCGACGAACGACTGGAACGAGCCCCAGGCAAGCGCGTAGACAAGGAGCGCTCCCAGGGTGAGGGCACCGGCGCCGACCACCCTCGCCATGATCAAGCTCGTCGCCGCAGCGAAGAAATGCACCGCCACGAGCAGGCGCCGGCGATCGAGTCGGTCGGCCGCGGCGCCTCCGGCCAGAAGCAAGGCGAGCGAGGGCAGATTCAGAAACATCTGTGCCGTACCCACCCAGCGCGGGTCTTCGCGGAGCTCGCCCACAACGAGCCAGGAAAAGAGCACCTGCTGCATGCCCCAGGAGCCGAACCAGGCTCCGATCGCCGCCATGAATAAGACGTAGAGCGAGCGCGACGGAGCGGACTCGGAAGGGGCGGGCTCAGGGAGCAGAGGCTCGGGGGCGCCTTCCATGGGAGGCGCGAGCATCCCGCATCGGCGCGCCCGCGGCGACCACGAAAGACCGGGGGCACGCGGGTGACGGAGCGCCCGCCTTCGTTCATGCTAGGCGGGGGAACCCACAATGGCGGCCTTACCGCACGCAATCGCGTGCTTCACATTCGACAACATGGGGGAGGCCGCGGAGCTCGGGGCGGGCGCGCTCCCTGTCCCGCAGCCTCGCGCGCTCCACCCCTCGCTCTCCCGCGGCTACCCGCGGATTTTCGATCTGCTCGAACGTCATGCGGTGCGCGCGACCTTCTTCGTCGAGGGCTGGAATGGCCTCCACCACCCGGACGCGGTGGCGGAGATCGTTCGCCGGGGCCACGAGCTCGGCATGCACGGCTTTCTCCATGAGCGCTGGTCTTCGCTTTCGCCGGGCGAGCAAACGCAGCTCTCCGCGCGCGCGACCGACGCCCTTTCGCAAGCGGCCGGGGTGCGGCCGCGCGGCTTCCGTGCACCCGGCGGCGCACGTACACCCCAGACCGAAGGGATCCTGCTCGCCCTCGGCTACGCCTACGACGCGAGCTTGGGCAGCGGGATGAGACCCGAGCGTCTTGCTCAAGGGCTCGCCCAGGTGCCGTTCGTGTGGCCCTGCGTCGACGGATTCCACTACCTGCGCGAGCCGCCGGCAAAGCCTGAAGAGGTGCGGGAGGCCTGGCTTCGGGCGCTCGCGCGTACGGCTTGCGAGGGCGGCCTCTTTGTCACGGTATGCCACGCCTTTGTGACAGGCCTCGAACCGGCGCGGATCGAGGTGCTGGGCGATGTGATGGCCGCGGCGGCTGCCGACCCGCGCGTTTCCGTCATGCAAGTCGGCGAGGTGGCGCAGCTCCTGCTCGCGGATTCGGCGGTGGGCGCGTGAGGGCCCTTGTGCCGGACGCAGGGGTGCGCTGGGGCCTCACGCTTCCCATCGCGAAGCTCCCGCTTGCCGCGCACGGGCCGCTCCTTCAAGAGGTTCGCGACTTCGGTTACACCGACGCCTGGACGAGCGAAACAAGCGGCGCCGACGCCTTTGCGCCCCTCGCTTTCGCGGCGGCTCTGGAGCCTCGCCTGCGCCTTGGCACCGCCATCGCGGGGATCTACTCCCGGGGCCCCGCGCTTCTTGCCATGAGTGCCGCGGCGCTTTCCGAAGCGGCACCTGGGCGCTTCGTACTCGGCATTGGCACCTCAAGTTCGGCCATCGTCGAAGGCTGGAACGCAGCGCGCTTCGAGCGTCCGCTCGCGCGGGTCCGCGACACGCTGCGCTTCTTGCGCCGCGCCCTCGCCGGCGAGCGGGTCGACGAGGTCTTCGAGACCTTCGCCGTGCGCGGCTTCCGTCTCGAGCGCCCGCCGGAATCCCCGCCGCCCATCTACCTCGCAGCGCTACGCGAGGGGATGCTGCGCCTTGCGGGCCGGGAGGCCGATGGGGTGATCCTCGGTCTGCTCACGGCGGAGGACGTGGCACGGGTCGTAGCGATCGTCGATGAGGAGGGACAAGGCAAGGACGTGGTCGCACGGATCGCGGTCTGTCCCACCCCGGATGCCAGAAAGGCGCGCGAAGCTGCGCGGAGGATGCTCGCAACCTATCTACAGACTTCGGTGTATGCTCGGTTTCACGACTGGCTGGGCCGCGGCGAGCTGCTGCGCGCCATGCACGAGGCCGCAGCGGCAGGCGATCGCGAAGGAGCAAGGCGGGCGCTTCCCGACGCGCTCGTCGACGCTCTATTCGTGCACGGGACAGCCGAGGAATGCCGAGAAAAGCTGGAGCGCTTTGTGGCCGCCGGCGTGCGAACGCTGGTCGTCCAGCTCTTCGCCCACGGCGGCGATCCGCGCGAAGCGCTGCGGGCGCTTGCGCCGCGCGGGCAATGAGGTCCGGCGCTCGCCAGTCGCCCGCGCAAGGCGCAGGTAGCGTCCTCCCTATGGAGCTCGACGCTGGGCACTGCTACCGCGCGCTGCGCAGCCGCGACCGCCGCTTCGACGGGCGCTTTTTCACCGGCGTCACGACGACGGGGATCTACTGCCGGCCGGTCTGCCCGGCTCCGGCACCGAGGCGGGAGAACGTGCGCTTTTTCCCGTGTGCAGCCGCCGCGGAGGATGCGGGTTTCCGGGCGTGCCTGCGTTGTCGCCCGGAGGCGGCGCCCGGCACCCCGGCCTGGCAAGGCACCTCGGCCGTCGTCTCCCGGGGCCTGCGGCTGATCCGGGAGGGCGCCCTCGACGCCGGCAGCGTGGGTGAGCTCGCGACGCGTCTCGGGATTGGAGAGCGGCAACTGCGGCGTCTGTTTCTCAGGCATCTCGGAACCTCTCCGCTCTCCCTCGCGCGGGCGCGCCGGCTCCATTTCGCGCGCGCTCTCCTCGATGAAACGGATCTTCCGATCACCGAGGTCGCCTTCGCCGCCGGGTTCCAGAGCATTCGGCAGTTCAATCACGCCCTGCGCGCCTGCTTCGCCGAATCGCCCCGTCGCCTGCGCGCGCGCCGCCACTCCTCGGCGGCTGCGCAACACGACGCGGTCACGCTTCGCCTCGCCTACCGGCCGCCCCTCGACTGGGAGGCTGCGCTCCGCTTCCTCGCCGCGCGCGCGACTTTCGGCGTCGAGCGAGTCGACGGCGGCGTGTACCAGCGGACCGTGGAACTCCACGGTGCGCCGGGCACGATTGAGGTCGAAAAGGGCGGGGATGGGGCGCATCTCGTGCTGCGCGCTCGGCTGGGCGACCCCGCAGGTCTGCTCGAGGCGGTCGACCGCGTGCGGCGGATCTTCGATCTCGCGGCCGACCCGCTTCGCATCGCGGGGGACCTCGAGCGGAGCGCGGGGCCGCGCCTCTTTTCGGCGCTTCGGGCCGCCCCGGGTCTGCGCGTGCCCGGGGCGTGGGATGGGTTCGAGCTCGCCGTGCGGGCTGTGCTCGGTCAACAGATCAGCGTCGCCGGGGCGTCCGCTCTGTGCGGACGCCTCGTGCAGGCCTTTGGCAAACCCGTTTCGCTTGGGCGCGGGCTCACGCACCTTTTTCCCACCCCGGACGCGCTCGCGCAAGCCGACGTCGCAGCGATCGGCCTTCCGAAGGCGCGGGCCCATGCGGTTCGCGCGCTGGCGCGCGCCGTGGCGGACCACACGCTTTGCCTCGACGCAGCGCGCGGGCTCGACGATGCGATCGCACGGTTGTGTCGTGTCCCGGGAATCGGAGAGTGGACCGCGCACTACATCGCGCTGCGCGCCTTCGGCGAGCCCGACGCGTTCCCCGCAAGCGACCTTGGACTGCGCAAGGCGCTCGCCGGTGAAAAGCCCCCGCTCTCTCCTGCCCAAGTCGCGGGTCTTGCGGAGGCCTGGCGACCCTGGCGCGCCTATGCCGCAATGGCGCTTTGGAACCGTTTGTCTTGCAAGGAGGGTTCGTGATGAGGGTGGGCACTTTCCCACCTCCCCTCCCCGCTCCGCAGGCTGCGAAGGGATCTAGATCGGGGTCTGGTGGAGATACGCGCGCAGCCCGCGAATTTCCTGGTCCTGCTCCGCGATCTCATCGTGCAGCAGGTCGCGCATCGAGAGCATCGCCACAAGCTGGCCGGCCTCGAGGACCGGGAGGTGGCGGAAGCCGGCGCGCTGCATCTTCTCCAAACACTCGCTGCGGGTGTCGTGGGGCTCCGCGGTAGTCACCTCCGTCGTCATCACGTCGGCGACGCAAGTCTGGGACGGATCCCGCCCCTCCACGATGACCCGCGTCATGAGGTCGCGCTCGGAGAAGATGCCGACAATCCGGCTGTCTTCCACGATCGGGATTGCGCCGACCCGGGCGCGTGCCATGACCTGCGCGACGTGCATCACAGTCGCCGTCGGGGCAGCTGTGACAAGGCGGTAGGGCCGAATGATGTAGCGGATGGCATGCATACAACACCTCCCGACCGCCGCGCGGCGGGAAGCCTGCTCCGGGGGATCTGGGTCTCGATGGGTCCGACGAAGCAGGAGGCGGGCAGTCCCCTGCATTAGGCACCCGGCCAGGCGGCAAGGCAAGGCAATTGTGCGGCTGATGGCACAGTTCCTGCGTGCGACGCGGAGGGCTAGGCCCCACGCATCATGCGCAGGTAGGCGCGGGCATCCTCCCGACCGGGGTCCTTTTCGAGCACCTGCTCCCACTCGCGCATGGCATCGCCTGTGCGGCCGAGACCGTAGTAGGTGACCCCGAGCTGGACGGCCGAGGGAAAAAAGCCCGGGTTTGCCCGCAGCACCCGTCGGAACTCCTGGGCGGCTTGGTGAGGCAGCCCGCTCTCGCGCAGCGCTACGCCGAGGCGATGACGGATGTCATGAAAG
This sequence comes from Myxococcota bacterium, assembly GCA_035489755.1. Lineage (GTDB taxonomy): Bacteria > Myxococcota_A > UBA9160 > UBA9160 > UBA9160 > UBA9160. The sequence continues at coordinate 108,441 of DATGZK010000099.1, forward strand.
TCCGGGCAACGATCGAGCGCCTTGCGGTAGGCCTCGATGGCGTCCCGCAGCTCGCCCACCTCTCGGTAGGCGTCGCCAAGCGCGGCCTGTAGGTTCGCGAGCTTGCCCCGCGTGGTCGGGTCGACAAGCCCCTCGCTCGCCGCAAAGCGCCTTGGCGTCGCAGTCGCCATCTCCTCCGCCAGGGCCCGCGAGCGTTCGAACTCGCCCCGCTGCTCATAGACCGACACGAGCGCGAGCGCGGCTTCGGCGTAGCCGGGGTTGATGCGGATGGCCCGCTCAAGACTCTTCGCGGAACTCTCGAGGTCGCCGCGGCGCTCGTGGAGCAGACCCACCATGTAGTGGACGTCGGCGAAGCCCTCGCGCGTCTCGAGCAGCCGCGTCAGGTGGCCGAGGGCGCCATCGAGGTCGCCGCGGTCGAAGCTTGCGCGGCCGAGCTGGTATTGCTCGCGCTCCTCCGATGTGAGCTCACCCGCGCTCGGCATGCCTGGGCGCGAGGCGCAGGCTCAGTTCGCCGCGGGGATCAGGTCGGCGGCCTGCTTGGCGACGTCGCTGCCTTGGTAGTTGCGCAGGATAACCTCGAAGATCTTCTGCGCTTCGTCCTCGAGGTTCATCTTTGTGTAGCAGACACCGAGCTGGTAGAGCGCCTGGGCGTCGAGGCCGAGGCCCGGGTACTTGTTGAGCACGCCGCGGTAGCGATCGGCGGCGGACTGATATTCCTCGCGCTGAAGGTAGAAGCCGGCGATTCGCATCTCATGCTCGGCGAGGCGCGTGCGCAGCTCTTTCCACAGCTTCTCCGCCTCCGGAGCCTGGGCGGAGTGGGGATAGCGGGCGAGGAGCTGGTCCAGGAAGCTGAGAGAAAGGCGCGTCGCCGTCTGATCGCGGCTTGCATCCTTCGACTGCTTGTAGTGGCACATCGCCGCACGGAAAAGCGTGTAGGGAACCTGATCGTGCTGGGGATGGAGGTCCCCGAAGTCGCGGTAGTAGGAGAGCGCTTCGTCGTACTTGGCGTCGTCGTAGTACGCGTCCGCGATCTTGAGCTCGGCGAGGATCGCGTAGTCGCTGTACGGGTAGTTGTCGATGATCTGCTGGAAGGACTCGATGGCCTTCGCGTGATCGCTGTTCGGGAAGACCCAGAGCGTCTTCGCCGGTCCCTCCATCTGCGCGAGCCCCTTGCGGTAGAGCTCCTCGGCCGAGGGAGTCTCGCCGGACACCGACGGCTTTGTCGAAGCGCAGCCGAAGCTGAGCAGGGCGCACAGCGGAAGGCCGGCTGCGAACCCGATCCGGCGGCCAAGAGCGAGGCGGCTGCTGAGCATCACGCTGGATCCCCCCCGAAGGATGTTCGGCAGGACGGCAAACTACTAGAGTCCGTCCCTCCATGTCAATTTGCTACGCTGCCCTTCAATTCTTGGAGGAAATTCATGGTTCACGATCACTTGGCCAGCCACCGCTTGGACCGGCGCCTGCTCAGGCGTCGCAACTGGGTGACTCCGAAACAGCTGGCCAAGGAGCTCGAGGCCCTCCCCGACGTCTCCGAAAAAATCCGACCGCCCGAAGAGGGGCAGGAGCCGAGCGAGGACATCAAGGCGCCATAGGGGCTTTTCCCACCCGCCGAAACTCTGTCTGAGCCCCCCGCCGGGACGCGGGCATGCGCCTGCGTCCCTAGAGGGCGATCCGGTAGCGCAACTCGACGAATTCGATGCCCAAGAACGTTTTGAGGCGTCGTGCCCCATCGAGCTCCCAGCCTGCGGCCTCGTAGATCCGACGGGGACGCTCATTCTGCTCCGCCGTCCAGAGGGTTGCCTCCCGGTAGCCCTGCGCGCGGAGCGCGTCGAGCGCAGCCCGCAAGAGGAGCTGCCCAACCCCGCGCCCCCAGCTCGAAGGGAGTCCGTAGAAAGTATCGAGCTCTCCGATTCGCAGAGGGTGCGCATCCGGGTCCGAAGAGCGCCGGATCAGGGCAAAGGCCACAAGTTCGCCCGCATCCTCAGCGACCAGGGTGACTTCGTGCGGCGCGTCCCGCTCGAAGCGCTCCGCAGGGGAGGGCAGGAGTGCGAGCCGGTCGGGCGGCAGAAAGTGGGCCCACGCGGTGCGGGCCGCCTCGACGAAGATGCGGCCAATCGCTGCGGCGTCCGCGGGCTGTGCAAGGCGGATCAGGATCTCCATCTCTAACGAGCGTAGCCGGGGGCCTTTTTGGGGGACGCGGAAAAAGCGAAGCCCCCACGCGGACGACGGCGGTCCGCGCGCTAGGGATGGTCCTTTGCGGGCTGCGGCGCAGGAAGGGCCGCGGGAGCGGAGACGGCCCGGCTCGGCAAGCTTGCCGCCGCGAAATGGAGGAAGACCCAGAGCAGCGTAGCGACGAGCGCCGCCGCAAGAAGCGACGCTGCGATGGCGACGCGGCGGATGCGACTCTGGCGACGCGCGTAGGCCTTCTCCGCTACGGACCGATCCGCTTCTGCGCCCGCCCGGATCCCCGCGGCCGCCTTCGCATGCTCGGGGATTCGCACCAGCTGAACGGTCACGTTGTCCGGCCCCCCGTGGTGGTTTGCGAGGTCGACGAGCATCCGCACCGCGTCTTGCGGCCGCGCGTTTGCGAGCGCACCCACCATCTCGGACTCGGGAACGCAGCCCCAAAGCCCGTCTGTGCAGAGCAAGAAGCAATCACCGGGCCTCGCGGCCACCGGCCGGATCTCGACCTCTAGGTCCGGCTCGCCTCCGATCGACCGCAAAACTTCGTTGCGGCGCGGATGGACCGCGGCCTCGGCGGGGGTGAGGAAGCCCCGGCGCTGCAGCTCCGCCACGTACGAGTGGTCGGCCGTGAGCGCCATGAGCTCTCCGTCGCGCAAGACGTAGGCGCGGCTATCGCCCACGTGGGCAACCCAAGCGTCCTCCGCGGCGGCGAGCAGAAGCGCCACCCCGGTTGTGCCCATGCCCGCGTAGCGCGGCTCGCTGCTCGCGACCTCGAGGATGCGTTTGTTCGCCGCGAGGAAGGCCTTGCGCAGCGACTGCTCGGGCTCTTCGTGGCTCTCGCCGAGCACCTTCCCGATCGTGTCCACCGCGATGCGGCTCGCGACTTCCCCGCCCTGGTGGCCTCCCATGCCGTCCGCCACGACCAGCGCGCGCCAGCCTGCACCGTTGGCGAACTCACCGTACGCGTCCTGGTTGCTCGAACGCACCCGTCCGACGTGGGAGAGCGAGGCAACCTCCATGACGGTGAGCGCACCCTCGCTCATCGCTCAAACACCAGATCGATGTCGGCGATCTTGATGCGGTCGCCCGGACGCAGCGGGCTCATCTGGACCGCCGCTCCGTTGACCTGGGTGCCGTTGCTCGAGCGCAAGTCCTCGATCGAGACGCGGCGGCCGGAGACGTGGATTTCTGCGTGGTAGCGGGAGACGGTGCTCGACGGGATGGCGAGGTCGTTGTCCGGCAAGGAGCCGATCCGGATGCGGCCGGGCCGCAAGGCGATGCCCTCCCCGGCACGTGGGCCTGCCACAAACACGAGGCGCCCCGCCGGGCGTCGTCGCAGGACGAGCCACGTTAAGAGGGCTAGGCCAAAGCAGCCGCCCGCGGCCCCGGCCGCAAGTGGCCAGATCGGCCGGCGGTAGAGCGGGTAGGGGACGGCACGCGCTTGCTTGAGGCCGCCTGCCGACACTTCGATGCGATGGGTTTTCCCGTCGAGCTCGGGCGTGAAGCGCGCGACGTAGCTCTTTGTCATCTGGGAGAGAATGTTGTCGTAGAACGCCGCCATTTGACCGGGATTCGCGGCCTCGACAAAGTCCCCCCCCGTCTCTTTCGAAAGACGCTGCAGCGCCTCGAGCCCGCCCCTTCCGAAGTTCGCATAGCCGATCGTAAAGACGGGGATTTGCACCCGTGAGCCGTCGCTCGCGGCCAGCGCGCTGGCGTCGTCGAGCTTGCGGACGCTGCCACCATCTTGGCTGTCGGAGAGCAGGATCACGAAAGCGCGACGGGGGATGTCCACGCCTTGGCGCACGAGCTCCACGGCGCGGTACATGCCGTCGTACAGCAGGGTCCTCATCGAGGTGGAATCGATCTCAAGCGTCGAAAGGCGCACCCGCGCATCCGAGCGTGCGGCGGAGAACGGAGCCACGACTTCCACTTTGCCGGCGAAGCTCGAGATTGCGATACGGTCGGCTGGACCGAGGCGGTCCAGGAAGCCGAGGGCACCGGCCTTCGCCTGGTCGAGCGCCTCGCCCTGCATGGTGCGGCTTACGTCAAGGGCGAGCACGCACGCCATGCCCCGGTTGCTCTCGCCAAGGGGCGTCAGCGTCACGGTCTTCGGGTCGACCGGGCGGCCATCCTCGGTGATCGCAAGGTCTACCGGGCGCAGGTGCTCGACTGGGGTGCCGAGTCGGGTCTGGGCGCGCAGATACAGATTCACCGCGGCGTCGGGGCGCACGCTCACCTCGACGTCGTCGAGCTCGAGGCGCTCGACCGAATGCATCTCGAAGCCGCCGGAATCGTGTTGCTGTGCCGCGGCCGGCGCTGCGACTGCGAGCGCGAAGACCGCGACTGACACGGCTGCGTAACGCACGGCTAGAAGACGGTACGGAACCGGAACGTGGTTCTTCCGAGCTTGACGAAGTCGCCGTCCTTGAGCTCGGTGCCCTCCGTCCGCTCGTCATTGACGAAGGTCGGGTTCTTGTCGCTAAGGGGCGCGATGACAAACAGTCCATCCTGGTGTTTCACCTTGGCGTGCTCCCGGGAGATCCACTCGCTCGGCAGCTGGACCTCACAGCCCTCCGATCGACCCAGCTGGCAATCGCCATCGGGCACACGGAAGACCTCGCCCTCGAGCTCCCCCTCCACGGCGATCAGCACACCCACGGTCTTGCCACGGATGGAAAGGGCCGCCTGGTACTTGGTTTCTCCCTGCGCGCCTGCCGGCGTCGGGGACGCGCCGCGGGGCGGGGAATATCCCGGCGACGGCATCCAAGCGGCCGGCGCAGGCGGTGCCAAGATCGGCTCGGGCCGGTCAAGCGTGGGCTGCGGTCGCAGCTCTGTAGACGCAGCCGACGGAGAGAGGGGGGGCGGCGCCAGCGAGGCCGGCGCAAGCGGCGCGCCGGGGAGGCGCTGGAGGGATTGGGTCGCGACATCCGGGCGGCGCGGGGGGAGAGCACCCCGCCGGACCCCGCTCGGCTTCGTGCCTTTCTTGCCCTTAAACAGTCCGCGCAGCGAGTCGAAAAATCCCAATGCTCCACCTCGGGTCGGCGCTGCAATCTCAGCCGCCGCGACCGCGAACCGACCGTAGAATACCGCGCTAGAAGCCCGCAGCCGCCAGCACGTCATCGCTCGGCAACCCGGCCTCACCCGCTACGGCTGCGGCCATGAAGCGCGGGACATAATCGGCAGTCTCGACCGGCAGCAGATTGCTTTCCACAAGTCTCCAGTAGGAGCGATCGCTGAACGGGTCGGACATGCGTTTTAGCGCGGTACGGACGCCATTTTCGCCGCGGTTGTAGCCCGCAAGAGCGAGCAAGAGGGCGTCCCCGCCGAACTCGAAGGCGAGATCGCGCAGATAGCGCGCCGCGACCTGGGTGGAGCGCTGCGGGTCGCGCCGGTCGTCGACGCCGCCTTCGATGCGCAAGCCGTAGCGCTTCGCGGTCGCGGGCATGAACTGCCACAGGCCGAGCGCACCGACCGGGCTCCCGATGTCCGTCTGATAGCCGCTCTCGATCATGGCGAGGTAGTGCAAGAGCTCCGGCATCTTTGCCCGCACCAGCTCTTCGCGCAGCATCGGCACCAGCGGCTCCCCGCGCTTTAGCGAACGCTCGATGAAGTCGTGTTCTTTGCGCATGTGCGCCCCGACGTCTTGGTAGAACGACGCCGGCACGCCGTCCCGGCTCTGGCGCAGCCCGACCAGCACAAGGCCCACGCGCTCCTCCAAACAGGGACGCACTTCGCTCGGCGCCACCTCATCCATCCTGCAGGCGTGGCCCTCGGCTGGGGCTGCACTCGGCGGGCGGGAGCGTTCGACGGCGTTGCGAAAGACGGTGGGAAGGTCGACCGGGCGACCGAGTTCGGCGGAAAGCCGGTCGCCGAGGCGTTCCATGGCGACTTGAATCACCATCTCGCGGGGCACGTCGTCGAGGCGTCCGTTTGAGAGCAGGAGGCCCGCCGCGGACTGGAGCTTTGCCTTGGCCTCCGGCCACTCGCGCAGCTCTGCGGCCTTGAGCCCGTCTGTGGCTGTGGCTGCGGCCTGATCGAACACGGGGTCGCTCTTTCGCCAGCGCCAAACGCCAAGGGCGACGAGTGCGATCACGATCCCCGCGAGCGCGAGAACGAGGAGCGTTCCTTTGCGATCCGTGTCGCTGTCGAGCTCGTCTTCGTCCTGCTCGAACACAAAGCGTGTTTCGCCGGCGAGCTCGAGCACGTCTCCCGGCGCGAGGAGCGTGGGTTCCGAAAGGGGGGCGCCGTTCAGCAGCGTTCCGTTCGCGCTGCCCAGGTCGACTGCGGTCCAGCCCTCGGCTGAGACGCGGATCAAAAGATGCTGGCGTGAGACCAAAGACGAGTCCAAGACCAGTGTGCAGGCCTCGTCGCGCCCGACGAGCAGATCTGCGTCGTCAAGCGGGATCGTCGCAACTCGCTCTTCGCCCTGGACCTGGACGAGGCGCGCGCCCATCTCCGCCACCCCGCTCCATGCGAACTACGGGCTGCTGCCCGTCGGAAGGTCGATCTCCACGACGGTCGATGGACCGATCGAGCCGGAGAGATAGCCATCGATCCGCGCACGGCTCCCGCCACGATAGACCTCGACCACTTCGATCTCAGCGATCGGGCGGCCGTGGTCCACGAGCCGACCCCGCATCCCCGGCTTTAATCCCCGCGGTGTGCCGAGGTCAATCAGCACCGCTTCGACCTTGCCTGCAGCTCCCTCGGTCGAGATGACGGTGCCGCTGAGCTTCTGGGTGCGAGGCGGCGCGGGCGCCTCCGCGGGCCTCGCTCCTGCTCGGTGTTCCTTTTTCTTCGGGGGGGGCGGTGGCGGCGGCGGTGGGGCCTCGGCCTGGAAGTTCACCCGAAGCTCGTAACCGAGGGCGCCCGCGTCCGGCGGCTCGGCGATCTCAAGAAAGTAGACCCCGGGCTTATCGACCCGAGCCTCTAGGCCGGTGATCGGTGCCGCACCGCTCTTGGCTTCGCCGAGCTTGGCAGCGGCTCCGTCCGTGATCTGGATCGAGTAGGGCGGGATGGGTTTCCCGTCCTTGCTGACCGCGACCACCTCCACGCTTACGCGCCCGGGGTCCGGAGCTTCAAAGCGGTACCAGTCCGCGCAATCGCCGTCGCCGCAGTTGAGGCTGTCGGCCTTCCAGGTTTCAAGCGGCAAGGGGTTTGCACCGGAGGGCTCGGCGTCCGGGTCGACCTTCTTGGCACAGCTGCCGAGCGTGGCGCCGAGCGCGGCTGCAGCGAGCAGGGCAGAGAGAAAATGTAGGTGGCATCGCATCCCCATGGTGTTTCCTAGTTTCGTGTCGAGCTCGGGGGCTCGGTATGAGCAATCGCAAGAACGGCGTCACCGCTGCGCAAGAGATAGTCGGCGAGCACTTCGATGCCGTCCTGCGGATAGCTGAGGGACCATTGCAGATGGCCGGCTCCAAGATCCTTCGCCTCGCGCAGCAAACTCGGAAACGCAAGGGGACCGCGCGCTTCCTTGCGGGGCTGGAGCTCCCGTTCGCCTTCTCCTTCGCGCACCCACACCCGCAGGGACACCTCCTGGCACTCCGGGCTCCACTGGAAGGTGTGGGAGCCGGTACCCTCGCGGTAGGTGAAGTTGTCCACGCCCTCGGCGCAGGTGAGTCGCAAGTCGCGCCGAGAGACGAGAACCCCGTTGCCTCCTTTCACCTGGGAGGGAACGCCCTCGAGGCGCACGGCGATGTGCAAGCTCCCTCCGCCCCCAAACATCGCGTCGCGAAGCTCGTCGGCCGAGTGGAGCCAGCTCCGGAAGCCCTCGCCGAGCGTGAGCGCACGGTCCTCGAGGATGGGCTTGGCTCGCCCGTCGGCGTAGAAGGTATCGAGCAGCTCGCTCCGGAAACGCGCGAGCTCGCCCTCCCGGGGAGCGTACAGGCTCTTGAGCTGAGCCTCCGTGAGCTCTCCGGAGAAACGTTCACCGATGCGTTCAGACCAGCGGCGATCAATCTCCGTCGCCGCGCTCTCGAGCACAGCGGAAAAGCCGTTTAGGACGGGCATGGCCAGGATTTGGCGGATGCGTTCGGCGGCCTGGGGATCCGAGCCCGGCGGCACCATCTCATGGATCAGATCGAGGGCACTGCGGAAGGAGGTCTGCTCGCGGCGTGCGACGCGCTGTGCGAGATCGAGAGCAGCTTCAGGCTGCGTCTGTGCCGTTTCGACGTCCTGCGCCACCGCGTCCAGCGCCTGCAAGTAGCGCGGCCAGGCGGCGCTGTCCTTCGCATCCTTTGCCTCCTCCGCGCGCGCCGTGTGCAAGGACGCCATCCAGGTCGGCTCGGGCCCGGAGCGCGGCAGATCGGCGCGCGTCTGGGACTCGATCTGATCGACGAGACGCAGGTAGGGAGAGTTCCGGACTGCGGCATCGGGCACGGCGGGCAACGGGGTGCCCATGAGATAGCGGCGCCAGTTGCCGTCAAAGCGCGCCACGTAGGAGCGCTTGAAGGTATCGAGCGTCGCCGGTGGGGCTCCTCCCGCGCGCTCCACTGCAGCGATCAAGCCCTTCACGAAACCATCCCAGCTCTGGCGCGTGTAGGTGCCGGGCACAAACACCTCACTCCCGCCCGCGGGCAGACCGACTTCGGAGTAGCGGACGGGGCCGTGGCCCTCGCTGCTGTTTGCGCTCCACTGCTCGAGACGATCGAGGTCGAGCAGCGTGGCCGCCGCTTGGTTGAAGACCTCTCGCTCCTGCTGGAGGCGGCGGGTCACGTGCTCCTCGGGAGCCCAGGCCAGCCAGGAGTCGTAGCCGTGGCCGAAGAATGACGGATCGGCCGGCCCCGCCTCGGACTTCACAAAGTGTGAGAGGTCGGGCCGTGCCTCGGCGGGGAGAGCGCCCTTGGCCTCGAGCCAGGCGACGTCGAGCGCGAGCTCTGCGAGCGCCTCGAAAGCGCCACTGTCGAGGCGCTTCGCGCTGCGCAGAAGCTCACTCTTGGTGGGCTGTTCGTAATCTCGTCCGAAGCTCCAGACGTAGGTCTCGCGCGCGCGCTCGAGCGCAGTCTCGAGCGCACCGCCGAGGCCGAGCCGGCGACGCAGCCGGGATCGCTCCCCCTGCTCCTGCTCGATCGTCTCCCGCAGGTGGTCGAGGGCCGAAGCGCCGGTGCCCGCCAACACGGACTGCGCATCCGCGGTCAGCCGGTCGATGGCTGCATAGTTTCCGAAGAAGGGAATGCTCCAGGCGAGCGCCGCCGCGATCAAGAAGCCACCGCCCACCACGAGCAGCGCTCGCCGGGTGCTCGGCCCGATGCGATGGCTCGGCAGCGCGAGCTCGCGGTCCTCGAGCATCATGTCGCGGAAGAGCGTGCGAACGAAGATTCCCTGGGTCGGTCCGCGGCCGTCGACGAGGGAGCGCGCCCAGGGGAAGCCGAGCCGCTGGGAGACGCCCGGGAGCGTCTCGCCTCCGCGCCGCGCGCTCGTCAAGTAAACCCCGCGCAGAAACGGTGTCTCGTCGTAGCGCGACGGCGCGAACGAGCGACGCAAGAAGATCGCGAGCACGCGGGAGAGCTCGTCGAGCTCCTGGGGGAAGACGAAGAGTTTGCGTCGGCGCTGCGGATCGGCCTCGCGCAACAGAAGCTCGGGCAAGATCGCCTCAAGCTGCGCCCGCACGCCATCGAGACCCCGCATCGCAGCGTCCCCAGCGTCGGCAAAGCGTCGCTCCGGGTTCGTCCAGCCGAAGAGCTCGACCAGGCGACCGGGCGGCAGCGCGCTCGCCAGCTCGACAAAACCGTCCACCAGATCGACCTTGGTCACCGCGATGTAGATCGGCGCGTCCACCCCGAGCTCGTCGATGATCTCATTGAGCGTGCGACGCAGCTGGCGGGCGTTCTCCTCCACATCGCTCGCGCTTCGGCCGAGCAGGCTTGTCGCTGGGACGGCGACGACGACGCCGTTGACGGGCATGCCCGGGCGCGCACCGCGCACAAGGCGCAGGAGCGAGCGCCACTCGCTCCGGTCCGCCGCCTCTTCGGAGCGCGAGTAGCGGCCCGAGCTATCGAGCAGGATCGCCTCGTTCGCCAGCCAGAAGTCGCAGTCGCGTGTCGGCCCCGGAGCCGGCAGCCGCGCGAACTCGGCGGGCAGCTCGAGGCCCGACTCGTGGAGCAGCGCACTCTTGCCGCTGCCCGGCTCGCCGATCACGAGGTACCAGGGCAGCGCGTAGATGCCGTCGCGGCCGAGCCGGGAGCTGCGCAGTTCATCCATGACCATGCGGAACCGATCCGACAGCTTGTCTCGTGAGGTGCGAGCGGCTTCGCTCTCGGAGGGCTGCGCGGGCGCCGCTTGGTCGTCCACGCCGCGGGCGCGTCGCTGTTCACGCTCCTGGCGGAAGAGCATCACCACGAGCACGATCACGAGGACGATCAGCGCGAGGCCGAGCGCCACGATGATCGGGACGAGCCAGCCTCCGCCGAGAATCGCCCGCAGGCCGGCGGCCAGCGCCACGAAGACCATCGCGCTCACGACCGGGATCGCGAGCTTCGGGTTCAGGACGAACTCGAGCCACCTCGGGCGCTGGAGGTTCATGACACCGGTGGCAGCGGCACGCGCCCGGCAGCCGAGCCCAGAATGCTCCAGAAGGTCGCGTAGACCGCGAGCGTGGCGAGGGCGATCGCGACAAGCCACGGCCAAAGACGCCCTCCGCGGGCGGGCGGGAGGCGGATCGCCGTGTCGTAGGCCGGCGGCGCAAGCCACTGCTCGCGACCCAGCTCCGTCGCACGCCCGCAAACGCGCAGCAGCTCGTACTGCTGGTGGACGATCGCGCGTCGGTCGCCCTCGTGGCCCATGTACTGACCCTCAAAGCCGAGCAGGAGGCACAGGAAGTACACCTCGCGCGCTGCCACTTGATCGGGGCGCAGGTGGGCCAGGTGATCGTAGAACTCGTTGCCGGCGCGATTGGTTCGGAACAGCTGGAGCTGGAGCGGTTCCCGTTGCCAATCCTCTCGGCCAGGCCAGCCGGACTTGAGCACCATCTCATCCGCCCACGCGACGAGGGCGAAGCGGGCTTCTTCGAGATCCGCCGGCGGCACGCTGCGTGCGTCTGGGTCGCGCACGACGCCGTCGAGCAGCGCCAGGACCTGCGCCCGGAGCTGGGTGGGCTGCACCGAAGCCGAGTCCGGGGAGAGCTGAAAGAGCAGCACCGAGTCGAAGAAGTCTCCGGCGATGCGTCCGAGAGAGCGCAGCATCGCTCAGCCCTTCGGAATCACGACGTACAGGCGCACGTCGGCGTTCTCGAGCTTGCCGAGAGAAAGGGCAAAGCAGAACTCGTCCTTGACCTTCGACCACGCGGGTCCGTGGGGGTCGACCTTGAAGTACTCGAAGCCCGTGCGCGCCGCGATCTCCGTGGGCGCCGCCGGCATGGGCTCAAGTCGCAGGCCCTTCGTGTTCAGCATCACAAGGGGGGGGACCCCGCGGCACGAGCTCGCCTTTCCGTACTCGGCCACGTGCTGGGCCAACTGTTTGGAGTCCATCGGCGCCTTGATCGCGAGAAAAAAGGCGTTTCGCGGGTCCACGCGCTCCACATTGAGGTCGCTCGTCACGTAGTACTTCTTCGCCGGATCGAAGGGCATCGGCAGCTCGAAGAAGTTGGTGGGAACGGCTTCGGCGAGCTGCGCATCGATGAATTCGATCAGCGCATGGAAGCAACCGTAAAGATCTTCGTGGTGGTAGAGCGGAAGCTCGGCCGCCTCCATGGAGTGGAACGCCGCCAGCGACCCTGCGGTCTCCACGAGGGCTGTATAGAGGTGGAAGGGGCGCGTATCGCCGGTGGACAGCAGGTGACGCAGAACCGGCGTCATTCGCGCCAGGGTGTAGCGCATCCACATGCGTGGGAGGTCCGCGATCGCGATCGTTGCGGTGCGTCCTGCCACGACTCGCACCCGCGCGGCAATCTGGCTGACACAGCGGCTCACCTCGTCGAAAAGCGGCGCAAAGGCCTGCATCGCGAGCAGCGGCGGGCAGTAGGTCGCGGAGAGCGCAAACGGCGTCTTGAGCTCCCCGGTCGCACGGATCTCTGCGATCTTCATCGATTCGTGGACTTCGAGCTCATGTTCTTGCCCGTCGAAGAAGAGCCGCAGATTCGGGTAGACGAGATCGACGGGCGTCATGTAACCGCCGCGCTGCAGATCGGGCAGTTCCTCGGGCTGTACCCTCCAGCGCACGTCGCGCGCACCATTTCCGACGGGGGCGGCATTGGGCTCGCTCGGGGAGAGGTGACGCAGGCCGAGATAGAGCGAGAGCCTCTCCGCCGTCGGATTGAACTCTCGCGTCTCGACCAAGGCGTTGCCGGGGTAGCGCACGATGGTGCCACCGGGCAGTACCGCGTCGAGGGCCAGCAGGCTCACGCGATGGTCGCTCAGTGCCTCTTCATCCACTTCGAGCTTGGCGACGCCCCAGTGGAATGGATTGAGCGCGCGCAAGTGGTAGTGGAGGCGGGCGTCGCCGTAGAGCTCGCTTTGCTGCAGGTGCTGGGGCCGCAGGAACATGCCCTCGGACCAAGCCACCGGGTTGAGCGGGCGGGTCGTCATGGTGCGGCGCGACCGATCACTTGACCAAAAGGTCGCGCGCGGAGAGGACGACCGTCGGCCGGCTCTCCTTTGCGCACTTGGCGGCGATCGAGGCCTTGCGTGCCCCTGGCGGGTCGCCGGGGGCACGGTAGTAGTCGGCCACCAGGCCCACGTGGGTCGTCGCCAAAGAGAACTGCTCATCGAAGGTGACCTGCTGGCCGGGCGCGACGGTAATCTCGCGCGGCTTGCCAAGCGCCCCGGCCAGCGTCCCGCCTCCCAGCAAGTCCTCGACGTTCGCCGCGTCGAATGCCAGTGCCGACTCGAGCGGGTACACGTAGAGCACGACCACGTGGGACTGGCCGTCGTAATAGTTGAGGCTCGGGCTCGCGTTCAGCGTAAAGCAGACCTGCGTAGCGGTCGGGGGCGGCGGCTTCGAACAGGCCAGGCTGCTGCACACCACAGCCGCACCGAGAAGCGCCCGGCGTGCAAGCACACCCAACCTGGGGTGGCCTCCCCCAAGACCACGCGCGATGCCAGCTCGCTCTCGGCCACCGACCCGCAAGATCCCGGACATCTCGTCGGCCTCTTTCGGGTTTCGAGGGCGACGCTTCAGCCGCTCGAAGAGGACATACCTTCGCCCGAGTCGCGCGCGGAAGTCAACCCGCAGGGACAACCCGCCGTGCCATAATCCCAGCCTCCTCTCCAAAGCGAAAGGAGCGCCCATGTCGAGCGCGACCGCGACGCTGCGCATCGTCGCCTTGGGTGACTTTAGCGGTCGCTCCGAGACCAAAGCCTCGCGCATCGCCGTGGACAAGGAGCGCTTCGAGGAGGTGTTCGCGCGCATCGCTCCCCGGCTCGAGTTCACCGTCGCCAATCGGATCGGGGGGGCCGCCCCTCAGGCTGAGATCTCTCTCTCGCCGGCGAGCTTGCGCGAGCTCGGGCCCGCCGCGGTGGCGGAGGCGGTCCCCGCCCTTGCGAGGCTCGGGGAGCTGCGGCGAGCGGCCGAGGCCGTGGGCAGGGGCGAGCTCGGAGCGGACGCATTCCGCCAGCGGGCTCGCGAGCTGGCGTCGCCGCCTCTCGCGCAGGCTTTGGTGCGCCTTGTGGAGGGGACGACCACGACTCCACCCATTGCTCCTACTCCTCCTGCCTCCTCGGCGCCGCAGGCCGAAGCCGGTGTCGATTCCATCCTCGGGCTCGTGGAGAGCCCCGGCGCAAGCCCGCCTGGGGCACGCGAGACGGCGCGTCGTCTCGTTGACGCTTTGACCACACGGCCGTCGGCAGGGCCGGGTCCTTTCGCGAGGAGCGCGGCCGCGGCCGCCGCGGCGGCCCTGGACGAAGTGATCTCGGCGCAGCTCGATGAGATCCTCCACGCGCCGGCTTTTTCGAACCTCGAATCGCTCTGGCGCGGCGCAAAGCTCCTGGTCGATCGGACCGACTTCCGAGCGCCAATTGTTCTCGAACTCGTCTGTGCCGGTGTGGACGCGGCCGGGGAGGCGATCGACGACCTCGCCGAAGGGGAAGATGCCGACCTCGTGCTCGCGCCGTTCGAGCTTGGCGGAGGAGCGCAGGACCTCGAACGGGCGCAGGCGCTCGCGAGCGCGGGCGAGCGCGCCCAAACCCCCGTCGTGGTGGGCATTGCGCCCGCTTTTCTCGGGCTTGCCTCGTGGCGAGCTCTCGCCAAGGCGCGCCTCCCCCAGCAAACCTTTGACGAGCCCGCATACACGGGATGGCGTTCCCTGCGCCAGCGTGACGAAGCGCGCTGGCTCGTCCTTTTGGCGAACCGGGTCGCCTTGCGCATGCCCTATGGCGCAGCCGGTCAGCCGACGCGCGGCATCGCCTACGAGGAGAAGGGCGCCCTGCCGGGCCTTCTCGGGAGCCCCGTCTGGGCGCTCGGGAGCGTGGCCGTACGCTCCTTCGCACGCACCGGGGCGTGCTTGCAGATCTCGGGCTCCCACCACGCGCTCGTGCCCGATCTCCCGCTTCTCGCGAGTTCCGAGGACGCAAGGCCTTCTCCTGTCGAGGGCATCTTCGGCAACGAACGACGCGAGGATCTCGAGAAGATCGGGCTCTCGGTCGTGCAGCTCTACCAGCGCGACGTCGCGTTCTTTGGGAGCGTGCGCAGCTTTCGCAAGCCCGAACGCTACCCGGATGCCGAGGCCACGGCCGATGCCGCGCAGCAGTGCACACTCGCCTACCAGATCTTCGCGTCGCGTCTTACCAAGTTCCTCGGGCGGACAGTCCCGGATCTCGTCGGTGCCGGCGCAATCGCCGCGGCGACCGAGACCCTGCGCACCGCGATCATCGGGTTCCTCTCGACGCCGGAAGTAGCGCTCGGTCCGGAACGCGTCGGGGTGGTGATGAAACCAAACCCCAAGGACCCCAGCGCAACCGACGTGGCGCTACGGGTGGGGCCCGACATCACGATCGCGGGCCGGCCGGTGAACGTGCTGCTTCACTTCTCGCTGCGGCTCTAACTCGTCTACGCCGGCGCGTGTTCGGAGAGCAGCTGCTCGACCCGCGTGCGAAGCGGATCCTCGAGGGTGCGTGCCGCGCCGGCGTCGATCACCTCCTCGAAGGTCCCGAGACCGGCGAGTTCGGCGGCGTCGATCATCACCTGTGCGGAAGGCCGAACCGAGGGGATCGCAGAGCGGACGACCACGAGCGGCAGCACGCCGAACGGGGCGACGCGCCGAACCTCCACTGCGTAACGCAGGCCGGAAAGGAGCTTCGCGATGCCGGGCGTCCGCTCGAGCAGGAGGTGAAGAATGCAGGCATTCAGGACGAACTGATGCATTTCGGCTTCGTTGCGCTGCTCCTCGCCCGCCAGCATCTTGTTCAGGCTGTCCAAGCGACAGGCACCGGGATAGCTGAGTACCCAGCTGAGCGGTGAGCTCACCCAAAGCTTTTTTCCGCCCGAGGGCGCGGTCCAAAGCTCCTCCCAGCGCAGGAGTTCGAGCTTCACACGGATCGCAGGGATCGGGCTCGTGAGGTGCGCACGGAGTCGGAAGGGCCTCTCGCTCACCTTGGCCCAGAGCTGCTGGAGCTCCGCAAACGCACGATCAGAATCGTAGTAGGACTCCGTACTCTCGCCTTGGATGAGGTTCCCGAGCAAGCGCTTTGGGCGCAGAAGAGGTGCCACGGTATCGAGGTACGCCCGAAGCTCGCTCTCCAAGAAGTCGGCCAGGGCGCGGGTCGCGCGCCGAAGCTTGAGCAGGCGGTCGAGCGTGATACTCGGATCCTCGGGCATTTCGGACCACTCCGCTGTGTCTGCCCGAACCTTATCGCACCGGGGCGGTCGTTCCGCTACTCCTCGTCACGAGGTTCCGGGGGTGGCTTCTCCACCCCCGTTCCGGGGCAGCAAGCGCAGGGCTCGGTGAGCGGCGGTTCATCGACACCGGTCGATGCGCGGACGTGTGGGAAAACGTCGGGACGGGCGCCAAACGGCACGGGCGCGGACTCCCACGAGGGAGCCGCGCCCATGGAGCAAGGCTTCTCAGTTTCTAGCCCGCTTGCCAGTCGTCTGTGCTGGTGACCCCGCCTTTCACCCACGTATATGTGATCTTTTGGAAGGTCAGCTGGACTTCTTCGAGGTGCGGGTAGTGCGCCGTCTCCTTGTCATGGGTGATCGGAAACCACTGCTCGATGTTCACGATTTTGGCGTTGTCGAGCTCAATTGTGTAGTATTTTTCCTGTCCACCCATCGGATCGACGCGGTAGAACTCGAACTTCACCTTTGTGAGCGTCTCTCCTGAGGTGCACGCTTGGTGGAGCTGCGGGGAAGCCTTGTCGATGCGCTTTGTGAAGACGATTGGCTTGTGTCGGCGTCGTCCGCTCGCTTGGCCCGTGTCCACATCGAAGGGTATCTCGACTTGGTAGTCGAACTCATAGACGATGCTCGACTTTTCGCGACCTTTCTGGTCGTCCTCGCCCGGCCACGAGCCGTGGCCTCCGATGTCGCCTTGATTGGCTCCTTTGAACCAGACATAAATCGGGTTCGGCATGAGACACTACCTTGTATTGAGAGGAGCGACTTCCCGCGCTTCTCACGGCATCGGAGTTGCGGTACCCGCGCGGTCCCCGCGCGTTGTCCCTGAACCTCTCAGGGTCAACGCTTTCAGGATGGCTCCCAAGGTCGTTGGACCTCCTCCTGAATGCTGCATGGGATACGCCGGCTCTTTGGGACGTGTCAAACAAAATCGGACAGGCTCTTCGGAATTCCGCTGCACGAAGATGGACGGGAGCGGGGGTGAAAACCCAATGCCCGTGAAGGGGCACTCAGCCCATCCGCCGGATGTGCCTCAATTCGCGCGACACCATTGCAAAGGATCCAGCCGCTGCGAATCCGCGCCCACTCCCAGCGTGCGATGTGCGCCGCGAGATTCGCCCCGAGAGGGGTCAAGGGCGCCGCGGGTGACGCGCGCTCGGCACAGTCCGCGACGGATAGCCGCGATTTTCGAAACCCAGGAGAGCGCGCGCGAGACTGCGGGCCGTCTGTCCTTGCCTGCGGCCTACGGCCGGGGGTCTTTATCATACGTATCGGTCTGCACGAGCGCCTTCGACCACTTCTCGTTGCCTTGCACCTCGTCGTACTCGGACTTGCCGATTTTCGCGCCCTCGCCCTCGCTGGAGCGTCCCTTTGTCGGGAAGGTCTCGATCAGCGGCGGCGGCCCCGCGACCTTTTTGCGATCGGCCCGCGCGTCGGCGGCATCCGAGAATTTGCGCCGCGTGTCCGCGATGGTGCTCGGGTCGGTGCTGACGTTCACGTCCTTCATCGCGTCGGAAAGCTTGTCGGCCTTGGTGAGTGCATCGCGCGCTGTGTCGACGCCGTCCTGCGCACTCTGACGGAACGCGTCCATCGAGTGGAAGACGCCTCCGAGCTTGTCATTCACGAACCCCATGCCCTTGTCGACGAGGAGATCCCAGACCGGGAAGAACGTGTCACGAAAGAGCAGGGCGAGCATCCACGGCAACATGCCCAAGTAGATCTCCATGGTCATGCTGTTCTGTTGGTAGGCTTGGCTGCGCGCGCCTTCCAGCTTTTTCCACAAATCCGACATGGCGAAGTCGAGTGCGGGATCGAGGTACTTGCCAAACTGCTCGTTCAATAGATTCTCGCCCCGGTCTTCGAAGTTCCCCGGGCTCATGTCGACCACTTTCTGCTGGTTGATCTCTGGTGCGAACGCGAACTCCCGCACCTGCTGCAGAAAGCTGACCTGCGAGACCAGGAGGTTCACAAGCTTGTCGAGCAGTCGCTTTCGAGCGGCCACCTTGAGCTCTTCGACGTCGATCGCCTGCGACGGGTCGCGCTTGAGGAGCGCCTTGTACATGGCCAGCACGAACTCGGCGTCGATCGCACAGATCTCCGAGATCAGGGTCTCGAGCAGCCCGGGCAGGGGGCTGACGCCCAGCGCCTTGCTGAACGACGTGGCGATGAGGTCCGCGAGAAACTTGGCGGGCTTTTTGGGCTCCGTCTTTTTTGGCTGGGCCGCGGCCTGCATCACGAACGCCTGGTCGAGATAGCCCTCGCTCGGGCGCGCAGGGCCCCGCGTATCGGCCAGGAAATCTCGCACATCCTTGTACGTTCCGTCGGCCGTGCGCGTTGCCGAGTCGAGTGGGCTCACGCCCGTCTTTGTCCCGAGGGACGGCGCGCCGGAATCCTGCGCACCGGGAGGGGCTTGGTACCAGGGCGCAAAGATGGGAGTCCAGCAGCGCTGGACGGCATCGATCGAGAGTTGATGGCAGGCCGCCATCACCTTGGGCTCGAGCGCCTCCGCGATCCCCGTGAAGATCCCGAGGTACACATCGAAGGGTTTGAAGGCGATGCCCTGCACGATCGTGACCGCCGTACCCAACCCGCCGGGGAGCGAGCCGGCGATCGCCGATACCCCCGAGAGCAGGCCCGCCGGCCCTTGGTCTTTCGGCGGGCCCTCGCCCAGCTTTTTCAGGTACTTGGCGTAGTCGAGCCGCGCTTGGCGCAGGTCGATGCCCGCCTGGTGCATGTCCTTGTAGGAGACCTTGGAACCCTTCACCTTGTCGGCCGCATTCTGGATCGCCTGGCCGAAGGGGTTGCAGTCCTCGGGCGTGGGCTCGCTCTTCTTGCCGCCCTGGCCGCCGAGGATGTCGGCCGCCGCGCCCGCCATCGCGCCCACGCCGCTCTTGCCCTTTCCCTTCTGGCGCTCCTCGAGCGTCTTCTGGAGTGCGGTCACAAAGCCGACGAGGAGCAAGGCTTCACGCTGGAGCGCGGCCCGCTGCATCGCGCCGTGAATCGCCGTCTCGTGGGAGGCGTCAAAGGCCACGTCGTCCTTCGCGGGACCCTCGTAGCGGTTCGAGTAGTCGGGATGGACGTAGCCGAGATGAATGAACTCCGTCGGGTACGCCGTGTCCCGCGCATTGCCGCCGTTGGGCTGCGAGGGCTGGCCGCTCCCGTCTTCCGGCAGCCCGATCGGTGCACCTTTGAAGAAGCAAAGGGGGGCCGGCGGCGAAGCGTCGGCCTTCTCGGCGCCCGCAAGGGCCCCGCTCACACTGTCTAGCGTATCCGTGATTCCCATGATTGCGCCCCCTAGTCGTGGATTTGCTTGAGCTTCGCCCGGGTGGCGTCGTCCGCTTCCCCGGTGATGGGAAGACCCTGCATGGCTTGGAAGCGTTTCAGCGCCGCCTTGGTGGGATCGTCGAACTGACGGCTATTGCCGGCAGGAAAGCCGAGGTTGGTGAGGCGCTGCTGCACTCCGGAGACCTCCTCGATGGGATCGAGGTCGCCGATCTGGATCGGGATCGTTTCCTTCCCGCCCTGGAGCAGGAGCGTACCGCTTCGGGCGCCGGGAGGAATCGACTGCTTGATCCAGCCCTGGGCGTCGGTCTTGCCTGAGGTGAGCTGGCCGTCGATGTTGAGGACGTAGTCCTCATTGGCCCGGGGCTCGCCGAGGGCCAGAAGCTGCAGCCGAAACTTCGCAGGCACCCCCTTCACCTTGAAGCGGTGGCGCGAGCCGGTGGAACTGTCTTCTTGCTTCAGCTCCTTGTTGGGGATGAAGATCTCGTCGCCGTCGAAAAGCTGGTCCGGGGTCTTGCGCTTCTCTCGCAGCGCGGTGTTTCGCGCGTGATTCCACACCGTGTCCACGAAGAAGCCATTCTGCGCGGCGATGCTGGTGGCGGACTCGCCTTTGCCGACCTGGTAGATGGGCATACCTTTCCCGATTCGTTCACGTACGTTCCCATGCGTCTTTGTCGAGGCGCGGGAACGTGATCTTGCAATTGCCGGGATCGATTCCCTCGATTCGCTTGAAGCCCTTGTGGTCGAGGGAGCCCCGCGCGACCTGCGTACCATCGGGAAGCGTCACCTCGTAGGCCTCGCCGGGGACGGGCTTGCCCTCCTCGTCCACGAGCTCGATCTCGATCCATGTCTTCTTCGGATTCTTCTGATCCTCCGGCGTCGGCTGGTAGGGCGTGAGGTTGCGCTTACCGTATTTCCCGGTGCCCGTCTCCTGCTGGTACGCCTTCGCCTCCGCAATCTTCCCGGGGTCGGAGTCATCGGCGGGCTCGGCTTCGCTGGGATCAAGAGGGGAAACCGCGCTTCCGGCGCTGCCGGACATGGCCGGGGAGCCAGGACCCGAGTTGATGAGCGTCGAGATCTGGCCGTCGAGCGTGACCGTCGGGCCCGTGAGGGTGACTCCGCTCGCGTCGACGACGACGCTGCTGCCGGCCGTCTTGATCGTGAGCCCCGTCATGGACTCGATCACGATACCCATCCCCTTCACGTACAGATTCCCGGCCGTCGACTCGGAATGGTTGGCCTGGAAGACCTCGATCCTGTCTCCTACCACCGTGAGCGAATCGCTCCCGGTGATCTGCGTGGCACGTTTTCCGGTCACCTTCAGGTGCTGATCGCCGCCGATGGCCGTGATGTCATCGGCAGCGACCTTCGTCTGCCGCTCGTTCTTGACCCAGACATATTCATTCTGCTCCACCGTCCGGTGGTACTCCTTCCCGACACTCTCGTAGCGATTGGACTGGACGCGGATGTCCATGTTGCGCTGCGCGAACAAGAAAAGCTGCTCTTCTCCGCCTTTGTCTTCGAAGCGGATCTCGTTGAATCCGGTGCCGTCGTAACTGTTGGTCTTGATGACGGTCTGCGTCTTGTGCGTCGGCAGCTCATACGGGGGCATGTTGTCTTTGTTGTAGACCCGCCCGGTCACGTGCGGTTGGTCGGGATCTCCTTCATGGAACGCCACCACCACCTCGTGGCCAACGCGCGGCAGGGCAAGGAAGCCAAAGCCTCCCCCCGCCACTTGCTGGCTCACGCGAACCCAGCACGAGCTCTGCTCGTCCAGCGACCCGTAGCGGTCCCAATGGAAGTGCAGCTTCACGCGTCCGTATTCGTCGGTATAGATCTCGGAGCCGCTGGGTCCCACCACGGTGGCCGTCTGAGTGCCGCGAATGTACGGCCGTGGCGTCACGCGCGGGGGACGGAAGGGGACGTCGTAGGGGATGCACTGAAACTCGTTGCTGTACTCCTCCTCCCCCGCCTTCCGTGTCGCCGTGTACTGCTCGAGGGCCTCGGGCTCGTAGCCCTCATGGCTCACCTCGGTGATCAGGTATTCGACGTTGAAGTCGGAGCGGGCATGCTCGTCCAGGGTGAAGCGGTAGCCCGGAGTCAAACGCTCGACCGTGCTCGCGCCACTCGCCGTCTGACGCGTCGCCTGCTGCTCCTCGAGTCGCACCCGCGCCCACTGCTTTCCGAGATCGGCGGTTGCAAACGCCCCCTGATCGTATTCATAGACCTCGAGTTCTTCGAACTCCTGGGCCTTTTGCTTGGCGTCGAGATTCGCCTTGGGCATCTTGAATGAGAAGTTGCGCAGGAGGACCGCCCCCGGTCGCACCGACTCCCCGCGGCGAAAGACGGGGATGTGGTCCGTCGTCGCGCCCACTGCCGTCTCGCGGAAGGGGATCTTGGCGTCGCCGCCGATGGGCAGGTGGGCCGCAGGTTTGTCGCCGAGCAGGAGCGCGTGGTCGCCCTCCTCGTGCGCGAAGAAGTAGAAGATGCCCTCCTCTTCCAGCAGTCTCGAGATGAATGCCCAGTCACTCTCCGCGTACTGCACGCAGTACTCGCGCGGCTTGTAGCTCCCGAGATTCACCTTGCGCCAGGAATCGGTCGGCAGGCCGGCGTCCGTCATCACCTGCTCCACGATCTCGAGGACCGACTTGTCTTGAAAAATCCGGGTGTTGACACGATGCAGGAGCATCCACTGGCGGGGTACGAGCTCCGCGTAGTAGGAGGTGAATCGCTTGCCGACCGCTCCCTGCTCGAAGCGGGAGACGATGCCGTTCACGTAGCGATCGACGTTCTCGGCGCCGATCAGGAGCGTCGCTTCCTGCCCGATGACGGCCTTGAAGTCGACGCTGGCATCGTCGGACACGAGCTCAAGGTCGAAGTGGTAGAGCTTCGAGATCGCTTCCGTGCCGCGGAACCGCATCACGCGCAGCTCGTTGTTCTTGAGTTCGCCCACGCCCAACTCGAAGCGGCTCTCGCGGGCATGTCGGAAGATCGCCATGCTGACCTGCTCCCGGGCGGCCTTTCCCTGTCGCAACTAGTCGATCGCGAACTCGAACCGAAAGTCACCGTCGTCGTTTGCGCCAAGCATCAGGCGTTTGGGCATCTGCCCCGCCGCCATGTGCTCCAGGAGTTGGAGGCTAATCTGCGGCAGGATGGTCTGATCGATCATATGGTCGATATTGCGCGCGCCGCTCTCCGAATCGGTGCAGCGCCGGGCCAGGGCGTCGCGCGCCGCCGGCGACACCTCGAAGGCGATGCCGTGGCTCTCCTCGAGCCTCTTGCCGACGCGCCGGAGCTTCATGTCTGTGATGAGGCGCATGACCTCGGGTCCCAATGGGAAGAAGGGGACGATCGTCATCCGGCCGAGCAGCGCTGGCTTGAGCCACTTTTGCAGTGTCGGGCGGATCAGCTCGATCAGTTTCTCGCTCGATGGCGCCTCGTCGGATTCAAAGGCTTTCATGATGAGATCGCTGGCCAGGTTCGAGCCCATCATCACGACGGTGTTCTTGAAATCGACGATTCGGCCCTCCCCGTCAGCCAGGGTTCCCTTGTCGAAGACCTGGTAGAAGAGGTTCATGACCTCTGGATCCGCCTTCTCGATCTCGTCGAGCAGTACGACGGAGTAGGGCCGATGACGCACCGCCTCGGTGAGGACCCCACCCTCTCCGTAGCCCACGTAGCCGGGCGGCGAACCGATGAGCTTCGAAATGGAGTGCTTCTCCATGAACTCCGTCATGTTGACGGTGACCATGAAGCGCTCGCCGCCAAACAAAAGGTCGGCGATCGCGGTGGAGATCTCGGTCTTGCCGACACCCGAGGGACCGACCAGCAAGAAGACGCCGATGGGTTGGCTCGGTGCCTGGAGTCCGGCCTTGGAGGCTCGGATCTTGCGTGCGATCGCATCGATCGCCTGGTCTTGGCCGACCACCCGTTCCCGCAGTCGATCTTCAAGCGCAAGCACCTGCGCGAGTTCGTCGCGCATCATCTTGCCCGCCGGAATCCCGGTCCAGTCCGATACCACCTGGCCGATCACCTTCGGCCCAACGTGCAGTTGCACGAGGGGCGTTTCGCCCTGCATTGCCTCGAGCTCGCGCGTCGCTTTCTCGATCTTTTCGCGTAGCTCGGCAGGATCGCGAGGAGGCTGCACCGCCTGGCCATCATCTCCGGCGCCTGGCGCGGGCGCGTCGCTCCGCGCCTTGGCCTCGGCGAGCTCCTTTTGGAGCTCCCGAATGCCTTGCACGGCCTCGAGCTCTCGAGACCAGCGGGCATGCAGCTCGGCCCGCATTCGCTCCGTCTCGTCACGCTCGGCCTTTAGCTTTGAGTGTTCCTCGGCGCGATCGTCGAGGGCGTGCTCGGCGTCCTCCTCGAGCGCGGAGATCGCGGTATTGAGGTTCGCAATCTTGCGCTCGAGGTCGTCGAGCGCCCCGGGCTTTGAGCTCTGCCCGATGGCGACGCGGGCGCACGCCGTGTCGAGCACATCGACGGCCTTGTCCGGAAGCTGGCGCCCGGAGATGTAGCGGTCCGCCAGGGTGCACGCGGCCTCGATCGCGCGGTCGAGCACGCGCACGCCGTGATGCTGCTCGAACTTCTCCTTCACTCCCCGGAGCATCGTGACGGCGACGGCCGGAGATGGCTCGTCCACGTGGAGAGGCTGGAAGCGTCGCTCGAGCGCCGCGTCCTTCTCGATGTACTTCTTGTACTCACTGAGGGTCGTGGCGCCGATCGTTCGCAGCTCGCCCCGTGCAAGCGGGGGCTTGAGCAAGTTCGCCGCATCTCCCGTGCCGGCGGCCCCACCCGCGCCAATCAGCGTGTGGATCTCGTCGATGAAGAGAATGGTGGGGGTCGTAGCCGCCTGAACCTCTTGGATCACGGCCTTGAGGCGGTTTTCGAACTCTCCCTTCACCCCCGCTCCCGCCTGGAGCAGGCCGAGATCGAGCGTTCGCACGCGGACGCCCTTCAGGGACGACGGAACGTCGCCCGCCGCGACGCGCTGCGCGAAGCCTTCCACCACGGCGGTCTTGCCGACGCCGGCCTCACCCACCACGACCGGGTTATTCTTTCGACGGCGCGTCAGCACGTCGATCATCTGGCGGATCTCGTGATCCCGGCCAAGGACGGGATCCATCCCCTTCCGTGCCTTCTCGGTGAGATCGACCGTAAAGCGCGCCAGCGCCTCCTCCTCACCCTTTGCACCGGCGGTGAGGCCCGACTCTCGGCCGAGCGGAGCACCGCTTGTCTCCGGCTGCAGCTGATCTTCAGAGCTGCCCGCCACGATCGAGAGCAGCTCACGCTTTAGCTCGTCGGACCGGATCTTCTCGTACTCATCCGTAAAATCGCTGAACGAGGAGCGGCTCGGCTGCAAGACGAGGGCAAGCAACAGCACGCCCGAGCGCATCTTCGGCAAGGAGTAGTCGACTGCCGACAGAAGGAATGCGTCTTCGAACCATTGGATCAGCAGCGGCGAAAAGACGGGCATTCCGCCGTTGCCGGTGCGCAGTCCTTGCAGCACCCGCAGGAGCGCCTTTTCGACGCGGTCCGTTGCGACGCCGAAATGCCGGTAGACAGCCGCCACGTCGCCCTGCGTCTCGTTCTGGAGCTGGTAGAGCATGTGCTCCACCGTCACTTCGTAGTGCGTAGACTGACGGCAACTCGAAGCGGCCGCGTGAAGGGCAGCCACGCATTGCGGATTCAACTTGCCGAGGAGTTGCCTGATGTCGACGCTTGCCATAAGGCCTCTCCTCGAGCGCGCCTACGCCGTTCCAGTCGGCGGCGCGGGAAAGAGCTCGCTGGCGTCCGGACTCGTCGAGTCGTGCCGCACCCAGCTCGTCCAGCCGAGTCGCGCCGCGTCCGGTCCCACGGTGACCCGCAGCATCGGGACCTCACTTCCTTTTAACACGAGGCGCAGGTCGTAGACGAGGGGGTCGGAAAGCAGGAACCGCACGAGCGCCCCGAGCGTCGAGTACGAGCGCCCTCCCGGCAGGAACTGCTCGTAGCGCGCGCGGTCCATGGGGCCGAGCCGAATCCGACACTTCCCCGTGCGATCGGGCACGGACTTGCCGATCACAAGGTCCTCTCCGAGCGTGCCGTTTGCGATCCCAATGCGGTTCTGATCCTCCACCGGGATCTCGACCCGCCGCAACACGCACTGCTCGACGTCTGCGGGTACGTCGTCGAAGTAGTCTGAGACCACACCTCCAAGAAACACCGCGCCGCGTGGCCGCTGCGAGACAAATCCGGCGTAGCGGAGCAGGCGCCCGGCAGGAAGCCCCACGCGCTCGCGCAGGCCCTCGGTCGCGAGGCCGATTAGCCCCAAGAGATGCTGGGACGTGCGATCGGTGGCGCCGGCTTCGAACGTGAACTCCCAGCGGTACTTCGACCAGGCGCGAAACAAGAGCGCGAGCAGCCGATGGTTCAGCACATCGAGAAACACGCGCACGGGGTCGCTCTCGCCGAGCAGTTCCCGCTTTAAGATGTCCTCGGAGTAGAACGCCGGCAGCGGAGAGCTCGGGCCGTACAGACCGAAGATCGGTGTCTCGATTTCGAACGGAGGTTCTCCGCGGCGCCGGCGCGTTACCGCCGTGAGATCGCTCGTCGGGAACGCAAGCGAGCTTGTCGGGCGAAGCCGTACCACCTCCCGGGACGCAGGCCCCGACTCGCCGACCGGCACGGTCTCGGGATGCGCTTGCTCGAGCAGACGGATCGCCTGGAAGAACGTGAAGCCTACCGGGTCCTCCTCTAGCGCGCGGATTAGAGGATGACTTGTCTCCCCACCCTCGGAGGCCATGCGTAGGTCTCTCCCTTCTGCTTTCCGCGTACTGTGAGTTGGCTGAAGGCGTTAACCGAGATGTAGAGCGCAAGGAACTCCTCGAGCACGGTAGCGAAGAGATAGAGCTCTCCCTCACCGGCGAAGCCCGCCTCGTCGAGCTCGATCTGGGTGGCGATCCCGCGCATCGGCGTGCCCCGAAAGATGCGTTCGGCCTGCCGCGCTTCCACTGCGCTGAGCGCCGCGAGGCGCAGCTGGTTCGCCCGAGCGGCCTGTCGGTCGTAGAGCGCCTGGAAGTTGTACAGGCCGAGGATCCCGCGGAGCGCGTCGGGCGACGAAAGGGAAACCTGATTGAGGGCGAGGTGAGAGATCAGACGCCAGTGGAAGCCTCCGCCGAGGGGCGGTAAGACCGAAGGTGTAAGAGGCGTCAAGTTGCGGAAGTCCGCAAACTGCGGAGACACGTCGGTCTGCTGCCGGATGTCACCTGGCTTGAGCCCTTCAGGGAGCCTGCGGTTCGTGCAGGTGAGTTCGACGGAGACCGTCTCCGTTTCCGGAAGTTGCCCGCGCTCTTCGGCAGTGACAAAGCTCAAATAAACATCGGAATTGGGCTTACCCACCGCTGGGACGCGACGGAGCTGATAATAGACCGCCCGCGGATCGCCGGGCGCCATGCCGTGGCGGAACGAATAGAAGGGCAGATATGCCCGACGCTCCCCGGTTCCATGCGCGAGGCCCGTCACGCTATCGACGGAATACACTTCAAAGTGATTGGGCTCGGGATCGGAGGGGCGAAGCAGGTAGCTCGTTCTGCGATGGTCAAGACGGATCGGGTCGGCGTCACGCGCCGAGAGATTGACGACGGGTGTGCAGTGCAGCCGCACGTTGTCCGCCGTGACACGCAGGCCCTCGGGGGGGCGCTCGCGGAAGCGCAAGACGAGGTCAAAGCTCGTCTCCGGCGCGAGCTGGGCCAAGGCTCCGAGCCCGCGCACGTCCACGAACAGAAACTTCTGCGGAAGCGTGAAGTATTCCTGCAACAGGCGATAGCCGGGAAAGGAGTGCCGGGGATAGGGGAAGAGTCCCTCGTCTTCGCGTACGCCCGCGGGCTGCACGGGCGCGGGACGCGAGGGCAATGCAGCGCGGCGCGTCTTCCCCCCAATCACAACCTCGAGCTCCGCGGCCTCTACGTGCCGCACAAGCCAAAGATAGAGACTGGTGGAGAGGGCCAGATCGCCGTACAAGAAAAGGCGCAATGAATCGAGCTCAAGCTCGGCCACCTTGGCATTGCCGAGCACTTCGAAATGGAGCCGCAATGCCCCGCGGCCGGTGGCCTCGAGCTGCGCCGCCGCGATGCGAAGAGGATGGAAGTCGACGTCATAGCACGTTCGGAAGCGGCACGGTGTGCCATCCACCGGCACCGATTCGAGCTCGGTCGCAGTGCGCGGGATACGCTCGGTCGACGTGACCTTCGGCTTGGCGGGGTGCGAGAACTCGACGATCGCGCTCGACGGCACGGGACGCAGGTAATGAGGCCAGAGCATTTCGAGGAGCGTCTGCGTGAGCTGCGGAAAGTCGTCGTCCAGCCGCTCGCGGATGCCACCTGTCAAATAGGCGACGCCCTCGAGCACCCGCTCTACGTCCGGATCGCTGCCGGCCTCCCCAAGGTGCGGGGCGAGCGTGGGATGTTCGCGCGAAAAGTCGCGCCCGAGCTCGCGCAGGAGCTCAAGCTCTTCTTGGTAGTATCGGGTGAACATTTGACGCGCGTCCTAACGTGGGAAGAGAGGACGTTTCTCGACGCTCACCCTGCCACCTTCCACTGACCGTTGGCGTCCACCACCGTCGCGAACCGTACACCCACCTTCTCGTCGCTCGTAGCGAGCCGGGCCAGGATCTCGAAGCGCAACTTCAGCACGTCAGACTCGTCTACCTCCTGCCATCGCACCCGCACCGAGCTGAGCCTTGGCTCGAAGGTTCGGATCGAATCCTCGATGGTCCGGCGCATTTCTTCTGCGCGACCCGCAATATCCATGTCGGTGAGCGCGGGAATACCGAACTCGGGCACGGCGGCGCTGTCGCCTTGTCGCGTGTTGAGGATGCGCTGCAGGTGGCGCAGAATGGACTCCTGGATCTGGTCTGTCCGCTCGTGCACGGATCGCGCCGTTCCGAGATCCGGGGCACGCAGCCGATCGAAAAGCCCGCGATTGCTCGGCATCCCCCAGCCGCTCCGTCCGGCGTGCGCCTCAGCCCGGCCTTCCCGCTACTTGTTCGCGTCCATCTTTGAAACGAGCGAGAGCGTGAAGTTCGCACCCTGATATTTGAAGTGGGGCATGATTTTGAGGTCGACCTTGTACCAACCGGGGTCGCCCTCGATATCGTCCACCAGGATCTGGGCTCGCCGCAGAGGTCGGCGCCCGACCGTCCCGGGATGCGGCGTATCCGTGTCGTTGACGTACTGCTCGATCCAAGTGGTGAGCTCCTGCTGCAGCTTGGTCTTGGTCTGCCAGGTTCCGAGATTCTCTCTCTGCAACACCTTCAGATAGTGGGCGAGTCGGCAAACCATGAACATGTAGGGGAGCATGGTCCCAAGCTTGTAGTTGGACTCGTTCTCCTTGCCCTCCTTACTCTGACCGAAGTACTTCGGCTTCTGCGCGGAGTTCGCCGAGAAGTAGGCCGCGTTGTCGCTCCCCTTGCGGTAGGTGAGCGGCATGAAGCCTTCCTCCGCGAGCTCGAACTCGCGGCGGTCGTCAATCATAATTTCGGTCGGGATCTTCGTCGTGGTCTCGCCCATCTCCTCGAACAGGTGGATCGGGAGATCCTCGACCGCGCCGCCCGACTTCGGGCCGATGATGTTGCTGCACCAGCGCCACTTCGCGAACGAATCGGTCAGCCGCGTCGCGAAGGTGAAGGCAGAGTTGCACCACAGGTACGCGTCGTGGTCGCCCGTCACCTTCTCCGAATAGTTGAACGCTTTCACGGGCACCGTCTCAGGTCCGTAGGGCAGGCGCGCGAGGTAGCGCGGCAGGGTCAGCCCCACGTACCGGGCGTCTTCGCTCTCGCGGAACGAACGCCACTTCATGTACTGCGGGCCTTCGAAGGTGGCCTTCAAGTCCTTCATGTTCGGGAGCCCTGCGAATTCGTCGAGTCCAAAGAACTCAGGACCCGCGCCGGCGATGAAGGGCGCGTGCGCCATCGTCGCGACGGCCGCCACGTTCTGCATCAGTTTCACGTCCTGAGGTCCGGGGCCGAAGGAGTAGTTGCCGACGATCGCACCCGTGGGCTGGCCCCCGAACTGTCCGTAGTCCCGCTTGTAGATTTGCTTGTAGAGCCCTGATTTCGGGATCTCCGGCGAGTCCTCGAAATCCGCAAGCAGATCCTCCTTCGAGACGTTCAAGATCTCGATTTTGATGTTCTCGCGGAAGTTGGTGCGGTCCACGAGCAGCTTGAGCCCTGTCCACGCCGACTCAATCTTCTGGAACGTCGGGTGGTGGAGGATCTCATCGAGCTGGGCACTCATCTTCGCATCGAGCTCTGCGATGAGTGCATCCACCAACGCTTTGTCGATACGCTCCTTGGCGTGCTTGGGCTTTAGCAGTTCGCCCAGCAACACCTCGACGCCGCGCTTGACTTGCGGATAGCTCTCGTTGGTCGGCTTAATCCTGGTTTCGGCGGTGATGGCGTCGAGGAGTGACACCTCCTCGGTGGTCGCCCCCGCGCTCCCCGGCGCCCGTTGGGTCTGCTCGTCGGACATTGGCTGGGTCTCCTTGCCGTTCCCTCCCACGGAGGAACGGCGCTAACTCTCGGAGCCGCTCGAACCCTCGTTCAGCTTGAGCTCTCGCATCAGCTTCTCGCGGGCGGCGTCGTCAGAAAGGACCTGCTTTAGCTTTTGGCTAAACGCCTTCACGTTGCCAAGCGGGCCCTTCATGGCCACGAGCGCGTCGCGAATCTCGAGCAGTGCCTTGAGCTCCGGCACCTGCTGCACCACCTGCTCGGGCTGGAAGGACTTTAGATTCTGGATCTCGAGGTTGACCGGAACCTCGTCGCCTTCCTGGGCGTTCGGCGTGAGCCGGTCCCGAACCCCGAAGGACATCGTGATCCTCTGCTCCGCCAGCACCTGGTTGAAGTTGTCCTTGTCGATGTTGATGACCTTGCGATCCTCGAGGGCCGTCGAATCCTCGCGGCCGGTAAAGTCGCTGAGCACCACGAGCTTGAGGGGCAGCTCGACGTCCTCATCCATGTTCGTCGCCGGCTTGTAGACGATGTTGATGCGCTCCTTGGGAGCGACGGTTGCTTCCTTGGCCATGCCCAATCCTCCTGTGGAAGGCTGCCCTTCCCAGTCATTCGAGCGCCGCGCCCGTGGCCGGATCGATCCGGCAAAGGCGCGCGAAGATCTCCTCCGCGCGGGCGGCGTCCTCAGGCGTCCCGCCCCGCCGCTCCGCCAAGCGTTTGCGGCAGCGGTAGAGGGCCTCGAGCACGCGCAGGGCAAGCCCCGGCTCCCAGTCCTCGAGCCCGTGACGCTGCATCTCTTCGTCGAGCCCATCAAGAAGCGGAGCCGCCACGCGTTCCTTGCCGGCATCGCTGGCGAGAGCCGCGAGCTCAAGCCGCGCGAGGAAACGGCCGCGCGCAGATCCGTCCTTGGTCAGGGCCTCCTCGAGCTTCCCGAGAGCATGGGAGAGTCGGCCCTTGCGCGCGAGTTCCTTGGCCTGCTCCCGCGCTGCGACGACTTCCGCCGAGTCCCGCGCTGCGGCTGCCCCAAGCGCAGCACGAGAGGACGCGCCCTCCTCGGAGCCCACTTCCTCGAGGATCCATTTCTTGGTGTCGGCATCTGCGAACGGGGTGCCATTCTGGAAGCAGAGAGAAGGCAGGGTGGGGAGGCGACGCAGGAGCGAGCGCACCTCCTCCAGCAATCCCTGGCGTGCAGCGGCGTACGGTTCGCCGAGTCCCAAGAGCGCCCGGTCGGAATATCGCTGCGCATCGATCCAGATCGGCCGCTCCCGGAAGGCCTCTTCCGAACTCGCGAGAAGCCCCGCCCAGTCGCTGGCTTCGGAAAGACGCCGCAGCTCTGAGATGCGCTCTGCGGGGGGGTCGATGAGCGGGGTTTTGCCATCCACGACCGGCGGTGCCGAGGTCGCTTCGCCCCAGCGCACAAGGCGGGGGAGCCGATACGCAAGCGGGCTCATCGGCTCCCGCTCGCGGAAGAAGTCCGCCGACCTCGTAAGCGCCTCCTCGGCATCTGCGCGCGAGAGGATCTCACTGCTCGCCGCAGTTGTCCTCTCGCCGCTGGCAAGGGAAGGCGACTGCGGGGCGGGGGCGGCTGTCGCGGCCTTGGGCTCAGCCCCTTCCCGGGGCAGCCGCTCCACCATCTCCCGGAGGTCGCTCGTGAGACTCCCCACGCTGACGGGTGCATCTGCAAAGCGCTCGAGCAGGACTTTTTCGAGGTCGGTGCATGCCTGGAGACAGGCAAGGAGCGCTTCCCGATCGGCAGGCCCCGGGTCGCCGCGCAGTCCCAGGGCCTTCTGGCAGGCATCGGACAGGTACTGGATCGCGTTTATGCGCCCGCGAAGGCGTGCTGGGACTGGGGGGAATCCCCCGTCCCAGTGTGCTTGCAAGAGCCCCTCCACGATCCGCAGGCCATCCACGAGTCCCGCATAGCCCTCGGTCGCAAGCAGGCCGACGGCGAGGTACGTCGCGGTCGGGATGTCCTTGGACTTTTCTCGAAGGATGCGCGAGCCAACCTCGACCACCCGAGGCCAATCGGTGAACTCGCCCTTCGCGGGCTCCTTCATCACCTCATGGCGCAGCGCTTCGTAGTCGGAATCGTCGGAGACCGACTGACCGGCGGGACTGGCCCCGGGAATCGGGGCCGATCCCAACGCAGCTCTAGCGGACGGCTCGGTCATCGGTTGCAAGCCGCGTGCAGGGGTAATCCTCAGGCGCTCCGGGCGCCAACTCATGATACGAGCGTTCGCACTCCTGTGACAAGCGGGGATCCCGCCCTCCGCGGCTGTAGGGGAGGTCCCGCGCATGCATGTGCAATGCGTGCGCAAGAGACTCTAAGTAGCGCGGGCGGAGCAAAAGCCTCGCAGGCCCAGGCGGGAGCGGTCGGCCCTCCGCCTGCAAGATCCGATTCCGGCAGAGGATGAGACACGCGATTGTGTTGCACTTCGCGCCTCGTCTTGCGGACGTCTGCGTGAGAAGCAGGGTGCGCCGTCGCGCGGAGGTCGCCCGTCCGCCCGCGGCAAAGGATTAGAGGGGGTCTAGGCCCTTCTCCGTCGGCTCGACTGGCCGAGTGTCTACGGCGCCAAAGCGCTGGAGCCATTCGAACGTCGTCTGCTCGGACGGGCGCCGGGCTGCCATGGGCTGAGCCGAGGGTGCGAGGCCCAGCTCCCCCCCGCTCGCCGTGGGCAAGCGCCGCACCGGCGGGCGAGGGCGAGCGGGCTGCCCGCCGGGCCTCTGACCCGCCGTGGCGTCCAGGGCCCCGAGGCGCGTCGTCGGGTCCTCCCCGGCCTGGGCGGCGGCGCCGAGCAGTCCGGCTGCGAGAAGGGCAACCACTGACACTCGCTTGCGCACGCCAGCCATCTCCCGCGGCTTCGGCGTCCCCAGGGCTGTGCTTGAATGCTAGGGTGACGCCATGATCAAGGCGAAGCTGGGCGATCGCCTCGACGCTTGGCTTCAGGCGCTTTTGCCCTTTCTTTTTCGCCATCGGCTGAATCCAAACCTGCTTACGGTTCTCGGTACGCTGGTCTCCTTGGCTGCGGCAGTCGGCTTCGCGTTCGGACAGTTCCGCTGGGCCGGGGTGCTGATCCTGGCGGGCGGATTCTTTGATCTCGTGGACGGCGTGATTGCCAGGCACCAGGGTACGGCTTCGACCTTCGGCGCATTCCTCGATTCGACCCTCGACCGCTTGGTCGACATGGGAATCTTGCTCGGGATCGTGATGCACTACGCAGGCAAAGGGGAGCCAGGGCTCGTTCTGCTCGCGGGCTACGCGCTCGTTGCGACCGTGCTGGTGTCTTACGCGAAGGCGCGGGCGGAGCTCGTCGTTCCTGTGCTGGAGGGGGGACTCCTCGAGCGCGGTGAGCGGATTGGCCTCCTGGCAGCCGGTGCGATCCTCGGATTCATGGTGCCTGCGCTTTGGATCGTGGCCGTCGGTGCGACGATCACGGTGGTGCAGCGCTTTTCTCTGGCCTACCGGGAGATGGCGGAGCTCGATGCGTCATCGCGTCGTGTGGCCGGTGCAGAGGAGCGATCGTAAAGATGGGAAATGACGAGCGGACGAGCGAGAAGCGAGGCGGGCAGGGGGTGCTTCCCGCAATCGATTTCTCCACCTTCATTCTCTCCCTCTCGACCTCAGCGCTCTTTCACCTCGGCCTCATTGCCGACACCCAGTCCGACAAGCCTGGCGAGCGCAATCTCCCCCTCGCCCGGCAGACCATCGACATCCTTGAGATCCTCGAGATCAAGACGCGAGGGAACCTCGACCCCGAAGAGGCCAAGCTCCTCGAGAGCCTCCTCTTCGAGATCCGGATGCGCTTCGTCGAAGCCAACCGCTAGATGGGCGGCGGCGAGCCCGCATTGCGCGCGCTCTCGCTCCGCGCTCCGGCGAAGCTCAACTTTGGGCTGCGCGTTGTCGGCCGGCGCCCCGACGGCTATCACGAACTCGAGAGCCTGTTTGTGCCGATTGGCCTTGCCGACGAGGTGCGCGTCGAGCTCCGGGACGCTCCGGGAGTGCGGGTACGGCTCAGGCTCGAGGGCGATGCTCGCCACGTTCCCGCGGACGCCACGAACCTCGCAGCCCGGGCGGCGCAGGTGTTTCTTGAGGCGGCACAGATCTGCGCAGAGGTGGCGATCGTGCTGCGCAAGCACGTGCCGGCGGCGGCCGGCCTTGGGGGGGGCTCGAGCGACGCGGGCGCGGTGCTGCGGGGACTCACCCAGCTCTTCCCTGTTGCGCTCCCGCGCGCGGAGCTTTGCGCAGCCGCCCTGCGCCTTGGAGCGGACGTCCCTTTCTTCGTGGCAGAGCCGCTACGTGCCGCCTGGGTCACGGGAATCGGCGAGCGCATCGAGCCCCTCGAAAAGTTCCCCGACCTTGGCATCCTGCTCGTACACCCTGGCCTCCCCCTTGCGACCAAGGCCGTCTTCGAGGAGTACGACAGCGCTCCCTGCGCGTTGACGCCCCCCGGGAGCGGATCTACGATGCGCTCGCTTTCCGGGCTTCGGGATCTCGTGGAGCGGATCGGGGTGGGTCTCCTCGCAAACGATCTCGAGCCTGCAGCCACCCGGCTGTGCCCAGCGATCGCGCGCTTGAAGGATGAGCTCTGCGCCTGCGAGGCCCTTGGAGTGGGGATGTCGGGGAGCGGGCCGACACTGTTCGCCCTGTTCACG
Organism: Myxococcota bacterium; assembly: GCA_035489755.1. Lineage (GTDB taxonomy): Bacteria > Myxococcota_A > UBA9160 > UBA9160 > UBA9160 > UBA9160. Next base: position 142,810 of record DATGZK010000099.1, read on the forward strand.
GATCGGGCGAGTGCGGAGGAGGCGCGCGGGCGGCTCGCGCTTAAGGCTCCAGCCTGGGCCCGGGTGACTTCTCGATTCGAGCCCTCGGTTTCGGCCGGGGGCACCGATGGGGCGTCGCCAAACTGGTAAGGCAGCGGCCTTTGGAGCCGCCATCTGCAGGTTCGAGTCCTGCCGCCCCAATGCTTACGGGACTCCGGTCAAGCGGGAGCAGCCGCACAGGAACTCGGCTCTCCCCAGGCGGAAGCAGCGACGGCCGATATGCAAGACATGAAACTCTTCGCGGGAAACTCGAACCCCGATCTTGCGCGGGAGATCACGGGGTACCTCGACATCGAGCTCGGCAAAGCCGAGGTCGGCACGTTCAGCGACGGGGAGGTCTCGGTCGAGATCCATGAGAACGTGCGCGGCATGGACTGTTTCGTATTGCAGTCGACCTCCGCGCCCCAGAACACGCACCTGATGGAGCTGCTGATCGTGATCGACGCGCTCCGCCGTTCCTCGGCCGGGCGGATTACCGCGGTCCTCCCCTACTACGGCTATGCCCGGCAGGACCGAAAGGTCCGGCCTCGCATGCCGATCACCGCCAAGCTGGTGGCCGACCTGCTCTCGGTGGCCGGCACCGACCGGGTGCTCTGCATCGACCTTCACGTGGGCCAGATTCAGGGCTTCTTTAACATTCCCGTCGACAACGTCTACGCGACGCCGATCCTGCTCGATGCGATCCGCGCGCGCTTCGGGGACAACCTCTGCGTCATCTCGCCCGACGCGGGCGGAGTGGAACGCTCGCGGGCGTACGCCAAGCGTCTTGATGCACCCCTCGCCATCATCGACAAACGGCGCGAGGCCGCGAATGTCTCAGAGGTGATGAACATCATCGGTGACGTGCGCGGCCGAACCTGCGTGATCGTGGACGACATCGTCGACACCGCCGGGACGCTTACGGAGTCGGCGCGGGCCCTCGAGAAGGCCGGTGCGCGCGCCGTGTACGCAGCGATCACCCACCCCGTGCTCTCGGGTCCGGCGATCAAGCGGATCGAGGAGTCCCCGCTGCGAGAGCTTGTCGTCACGGATTCGATCCCGCTTCGGGCCGACGCACGCGGATCGAGCAAACTCCATGTCGTGTCGATCGCCACCCTGCTTGGCGAGTCGATCCGTCGCATTAACAACGAAGAAAGCGTGAGCTCGCTCTTCGTCTAGCCCAAGAGCCAAGGAGTCTGTCGTGGGTGACCATGCGCTGTCCGTCGAGGTTCGCGAGCATACCGGAAAAGGAATGGGTCGAAGGCTGCGCGCCGGCGGCCGGATCCCGGCCATTCTGTACGGGCGGGGCCGCGAGTCTGTGCCGATCTCCCTCGATCCGCGGCTGCTCGAGAAGCTCCTTGCGACGAGCGATGCGGGCATGAACACCCTGATCGATCTCGCAGTCGCCGGCCGGAGCGATCTGGCCGGCAGGGTCGTGCTCGTAAAAGAGTTGCAGCGCCACCCCGTGCGAGGCTCGCTTCTCCACGCCGACTTCTACGAGGTGGACCTCACCAAGACGATCGAAGTCTCCGTGCCGATCCACGTCGTCGGCACTGCCGCCGGCGTAGCCCTCGATGGCGGGATCCTTGACCAGGCGTTGCGCGAACTCGAGATCGAATGCCTCCCGCGCGCCATCCCCGACCAGATCGACGTGGACGTGTCGGCGCTCATGATCGGCCAGTCGATCCACGTACGGGAGCTCTCCCTGCCCGAGGGCGTCAAGCTTTTGAGCGACCCCGATCTGTCCGTGGTGTCGGTCGTGGCACCGGCTGCGGAGATCGTGCCGGAGGTGGCGGCTGCGGAGGTCGCGCCTGAGGTCGAGGGCGAGGCTCCGGCCGAGGGCGCGGAAGGCGAGGCGCCGGCCACAAAGGCCGCTGCACCGACGACCAAGGCCGCCCCGGCCAAGGCCGCGCCGACCAAGGCCACCCCGACGAAGGGCGCGGAGTAGCCACCGAAGCGCCAGGGCGACCCCGCTGTGAAGCTCGTCGTTGGGCTTGGCAACCCAGGCCGTCGCTACGCAGCCACGCGTCACAACGTGGGTTACCGCGTGGTGGAAGCGTTCGCGGCGCTGCAGGGGATCGCGCTCTCGAGCCGGAAGTTCTCCGGCCGATTTGGCCGCGGGAAGGTCGAGGTCTGCGACGTGGCCCTCCTCGAGCCGGAGACGTTCATGAATCTCTCGGGTGCGTCGGTGGCCGAAGCGGTGCGCCTGCTTCCCATGGGTGACCTCGCGACAGACCTGCTCGTGGTGTCAGACGATGTCGATCTTCCGTTCGGCCGCCTGCGCGTTCGCGCCGGTGGAGGCGCGGGAGGGCACAAGGGCCTGCGCGACATCATTGAGCACCTTGGTCGGGACGACTTTCCGCGCCTGCGCTTCGGTGTCGGTCGCCCTCCTCACCCTGGCCAAGACACTGCGGATTGGGTGCTCGAGGCATTCAGCGCCGAGGAGGAGAAAGCCCTGCCGAAGCGGGTCGAGGACGCGGCTCGGGCGATCTCGACCTTTGTCGCGGCGGGGGTGCAGGCGGCCATGAACCAATGGAACCGTGAGGCGGAGGCGCCGCCGAAATAGGGGAGGTCGCCCTGGCGCTCTTACGGCACGCCCAAGAGCGCGCGGACATGCTGCGCGATCATTCGGTTCTCGTCGGTTCGCACCACCCACGCGGACACGGGCGATTCCGGAGCCGAGATGCGCGGGCCACCCGCTCGATTGGCGGCCTCGTCGAACCGGACCCCGAGCCACTGCGCATCGGCGCAGACCCGGGCGCGGATCGCCGCGGCGTTCTCGCCGATGCCCCCGGTGAAGACGAGCGCATCGAGCCCGCCAAGGGCCGCTGCCATCGAGCCGAGCTCACGCGCGATGCGGTAGACGAAGAGATCGATCGCTTCATGCGCCCGCGGATCGCTGCTCGCGAGGAGCTCGCGCATGTCGCTCGAGAGCCCCGAAACCCCGAGCAGACCCGAGCGGTGATAGAGCAGATCCTCGAGCGCGCGGGCGCCCATCCCGCGCTCATCCATCAGGTAAAGCAGGACGCCTGCGTCGAGCACTCCCGGCCGCGTACCCATCACAAGACCGTCGAGCGTGCTAAAGCCCATCGTGGTGGCGACGCTGCGTCGTCCTCGCATCGCGCAAAGACTCGCTCCGTTTCCGAGGTGAGCGACCACCACGCGGCCTTCGGCGACCTGGGGTGCCAGCGCGGGCAGCGCCAACGCGATCGCCTCGTAGGAGAGGCCATGGAAGCCATAACGACGCACGCCAGCGTCGGCGAGCTCGCGCGGAACTGCCAAGGCTTGCGCGAGCGCGGGCTGCGAGCGGTGGAAGGCCGTGTCGAAGCATGCAATCTGGGGAAGATCGGGAGCCGCTTCGGCCACGGCACGGATCGCGGCGAGCTGATGGGGCTGGTGGAGTGGAGCAAGGGGGATCAGGCGCTCGAGTTCCTCCATTACAGACTTGTCGATGCGCACGGGAGCGCTGTAGAGCGATCCGCCGTGCACCACGCGGTGGCCCACGGCAACGAGCCCGGCAACGCCGCCATGATCGCGGAGCCACGCCCGGGCGCGCGCGATCGCAGCGCGATGATCGCCGACCTCCGCAGGGGGAAGGCGCTCGTCGGTCCGTACTCGGCCGGTCGCGTCGGCGACAACGAGGCGCGCTTCGGGTTGGCCGATGCCCTCGACCTGCCCCTCGAAGATCGAGCGCAACTCGCCGTGGCCCTCGTCGCTCGGGAAGAGCGAGAACTTGACGCTCGACGATCCGGCGTTTAGGACGAGAATCGAACCGCTCACCGCTGGTGAGCTTAAGCGACGCGGGCGCAAACGGATCCCCAAGGAGACGGCGGGCTCCCGCCTCGCTTCACTCTCCGGCACGTCGATCGCCCCGGGAGCCTGCGCGCGATCCGTGTGGCGGCCGGCTCGCTCGCCATGGTAGACACGGCCCATTCGTCGTGAGAAGGGAGGAGCCTAGATGCAGCGCCGCGAGAGGGCCCCGACGGGACGCACGTTCCTCCTCTGTCTCCTGGTCGTGGTCGCCGGGTGCAGCTCGACAGGACGTTCCCTCATCCCGCTCCTCGGCCGGACGCAGCGGAGCGACCGCATCTCGGCGGACGAACTCGAGGGCTACCTCGCCGCCTACGCCTCCGTCTTTCAGGCAACAGTCACGGTCGCGGCCGACAGCATCCGCGCCAATACCCGCGATCCCGAGGTTCGCCGGCGCACCCTCCTCTGGAAGCTGCGGATCTGTCCCGTGGCCTACGAAACCGCTTTGCTGCCGGATCCTCTCCAGTCCTACGTCTTGCTATTCGCGCTCGCTTCGTCGCAGGAGGATTACCTCTCCAGGGGGGACGGCGCGCACCTGTTTGGCAAAGATCAGAAGATTGCGATCGATGCAGGCGAGGACCTTGAGCGCAGCATTGAGCAGATCGGGGGGAGGTTCCTCTCCAAAGAAGAGCTCGAGCGGATCACGCAGCAGGTCGACACCTTTAGTCGCGAGCACCCAATGCGCGGCGAGTTCGTGGTGGAGACGGTCGAAAACTACTCCGAGGCCACAGCGGTCGGCGGAGAGTTCGACTGGCTCATAGGAATCCCCCTCTCGCCCTTTAAGGCACTGCAGGGAGTCGATTCCGGCGCACAGGCCATACGCGAGTTCAACCAGACGGCGTTGCGCTTCACTCAGGTCGCGGCGACGCTTCCGACCTTTTTGCGCTGGAACCTCGAGCTGCTCGCCTATGACCTCGAAACTCACCACGCCGTCGAGTCGGGTCTCGCGGCATTCGAGTCGATCGCGCAAAGCGCGCAGCAGTTTTCTCAGGTGGCGAGCCAACTGCCTTCGGACCTCGGACACGAGGCGTCCCAGCTCGTGAACCAGATCGATGCCAGCCAGGGCAAGGCCCAGAACACCCTGGAGGCCGCGAGAGCGGCTCTCGCGGAGGCGAATGGTGCCGCCAAAAGCTTTGAGCCGGTGGCCGCCGCGCTGGACCGCACCACGGCGCAGCTCCAGCAAGCTGGCGTGGCTTGGACGGCGATGGTCTCAGCCGCTCGGGGCCCTACGGACGACGCCGCAAAAGGCAAGAGCGAATCGCGTCCCTTCGACATCCAAGACTACGAACGTACGGCTGCAGAGATCAATCAGGCTGCCGTTCAGCTAAGAGGGCTCGTGTCCGAGACGCAGGCCGCGAGCGATGCTGTGACACGCGGGTTTGTGGACCACCTGGCCTGGCGCGCTTTCCAGCTTGTGATTGGATTTTTTGGGCTTCTGTTCGTCTATCGCAGGCTCGATGCGTGGCTCGGGGGCCGGGGCGCCTCCGGCCTCGGATGATCCAAAGACTGGCTCAGGAGCGCCCTGTGAGGCTTCCTGCGGTTGCTTCCGCGCCCCAGCGTGCGAGCTCGGCAGCCGTGAGCCAGCGCGTGCCGCCGCCGGGATAGCGGCTCGCGTCGAGGGGCCGTTCGTTGAGCGAGTGCTGCGTCTCGTTGAACCGCGCTGTCCACAGCTTTTTGCCGCTCGGGACGGCGTAGAGGGTCACCTCGAAAGCGACGCTCGCCGGGCTTGACGTGCTTCGCCGGCTGCCGTCGAGATCGTGGTAGCGCTCAAGTGTCCCGAGAAGCACGCCGGTCGCGCCGAACCGATCGGCGGCGAGCTTCGCCGCGGCGAGCAGATCTGCGGGCCCGCCGTCCACGCCGGCGGGCAGCTCTCCGAACTCACCGGGCGTGACCACAGCGATGCCGTCGGCCGCGAGGGCCTGCGACAGGAATTCCGCGACCAAGCTCGCCGTCTTGTCCGGCGCACCGGACCCTGGGACAAGGGAGCCTTCGAGCGAGGGACCCGGAACAAGCGGTGCAACTGCCACTTTCTTAAGCGCGCTGTCCCGAGGTGCGATGGGTCTGGCGTCGACGATTGGCGGCAGCTGCGCCGCGCACGCGAGGGCGGCCAGCATCACCATCAGATAGAGACGGAGGCTGGAGGCGGGGGGCGAAGAGAGGGACACTACGGCTTGTCCTCGTCGACCAGCTGGTAGCCCTTGCTTTGGACGCACTGGATGATCTTTGAGCCGTAGGCCTGGTGCTCGACGCGGGGGTGCGGCGAGGCGGTGTCCGTCGGGGTTTGCGCAAGGCACTCCTCTTTTGCCGCTTGCAGTTCGGCACGGGTCGCCGGAGTTCCATCCGTGCGCAGCCAAGTGAGTTTCGGTCTGGTGTCTGGGCTCGCACAGGCAAGTCCGACGATTGCCAGGAGTGCGGTCCCAGTGGATGCAATGAGCGGCTTCATGCTTGGTCCCTTCGGAAGTGGGAGACGGAGACGGTCGGCAGCGTACCCAACGCAAACCATCCGCCGCTTGCCCACGGAATTGATTGAAGAACCGTGATGCCATCCCCGGGGCGCGGGTCGTCTGGATAGCACGTGGTCGTGGCACTGCTCTCTCGATCGCATACGAGATCGTGACGAGCCGCGGCGGCGAGATCTGATGCGAAAGTCAGCCCGGGCGCGGGAGCGCCTTCCATCTCGCCCTGCCCCCGCACGGAGACACGCGGTGCAGGGAAGCCTCGATCACGCCAGCACCTAGGCCGTGCGCACGCGGTACCCCCACCGGCTTCCCCCTCGGACTTTTGCCCCCACAGTTCGTACAAGGCGCGGACGCTCAGCAGATTGTCTGGTAATAAAATGCCATGAAATCATCTAAATATTCGGAAGTATGTACATAATGCACAACCTTGAATCTTAACGGTTTTCCGCTCCTAGCGCCTCCCCATGGGATTGCCACTTTTCTCGATTGTCTGGGTCGTGTCTTGTGCGTGAAGTAAAAAGATGGTAGAGTTCGGCCATGGCACGAGATCAAGGCAAAGTCGGCGAGCACAAGTCAGTCATCCTCCGGGCGATCCCAGCCGCGTGCAAGGACGAGGGCGCAGCCGTCGAGTTCGTCGAGCAGCTTCGATGGAATGGCGAGGCTGTCTGCCCGCGCTGTGGCAGCGTGGCCGTGGCGCAGATCAAGAGCCTCACCGGGCAGCGTGGCCCCCGCTATCTCTGGCGCTGCTACGACTGCAAGCGCCAGTTCACCGTGCGAATCGGGACCATCTTCGAGGACTCGCGCATCCCCATGCGGATCTGGTGCCACGGCTTCTGGCGCGCGTGCTCGTCCAAGAAGGGCGTCTCAGCCTTGCAGATCAGCCGTGAGACGGGCCTTAGCTACAAGTCGGCCCTCTTCCTCATGCACCGCATCCGGTTCGCCATGGCGAGCGATGGAGCCACCTCACGCAAGCTAGAGCGGGCAGTAGAAGCCGATGAAACCTTCGTCGGTGGCAAGCCCCGGCATCCGCGCGAGGAGCGCGAGAAGTGGTCAACCAAAGCCCCGGTGTTCGCCGTCGTGGAGCGCGGCGGCGAGGTTCGCGCCCGTCCGATTGAGCGCGTGAACGCAACCACCGTGCGTGCTGTGCTGCGCGAGTACGTGAAGCGGGACGCCAAACTCTATACGGACGAAGCGACTCACTACGCTTGGGCTGGGAAGCCATGGGCGGGAGGCCATGAGACAGTCAATCACTCGGCCGGGGAGTACGTCCGTGGAAGCGCCAGCACGAACACCGTCGAGGGGTTCTTCTCGCTGATCAAGCGCGGCATGTATGGGACGTTCCACAGCGTGAGCAAGAAGCACCTGCACCGGTATGTGAGCGAATTCGAGTTTAGGTACAACTCGCGACACGTGAACGACGGCGACCGTACTCTAAAGGCGATTCAGAGCGTAGAGGGAAAGAGGCTTACCTATCGCGCTGTCGTTTCATGAGCCGAAATCTTCGGGCGGCTCAGTCTCCTCACTAGCCCGGTCCCATTCGAGCAATCCGAAGGTATTCGGCTGTGGACGCGAGAAGATTTCCCGGCGCCGAACATAAGCGGAAAGAGAGCCGGAAAGTGCTCCCCTCTTCTCCTTTGTGACCACCTCACCGATCGCCTGTAACAGCTCGTTAACGTGCAGCGGTCCTCCCTTGGTACGAAGGGCATCGAGGGCCTTCCCCACCAAGCTACTCGGCCTGATTCCGTGCGCCTCTGTACTGTCCGCATCTTCATCATCTTCATCGTTGCGCGGAAGCAGCTTGAAACTGTCCTCCAGCCCTTCCAAATACTTTCTCTCGTCACGAAGGCTTGCCTCAAGCTCGCGTATTTCCTGCTGTTTCTTTCGGATCTTCTCCGCCAGCTTGCGACGAGCGCCCATAATCAATTGACTCCAACT
>DATGZK010000100.1:0-124514 GCA_035489755.1 Myxococcota bacterium
CCCCGATTTGGCGATTCGTGTGCTGATTCGGTCGATTGTACCACCGCATCCTACCCGAATCAGACACACAATTGGGGCAGCGTTTGCGCCTATTTCCCTTTATCTTTCACGACTTCCGAGTTTCCAGACGAGAAGTAGCTAAGCTAGGAGCCGCGACGGCGTACGAGAACGCGATCCCCCAGGCGTCCCAACTCGACGGCACCCGCGGCGAGCAATGCGGTGGCATGCTCGGCGGGCACAAAGGCCACCCGCGGGAGGGCGTTTGGGTCGAGCAGGAGCCGATCGAGTTCGTCGGCCTTGAACGTCCGGATCGGGCGCCCGCCATAGAAAACGAGACTTGGGTGCTCTTCGGTCGCGCCAATGAACGGCTCCTCCGCAACGGTCGCAGCCACGTGAGTTCCGAAACGCCGAAAACCCTCAAACTCGCGCTCGCCCGCCAGCACCTCCTCCCGCGCCCTGCCGGCCGTCGAAAGCGTCGCGAGGGCAATCAGGGCCAGGCCCGTACGCAGGGCCAGGGCGATTTTTGACTGCTCGGCCCTGAGCGCGCCGCCCCACGCGATGCTGCCGGACACCGCCAGCATGGGTAACGCCGCAAGTGGGTACCAGGGCAGCTTGGTTTGCATCCCCATCGATACGACGAGCACGACGAGCGCAGCGATGAGCCACGGCGCCGTTGCGGCGCGCCGAGACCGATCGCCGAGCGACGACGCGACGGCCGCTCCGAACGCGAGCAGAACCCACGGACCTCCCCCACTCCAGAGCATCCAAAGTGGATACCACCACGGGGCGCCGGTTCCATGGATGGGCTGCAGCACCCGGCTCGCGATTTCGCGCCCGAAATGGGTTGCAAGGAAAGCACTCCCATCGGTGACGACTTGGTACAAATACCACGGAGAAGCAACGACGAGGCCGACGGTGCCGATCACAAGAGCACGTTGCCTTTGCTCTCGGTCGCGACTCGCGACACCTGCAATCCACAGCGCAGCGGGCGCGAGGAGGCCCATCACCCCCTTCGAGAGGATCGCGAGCCCAACCATCCCACCGGCCCCCAAGAGATGCCGGCCACGCCTCGCGTCAGACTGTGCGAGCGCCCACATCGTGAATGCGATGACAAGTGCGTCGGTACAGGCGCGTCGACCACCCCGTTCAAGGAAGAGCTCTGAGCCGAGTAGGAAGGCCGGCGCCGCAAGGCCCGCCACGAGTCCAGCGCGGCGAGCCGCGACCCACGCAGCAAGGCCAACCGTGGCGATACCCGCCAGCGACGAAGGAACACGAGCCGCCGCCTCGCTCACCCCAAGAAGTCGGTAGGACACCGCCATCGCCCAGAAGAGGAGCGGCGGCTTGCGGTCGTAGCGCTCACCATTCCACTCGAGCCGGAAGGGTCCGTTTTGCAAAACGCCCAAAGACACCGCCGCATAGATGCTTTCATCCCAGTCGACAAGGGGCGTTCTGCCGAGTCCGGGCAGGATCAGCAGCGCAGCCACACAGGCTGCGATCAGGGCAGCGCGCCGCGGCACGAGCGCAGTATGCCCGCGCGAGCTCCTTCCTGTCCTGGGCGGCTTTTCCTTGATGCATTCTTCGACCACGTAGGGTGCGCGATCGGACGGGGAGGACTGAACCGCGAGTGTCCGACTGACATCCATCCAGCCTGCCGCTAGGACTCGGCGGCTTCGGCGCTGATCAGCTCGGCCGCCGCCCGCTCTCCGGAACGGATGGCGCCGTCGATGGTGCCATGGGAAACGGTCGCCGTCTCCGTGCCGGCCCAGTGAATGCGCCCTACCGGCGCCCGCAGGTTGGGACCGAATTGGGTGAGGACGCCGGGCGGCATGTGCGCGAGGTAGCAACCGCGGGTCCATGCCTCTTCGGCCCAGTCCAGTTCGTGGTAGTGGATAGGTTTCGCCGCCCTCGCACCGAAGCGCTCGACAAGGGTGTCGATCACGATGCGGCGCCGCTCGATGCTTCCAAGCGTCGCGAACTTACGGGCCAAGGGACCGAAAGAGAAGGCAGCGAGTACGCCGGGACGTCCCGTTCCAGGGGATGCGTCTAGGGTGGTCTCAATCGGCGAATGAAGAGCGACCGACTCACCGCACAGGCCATCGCTGCGCCAGAACGGCTCATCGTAGATCAGTGCAATTTTGACGACAGAACCAGAGGGCATCCGCTGCAGGAATAAGGCGCGCTCTGCCGGCAGTTTCGGGTCATATCGAAGGCTCGCGGCGAGGGCCGGTGGGAGCGTTACGAGGGCACGTCTTGCCCGGACGAGAATGTCGCCTCCGTGCACGTGGACGCGGCTCGCGTCCAGCACGATGTCGCGTACGGGGCAGCCCGTGTGGATCGCCTCTCCAAGGTCCGCGGCCATCCGATTGGCCATCTCCTGAGCTCCGCCCTCGAGCTGATCCTGTTGATAGCCGCCTTCGACCGAGAGGAGGCGCTCGAGCCTTCCTGCAGATCGAATAAGGTAAAGAGCGTGAAGCAGTGACACTTCTGAGGGATCAGAAGTGAAAAGCCCACGCATGGCCGCACCGAGGAGTACGCGTGCCTCTTTGCCAGGGACACGGAAGGCGCTTCCGACCCAGTCTCCGATCGTTCTGGCATCCCAATTCGCGGCGCGAGGGGCAGTCCAGGGTTGGTCGAGCGGAACCCGTCGAGCCATCGCGTTCAGCTTCGCCATGCCGAGCGCGAGGCCCGCGAGCGCGATTGGGTTTATCGGCGGAACGATGCCGCGGTAGCGACGCACCCCGCGCGCGGTCACGAAGACATGATCGCCCCTCGTCCATGTCCGGTACGTGCCTACACCCATCTCGCGAGCCAGCGCGTAGGCGGCGTCGTGGCCGGGCCCAATCCACGTCCCGCCCACGTCGAAGGGGATCCCGTCTGGGGTCCGCTGCGTCCAGACGCGGCCGCCCACGCGGTCCCGCGCTTCGAGAACAACGGCCGTTCGCCCCGCGGCTACCAGCCGTCGGGCAGCGGTAAGACCGGCATAGCCAGCTCCAACCACGCAGACGTCGACGTCGATTTGCGGCACCCTCTTCGCTCCCTTGAAGCCGAGGCGCTCATGGGACCGCTCCCGGGGCACCCGTTCGCCTGTGCTCGGCGGCTTGGCATCCGCTGGCCGGCCGCTCATGTTCGGAGCGCGAGAGGCCCCGGTTCAAAATCCGCGCACCGCTGCGGACTCTCAGGCTTCCAAACGGCCTCAGTTCCCGAGAAGGCGATGATAAACCATCCCCCGACCGGTGCGCGTGCAGCCCCGCAACGTTTCTGTCTCGTTACGAGCGGACGCTTTGGTCCTGCGACCGGGAGTCATCAAATCCAGTGCCGACGCAGCAGCCAGACCTTCACTGCCTGAGTGAGCATCACGTACGCCAGCAGTGTCGCAGCGAGAAAAGGCCAGTAGTGGGGCGGGAGACGCGCGAAGCCAAGCGCGCGAGCGACGGGAGAGAAGGGGAGCCACATGCCAAGCAAAATGATCCCTACCGTAGTCGCGACAAGCGGAGCGCTTGCGCGACTTTGCAGAAACGGGATCCGATTTGTCCGAATCACATGGATGATCAGCGTTTGGGTGAGAAGCGACTCGACGAACCAGCCCGTCTGGAAGAGGGAGGCACGACTTGGGTCCCAGCAGTTGAAGACGTAGAGCATGATGAAGTACGTCGTGTAGTCGAAGACGGAGCTGCAGGGCCCGATGAACAAGATGAATCGCGTGATTTCACGCATCGACCACGGTCTCGGTGCAGCGATGAGCTCAGGATCCACAGCATCGGTCGGAATCGGGACCTGCGAGAAGTCATAGAGAAGATTGTTCGTCAGAATCTGGAGTGGCGCCATGGGTACGAAGGGCAAAAAGACGCTCGCGCCTAGCACGCTGAACATGTTTCCAAAGTTGGAGCTCGCACCCATCCGAACATATTTCAGGATATTGCAGAATACTTTGCGTCCTTCCATCATCCCGTCACTCACCACGGTGAGGCTCTTTTCAAGCAAAATGATGTCTGCAGCTTCCTTCGCGATATCGACGCCCGTGTCCACGGAGATCCCAACGTCGGAGGTGTGGAGCGCCGGCGAGTCGTTGATCCCGTCGCCAAGGAATCCCACGACATGCTTACGCTGCTGCAGAGCGCTGATGACGCGTTGCTTGTGACCTGGGGTCAGACGTGCGAGAAGCGTCACCTTCTCCGCGGCCACACCAAGCTCGAGGTCGGACATCGCATCCACCTGGCTGCCGAGAAGGACGTCGGTGGTCTCGATACCCACCTGTTGGCAGATCGTCCGGCTCACCAATTCGTTGTCGCCGGTCAGGATCTTCACGGATACGCCGTGAGCCCCGAGTGCGGCCACCGCTTCCAGAGCGGTCTCCTTGGGTGGGTCAAGAAACGCCACGTACCCCGCCAGTACGAGGTCGACCTCGTCCTGTTTCGAGTACGTTGTGCGCGGAGAAAAGTCGCGATACGCGAGGGCGAGCACTCGAAAGCCATCGCGACTTAGGGTCTCGTACTCTTCACGAAGATCTTGAATCAAGACGTCCGTGATCGGTTCTGTTTGCTCATCCAACTCAAAGGAGCTGCAGCGTTTGAAAACTTCCTCCGGTGCGCCCTTGCAGATGAGACGGTGCATGTGGCTTTGTGTTTCCACGACGACCGACATGAGGCGCCGGGAAAAGTCGAATGGAATCTCATCGATCTTACGAGTCTCGGGGACAACGACATCGCGATGCCGCTCGCGGTGTTCGAGCACGGCACGATCGAGAACGTTCTTGAGGCCGGTCTGAAAGTTGCTATTGAGGTATGCGAGGACCAGCACTCGATCGTCATCGTTTCCCGCCACGTCGCAGTGACGTTGAAGGATCACGTGATCCTGCGTGAGGGTGCCGGTCTTGTCCGTACAAAGCACGTCCATGGCGCCGAGGTTTTGAATGGAGTGGAGGCGCTTTACGATGACTTTCTTGTTGGACATCGCCATGGCGCCGCGAGAGAGGCAGACGGTGACGATCATGGGCAGCATTTCGGGCGTGAGGCCAACGGCGACCGCCATCGCGAAGAAGAATGCCTCCTTCCAGTCATGCTTGGTGAGTCCGTTGATGACGAATACAAGCGGCACCATGACAGAGATGAATCGGATCATGAGCCAGGTAAAGCGGGAGACCCCCTGGTCGAAGCTTGTTTGGGGAGGGTCGCTGGCAAGCGAGCTCGCGATGGTGCCGAGGTAGGTCCGGGACCCGGTTTCGATGACCAAGGCGGTGGCCGTACCACTTTCGACGGCGGTGCCGAGAAAGCACAGAGTGCTGTGGCCGAGCGCATCGCCATTTGGCTGAGGTGAGGGGTGCTCAGATTTTTCCACGGGCAAAGACTCCCCCGTAAGGCTCGCCTGGATCACGAAAAGATCGCGACAGGCGAGGATGCGGACGTCCGCGGGAATCATGTCGCCGGCAGAGAGATGAACGATGTCTCCGGGAACAAGTCCGGCGAGAGGCTCCTCCCGGGACTGGCCGCCGCGGACGACGGTGGCCGTGACTCGAATCATCGCACGCAGTTTCTCGGCGGCGGTGTTGGCCCGGGTTTCCTGGGAGAAACGCAGACCGACCCCGAGGGCGATCATCACGGACATGACAGCAGCGGCGCGGGCATCCCCCGTTGCAAGGGAAATGGCCGCGAGTGCGGCGAGGAGCAACACGAGAGGGTTAAGACATGCGTGAAGGAACAATCGAAGGCGTCCGTGCTGTTCGTCTGTCGCCACGGTGTTGGGTCCGTGCTGCTCGAGTCGGGACGCGGCCTCCTCATCGGAGAGACCCGCGAGAGAACTGTGGAGCCGTTCAAGAGCCGTCGGCGGCTCGCATTGGGCGAGTTCGATGAGAAGGGGCGAGACTTGAATGCCGGGGGACGGACGCTTGGTTCCGCTCGGAAGGTTGCGGGGTAGCATCGGGGGGAGGATTCTTCTCGTCGCGACGCTTGGCAACAGGCAAGGCGGGGGCGGTCCTCATTTTCGTGAAGCGGAGCCCGAAGGGAGGCAACCTTTGCCCCACACACGGACCGAGTCTTGGGGGGCCTGGTGCCGTGTGGTCCCCATGCCGTCACGGGATCGACACACAAGGGGGGGGCTGCAATCGTCGGATGCGCCTAGGATCGCAACGCAGAGGACCGCTCGGTCCGGCAGGAAGCTCCTAGAATCGGGAGGTCGGAACGAGCAGATCGCCGGGCACGGGCTTTGGAGCCGATCGGGAAGAGCTCGGCGAGCGGCAGCGCGGCGGTCGGTCAGCGCCTTGTCCCGAGAGGCGTGCCTACAAGAGATATCGCCGCAGCTGATGGGCCGGGGTGAGATATCGACTGGCGGCGAGCCAGACGAAGAGCAACGAAGCCAGTGCTGTGGCCGCAGCGAGGGTAAAGACGATCATCACCTGGTACTTGATCGCCAGCAGGGGCGAAGAACCTGCGAGGATTTGACCCGTCATCATCCCCGGTAGCTGCACGAGCCCGACCGTCATCATGCCACTCACGGTCGGTATCATTGCTGCCCGTAAGGCAGCGCGCACCATCGGTTGTACCGCCTCTCGTCCCGAGAATCCGAGAGCGAGCATCGCTTCGACCTCGCTCGCTCGAGTCCGAAGATCGGATTGAAGCCGATCGCCGGCGAGCGCAGCGCTGGTCATGGCGTTCCCGAGAATCATTCCAGCGATGGGAATAATGTACTGAGGCGTGTACCACGGTTGGACACGCACGACGACGCCGAGGACATAGACGAGCGTGAATGCGGTCGAGGCTCCGAGCGCGATCGCTGCGATGCCATACTGGCCCGGGACTGGTCTTTCGAGGCGGGCGACAGTCGCCTGCGTCGCAACGCCCATCATGACCAGCAGAATCAGGATGATCCAATACCAATGCGCTGCCGAAAACACAGCGGCGAGAATGAGACCCACGAGGTAGAGCTGGGCGACGGCGCGGACGCTCGCGACGAGGAGGTCCCGCTCCAAGCGGAGGGCCTGCAGGATCGAGATCGCGACGACGATACCGATCAGCAGGGTGGCGAGGCCGACCTGGAAGGGGGAGAGGGCGATCACGGCCGCTCCGCTCATTTTTCGTACGCCTCGAGGCGCGAGGTCAATTCTCCTGCGAGGAAGGCTTGCAAGCGGGTGTCCCCGAGCGCCGAGGGATCGACACCGTCCATGCACGTATATGCGTGGACTCTCCCGCGGACAAGATAGAGAAGATGGCCACCCAATTTGCGTACCAGATCCGTCTGATGCGTCACTGCCACGATGGTGAGCGCACGCGTCTGCCGGAGGCGCAAGATCGCTTCGGTGACGAGTGCAACGTTTGGCGGGTCAAGAGCCGAGGTGGGCTCATCCAGCAGCAGCGCGTCGGGATCCGTGAGGAGCGCCCGAGCAATGGTGACGCGCTGCTTCTCGCCAACGGAGAGTGTTTCCGCTCGGCGGTCCAAGAAGTCGGAAGACAACCCAACCTCCGCGAGTGCGTCCGCCAAGCGAGTTTCCGACGGGTCGGCGCGGTGTGCGACGGGTCGCAGGCGGAGGTTGTCGCGGATCGTTCCGTCGAACAGCACCGGTGTTTGCATGACCAGAGCGGCACGCTGGCGGAGCTCCCGGGGATCGATCGAGCGCACGTCGCATCCGTTGAAGCGCACCGTGCCGTGGGTGGGTTCTTCGAGCCGGTTGAGGCAGCGCAGGAGCGTGGACTTTCCAGAACCCGATGACCCCACAAGGGTGAGGGAGCTACCCCGCGCCAGGGAGAAGGAAACGTCATCGAGTACGGGGATAGGTCCCTGTCCTCTTGTCCTCGGGTAAACGACCGAAAGGCGATTGACCTCGAAGAGCGCGGCCGTTTGCAGGCGCACTTCGCTCGAGTTGCGATCGGCCTCACTCGGAAAGGGCTCCGGTCGAGCGCGGACCTGAGGGGCCATCTTCGGTACACCTGCTGCCGGCATGGGCTTGGCCGAAGAGGTAGCCCCAACGATTCGATCCAGGAAGGAGCCCATCCATTTCACTGACATCGGCGCAGGTCGCGTGAGCGGCGCGCCGAGTCCCAACTCCATACACCGGACCCTAAGATCCCTGCTCTGGCTAAGACAGGCTGCAGCCGTAGCGCAGGGTCTCGTCTGGGCGCCGGGCTCGCAAGCTTCGAGCTCCCGGGGACCCGTTCGTGGAGGATGGTGGCTCAGGCGTTTCGAGCCCAACTCCGAAGCAACCGGAGAACGGGTGCGGCCATCAAGAGGCCCCCGAGAAAGGGGGTCGCGGCATGTGTGGTGACGACATGCCAAGCGCCGGGAGTGCGGCAGGTGAGGTGAGCGGCAAAGGTACCGAGCGCGGTCGCGCCACAACCCGCCAGGAACGCCGTCGCTGCCGGGCGAAGCGGTGCAGCTTGGGCCGCGAGATAGGTGACGAGCAGAGCGGCCGGTACCGAAAGGGCGATGCTGACGAGAACGCAGGGAACCTCGAGGACTCCTCCCCAGATGGGCTCACCCCCTGCGGGCGAGTGCAGCAAGGCGAGCGACGCAGTCCCCACGGAGACAAGAAGTCCGAGCACGGTGGCCGTCATTGCACTCCAGCCCGTTTGCTCGCGCCCGGGCCGAGCCAGTGCGAGAGCGGTGGTAACGGCCCCGAGTCCTGCCAGCACGGGGCCGAGGGCGACGAGTGCGAACGGCGTGGGTCCCTCGACAAGTTCAAGGCCGGGCGGCCGCAGCCCGCGCGCTTCGACCAGCGCAAACGATACGACCAATGTGAACGCAGCCACCGCCGCGACCTCCCAGCGCAGGAAAAGGACGGGCGTTACGGCGCGCGCATCTCGCGCCAGCGTCCGGATCAGTTCGTCTGTCGCCTCCCGGCTCACGAAGGGACTTCCTCCTCCAGGAGCGAGCGCAGCGCTCGATACGCGCGATGGACGCGTGCCTTGAGTGCGCCAGGAGACACGTGCGCGCGAACGGCCGCTTCGATCACCGACAGTCCTTCCAAATGAAGTAGTAAGACGGCCTCCTGCTGACTTGCGGGTAGTCGTGAAAGTGCGTGCTCGAGATCGCGCGAGAGTCCGACCGGGTCGCGTCCCGCCCGACTTTCGAACGAAGTCGCTGCCGAAAAGCCATCGGAGAGTGCATTCTCATCGGGCAGCGGCTCCTCGCGACCATTGCGCCGCGCGCGTTTGCGCTGGAAATCCGTGAGCGCGTTGCGAGCGATTGCCCAGAGCCAAGGCTCGAAAAGATGCTCCGACCGATAGGAATGACGTGCACGATGCAGCGAGAGGAGAACCGTCTGAACGACATCTTCGACGGCCGCATCGTTCGAGATCTGTCGACGGATAAACCCCTGCAGCGACGGCCGGAGTTCTCGCAACAGCGACTCGTAGGCTCGGGCCTCGCCGCGCTGGGCTGCTGCCATCCATTGGGACCAACGTGTCTCGCGACCCGCGTCCCCGGCCCGCTTACCCTGTGTAGGGCGAGCGCGCTTGCTGCGGTTCCATTGGATCGAATCCATGAGCGTTTAGACTACCGCAAGATTGGTGAGGCGACCGGGGCAAACGCTCGCCATTGTATTCCAAAACAGTGAATTGAGACTCACTTCCTTCGTGGGACTGACCGGTACGCCGTTTCGGTCTAATCCCCCCGGGACGCAAAGCTCGACGATGGCGAATCCAAAAAAAATTGGGGGCCAAGCGTAACCAGATGTGGAGCTGCGACGTATCCCAAAGACCAACAGTCGTTGCCATCCGTCAGGTTCGCGGATTCGCGGTGTTGGCCCCTGTCCCTCGTCCCCGCCAAGGGTGATCGCATGATGCGTCGAAGGGAAGATTTCTTTGCGTTGTCTCTTCGCGCGGAGTTCGGATGCCTGTGACTGAGGAAGAAGAAGGCAGGAAAAGGGAAGGCGACCGCACGCTCTCTTCGCGGCTCTCCCCCGAGAGCATCACGAGAAACAGCGAGCAGCCGCGTGTGTCCACATTCCGGCGGCCCGACTGTGGTTGGGATCAGGCCCTGGCACCTGCGAAGGTGAAAGCAACCTTGACACAGCCTGTCGTTTTCTTGATTGCTGTATCGAAGGCCGCCTTCCACTCTTCGAGCGGGTATCGGTGCGTGACCAGAAATCCGAGGTCGACCGCGCCCGACGCGCACAGGTCGACGTAGTGCTCCATGGCGTGCTTGCGCACACCACCAAATTCTTCGATGCCGAAGGCGTTCGATCCTACAACCCGAAGCTCCTTGAAGTAGATCGGTGTCCATTCGAAGCGGCGAGGCGCCTCCACTCCGATGATCGAAACGATGCCGCGTGGGCGGGTGATGCGAACGCTGATCTCAAGTGTGTTCGGCGCACAGATCGAGTCGTAGACAGCATCTACGCCACCGGAGAGCATCGGCAGGCCATGCCAACGCGGCCGCCACGGGCGTGCGTCGGTCAGAGTCGCCACCGTGTCAATGATCTCACGTCCCGAACTCGAAGTAATGACCTCGGCTGCGCCGAGTCGCCGCGCAGCTGCGACTTGTTGTGGGTATCGGGCAATTGCGATGACGCGCGCTTTGGGCTTCAGCACCTTGACCGCCGCGATGGCCGCGAGGCCGATCGTACCCGCTCCGTAGACAAGGACTGTCGGTTCGTCTCCATCCGGAGGGTCTTTGAGCACGGCATGGAACGACACACAGAATGGATCGGCGAGGACCGCCTGCTCGTAAGTCACGTTGGCGGGCAGGGGAAAAACCTGACTCTGATGGACCGCCACCCTTGTCGCGTAGGCGCCGGGGGCATCCTTGCAATTTCCAAGGTGCAGCCCTGGAGAGAGATCGCCCTTGTCAAAGTTTTCGCAAAGCGAAAGGTTTCCCGCGACACATGCTGGGCAAATCGGCGAGATTCCGCGCGGCTCGCAGGAAAGCCAGGGGTTGATGACGACACGGTCGCCCGGGCGCACGCGCGTGACGCCGGAACCGACCTCTCCGACCACGCCCGTCGATTCGTGCCCGAGCACATGGGGAAAAGAGATGATGCTGGCAATGGGGTTATCGAAGTGGCCCTTTAGGAGGACCTGCTTTTGGTCGCTGCCGCAGATCCCCGTGAGCGCTGGGCGTACCACCACCCACCGATCACCTCGGATCTGCGCGTCGGGGATCTCCTCCAGGCTCACCGGCGCAAGGTCGCTCGTGTAAGCGGAGGGCGAGAGGTAGCCGGCGGCACGGGTCAGCGCGATCCTGGGCACGCTCATGCGAAACTGGAGCGCCTTCATCTTCCTGTTCTCCTTGGAGCGTGGGTTCGCCCGATGCAGTCGCAGCCTAGTCTCACGCGTGGCAGCCCCGCAAATCAAGCGCCGTCTCGCCCGGGGTCTTCAGCGGAGTCGTTCAGGACTGCCGCAGCAGGGAGAGCGTTGGGTTTTGAAGGCGCTGCGGCCCATCGCAGGCGATTCCACTACGAAACGGGCTCTTCGCGGCTCAAGCCGTCGACTTCGCAGGCCTAGGACATCCGATCCGTTGCGGAGGTTCCGCTTTCCAAGAGAGACAGGGTCGGGCGGGTGCTCGTCACGAGGATGGGCCGGCGGTTTTGTCCGCTCGCCGAGGTACTGGATGCAGCCTTCGGCGATAAAGCGCAGGAGATCAAACGGGTCGGCAGCATTCTGCACCTCGATCCGAAGCCTGTCTGAGGGGCCGGATCGGCATGGTGCGTCCAGCGTGTGAAGTTGCAGAGCAGCCGGAGCAAGGCGGAGAAGGGCGGCCCGGCGCCGCGAGGACCCCCTTTCTCTGTCGTTGTCACGGAGTCCTTGTAGACCTGGGAGGCGAACAGCCGTTTCGCGGCTCTGACGCCCACGTCGACAGCCGCTGCGAGGCGGCGTGTCGATCCTGAGATGATCCTGTTCGAAGCCGAACTCAAAGACGGAGTCGTCGAGCGTGAAGGGGGGTCACGACCGAGACGAGGACAGCGGGCCCGACGTTGTTCTCAAGCGCCTTTTCTCCATTGCCGATGTCCAAGGCGATGAGGAGGGGGGCCGATGAAGACGCCGAGTACCAAAGGCAGCATCATGCAGCTCCTGGTGGCGACGGTCCAAGAGCGCGTGAAGCGGGGGCGCATCACGCGTCAGGACCTCGAGGTTGCCCTCACTCCTGAAGACTTGCAGATCCTGCAGGGACCCATCCTTCCGGGGAGCTGGTATCCCGTTGCGACCGAGGACAGGCTCTTGCGGCTTCTCATGACCAAGGAGGGCCGCGGAAGCCAGGAGTACCTCATTCAGTGCGGGCGCCTCGGCGCCGACCAAGTCATTGCCCTCGGGATCTACGAGCAGCTCAAGCCCGAGAACGCGCAGCGTCTAGGCGATCGCTTCGGCCGCTTCCTCGTTACCCTTGCCGGCGCGGCACACAGCTGCGCGCGCTGGGAGTTTACGGGCAGCATGGAACGATTCCGGATCGAGGTCACCGATGCCGCGGATTACACAGACCCGGTGCGCTACGCCGGTCAAGGATTTATCGAGCGTTGTGTCACTTACACGACAGGCCGGCGGGTTAACGTCACGAGTGTGCGAGAGGCGCCGGACCGCGTGATCTTCGAAGGCCGGAGCGCGTAAGCTATTCGGAGCCGCCCGATCGACGCGTCGCGATCGACCCGACCTCCGCATCGAATCTGCTGCGACGGCAAGGCGCAGGTCGGGCGCGTGCGGTGGCGCTCTCCGCGACCCGCGGTTTCGATCGCTTAGAGCCTGCCCTCCTGAGCGCTGCTCCCAGTCGAGAACCATCCGAAGAACTCGTCGAGATGCGCGCGTCGCTCGGGCGGGAGCCACGAGAAGTTCTCCTCCCGGTCTGTCACCTCCCAGTACTCAGGAGACTCTTCGGTTGTGAGTTCTTCGCGGATCGCCGCGATTCGGCCCGCGGGCTCTCCCGCCATATCCTCATAGATGGTGCGTGCGCGTACCCGGTCACCGCGCAACAGGAAGAACGTCGCAAGTCGCACCTGTGCCCGTCGTACGCCGCGCAGACTGCGCTCCTGTGCACCCCCCTCCGCTTCCTTGTCGGTCTGCAGGAAAACCTCAAAAATTGAGTCGGCCACGGGGCTCCCCAGCCCAAAGGCGTGTTCATCGAGGGTGCACAAGTCATAGGCCACTGTTTCAAGCAGGAACGGCAGTTCCTCGGAGTACGAGAGCTGGCCGTAGAAGCGGAGGTATCGTGCAATGGAGACCGCGCGGTCCGGTGCTCCCCCCTCGAGCGCCTGCTCGGCCACCATCCGATATTGGTGCACGAGATAGTAGGCGGTCCGCACGTCGTGCGCGTTGATTGCCGCCCGAAGGCAGCTGTTGAAGAACCGCACGACCAGATCGAACAGATCGAGTGCACCTCGTGTCAAGGCATCAGCGGCGATTCCACGCGCCCGGATCGCAACCAGGTAGTCGACATCACGTGACGTATTGAGCGCTTGGTTGAAGACGGCAAGGAACTGTTTCAGCAGTTTGAGTTCGAGCCAGATCTTGCGACGTGACACACTCGCCCGCAGCCGATCCGACATCGCGATGAAATCGGGGTCGCGCGCGAGGGGACCCGATACCTCGAACCAGTCGAGCGAGAGCGACGAGCGTGCGGATTGGAAGTCAAGGGCGATGCCCTGGAGTGCGTCCACCGCAGCCATCACGATGGTCTTGTCGCGATTCTCGAGCGAGGTGAGCGCCACATCCGAGAGCTGCTCGATACTCCGAACTGCCTCGCACTGACGCTCTGAGATCGGCCGGTCTCCGGATTCGAGGACGGCATTGAGGGTATGGGTGCGGATGCGATCGATCACCCGCTCGGGGTTCAGGAACGCGAAGACAAATGCGAAATAGGGAAGCAGAACAAGCAGACAAAGGGTGAGCAGAGCCATCACCAGCGCGAAGCCTGCATGGGGTGCCGCCGGCGCGCCGACGACGGGCTCGACGTAAGCCCAGGCCACCCAGAGCGAAAGGATGGTGGTGATGACGAAGAGGCTCATGATCGAGACCGTGATCGGATCGCGCACGAACATGTCTGTGATTCGATGGGTGTACCGGTTCGCCGCGAGCTCGACGACGATTGCGACGACTGTGATTGCGATTGCCAGCACCGCAGCCACAATCTGGGCGGCGGTGGAGAGGGTCTGGATCGCCGCGTCGTTCGGGGGGTAGAGCAGGGCCCGCCAGGCCGAGGGCAGCGGGCCGGACGAGACCAGCTGATCGACCTCCGCGCTCAGCGCAAACAGCGCAAGGCAGCCTCCCAGCAGGAGAAGCACGACCAAGGGCAAACGCCTGACGTCGCGCCAGATCGGGTTGCGCCGCTGGGAATGGCTCGCGATTGGCGGCACGCCCGTCCCCTCCCACCTGCGCAGGCATTCTCGCCCGGCGGGATGCCGGCCGCCATTTTTTTCGTTGGCCTCAGGCCGGTCGGTACCCGAGCACCGCCTTCACCTCCAGGAACTCCTCGAATCCGAAGGCACCCCACTCGCGTCCGTTGCCGGACTGCTTGTATCCGCCGAACGGGGCGGCGAAGTCTGCGCCAGCGCCGTTGAGGTGGACATTGCCAGTGCGCAGGCGAGAAGCGACGCGACGCGCCCGATCGATGTCACCGGACGACACATAGCCGGAGAGGCCGTACGGCGTGTCGTTCGCGATCCGGATCGCCTCTTCTTCGTCTCGGTACGGGAGAATCGACAGCACCGGGCCGAAGATCTCCTCCCGAGCAATGGTCATGTCGTTGCGCACGTTTCCAAAGACCGTGGGGCGAACATAGTAACCGCGGGGCAGCCCCTCTGGCCGACCGGGCCCTCCCGTTACGAGGGTTGCACCCTCTTCGATGCCCTTGCGGATGAGTCCCTGAATCTTTTCGAACTGGGTCGCGCTGACCACGGGGCCGATCACCGTGCCCTCTGCGAAGGGATCGCCCACCTTGACCTGGGCGGCAACGGCCTTCGCGATCTCAAGCGCTTCAGCGTGTCGGCTTTCCGGGACAAGCATCCGGGTGGGGGCGTTGCAAGACTGCCCGCTATTGAGGAAGCAACCCCGCACGCCCCCCGTCACCGCAGCTTGCAGGTCCGCATCGTCGAGAACGATGTTGGCGGACTTGCCTCCGAGCTCCTGGGTTACGCGCTTTACCGTAGGGGCCGCCGCCTGCGCCACAAGGATCCCGGCGCGGGTCGAGCCGGTGAAGGACACCATGTCCACCTGGGGATGGGACGCGATCGCCGCACCCACCGTCGGGCCGTCACCGTTCACGAGGTTGAATACGCCCGCGGGAACGCCCGCTTCGTCGAAGATCTCCGCGACGATCACCGCGTTGAGGGGAGCAATCTCGCTCGGCTTGAGCACTACGGTGCATCCGGCCGCAAACGCCGGGGCCACTTTGCACATGATCTGGTTCACGGGCCAGTTCCACGGCGTGATGAACCCGCATACACCTATGGGCTCGTGTACGATCAGCGTTGAGCCACGCACCTCGCCAAACTCGTACGCCTTCAGCACCTCGATCGTCTGGTTGAGGTGTGCGATACCGGTCGCCGCCTGCGCGGCCTTGGAGAGCCAGATCGGTGCTCCCATCTCCGTCGAGATCGTGCGTGCGATCTCTTCGTAACGCTTCTGGTAGACCCGTACGATGTCCTCGAGCAGAGCCACGCGCTCTTCCTTCTTCGAGCGCGAAAAGGTTTCAAAAGCGGCGCGCGCCGCAGCGACCGCGCGGTCGACGTCCTTGGCGCTTCCGAGGCTGATCTTCCCGATCGGCTCCTCGGTCGCGGGATTGATCACGTCGATCGTGTGCTTTACGGCGGGCTCGACCCACTCCCCGCCGATGTAGAACTTGAGGCACTCCGTCATGTCTTCCTCCGGCTGTGCTGGCCCTAAGGACCGATTCTTTCGGGGGATCGCAGCACAACTGCTCCCGTAGCGACTATACCTCATGTGCCTGAGCGTGGGGCGCGGGGCACCCGCGCGTAGGTCGGCAGCCAGGGAATAATTGGTCCCTCGTGGGGTATGACTGCGGGAAAACGGGTTCCGAGTCCTCTCGCCGCGATGCGCCCAGACCTTTGCCGGTGGGCCTGTCGTGGGAGAGTGCCGCCCTTGGGCGAGGCACGGCGCGGCCGCGTCCGCCTACACTGGGAGGCCTTCCGCGTGGACCTGATTGCGGGATAGGGAAAGGGGCATCCTCATGAACTTTGTGGAGGTCACGGCACGCTACGAAGCCTGGCTCCGACGGCACATTGATCTTGTGGCCCCCGACCTGCGTCTCAAGCACGCGCGGATGCGTGAAGCTCGCTTCCCATTCCTGCGCGCCACCTACTATCGATGGGCGCAGGTCTGGCCGGTGCTGTGCGCCGACCTCGCCGGGGCGCCGAGCGTTCTCGCGGTCGGGGATCTCCATGTCGAGAACTTCGGCACTTGGCGAGATACCGAGGGAAGGCTGGCCTGGGGTGTGAACGACTTCGACGAAGCATGGTGGCTACCCTACACCCACGACCTCGTACGCCTCGCCACGAGCGTGGCAATCGCGATCTCCGAAGCCAATCTGCGGCTCGACTTCGGGGTGGCCGCCGAGACAATCCTGGAGGGCTACCGCGCCGGCCTCGGCGAGGATGGCGCGGCGTTCCTGCTCTCCGAGCACCACGGTGCACTGCGCGAGATGGCGCTCCATCGGCTTCGCGACCCCGAGCGGTTCTGGGACAAACTGGAGGCGCTCCAAACCTACCGCGGCCGATTGCCGAGAGGGGCGGTGAGAGCCCTTGCGAAGTGCCAGCCCGAGGGGTCGAGCGGTCAGCGAGTTGCGCGGCGCGTAGCGGGGCTCGGGAGTCTGGGGCGTCCGCGCTTCGTCTGGCTCGCGGAGTGGCAAGGCGGGCGGATTGCGCGCGAAGTCAAGGCGGCGGCCCCGTCAGCGTGCTGCTTCGCGGAGCGTGGCGGAGGTACGGCTCCGATCCTTTACGACAAGATCCTCAAGGGCGCAGTCCGCAGCGCAGACCCCTTCCTTGGATGCCCGGGGCGCTGGGTGGTGCGTCGGCTCGCTCCGGACTGCACGCGAATCGATCTCGCGGACCTCCCCGATCAGCGCGACGATCTGCGCTTGGTGCGCGCGATGGGCTTCGAGACCGCCAACGTGCACCTTGGAACCGGCAAGGCGCGTCCGCTGCTCACGGACCTAAGCAAGCGTCCGCGCTCCTGGCTGCGGCGCGCCGCGATGGTCATGGCCGACCAGGTGGAGCGCGACTGGAGCGCCTTTCGCAGGGCGACCCGGCCTTGAGGGCGGCCGCGGGAGAAGCCCAGCCGTCGCCTTGGCCAGGGCTTTGGGATTTCTTCATTTCGAGGTTGTCTCCCCCCCGGGCCTCGGGTATCACCGCCGCGATCTAAACGCGGTCGTCGCGTAACACCCCCCGAGGTGCTCGCCTTCGTCCGTCAACGGTACGCGTTCTCGCAACTGAGAGGAGGGCGATGAGAGTTCTCCAGGTGGGTCTCGGCCGCTTCGGCCAGAGCCACTTACGCAGCTGGCGCAAGCTGGCTGTCGACCTTCGGGTGTGCGACCGCGACCCCTCGCGGCTTGCCGCGCTCGAGGAGCCGTCCTCCACGGATTGGCGGGCCCTCCTCGAGGATGCGGAGTGCGTGGACGTAGTGACCTCGGCGACCTCGCACCAAGAAATTGCGCGGGTGGCTCTTGAGAGGGGCAAGCACGTCCTCGTCGAAAAGCCGATTACCCCGACCGCGAGAGAGGGCTTCGGGCTCGCGACGCTGGCGCGCGAGCGGGGTTGCGTGCTCCAGGTGGGACACGTCTTCCGCTTCGCGCCCGAGGCGCGGGCCGTCGAACGAGCCGTGCGCTCTGGGGCCATTGGCCAGATCCGCTACGCCCTCGGGCACTTCATGAGCTTCAAGCGGCCAAGGACAGACGGCGGCCTCGCGATTTCTGACGGCGTGCACTTGGTGGATCTCGTGTCCTGGATCTTCGGTAAGCAGCCCATCGCGGTCACCGCAGTCCTGCGAGACTACCTCGGCCGCGGCATGGACGACGCGGCCACTTTGGCACTCGACTACGGCGAACAAAGCGCACTGGTCGAAGCCGCGTGCTTTCCACCAGAGCCCCGGCGGGATCTCCACCTGATGGGGAGCGAAGGGGCCATCAGCTGCGACTTCCTCGCTGACGCGGATCGGGTGAAGCTGTACGGCCACGCCCACAAGCAGGATGCACATGGCGTTTGGGTGGCGAGCGAAGGCCCGGTGCGCGCCCTTCACGCAGCGGGGGAGGAGCCGCTCCTTGCCGAACTGCGGACGTTTCTTGAGGCGTGCAAGTCTGGCCGCCCTGCGCCGGAGGCCGCGGACGGCGTCGCCGGCGCTTGTGCTGTGGCCGTGATTGAGGCCGCCGAGCGCTCCGCGAGGGAAGGGCGCCGGGTCGAGGTGGAGCTTCCCTCATGACGCCCGAGGGGAGAAGATGACGACCCAGAGAAAGATCCCGCTCTCTCAGGTTGCGATCGATGACGAGGTGAAGGCGCGCGTACTTGCCGCGACTGAGTCAGGCCAGTACATCCTTGGACCCGAATGCAAGGCGTTCGAGACGGAGCTGGCCTCCTATTTCGGACGCAGCCATTGCGTTCTTTTGAACTCGGCCACCTCGGGCATCCTGCTCACACTCAAAGCCCTGGGTGTGGGTCCTGGTGATGAAGTCCTCGCGCCAGCGCACACCGCGTTTCCGACGATCGAAGCGATCTTTCTCTCGGGTGCGACGCCGGTCTTCGTGGACATCGATGAGAGCGCCACGTTGGATCCGAGTTGGCTCGAACCGCGCGTTACCGCCCGCACCAAGGTGATCCTACCCGTGCACCTTTACGGGCACCCGTGCGACATGGACGCCATCCAAGAGGTGGCCGAGCGTCATGGGTTGCTGGTGGTCGAGGACTGCGCCCAGGCTCACGGCGCGCAGTACCGCAGTCGAAAGGTCGGGACCTTTGGCGTTGCCGGAGTGCTTTCCTTTTACCCGTCGAAGAACCTGACAGTTCTCGGCGACGGCGGCGCGGTGGTGACGGATGATTCAGTGCTTGCCGACCGGCTGCGCATGCTCCGCGACCACGGCCGACGGGACAAGTACCTGCACGAGATCGTGGGCTGGAACCTGCGATTCAATGAGATCCAAGCCGCGGCGGGACGGGTCTTTTTGCGACGGCTCGATGCGATGAACGATGCACGCCGCGCCAAAGCGGCACGCTACGTGGAACGTCTCCAGCAAGCGCCGGTCCAACTGCCCACGGAAAGCAAGCTCGCCCGGCATGTCTATCATCTGTTCGTGGTCCGGACGCCAAAAAGGGACGCGCTTGCCAAGCACTTGGCCGCCGAGGGTATCCAAACCGGAATCCACTACCCCGTGCCGAATCACCTTCAGCCCGCGACGATCGGTCGACCTGGCGTGCGCGCGGAGTCGCTGCCGCGCACCGAGGCGTGGGTCAAGGAGATCCTCTCCCTGCCGATCTTCCCGAGCCTCGCAGACAGCGATGTCGATCGGGTCGCGGCGGCGGTTCACGAATTCTTCGCAGGCCCCGGGAAAGCGTAGTGGCGATGGCTCAGGCCGCCCCGGAGCTCTCGATCGTCATCCCCGCCTACAACGAAGAGGACAATGTCCCGCTTCTTGCAGACGAACTGCGTCGCGAGCTCGGAGCGCGGGGAATCGGCGCGTTCGAGGTGATCTTCGTGGACGACGGCTCGAGTGACAAAACGGCGCAGCAGGTGCGAGCCGAAGTCGCGCGCGACCCGGAGCGCTTCCGTTTGGTCCGTCTGGAGCGCAACTGCGGTGAGAGTGCGGCAATGGAGGCAGGCTTGCGGCGCGCCCGCGCCGACATCTTGGTCACCATGGACTGTGATCTTCAGAATGCGCCTGGTGATATCCCGGCACTCATCGAGCCGGTTCGCAAAGGCGATACGGACTGTGCGTGCGGTTGGCGTTCGGATCGGATGCACGGTGACACGGGCTGGCGTTTGGTGCAGTCCCGCATCGCAAACGGAATCCGAAACGCGCTGTCGGGCGACGACATCCGGGATGCCGGCTGCACGTTCCGGGCTTTCCGGCGCGAGTGTGTGGTGCGGATCAAGATTTTTCGGGGCATGCACCGTTTTCTCCCCACGCTGATGAAGCTCGAGGGCTACCGCGTGCTGGAGGTCCCGGTCCGAAATCGCTCGCGCGCCCACGGCGTCTCGAAATACGGGATGTGGAATCGCGCCTTCGCCGCGTTCTACGATCTGCTTGCAGTGCGCTGGATGCGCAGTCGGGTCGTGCGCTGGCGCGTCACGGAGGACTCGCTCGAGACCGGGGGCAGCCGCCGGTAGCACAGATGTCGGTCATAAGAGCGGAATCCGGCCGACCGCATCTTGGCTCGTGAGCGTGCAAGCCCTTGCGAGACCGATGAGGGCCCTCGTTCTCGTTCTCTTGGCCGGGATCGCATCTGCATCCGCGGCGGCGGCTGCAGAATCAGAGTTTGTCCCGCGCGAGGGGCAGCCCCAACCCCGGATCCGCCTCGTCCTTACATTTGACGACGGGCCATCCAATGAGCGCTTCGACGAGCTCGGCCGAGGAGCTTCCGGTCTTTCCAATACTCCGACCGAACGAGTCCTCGACGTCCTGCGTGCGGAGGGAATCTCTGCGGCGTTCTTTGTCCTCACCGGACCCGACAGGATGTTCGGCGGCACCGTGCAGCCGAAGGGCGAAACGGAGCTCGGCTTCGAGGAGCTGCGACGCGAGGTGCGCGAGGGTCACGTGCTGGGCTGCCACTGGGGGGGCCGTTACGGCAGCCAGCTCCGCAAGCACACCGCCAGCTTGTCGCTTCCCGCGTACGATTCGGACGGTGACGGGATTGTCGACCGCGTGACCGATCCCGGGAACGCACTCGAATCCGACCTCCTGCAGTGCATGCGGCGCGGAGCAGAAGCGTACGCCGCGGAGGGCCTGGCGGGGGAACGGCCTGCTCTCGTACGGCCCCCGCTTTGGACCTACCTCGAGGGCGACCGTGATGCACGTCCAGCCTATGCAGCCCTGGGTTTGCATATGGTGCTCGCGGACGCTCGCCTTCCCGACGGTGCAGTCCGCTGGGCCGCGGAGTGGTTCGGCTTCTGGCTGGTCCGTCAAGTCCGGCAGGCGGTGCGCACGGGCAACCCCGACGTGGTGATCGCTCTCCATGACGTGAACCGTCGCTCCGCGCGCTCCTTGCCCAAGCTCATCGGGCGCATTCGGCAGGGCCTCGCCGACGAGGGGCTTGAGGAGCACCGCGATTGGAAGTTCACAACAAACCCCGACGAAGTGCTGGCAGTCCTCGGCCGTCGCACCTGGTGAGGGGCCTCATTCCCTAAAGCCCCTTGGGCGTTGACCCGATTTCTTGCTGCGACCCGTGCGCGTCACTTGCGCGCCGTGTGGCGTGAGGGAAAGGGCGTGTCGGCACTGGTTCGAGGCTGGATCCTTGCGGCGAGTGTCCGAGCCCTCGCGCCCTGCACGCTCGGCGAGACCCCTGGCGGGGCCGCAGCCTTCGAGCAGCTGCGCGGGGTGCCCCACGTGGCGAAGCCCGGGTGGGTGAGCGCTGCCCGCTCCGGGGATCGCGGCCCCTCGGACGTGGCATTCGTCGACTCTGCGCGCCCCGGGTTCGCGGCCGTCCGGGCAGAAGCCTCGCCGCCACCCGCGGGGCACGCCGAGCAGTGGCTCCATGATGGCGGGGGGGTATTGGCGGTGCTGTGCGAGCTACCGCCGGGGCACCAAGGGCTGCATCCACGGTTCCCGGCGGCTTCCCAAGCGCTCGGTGTGACCCAGGGGAGGGCCACGGGCGTCAACATCGAGATGGGCGTCGATCGTGCTGCAGAAGACGCGGATGCTGCGGACTAGCCTCGTCGCGGGCGCGGGGTGGCGGAATCACGGCGTGGTCGTCGGGGTGCGACGAACCCTCGCGGCAGATCTCTCGATCGGCGAGGGGGCCCCGTGAGGCCCACCCTCTTCCTGCGCGTCCTGCTCCTCATGTGCGGAGTGGCCACTGCCGCGACCGGCTTGGCGCTGTTGTTTCAGCAGCGTGCGCTTGCTCTCGACCTCGAACGCCTCGCGCGCAGCAGGCTCGAATCCGCCGCCCACGCAGCAGACCGGCTGGTGGAGGGCCACCTCCGCGCCGTCGGCGAGCGGTACAAGGCGATCTCCGGCACACCCCAGTTCCGGGCGCAGCTTGCGCTTCATGAAGCGCAAACTCTTGTGCACTACGCAGAGACCCTCCGGGATCAACAGAGCGCAGCGCGTGTGGTTTTCCTCGACGGCCAAGGCCATGAGGTCGCGGCCGCGGGCGACGAGACACTCGATCCGAGCGGGCTCGGTGAGCGGCAGGCCGCGCTTGTCGGCCAGGGCGGCCACAGCTTCGCCGCGATCGCGGTTCCACTCGAAACCGCAGGACAACCCCTGGGACGCCTCATCGCATTCGAGCCCATCGGCGATGAGCTGCTCGGCGAGTGGTCTGGGCTGGTCGGCGCGCAAGTGCGATTGCAAGCGCCGGACCAAAACGCCCGTCAGGGCATCGACACCGTGGTGCGGGACCTCGGAGGACTCCAGCTCCGCGTGGCCTCTTCTTTGCAGGCAGAACGAGACGCCATTGCGGGCTCTCGGCGCAGCCTCCTTTTTTCCGGTCTGCTCGCGCTCTGTGCCGCGTTCGTCGCAAGCCTGTTCCTCTCTCGAGGTCTCGTGCGTCCCATTCTGGAGATCAAGCACGCCGCGGAGCGGATCGGCGAAGGCGATCTCGAGGTCCGCGTGCGGAGCGGACGACGGGATGAAATCGGCCAGGTCGCGCGCGCGTTCGACCTGATGCTCGAGAACCTGCGCGACTACCGGCGACAAGTGGATTCCCAGCAGAGGACGCTCGAAGCCAAGGTTCAGCAGCGGACCACCGAGCTCGAGCGCGCGAGCAAAGGCGCCATGGAGCTCGCCCGGCAGGCCGCCGAGGCGAACCGCGCGAAGTCGCAGTTCCTGGCGAACATGAGCCACGAGATCCGCACGCCAATGAACGGCGTGATGGGCATGACGGATCTGCTGCTCGACACGCCGCTCACGCCGAGACAACGAAAGCTCGCGGAGACCGTGCACCGCTCCGCGGAGCTCCTTCTCTCTGTGATCAACGACATTCTGGACTTTTCAAAGAGCGAGGCGGGCCGCCTTACGCTTGAGGCGATTGACTGCGATCTGCGTGAGATTGTCGAAGACGTGACCGCCCTTCTGGCCGAGCGCGCACATCGGAAGGGGCTCGAGCTCGCCTGCCGCGTCGACGACGAAGTGCCCTCCGCCGTTCGTGCGGACCCTGGCCGTCTGCGGCAAGTGCTGACCAATCTCCTGGGCAATGCCATCAAATTCACTGAGCGCGGTGAAGTTGTGGTGGAGGTCCGCGCAGCACGGAGCGAGGGTGAACTCACGTACATTCGGTTCGAGGTGCGGGATACGGGGATCGGTATCGCTCCACAGGCGCAAGCGCAGCTGTTCGAGTCTTTCCGGCAAGCCGACGCGTCGACCACCCGACGCTACGGGGGCACGGGGCTGGGGCTCGCGATCTCGAAGCAGCTCGTTCACCTCATGGGCGGTGCGATCGAGGTGGAGAGCGCGCCGGGAAGCGGATCGCGCTTTTTCTTCACCGTGCCGCTCGGTCGGGCTTCCGAGGCATGGCGCAAAGATGCCGAACCCTCGACCGATCTGCAGGATGTCCGCGTGTTGATCGTCGATGACAACGCGACGAACCGCGACATTCTTCGACACCGAGTGCTGGCGTGGCGCATGCGGGCGGTGGCTGCGGCGGACGGCGCCGCTGCGCTTGAGGCAATGCGCTCCGCGGCGTCGGCCGGTTCGAGTTTCGATCTTGCGATCCTCGACATGCACATGCCGAAGATGGATGGGCTCGCCCTCGCCCGAGCGATTCAGGCCGACGTCGCACTGCGGTCGACACGCCTGCTTCTGCTGACCTCTCTCGACGTCGAAGGCGACAACGACGAGCTTCGCGAGGCCGGCATCGCCGCGCATCTGACGAAGCCAGTTCGCCAATCAGAACTCTACAACCGCATCGCCGAGGTCATGGAGCGGCCGCTCTCTCCAGCCAGTCGGCACCGAGCCGTGCGCGATCAGGGTCGCGCACGAACGCCTCAGCTCTCCGGCCTTGTCCTGCTGGTCGAGGACAACGTGGTGAACCAGGATGTGGCCCGAGAGATGCTGGAGAGCCTCGGCTGCCGCGTGCATGTGGCCTCCGACGGCCTCGAGGCCGTCGACCTGGCATTTCACGGCGAGTACAACGCGATCCTCATGGATATCCAGATGCCGGGGATCGACGGCTATCAAGCGACGCGATCGATTCGTTCCCAGGAGGAGCGTGAGAAGCAGGGCACGCAGGGCGGCCCGGTGCGTCGCACCCCCATCATCGCCCTCACTGCCAACGCAATGCAGGGCGATCGGCAGGAGTGCTTGGACGCCGGCATGGACGACTACCTGACGAAGCCCTTCCGGCGCGAGGAATTGCTCGAAACACTCCGACGCTGGCTGCCGGCGGCGGGCGGCCCAGAACGGACCGGAGAAAAATCGGGAGAGGACGGGGTTGCCCCGGACCCGGCGGCGGACGCTGCCACGGCCACGCGGGAACCCTCGCTTTTGGATCGCCGCGCACTCGATGCGATTCGCGAACTCTCGCCAGAGCGGGGTGCGACGATCCTTGCGCGCGTGATCGACTCGTACCTTGTGACCGCCCCTGACCAGCTCGAGGCGCTCCAACGCGCGCTGGCCGAGAAGGACGCGAAGGCGCTGCAAACCCAGGCGCACAGCCTCAAGTCCAGCAGCGCCAACGTGGGCGCACGGGAGCTCGCCGAACTCGCTCGGGAGCTCGAAGCCCTCGGCCGGACGGGCCAGACGACAGACGCCGCCGGACTTGTGGAGCGCATGGCCACGGAGTTCCTGCGCGTCCGCGAGGCGCTCGTTGCCGAACGCGAGCGAGGCGTCGCATGAGGCGGGAGTCACCTTCGGCAAAGCGCCGCCTCGTCCTCGTGGTCGACGATGATCCGACCATGCGGCTCCTCGTGCGGGAGGCGCTTGAGCCGCATGGACTCGACGTGGAAGAAGCGCCGGACGGTGCCAGTGCGCTCGCGCTCTTTCGCAGGCGCGAACCGAACCTGGTCCTGCTCGACGTCCAAATGCCGGGCATCGACGGCTTCGCCGTCTGCGAGGAGATCCGTCGAATTCCGGGATCGCTGCACACGCCGGTCGTGATGATCACCGGGCTCGACGACGTCGACTCTGTGCGCCGAGCCTACGAGGCGGGCGCCACGGACTTCATCACTAAGCCCATCTCGTGGCTCATCCTCTCGCACCGGGTCCGCTATCTCCTGCGTGCGGCGGAGACCGTGGCCGAGTTGCGTCGCAGCCAGGAGCGCCTCGCGAATGCGCAGCGCCTGGCCCGCATGGGGAACTGGCAAATGGACCTCGTGACCGGCGAGGTTCATACCTCCGAAGGGTTTGTCGCCATCTACGGCTTTCCTCCCGGAGACGGCGTGTTCACGCGGCATACGCTTTTGGAGCGCATCCATCCCGACGACCGTTCCGCCATTGTCGCCGCTGCCGAGGCCTGTCTGCGCGAGGGTCGCTCCGCGCACATCGATCACCGCGTCATTCTTCCAGACGGCTCGGAGCGAATCGTCCACTCCCAAGTGATGCTCGGGCTGGAAGAGACGGGGCGGCCCCAGCGGCTCGAGGGCACCGTGCAGGACGTGACGGAGCGCAAGCAGGCCGAGGAGCAGATCCGCTATCTCGCCTACCACGACAGTCTGACGGGGCTCGGCAATCGTCTCTTGTTCAAGGAGCGCCTCGGTGTGGCGCTCGCGCAGGCACGTCGAAACGATGGCGTGCTCGGCGTCCTCTTCCTTGATCTCGATCACTTCAAACGGATCAACGACACTCTCGGTCACTCCGTCGGGGATCGACTCCTTCAGGGAGTCGCCGACCGGCTGGTCGCGACGGTGCGGGCGAGCGATGTGATCGCGCGGTCGGGCCGCATGGATGCGGACCATGCGGTGTCGCGGCTCGGGGGTGATGAGTTCACGATCTTGCTCACCGACCTGCGGGACGTGCAGGACCTCGCGAAGGTCGCACGGCGCATCCTGGACGCGCTCTCCGCGCCATTCGCGCTTGAGGGACACGAGGTGGTGATCAGCGGAAGCATCGGCATCACAGCGCGGCCCCTCGACGGGGATGACGTCGAGACGTTGCTGCGCAATGCCGATGCCGCCATGTACCACGCCAAGGATCGGGGCCGCAACAACTATCAGTTCTATACCGAGTCGATGAATGCCGTGGCCCTCGAGCGACTGATCCTCGAGAGCAAGCTCCGCCGCGGCTTGGAACAGGGTGAGTTTGAGCTGCACTACCAGCCGAAGGTGGCGCTTCCCGAGGGTCGACTCACCGGCTTCGAAGCCCTTGTGCGCTGGCGCGACCCCGAGCAGGGCCTCGTCCTCCCCGGCGTCTTCATCCCCTTGTGCGAGGAGACGGGTCTGATCCGGCCGCTCGGCGAC
This sequence comes from Myxococcota bacterium, assembly GCA_035489755.1. GTDB lineage: Bacteria > Myxococcota_A > UBA9160 > UBA9160 > UBA9160 > UBA9160. Next base: position 26,463 of record DATGZK010000100.1, read on the forward strand.
TGGGTGCTCCAGGAAGCATGCCGGCAGCTCGCACGCTGGCGCGATGCGGGGCGCGACCCGCTGCCGGTGTCGGTGAATCTCTCCGTCCACCAGTTCCGCAGCGGTGGGCTTGTGGAGAGCGTGCGCCGAGCGCTCCACGAGACAGGGGTGGACGCGTGTTGGCTCGAGCTTGAGATCACCGAGAGCGCGCTGCTGCAGGACGAAGCGGCGGTCGTGGGCGCGCTCGAGGCACTCCGGCGCCTTGGCATCCGGATCGCGATCGACGACTTTGGTACCGGCTATTCGTCCTTCAGCTATCTGCGACGCCTGCCGGTGGACGTGCTCAAGATCGACCGCTCGTTCGTGCAGCACATTGAGACGAGCCCGGATGAGGCCGCGCTTCTTGGAGCGATTGTGTCGATGGGACGAGCGCTGCGCCTGCGCGTGATTGCAGAAGGTGTCGAGACCGTCGGCCAGCGCGAACTTCTCACTGGCTGGGGCTGCGACGAGATGCAGGGGTTCCTGGTAAGCCCCGCCGTGCCGGCAGAGGCTGCAGCCGCCCTGCCCCCGGCCGGTCACACGAAGGGGACCTAGGCCCGCCGCGAGGTCGGGAAAGGTGACCTGTGTGCGGGCGCAAGGCTCGGCAAGGGACGAGAGGGCCACAACCTCAGCCACTTACGGAGCGTCTTCTTCGCGCGCGGGATCGCGATCGCTCTCGATCTGCAAACGCTGAAGGGAGCCGCGGCGTGAGGCCGGGATGCGGCGCGGCCGCCCGCTTGTATCCACCATTGCGTGCTCTGTTGCCGCCGTGGCAAGCAGCTCGTCGCCGCGCCGCAGCAGGTAAGCCATGCGCAGCGACGCGCCGCGTACCCACACGAGCCAGGTGGTGACTTCGATCTCGTCGTCAAAAACCGCAGCTCGGTGGTAGCGCAAGTCGACGGCCGTCGTCGCAAAATGGAGACCCTCGGCCACATATGCCCGGTAGGGCTGGTCGTGCTCGTCGAGCCAAACCACGCGAGCAAGTTCCAGGTACCGGACATAGTTGGCGTGATGGACGATTCCCATCGCGTCGGTCTCGAAAAACGGGACGCGGTGACGGACGGTCGACGTCTTGGCCTCGGGCGGCGCTGCGGTCGGGAGTCCGGTGCGGGCCACATCCCCGATCCTATCCAAGTAGGGTCGTAGGAGCGATGGCGTACCGCACAAAGCTCGGAGGAGGTTCATCCCTCCCGCCGCGGGACGGCCAGTGGGTACGCGACAAAAAGTGGCGTCGCGGGCGTGCGCGAGATGTCAAGGCCGCAAGTGGCCGCCCTGAGCTCAGACCCCCTGGTAGCGCCGTTCCAGGGCCACGGGGGGATCCTACGCGCTGCTTGGGTGCGCTGTGACTTCCATGTGTCCTGCAGCTCCCTCCATCAACTCCCCGATCACGGAGGCTGCAAGCGTTCCCGCGCGCCGGAGCTCCGCCAGAAGCTGCGACTCGCGCGCGCGCGGCACCGCGAGCAGCAGGCCGCCCGACGTCTGCGCGTCCGCGAGGAGCAGGCGCTCCGTCCCATCGAGATCGGTGTGGAACAGCGTGTGCGGCTCCACATACGCGAGGTTGCGTTTGCTGCCGCCGGGCGCAACGCCGTCCCGGACGAGGTCGCGCGCGAACGGCAGAACCGGCACCCGCTCGCTCCACACCCGCGCCGCCAGCTTTGAGCCGAGCAAGAGGTGATGGAGATGGCCCAAGAGTCCAAAGCCCGTGACATCGGTTGCGGCGCGCACTTCGGCCGCGAGCGCGGCGTCCTTGGCACCCTTGTTGAGAGCCGCCATCGCGGCTGCGACAGTCGCTGTGTCGCTGGTCGAGAGGACACCTTGCTTAATCGCCTGAGCGGCGATGCCAAAGCCGAGCGGCTTGGTGAGCACGAGCCGATCCCCGGGCCGCGCGCCGGTATGCGTGAAGCGGTGCGTCGAGTCGACACTGCCGAGGACGCACAGCCCGTATTTGAGTTCAGGGTCGAGGACGGTATGGCCGCCGACAATGGCGCAGCCGGCCTCTGCCGCCTTGGCCTGGCCCCCGCGCAAGATGCGTTCGAGCACGGAGCGCGGCACCTTTTCCTCCGGAAAGCCGCAGATCACGAGGGCGACCTGTGGCTCACCCCCCATCGCGTACACGTCGGACAGTGCATTCGCGGCGGCGATCGCGCCGTACTCTTCGGGACCGTCGACGACGGGTGTGATGAAGTCCACCGTGAATGCGAGTTCACAGCCGGGCTCTGGACGCAGCAGTGCAGCGTCCTCCATGGGTCCGACGTCGGGGTCGACCCAGGAGTGGTGAAGCGGGGCGAGCGTTCTCAGGACCTGGACCAGGTCCTCGGCACCGAGCTTTCGCGCTCAGCCGCCGGCGGGAACGAGCGACGTCAGTCGAATCTCGCTCAACGATCCTCCTCGTTTTGAAGCTGAAGGGACGGGTCTCGCTGGGCGCAGCGCTCCTGCGCCTTTCTCACGGCAACCTGCGCTCCGGACGGATGGTAGCGGCAGGCCCGGCGCTTGGGCGTGTGGCGCAAACCGCCGGATCGGCGCCGTCCATTGCGGAACTGGGGATGTCCCGCGCAGCATGGTCTTGCGTCCCTTGTAGGCCGCCATCCACGGCGCGGGAAGTACCAAAGGAGCGGCGCGGTACAGGTCACCAATCCCCGCGGCGCGTGGAGAAGCCCGCTGCGCGGCCCTTGCGCCAAGCGGGGTCTCCAAGGCCCGTTAGAATGGCGCAGGGCATGGTCGGCGCATGACGGCCGCGGGAGGCTTGCCATGAAAATCCTTTGGTTCCACCTGATGCCGTACACGGACCTCCCGGACGACTTCAAACAGAAGCATCCATCGGTTTGGGTCGACATCGACTCGCGCCTCTTTGATCCAGCCAAGGCGCACCGCATGTACAACGATTTCATGGACGAACTCGAGTTCGCCGCAGAGTCTGGATTCGACGGCGTCTGCGTGAATGAACACCATCAAAACGGCTACGGTCTCATGCCGTCACCCAATCTCATCGCGGCGTCGCTGGCACGGCGCACGACCCACGCGGCGATCGTGGTGATGGGCAACTCGCTTGCGCTCTACAATCCGCCAATCCGTGTGGCGGAAGAGTTCGCGATGCTCGACTGCATCTCGGGCGGCCGTTTGGTCGCCGGGTTCCCGGTGGGGACGCCGATGGATACCTGCTACGCGTACGGCATAAACCCGAGCCAACTCCGCGAGCGCTATCACGAGGCCCACGATCTCATCATGAAGTCATGGCAGAGCCCCGATCCATTCGTGTGGAACGGGCGCTTCACCCAGCTCCGCTATGTGAACCTGTGGCCTCGTCCGATTCAAAAGCCGCACCCGCCGATCTGGATCCCCGGAGGTGGCTCGGTGGAGACCTGGCGGTGGTGCGCCGAGCTCGACTACGTCTACGCTTACCTCTCTTACTTTGGCTACCAGGCCGGTCAAGCCACGATGAATGGCTTCTGGGAAGAAATGAGACGTCTCGGCAAAGACCGCAATCCTTTCCGCGCTGGTTTTCTACAGTTCGTGGGAGTCGCGGAGTCGCGCGAGGAGGCGCTCGATCTCTATCGCGAGCCGGCGGAATACTTCTACAACCGCTGCCTCCATGTGGACGCGCGCTTCGCGGCGCCTCCCGGGTATACAAGCGAGGCAACGATCCGTTCGAAGGTCGTCTCGCAGGTTCTGCAGGCGGCGTCGCGTGCCACGGACGCGCGTGCCTTCGGCGCACCGTCCTTCGAAGAGATCGTCTCGAAGGGGTACGTCATCGTGGGCAGTCCCGACGAGGTGGCCCAGCAGCTCCGGGAAGTCGCGGTTTCGCTTAACGTCGGTCAGCTCATGCTCCTGCTGCAGTTCGGGAACATGGGAAGGGAGCTCACCTTCTACAACACGCAGCTCTTCGCGAAGCGGGTCATGCCACAGCTTGGCGCTCTCTTTGAAGACGAGTGGGAGAACCGCTGGTGGCCGAAGCCGCTGGTGGCACCTGCGCTCGCTAGGCCGCGCGAGATCGCCCATTGAGTGGTCCGCTTGTGCGCCACGTGCGGATTGACGGCGAATCGCACCGGGTCTGGGAGCGTGGGCAAGGCGAGGGGCTGGGCCTGCTCGCAGGCATGGGCGGCCTCGGCCACTGGACCCCTTTTCTCGAGCGACTGTCGCAAGAACGCCGGGTCGTCGTTCCCTCCCTTCCCGGTTTTCCCGGAGGCGGGGCCGGCCACCACAAGCTCGATGACCTTGTCGACTGGATCAGCGTGACGCTCGATCTGCTCGAGGGCGCGGGTCTTGCGGGCGCCGATCTCGTGGGCCACGGGCCCGGAGGGCTGCTTGCGGCGGAAATCGCGGCGCTCTCGCGAGGGATGGTCGGAAAGCTGGTGCTGATTGCGCCGTTCGGCCTCTTCGACCCGTCCGAGCCTGTCGCCGACTGTTTCGCGCGGCGCGCCTCGGAGATCCCCTCGCTCTTCTGTACGCACCCAGAAGCCTTCGAGCGTGATCTGGCATGTCCGCCGGGCGACGATGAGGTGGAGTGGCAGCTCACGAGGCTACGCGCGTCCGAAGCCGCCGCGCGACTGCTTTGGCCGATCGGCGATCTCGGGCTCCGCAAGCGCCTACACCGCATCGTATCTCCGACTCTCCTGTTGTGGGGCAGCGAAGATCGCGTCGTCCCGGCGAGCTATGCAAAGCGATTCGCTGACGCCATGGGGCAGCGGCCCGGGATTCACTCCGTCGAAGGAGCCGGCCATCGTGTCGACTTGGACGCACCGGAAGCCGCCGCCGACGCGATTCTGTCCTTCCTGCGCACGCCCGCCTAGCCGCTAGCGGGCGTCGGCATTCTGGTCGAGCGGCCGTAGAAGTCCGAGGATGGGGCAAGGCTCTTCTGATCCGACGAGGATCAGCGGATCTGGCCCCGCCTGCCGGAACTCGAGCGAAGCCACTCCTTCGTCGGCGCGTTTTCGACACGAGAGCGTATTCGGCAGCACTGCCACCGTGTCACCGAACGAGGTCCACCCGACGAGGTAGGTCAGGGGAAAGCGCCCGCGTACGAAGATGACGTCGCTATCGGCGATCGTGCGACGGAAAGTAGCCTGAGCGCGTGGCTGGGGGGGGCCGGACAAGCGGGCGCGGCGATCACGCCACTCGGTCAGCGACCCGATGCCCACGCTGTCGCATGTGACGTCCCCTCGCTGAAAGCTCCCTCCTGGATGCCCCTCGACATACTGCACCTCCGCCTCAGGGACCAGCACCCTTCGACATTCCTCGGTGTCTGGCGCAAAGGTGCGCAAGTTGAAACTCGGGCCTTTGAGGACAGCGTCGAGGTAACCGCCGCGCGGGGCCACCGTGAGCACGACGAATCCTGTTTTCGTGTTTGGAAGCCCAAGCTGCCACCCGACCTGCTGGGGGGAGCATGCGAGAACCAGAAAACCCAGCGAGGCAGCAAGGCTCTGGGGAGTGCGGTGCACCATCGTCGAGTCCTCCGCCGGAATCCCCGAAGACATTCTAGCGTGCTTGCGCGTGCGCGTGTCGGTCGGGGCGTGCTAGACAGCGAAGGTGCCCGCGAATCCGTTTCATATCCGCTTCATGAGATTCGTCGTGATGCGCGCCGCACTCGTGCTTGGCTTTGCACTGGCGTTTGGGGGTTGCTCCGCGAAAGATGATGCAGTCGCATCGCTCGAGATCTTGCAAAACGAACGCTTGTTGGTGATCGCCCCTCATCCCGACGACGAGACGCTGGGTGCGGGCGGCTTGGTCCAGGTGGTCCTCGCCAGGCGCGGGAGCGTGCGGGTGGTGACGGTGACGGCCGGGGACGGCTACGTCGAAGCCGTGGAGATGGCGACGGGCAAACTGCACCCGCGACCTGCGGAGTTCATCGCCTATGGGGAGGAGCGCGTCCAGGAACTCCGTGCCGCCGTGCACATCCTCTCCCAGGGCCGGGCTCGCGTCGAGGATCTCGGATTTCCGGACGGCGGGTTGTCTGCGCTCCTCAACGAGTATTGGTCCCGTGCCCATCCCGAGCGCTCCGCGACCACCGGGGAGTCAAAGGTGTACCTCCCCCGCGCACCGGACTGGGGTGCGGCGTACGACGGTGCGGAGCTGAAGCGTCTGCTCGTGAAGATCATCCGGGAAACCAATCCCACCGTGGTTGCGATTCCGGATCCACTCGACAGGCATCCCGACCATTCCGCAACGGGGCTCTTCTCGATCCTCGCCCTCGACGAATGGGCCCGAGAAACCGGGCGCCTCGAACAGAAGGAGGCGCATTCGGCTGACACCCGCTTGCCCCGCCTTCTCGCGTATCTCGTCCATTGGCCCCATTGGCCACCCGGCTGGGAGGCGGGATCCGCGGCTCCCCTGTACCCACACGCTGCACCGCTCGAGCTCCCTCCGGACCTGCCGGAGCGAGGCTACCGCCGCGTGATGCTTCCCCTTACGCTAGCGGAGGTCGATCGCAAGGCTGCGGCCTTGCGAAAGCATGCGACGCAGCAGGTGGTGATGGGGGCGTTCCTCGCCAGCTTCGAGCGGCGGACGGAACCTTTCAGCGAGCTCTCCTCCCACGACCTCGAGACCGTCGACTCGAGCGTGGAGCAGGGCATTGCTCGCGCCCTCGCCCGCGCCGCGAAGAGCCGCGAGTCGGCGGCTCCGCCCTAGAGCTTGCGCAGCCGCGTCGCAGGAGTGCGAGCACCGCTGGCGTGTCGCCCGCCGTTCCCGGTCCAGGAGGCCCCTGGTCAGGAGTGTGCGCTCTTCGGGATGGCGCGGATTCTCTGGTCGCGAGTCCTTGCAATTCCCTCAAATCCGACTTGAGCTCGTGGCGCAAGCTCTGGAAGCTTCCGCCGGGCCTGCTGGGTTGGCGGTGTAGCCTCGCCCGCGACGACTTCGAGATCGCTCGGCGGAAGATGCGCGGCGATCGTCCAGGCTCGACCATCCTCGCGAGCGCGAAGTTCCCGGTGCGGCACCTTCCAATGGTCCCGATGGCCGAAGCATTTCCTCCGGGCGTGCCGACAAAATGCGCAACGCCCGTCTGTAAATCGGGCCCGACTGCGATCTTGCTGCAGGTGGAACTCGCGACTGACGCAGACATACGATTTCCCCGTGCGTGGAAGGAAGCTCTCGAATCTCGCGAGCGTCATCCAGGGAGAGTTTCCGGGGTGGTGACCGATTGAGGTCGCGTATACCACCAAGCCCACAGGATCAGGAGGCCCTGGAGGGGGAGCCGCACCCAGTTCCAGAGGCCGAGCCCTTCGCTTCGCCCTCCGATCGGAATGTTGTGAAGCGCTACATGAAGGTTTGCCGGGAACACCGCGATGAGGAGGGCGATGAGCCCCCAAGCGGCCATGCGGCGGAAAGGCGGCACCAGGAGCGCAGCACCGAGCGCCATCTCCGCACCCCCCGAAACGTAGATGAGGCCGAGATGCCAGGGCAGGGACGCCGGCATCATCGGCAGGTAGAAGCCGGGCGCGAGAAAGTGACCTGCGCCGGCCGCCAGGTAAAAGGCGCTCATCCCATAGAGGGACGCGCGTTTGTAGGGACTCACGACGAGCAGTCTACGCGCCAAGGCCGTCGCCGAACGGACAAAATGCGCGGGCGCAAGTTCATCTTTGCGGCGTTGTCGCTGCCATCTCGCGGTAGAGCCTCTCTCAGAAGGGCGCAGGGGCTCACGCGGTGACCTAGGGGCCGCCACTTCCAGGGGCGGCCTCGAGCGAGGGCAAGGCGGGCGACCCGCGACTGCGCCGCCGAGCGGACGCTCGGCGAATCGAAGCCGCGACCGCGTTATGATGGCGCGCGCGGTGTGCGCGAAGGGATCCGCAACCATGTCGCCGACTGCGCAGATCGTGCTTTTCTGGCTGGGTTTCGCCGGCGGTCACCTCGTTCTATCCAGCGTGCCGGTGCGCAGCCGGGTCGTCCGCTCGATCGGCCGCTTGCCGTTCCTCGGCCTCTACTCCATCGTCGCGTTCGCTTTTTTCGTGCCCCTCATCTCCACCTACTTCGCCCACAAGCACGCGGGGCCTGTGTTGTGGGGGCTCGGGGTTGGGCTCGCCCTGCGCTGGATCATCTACACCGGGATGGGGGTGGCCTTCGTCCTCGTGGTGGCGAGCTTGCTGCGCCCGAGCCCGGCGGGCGTGGTCTCCGGAAGTGCAACGCCTTATGGTGTCTACCGCATTACGCGCCATCCCCAGAACATGGGGATTGCTCTGTTCGGGTTGCTGCACCTCTTGCCCAACGGGAGCGCTGCGGATCTGGCGTTCTTCGGGGGGTTTGCGCTTTTTGGTGTGGTGGGCTCGTGGCACCAGGACCGACGCAAACTCGCTCTGGGCGTACCGGGCTTCGCGGCATTTTATGGCCGCACGCCGTTTTGGCCCTTCACCGGGTCTGAGACCCTCCAGGGTTTGCGCGAGCTCTCACCCCTTGCCGTGTTTCTCGGCGTCGGACTGACGGCCCTCATCCGTCACTTTCATCCCTCCTGGTTCGGCGGCTAGACACAGGCGCGGCGGGCGCTCGAGCTGCAAGGCGGTTTGGCCGATGGCAGGGCATGTCCGTCGACCTCCTGTCGCTCCTCATCCTCGTCGCGTACATCGCGATCGGCGCTTGGCGCGGGGCGCTTGCCAGCGCGCTTGGCATTTTCACCCTGATTGCCGCCTACGGCTTAAGCCTGCTCGCCGGCGCAAAGCTGGGTGACGCCGCCGCGGCGCGGCTGTCCGTGGCGCCGCTCCTTGGAACGGTCCTGGTAGGCGCGATCGCCTTTACTGCCGCGATGGTGGTGCTCGGCATCGCCTCGCGGATGCTCCTCGCACACGAGCGAAGGGGCCTTGGCGATGAGCCGCTGTCCGCGCTCGAGAGGCTCGGCGGGGCGCTTCTCGGCGGGCTCCGAGGTGCTGTCGTGGTCCTGCTCGTCGGATGGCTAACGGCCTGGGTCGACGGGGTCGCGACCGCGGTTCCTGAATCCATGCTGCCGCGCCTTGGCCCTTCCCACGTGGGACAGCTGGCGGAGCGTGCGGTGGAGGCGGGAGCGGGCGCTGCCCTGGATCAGCAAAGCCCGGGTGGCCGCATAACGGTGCAGCTTCTTGCGCATCCGGGCGAGAGCATCGAAGGGCTAAAGGGTGCACTAGCGAACGGGCGCCTGGAGGCCCTGCGCGACGACTCCGCGTTCTGGGAAGCGCTTGAGGGAGGTGATCTTCAGGCTGCCCTTGCGCGCGGGAGCTTTCGCTCGCTGCCCTATGACCCCGAGCTAAGACACGACTTTGCCCAGATGGGACTAGTCGCGCGGAGCGCTGCGGACAGCCCCCCAGCCTTTGAGCAAGCGATCGTGGACGCTACCCGCCAAGTTGCACCGAGGCTCGCCGGGATCCGTTCGGATCCGCAGTTCCAGAGTCTCCTCCAGGACCCCAAGGTGCTCGACGCGCTCCAGCGGGGCGACCGCTGGGCGCTTCTTAGCGATCCGCGATTCCAGCTGTTGGCGGTGCGCCTGGGCTCGGGGGGCTAGAAGAGCGGATCGCCTCCCTCGGGCGCATAGGAGGTAATCTCGCAGTCGAGCGAAATTACCTCGAACACTGGCGCTCGGTAGCCATCCACGGGCTTGAGCGGCGTCGCGAACAGCGTGCTCTCGAGCGTTGCGTCGATCTGGCTCATTTCGTCATTATAGCAGCCCGCCTCGGCTTGGAGCAGTCGCCGCTTAGCTGACCCCGGTCGACATCTCAATCGCCTGCACGAGGGCTTCCCGCGTCACGGCCCCGAGGATCCGGCCGCCTTCCTGGATCGGGATTTGATTCACCTTGCGAGTCGCCATCGTTCGCAGGAGATCGCGCACCGGGCTATCGAGCGGCGCCGTCAGAACGGCGTCGATCGGGGTCGCGATTTGCCCCACCAACGTGGTGTCCCAAGCTTCGGCTGGAACGCGTCTCACATCGGTCAAGGAGATCAAGCCGACCGGCGCGCCCGCGTGCTCCACCAGTGCCCAGCGCCGTCCCCGCATCACGAGGTCGCGCGCAAATCGGGCCACGCTGATGTCCGAGGGGATGCGCGGCACATCCTCTGACATGAGATCACGCGCACGAAGGCGGCTCAGCGACGCGTCCACTGCCGCCTGACGAATCGTCGCGGTCGCCGCAGAGAGGAGGAACCAGCCAATGAAGGCAATCCAGAGCCCACCGATATCGCCGTGGAGGACCTGCAGGGCGCCAAAGGCGATAAATGCGTAGGCCATCCACTGCCCCGCGCTCGCAGCGACTCTCGTCGCGCGGTCGCGGTCGCCTGTGCGTGCCCACAAGAACGCGCGCAGGACCCGGCCGCCGTCGAGCGGATAGCCGGGCAAGAGGTTAAAGAGCGCAACGCCGGCGTTGATGAAGGCGAGCCAGCCGGCGAGGGAGCCGACCAAAGAACCCGAACCTGCAACGTGCGCGAGGCCGCTGAAGCCGAGCGCGAGCAGCGCGCTCACGATCGGGCCGGCGATCGCGATTTGGAGCTCAGCTCCCGAGGACTCCGGCTCGCGCTCCATGAGCGCGACGCCGCCAAAGATAAAGAGGGTGATGGATCGGACCGGGACGCGGTGGCGGAGCGCGAGAACGCTGTGGCCAAGCTCATGGAGGAGGATGGAGAGGAAGAAGAGCGCGGAGGTAAGGGAGGCTGCGAGAAGCTGAGTTGCGGTCGACCAGTCGGCGTGCTCGGACTGCAGGCGTGCCGTGAGAGCCCAGGTCACCAGCAGGAAAACCAAAAACCAGGTCGGATGAAGGTAGATAGGAATCCCGAAGATCCGACCGATGCGAATTCCGCCGATCATGCGCCGACTGTAGCGGGAGCGAGGGCATCAGCGAACCAGCGGCGGAAGCAGAAGAGGAGCGGACTGTCGGAAAGCCCGCCTTCGGGCCACGGCCATCGCGCAGCGGCCTCGCTTGCCTCCTCCAAGGCGCAGCTGCCCCGTTTGCGCGGTGCCGACGGCGCTCGGGCGCCCCTCCTAGTCGCTGCCCGACCAGGATGATCCGTGAAACAGGTAGACTTGCAGGCGTGAAGGTCTATGTCGTACGCCACGGAGAGGCAGAAGAGCAACGTGCCGGGCGCCCCGACGCGGAGCGCGAGCTCACCCGCGAGGGACGCTTGCAGTTTGAGGAGGTCGTAGCGGGCCTTGCCGCCCTGGGCATTGGGCTCGATCAGATCCTGACGAGCCCGCTGATTCGTGCCCGCCAGACCGCGGAGATTCTTGCGCGGGTTCTGCCTGGACCGAAGCCGGTCGAGAGCGACGCATTGGCACCTGGCGGAGCCTTCGAAGCGGTGTTCCGAGCCCTTCGCGGCCCGGCCTCAGAGTCCAGGGTCGCTTTGGTGGGCCATGAGCCCGCGCTCGGTGCCCTCGTGTCCCTCGCAACCACGGGTATCGCTTCGGACGCCACCCCGCTCAAGAAGGGCGGTGTCGCTTGCCTCAAATTCGCGGGGGAGCCCCGACCGAAAGGCGGCACGCTCGGCTGGCTGCTGACGCCCAAGCAGCTGCGCCGCATGGCGAAAAGCTAGGTAGCCGCCCGCCCCGGGGGAGGGGCTCAGATTCCCTCCGGGAGCGTGCAACTTTCCGGGGCTAGTCCCCGACACATTTGCCCCTTCGGAACCACTTCTCATAGGCATCAGTTGGTTTGCGCCGGCAAACGAGAGGCAGGCGTACGAAAGCTGAGCGCAAGGAGGTGCAAATGCGGATTGGAAAAGTGGCATTGGGGTTGGCTGCCGCCCTGGCGCTGGGGCTCGCGGGCAGCGCGCAAGGAACGACACTTGCCGACCTAAATGGTGGCCAGAGCCTGACCGTCGGAGGGTTAACTTTCAGCGACTTCACCATCACAGTGAACGGTGCGATTGACTCCAACCTTGCCGACTATAAGGTCCTGACCCTCTCCGATGGCTTCCGGATCACGGGAGGAATCGGTGTCTTCGACAGTGAGCAAGGGGACATGTTGGTGAGTTATGACGTCAACGCTGCGGCGGGGAGCCCCGCGGTGAACGACATCCGCCTCGCGTTCAACGGCGCGGCGACGGGTGTGCACTCCGGAGCGACGGTCTCAGAGGATCTCTTCGGGATCCCGAGTGGCGATCCCATCGCCTCGGCCAGCGTCTTCCAGACAGGAGGCGGCAGCTCACAGAAGGTGGACTCGGCGACCTTCGACCCGCAGACGAGTTTCTCGGTCGAGAAGGATATCTTCGTGAAGGCGGGTTCCGCCGGCTTCGCGACGATCTCCTTCGTGGATCAGCACTTCTCGCTCGTACCGGAGCCCGGTTCGCTCGTCCTGCTAAGCGGCGGACTTACGGGCCTTCTCGTCTTCGGGCGAAAGCGCAAGAGCTAGCTCGCCAAGTTTTTAGCGCTCTGGTTGATCGTGCACGCGGAGCCCCCCGGGGGCTCCGCATTTTATTTGGACGGGGTCCCGGGGGCGCGGAGTCTGATGGGATCGCGCCTCGAAGGGGGATCCCCACGCCCTCCCTGACACATTTCTCTTCTTGGAACCACTCCCTCCCTGAGCGGCAAACGCGCTCGCAGCTGTCGACACGTGGGCACGTGCGCGGACCGCTCGAGAGGCGGGCACAAGGGAGGTGCAATGCGGATTGGAAAGGCGACGTTTGGATTGGCGACCGCCCTGGCGGCGGGGCTCGCGGGCAGCGCGCAAGGGACGACCCTCGCCGACCTAAATGGTGGCCAGAATCTGACCGTCGGAAGCTTAACCTTCAGCGACTTCACCATCACGGTGACGGGCGCGATCGACCACAACCTTGCCGACTACAAGGTCCTCACCGAATCCGATGGATTCAAGATTGTGGGAGGCATCGGCGTTTTCGGTGGTCAGCAAGGGGACATGTTGGTGAGCTATGACGTCAGCGTCGCCGCGGGCAGCGCGGTCGACGACATGAGCCTCAAGTTCAACGGCGCAGCGGTAGGTGCGCACTCGGGAGCGACGGTCTCAGAGGACCTGTTCGGGATCCCGAGTGGCGATCCCATCGCCTCGGCCAGCGTCTTCCAGACAGGGAGCGGCCTCTCCCAGAAGGTGGACTCGGTGAGCTTCGGCCCGGTGACGAGCTTCACGGTCGAGAAGGATATCTTGGTGAAGGCGGGTTCCGGCGGAAGCTCAGGAGGTAAGGACAAGGATACGGACAACGACGACCACAAGGGAGACAAGGACCGCGACAAGGATTGGCATCACCACGACAAGGATCGGGATGATCACGGAATGGATCTCGATCGCGGTGGGCTCGCGACCATTTCGTTTGTGGATCAGCGCTTCTCGGTCGTACCGGAGCCGGGTTCGCTCGTGCTGCTGAGTGGCGGACTGATGGGCCTTCTCGCCTTCGGAAGAAAGCGCAGGAGCTAAGGCGTACCCCCCTCACTCGCCATAGACGCGGGGCCTTCGAGAAATCGAGGAGCCCCGCGTTTCGCTTGTCCAACGACTACAACCGCTGATGAGAAGCACTGACTCTGTGCGGCATCGCGTCAGTCGCTAAGAGCGTTCTCGGCAGCCAACCGGCCGAACCATCGCCCGGATTCCTTGATCGTTCGCTTCCCGCTTCCAAAATCGACGTGAACAAGACCAAAACGCTGGGCGAAGCCCTCTCCCCATTCGAAATTGTCCGTGAGGCTCCAGGCGTGGTATCCGCGAACATCGGCGCCCTTCTCGATTGCGCGCCAGACGCCGTCGATGTAGCCGCGGTAGAACTCGATCCGGCGCCAATCGTTCACCACACCCTTTGCATCTGGACCCTCGGAATACGAGCAGCCGTTCTCAGTCACCTCGATCACGGGGCGATCATAGTCGCGCGTCACGCGGAGAATCGTGTCGTGGAGGGCATCAGGCCAAACCTCCCAGCCGAACTCCGTCTTGGGTCCGTCGTTGCCGCCCCAACCGCCGTTGAGCGGAAGGGCGCCCATCTTTGAATCGCTCGGGTTGTCCGAGACGAGACTCCGGAAGTAGAGGTTGATTCCGATGAAGTCGAGCGGGGCCCGGACGCGCTCGAGGTCCCCGGGTTGCACCCCCATCTCCCGCTCCGGTGAACCCTCGCGGTAGATCTGCGGGTATTCCCCGCGTAGCGCCGGCCGGAGGTAGAGATCGTTCGCAAAACCGTGCCAGCGCTCTGCCGCGGCGACGTCCGCCTCCCGGTGGGTGGCCGGTTCGCAGTGCGACATGCTGAAAGCGGTCCCGATCACCGCGTCGGGCTTGGTGGCACGGATCGCGCGGTAGGCCTCGCCCTGGGCAAGGTTCACCACATGAACGGCCTGAAGGAAGTCGCTCAGGCTGCGTCGCCCCGGCGCGTGGACGCCGAGCAGGTAGCCGCAGGTCGTGAAGACCCCCGGCTCATTGAAGATCATCCAGTGGGGCACCCGGTCGCCGAGGGCGCGCACGACGGCTTCCGCGTAATCGGCGAAGCGGCTGGCGGTGTCACGGCTCGGCCAGCCCCCGGCATCTTCCAGCGCCTGGGGGAGATCCCAGTGGAAGAGCGTCGGGAAGGGACGAACTCCTGCCTCGAGCAAGGCGTCGATCAGGCGGCAGTAGTAGTCGACACCCTTCGCGTTCACGGGGCCCCGGCCGTTTGGCTGGATGCGCGTCCACGCGATCGAGAAACGATAGCTATTCAGGTGCATCGCCTTCATGAGGGCGATGTCATCTCGATAGCGGTGGTAAGAGTCACAGGCGACGTCTCCGGTATCGCCGTTCTTGATCTTGCCCGGGGTGTGCGCGAACCGATCCCAGATCGATTCGCCCTTACCGTCCTCCTGCCATGCGCCTTCGATTTGGTAGGCCGCGGTCGCCGTGCCCCAGCGGAAGCCCTTCGGGAACTCACGTCGGCTCACGGCTTGCGGCTTCCCCGAAGCGCCTCGAGCACCTGCTCGGGATGAGCCTCGGCCTTGGCCACCTTTGCCCAGTGCTTCTTCACCTTGCCGTCGGGGCCGATCCAAACCGTCGAGCGGATGACGCCCGTCGTCTTCTTGCCGTACATCATCTTCTCGCCGTATGCGCCGTATTTGGTCATGACTTTGCGATCGGGGTCGGAGAGCAGCGGGAATGGGAGCTTGTACTTCGCCCGGAACTTCTGATGGGAGCCAGGGGAGTCGGCCGAGACTCCCAGTACGACCACTCCGAGACCTTGGAGCTCTCTCCAGGCATCCCGGAAACCGCACGCCTCTTTGGTGCAGCCCGGCGTGTCGTCCTTGGGGTAGAAGTAGAGCACCACGTCTTTACCCCCAAAATCCGCGAGCGAGACCGGCTTGTCGTCCGCGTCGTGCAATGTGAACGCGGGCGCAACCTTTCCTTCCTGCACCGCCATTGGGCACCTCCAGAGTGCGTCGGAGTGGAGTCGCCATCATACCCTGCCAGGGCTGTCACGCAGGCGCTTGAGACCGGCGGGCCCGGCAGACGGACGGGCCGCATTTTGCAGGCTCTCGCTCCTGCCGTCGATCGCACCGGGCGGCGGGAGCTAAGTCAGCTGCTCCACCTTAAGGCTCTCGGGGATTTCAACCTCGAGCCGCAGGAGGGCGAATCCGTAGGTCTTGCCCTGTGTGTCGAGCCGCAGGGATGCCAAGGCGCCGCCATCGAGTGCCCCGTGGAGCACAAAATTGAGCGCCTCGAGATTCGGCAACTCGAAGCGTTCGACGGGGCCCTTGCACCATTCGCCAAACAGCTGCTTCACGCGGTCGGCCGTCACCTCCTGCACCAGGACCGGATAAAATTCCGGACGCCGCGCGATCAACCCGATGTTGCAGCGATCTCCTTTATCGCCCGCCCGCGTGTGCGCGAGGTTGTACAACACCGTGCGCATGGTTCTACTCCGGTTGGGTGCGGGGAGTCGTCGCTCGCACCTGTGCCGCTTCCTTAGGACTCAAGCACCTCTACCGATGCGCGGACGCAGTCGCGCGGAACGAGGGTCGGCCAGTAGTTCACGATAACGCTCTCCTCGGGCCGGCCGGACAAAAGCCCCGCTGCGGCGCCGGGCACACCGGAGAGCACAAGCGGGGCAATCTCTTCACCGAAGCGCTTGGCGGACTCGCGATCGCGCGTGCGGATCGCCATGCGGAACAGCACCTCGTTGGGCTCTTCGTGCGGTGGAGGTGCAAGGGGACCGTGGGCACCCGACACGCCGATCAGGTCCACATGGGCCTCATCGATTTCAAGGCCCCGCTTCTCACATCGCGCCCGGAGAAGGCGCTCGCTGGCGCGTGCTCGCTCCAAGGCGTGAGGCCAGACGAAGGTCAGGGCCACCGCGTTGCGCCAGCCATCCTGATAGCTGACGGACACCTTGAGCTGCTCGGGCGCGGGCTCGCCGCGGATGCCGAACACGCGAACGCGGTTCGTGCCGAGGTCTTCGAGCCGAATGCTGGTGAAATCGGCGACGACGTCCGGTGTCACGTAGGCCCGAGGATCTCCGATCTCGTAAAGGAGTTGCTCCTTCAGGACGGCCGGCGTCACAAGCCCGCCCAGGCCGGTATGCTTGGTGACAACGAACTCGCCGCTTTCCTCAACCTCCGCAATCGGGTAGCCAAGGTTCGCAAGATCAGGCACCTGCTCCCAGCCTCCCGCGAAGTTGCCACCGCTGCCTTGGCCTCCGCACTCGAGCAAGTGCCCCGCGACGATGCCGGCGGCTCGGCGGTGCCAATCGTGCGGTGCCCAGTCGTAGCGTGCGAGAAGGGGACCAAGCGCGAGCGCAGAATCTGTACAGCGGCCTGTGACCACGATCTGCGCGCCCCCCCGCAATGCCTCGGCGATCGGCTCAGAGCTGAGATAGGCGTTTGCAGAGAGCACCCGCTCGCGGATTGTCGAAAACGCTCCGCCCGTATCCATGTTCTCAAGCGCAACGCCGCGGGCCGCGAGGGTATCGAGTTGACCGAGGATGTCGTCACCGGTGACCAGGCCGACGCGCAGACCCGGGATTCCCTTCTTGCGCGCCAGCTCGACCACGGCCTGTGCACAGGCCCGCGGATTCATTCCGCCGGCGTTCGTCACGACCTTGACCCGGCGTTCGACGATGTCGTGGAGGGCAGGATCGAGCGCCTTCAGGAAGTCGCCCGCATAGCCCTGGTTGGGGTTGCGCATCATCTTCATGCGCAGGATCGACATCGTGACTTCCGCCAGGTAGTCCAGCATCACGACGTCGATGGGTCCGCCCCGCACCTGATCGAGGAGCGCGTCATTGCGGTCGCCCCAGAAGCCGGAAGCGCCAGCGATACGGAAAGGTTGCGGCATTCGGGGGGAGAGTTTACCCCGTGCAAGAGGCGGCCGCGCGAGCGAGGGGGTGGTATACAGCCGCACGCACGCGCCGTGGCCTAAATTCCGAACACGAGGCCGGGCTCCGGGCAGCGCCGCCGAGAGGGTCCCGGGGGCAAATGGCTGTGATAGAGACGCAAGCGAAGAGGACGCAGCGCGCCTGGCAGGGGCTGCAAGACGCGCTGCTCGTGGCCCTGGTTGGGATTGCTTTCGCGCCGGGCCTTGCCGCGATGGCGCGGGTCTGGGGATCGGTTGACTACCTTTCGCATGGTTATCTGATCCCCTTTGTCGCCGCGTGGGCGGCGTGGCGGGACCGCGCCACCTTGGCAGCGCTGCCGGCGCGACGCGATCGGCGCGGCCTGCTGCTGCTTCTCACAGCCCTTCTGCTCTACGGACTCGGCCTCGCTGCCGGCCTCGTCGAGCTCGAGGGCGTTGCATTCGTTTCGGCCGTGGCCGCCAGCGTCCTGCTGCTGCGGGGCCCACAGTGGCTGCGGGCGCTGCGCTTTCCGATCGGGTTCCTGTTGTTCATGGTTCCGCCTCCCGAAGCGTTGCTGTTGCCACTGATCGTGTGGCTGCGCGTCCTCGTCACCACTGTCGCCGTCGGGATTCTGCACCTCATGAAGATTCCAGTCGTCCAGGAGGGCAATGTCCTCCTCCTCCCGGGCGGCGAGTCGGTTTTCGTGGCAGACGCGTGCAGCGGCGTCACCTCTTTGATCACGCTTCTCCCCTTGGCGGTGTTGCTCGCGTACTACGTGGAGCGCTCGCTTGCACGGCGCCTTTTGCTCGTCTCGTCGGTAGTCCCGATCGCGCTCGGCGGAAACCTTCTGCGGGTCGTTGTGACCGTGATTGCGGCGTTGGGAATCGGTGTTGCGCGGGCGACGGACAGCGTGCTGCATCAGGCCGCGGGTCTTCTCACCTATCTGCTCGGCTGCCTCGCGCTGCTTGCGGTGAGCGCGATCATGCGGCGGCTGGTGCCCCCGAAGTGAGCGGGGCGCTTGCGAAGGTGAGGCAGGGGGGACCTTCGGGGTCGCAAGTGAAGGCCCTCGCGCTGGCTCTTGGCTTTGACCTTGCGGGGCTGGCCCCGGCGGTTCCCGCGCCGACGAGCAGTTTCCTGCGTGAGTGGCTGTCGCGCGGCTATGCCGGCGAAATGGAGTGGCTGAGCCGCCGCGTCGAGGCGCGCATCGATCCGCGCCGCGTGCTCGAGCAAGCGCGCAGCGTGGTCGCTGTCGCCTTCGTCTATGGCCCTGGGCGGCGGCCGCCTGCCGGCCCGGGCCGGGGTGGGGTCGCCCGCTACGCAGGCGGAGAGGACTACCACGACGTCCTGGGTGAAAGGCTCCGCGCCCTTGGCGCGGGCCTTGAGGCCTTGGCGGAGCGTGCTGTGCGCTGGCGGGCCTACGTCGATACGGGTCCGGTGCTCGAGCGCGCGCTGGCCGCGCAAGCTGGCCTCGGCTGGGTCGGCAAGAATACCTGCCTGATCCACCGTGAGCTCGGGTCCTACCTGTTCTTGGGGGCGCTCCTCACAGACCTTGATCTCGCTCCGGACACTCCCGAGCCAGACCATTGCGGGACCTGCCGCGCTTGCCTGGACGCCTGTCCCACACATGCTCTTGTAGAACCGCATGTGCTCGACGCGACGCGCTGTCTCTCGTACACGACGATCGAGTCGCGCAGCGCCATTCCAGAGGCGCTGCGCGAGGCGCAGGGCGACCTTGTCTTTGGCTGCGACATCTGTCAGGAAGTCTGCCCGTTTAATCAGCGGGAGCGTCGGCGTGTCCCGGAGGATCCTCTCGGCCTGCGGGTGCGGCTCGCGCCGCGGCCGGAGTGGGTGGCGCCGAGTCTTGCGTGGCTGCTCTCGCTGGACGAAACCGCCTGGCGCGCCGTGACTCGGCGTACTGCGCTGCGCCGCGCGAAGCACCGCTTTCTCCTGCGCAACGCGTTGGTCGCGGCGGGCAACTCGGGCGATCCGACGCTGCGCCCCGTCCTGGAGCGGCACGCGGCGGGTTCCGATCCACTCCTTGCGGAACATGCACGTTGGGCGCTCGCCCGCATTGCGCCACCCAATCCGCGGCAGCGGCCGGCCTCAGAAGGCCAGGGCTAGCGGCTAACGCAACTCGTCTCGGCGGGCCGCGAGGCGAGCCAGCGCTTCAGGCCGCTCCCCCGGGCTAAGCCCCTCCTCGTAGGCCAAAATCGCAAGTTCGGAAAAGAGCTCCCGGAGTTCCCCCGGTGCGAGTAAAAACGCTGGATTCCTCGGGCCATACCCGAGATTCCTCTGGTCCGTTGTGAAGGTCTCGTAGAGCAGGAGACCGCCGGGACGAAGAAGCGCGGAGATCGCGGGGGCGAGGGGCCGATGGAGGTAGCGGAAGACGAGGATGGCCCCACAGCTGTTTTCTCGAAGCGGGAGGCGGTGTGCAGCTTCGAGGTCCGCGCACACGCCGGTGACAAGAAAGGGGAGGGCTTGGGTTCGCGCCTCGCAAAGCAGCGCCTCGAGCAGCGCAGGGTTGCGGTCGATTCCAAGCGTGCGCGCGCCGAGAGCCGCCGCCGCGAGCGTGTGTCGGCCCGGACCGCACGCCAGGTCCACGACCGGGCCGAGCCGAGCCGCGTCGCCCACCCACGCCGCATGGCGTACGAACCACGACGACGGCGCGGCCCCGCTCAACGCACCTCGCGCCTGCGAAGCAAGGCTTTCATCCTACCCGGGAAGTCGGTGACCAGGCCATCCACACCGAGGTTGAGGAGCCGCTCCATTTCCGACGGGTCGTTGATGGTCCAGACATGGACCTGGATGCCATGCGCATGGGCGTGGGCAACGAGCTCCCGGGTGACCAGCGGGTGGCCGGCAAAACTCGCGGGGATCTGGAGTGCCATGGGCTCGGGGGGAGGCGCACTCGCGTCCAGCGCCGCACGTACAAAGCGCAGCACGTCACCGGCTGCGGCACCGAGGGCCGCGGGGACATCCACAGCTTTTAGGTGCGCCCGCAGGCGAGCCATGAGCGCGTCGCCCTCCGCTGTGAGCAGCGTGATCGGCGCGCGGCCTTCCCGCTTGACGAGGGCGACCGTGCGCTCGACGAGGGCGGGCTCATCGGCCTTGAGCTCAAGGTTAAAGCGGATGCCCGGAAATCCTTTGAACCCTTCCTCGAGGGTCGGAATCCGAAGTCCTTGTCCACGAAAGGGAAAGCTTCCCCCACTGTCTGGCGAGAAACGATACCCCGCGTCAAGTTTCGAGAGCTCCGCGAAGGAGAACTCGCGCAGCGGGCCGGAGCCATCGGTGGTCCTGTCGACGGTGCTGTCGTGCGCCATGACGACGACGCCATCGCGCGTCAGGTGAAGATCGCTTTCGAGGATCGCAGCGCCTGCTTCAAGGCCACGTGCAAAAGAGGGCAGGGTGTTCTCGGGTCGCTCGCCCGCCGCGCCGCGATGGCCGATCACGATCGGCCGCGGCAGTTCGAAATAGGGGTGCGGCATGTGGCGTACGGTATCGTGCTCGCCGATGGCCGTCCTGACCCGCGAAAGCATCGAGCGCGAGCTCGCCTCGGGACGCCTTGTGATCGAGCCGCTCGACCCCGCGCAGGTCGGGCCTGCGTCCATCGACCTCACGCTCGGCGACGAGATCCGGGTCATCGTGACCGACGCCGAGCCCATCAACGTGCGCGAGGGGACCGACTACCGAGAGCACACCCGGGCGCAGCGACTGGACGTGCCCTTCGTCCTCGCTCCGGGGGTCACCATCCACGGCATCACACGCGA
The DNA here is from genome assembly GCA_035489755.1 of Myxococcota bacterium. Taxonomy (GTDB): domain Bacteria; phylum Myxococcota_A; class UBA9160; order UBA9160; family UBA9160; genus UBA9160. The sequence goes on from DATGZK010000100.1 coordinate 47,405, forward strand.
GCGCGTTACGCTGCCCGACGACCTTTGCGGATTTCTCGAAGGACGGAGTCAATTCGCCCGGCTTGGGCTCATGATCCATGTCACCTCAGCCTTCGTTCAGCCTGGGGTCTCGAATCGTCAAGTGCTCGAGATGAGCAACGTCTCGGGCCAGCCCCTTGTGATTCACGCTGGGGTGCGGCTGTGCCAGCTTGTTCTGATGCGCACCGAGGGTCGAGCGATCTACCGCGGGCGCTTCGCCGTGCAGGAGCGGCCCTAGCCGCGGTGGCGGGGCGCTAACGCGTGCGGGCCGTGGTGCAGCGGGTCTCCCATGCCACGATCCGCGTCGAGGGCGCGCTGGTCGCCGAGATGGGGGCGGGTCTGCTCGCGCTCGTCGGGGTGGCCCGGGAGGACGGGCCGACACAGGCGTGCGAACTGGCGGAGAGGCTCCTTCGTCTGCGGGTTTTCCCGGACGCGCAGGGACGCATGGACCGCTCGCTGCTCGATACCGGCGGCACCCTCGGCGTAGTTTCGCAGTTCACCGTGATGGGCGACGCCCGCAAGGGACGTCGCCCCGCCTTCACGGCTGCGGCACCCGGGCTGCAAGCCGAGCCCTTGGTCGAGGCGCTCGCGAACGCCGCGCGCGGGCTCGGTGCTCCCGTCGTCAGGGGACGCTTCGGGGCTCAGATGCAAATCGCGCTCGTAAACGAGGGTCCGGTCACGATCCTTCTGGACACCGAGCGGCGCTTCTAAAGTGCCGGCTTGCGCACGCAGTGCGCCGGTCCACTTGACCGCGCTCCTCAATGCGGAACACTCCTGTGGGGGGATGACGGCACCTGCCGTCAAAAAAGGAGAGGTATCAAGTGCGCAACCCTAGCTCGATTCGCTCGTTTGCAGCTGCCATCGGACTCGCTTCCTGCATGATGTTTGCCAGTGCCCCGGCTCGTGCCGCAGATGCGGGAACGAGCGCTGGCCTCCAAGCCGGCGCCCTGTTCACGACGCTGCTCTACGGCCCCACCAAGGTCTGCTACGCGCTCGTAGGCTCGATCGTGAGCGGCTTGGCTTGGGGGGTGACCGCTGGAAACTCGGAGGTGGCGTGGCCGATCTTCGTCTCCGCCGCCTACGGCGACTACGTGGTCACACCCGATCACCTGACGGGCCAGAAGCCCCTCGAGTTTGTCGGGCGCGACACGCCGGCGGCCACGGCCACCGCGGCGAGCGACGGCGCGAAGCCGGCTGAGGACAACGGCACGCCGTAGTCAGCGCCCGGGGCCATTGGCACGCGAGGGCGGGGGGGGCATCCTCTGCGCCTTGGGGGAAGGTGCGGTCGCAGCACGAGGTCTGTCCCTCGGCGGCGACCGCCCGGGTGTGCCCTTATGGCGGACGCCACGTCCATTGCCTCGCTCGGCACCGCATTCGCGGCGGGGCTGCTGTCAGTCTTTTCGCCCTGCGTGATGCCGCTCATGCCGGCCTATCTCTCCCTCGTCTCGGGCCTCTCCGTGGAGGAGATGCAGGAAGGCAGCAGCGAGCCGTACGTACGCCGTCGTGTGTTGACTGGAAGCCTCGGCTTCGTGGCTGGATTCTCGACCGTCTTCATCCTGCTGGGTGCGTCGGCGACGGCACTTGGCCACGTGCTGCGCACCTGGAGCGTTCAAATCTTGGGCGTGGAACTTGGGGTGCCCCAGCTCGCGGGAGTCGTGATCATCGTCATGGGACTGCACATCGCGGGTGTCCTGCCCGTGCATATGCTGTACCGCGAGCGCCGCCTGCACCTCAAGGTTCGCCGCATGAACCCGATCGGCACCTATCTCGTCGGTGCGGCCTTCGCCTTTGGTTGGTCGCCGTGCGTCGGGCCGATTCTCGGCGGCATCCTCACCATCGCAGGGAGCCGTGAAACCGTGCTCCAAGGCGTGGCGCTCCTCGCGGTATATTCCGCGGGGCTGGGTGTCCCATTTCTCGTGGCGGCGTGGAGCATCGATCTGTTCTTTCGCGCCTTCCAGCGCGTGAAGAGTTATTTCCGGGCGCTCGAGCTCGTGTCCGGGGCACTTCTTGTTGGAGTCGGGCTTCTCGTGATGACCGATCAGCTCGCGCGCTTGAACGGGTACTTCATGTTCATGAGCCACTTCGTCACGCAAACGGAACGCCTGCTCCAGTGACGGGACGAGGCGAGGGCAAGATGAGCGCTCGAAGGGCCGCTGCGTGGATGCTCGTGGCTTCCTGCCTGCTGGGCGGCTGTCCTTCGGGAAAGGGTCGGGACGCTGCAAGCACAGCGGAGGAGACGACCGCCCCGCGGATGGCGCCCGATTTCACGCTCCCCGATCTGAACGGCCGGAAGGTCAAGCTCTCCGATTTTCGCGGCAAGCTCGTCGTGATCGACTTCTGGGCCACTTGGTGCCCGCCCTGTGAGTTTGAGATTCCCGTACTGAACTCTCTCTATGATTCTCACCGAGACCGTGATGTCGTGATCCTCGGCGTGTCGGTGGACACCGATGGCCCGGAAGCCGTCCGCGCCTATACCGAGAAGCGTCAGGTCCGATACCAGATCCTGCTGGGCAGTGAGTCCCTGGCGCGGGAGTTCGGAGCTCCGGGCTTCCCCTCGCTGATCGTGGTGGGCCCGGACGGTCTCGTCCGTTCCATGCACGTCGGTCTGGTCGAGCAGCCCGAGCTTCTCCAGGTGTTGGCGGAAGCCAGCGCTGGCAAGGCGGGATAGCGCCGCGGCGGAGCCCAGGCTCGCGCTGCCTCAAGCGCAGCGCGCGTCCGGTCGAAAGCCCGGGCGTGGCCACTGCCCCGAGTGACAGCCAGACCCGTGGTGCTGAGGACACGGGAATCCGCGTCCGCCGCGCCTTCGAACGCGTGTTTCGCCCCGGCGAGGTCGTGTTCGACGAGGGCGATCCCGGTGCGGTCCTCTATGTGATCCAGGCGGGCGAAATCGAGCTCACGCGACGGGGTGCCTCCGGCCCGCGCCTCGTCGGTCGGCTCGGGCCCGGTGAATTTTTCGGCGAGATGAGCGTCGTGCTGGGGGGGCCCCGCACGGTGCGCGCAGCGGCGGCCTGCGAGGCACGGCTGCTCGAGCTCGACGCCTCGGTGCTTCAGGAGATGTGCCTCGAGCGGCCCGAAATCGCGATTCGCATGATCCGGCGTTTGGCCGCGCGCGTGATCGAGCTCGAGGGGCGGCTCTCCGCACTCGGCATCGACGACTTGCTGCGGCCGGTGGTGCGCGTGCTCGTCCGTCGCGCCGAGGAAGCTCCGGAAGGCGTGCGGATACCGACGACCCTGCGACACCTCGCGAGCGACGCAGGCCTTTCGCTGCTCGAGACCCACCGCGCGCTGCAGCAGCTGCTCGAGCGCAAGCTCGTGCGGTTCTCAGAAGATGTGCTGGTTTCACCCGACCTCGACGCACTTTCCGCATGCCTGGATGGTGCGGACTGAGGCTGACCTCCGTTTTGACCCGTCACTTACGTTGACCCCTCCTGATCCGTTCTGATAGCGTGGCCGCGCCTCGCGTCGGTCGCCGACGCGTGCCGGAGGGGCGGGTTGCGCGGAGCCGTGCGCAGGTGCAGCGGGGTTGCGCTCGTCGTCTGGCTGCTCCTTGTGCCGTTCGGCTCCCCTGCGGACGTAAAGCATCCCGGTCAAGGTGCGGGTGACCAGCCCTTCGATCTCACGGCCGACACCGTCGAGTACGACAAGGCGCGAGACCTCTACACCGCGCGCGGAAATGTTCACATCTCCCAACCCGGCCGCACCCTCACCGCGGATTGGGTAACGTTCAACAACACGACGCGGCTTGGCGTCGCGAGCGGCAACGTTGTGGTCGTCGAAGGGCAGGACACGCTGACGACCGATTTCCTGCAGTTCAACGTCGATACGATGCATGGAGTGGTCTTTACCGGAAACCTCGACAGCGAGAGCAGCCGCTTCCGGATGAAGGGCGAGGAGGTCCAGAAGGTTGGAGACACCAACTACATCTTCCAAAATGGAGCCTTCACCACCTGCCGCTGCCCGGAGGCAGAAAGCCGTCCTCCCTGGCGCATCACCGCACAGCACGCCGACGTCGATACCGATGGCTATGCCGTCGCCCGCAACAGCACGTTCGACGTGCTGGGCGTCCCCGTTCTCTGGTTCCCTTGGATGCTCTACCCCCTGAACCGGGAACGGCAGACCGGCTTCCTGTTCCCCACGTACCATCAGAGTTCCCTCACCGGCACGTCCCTCGCGTTGCCTTTCTTTTGGGCGCTGGCGGACAATGTGAACGTTCTTCTCACCCCGGAGTACCTCACCAAGCGCGGCTTCAAGCCGAGCATTGACAGCGTCTACGTGTTCGGCGACGAGTCCGCGGGACGTCTCCACGCTTCGTTCATCGACGACACGAGCATCACTCCCAACAGCCTCTCGACTCCCTTCAGCAAGTACCGCTGGGCCGTTTCCTGGCAGCACGACCAGTTTCTCGAGGACGGCTGGCGCCTTAAGATCGACTTCAACCAGGTCTCGGACAACCAATATCCCTTTGACTTCTACGACGAGATCCGCTGGAGAACCGAGCGCTTCCTCGAGTCAAGAGCCTTCTTAACCCGCAGCTTTGGCCCGAGCGACCTGGCGACCTTCACGAGCTCGCTCTGGACCGCGCAGGATTTGCAGAATCCCCAGAACGTGTCTCGCACGCCTTACATGATGCAGCGCCTCCCCGACCTAAACCTTGAGGTTCGCTCCACGCAGCTCACGGACAGTCTCCCATTCGTGGGGGCGCTCGGCGCCGAGTACACGTACTTCCGGGGCTGGAACCTGGCGGACAAAATCGTCGGGACGCAGCGGCTTGTCCCCAACAAGTCGTTCGTCGACACGGGCGTCGATGGCGTTCCCAACAATCTGGAAGTCAACTCCTTGGGTCAGCAGGGCGTGGGCGATCCGGACCAGGACAATTTCCCGAATTTCCCGCAAATGGGGGGAGGCACGGAGGGCGACGGCAAGTTCGAAGAGGGTGAACTCGAAAGCGATCAGGGTCACCGGATCTTCCTCACGCCGCGGATTGGGGCCCCGATCCGCATCGCCGACGTGCTCGAGTTCTATCCCGAGCTCGGCTACCGGACGGTGGCCTACGATGCGCAGCGCGCGGGCGCTCTCGGCATCGGGATGTTCACCGGCAGGTTCGACCTGCGCACTCGGCTGCTCCGGCGCTTCGACGCGCCCGTCCCGGGCGGCTCGATCCTCCACATCCTTGAGCCCGACATCGGCTGGGCGCTCGTCGAATCCGCAAATCAGTCCGCCGCTCCTCTTTTCATTCCACCCACCGCAACGCCTCAGGTGCGTCTGCGCCAATTCGATCTCGACCTCGTGACACTCGACCCCGCGGACCGGGTCGCGCGCGCCAACCAGATCACCCTCGGGCTCAACAACCGCTTCTACTCACGAGGTTCCGACAGCGAGTCGGGGCGGATGCTGGCGGACGTGCGGCTTTCCGTGCTCTACGACATTGCACAGCGCCATCCCGGCGACTTCTATCTCGAGGGCACGTTCTTCCCGATTCCGTACTTCTCTACCCGGACGATCTTTGGATACAACCTCGACAAGGCGCAGATCGATGAAGGGCTCCTCGAGCTTACCTACTCCACTCCGCTCGGAACCGACTTCTCGATCGCTTACCGGTACCTGCGTCAAATCCCGCTCTTTTTCGAGGGATTCCCAGCCGGCTCACCGGTCGCCTCGGACGCCGTCCCGGACTTCAACAGCATTAACCAGATTGGCTTTAACACGCGCCTTCCTCTCAATCGGAACTGGGCCCTCTTCTACAACATCGCCTACTCCTTCGAACAGACGCTCTTGCTTGGCAATCGCGGCGGGGTGGAGTACATCTCGAAGTGTCGGTGCTGGGCCATTCGAGTGGAGCTCGATCAGTCGCGCACCCGCGGCGTCACCTACAGCTTCAACTACACGCTGCTCGGGCTCGGCCAAGACAACGTGCGGCCCTTCCAGCCACGGTCGACGCAGTCAAACACCGGTTCGCTTGACTCGGCCCGACCCTTTTGATACCAAAACCCAACTGTTGAGTTCTCTGTCTCGCGGGAGGTCCCGGGGCTCCCGCCAGAGCCCCTTCGAGGCACGGTTGCTCCGCCCGTCCGAGGATCTCTTCGAAAGACTCGCCACCGAGGGAAACCTGATCCCCGTGGTGCGCGAGATCGTCGCGGACTACGACACACCGCTCTCCCTTTTCCGGCGCCTGGACGACGGGAAGACAAGCTTCTTGCTCGAGTCCGTCGAGGGCGGCGAGAAGTGGGCGCGCTGGAGCTTCATCGGCAGCGGAGCCCGGGCGATTTTCCGTGCCCGCGGACGCGAGATCGAGTGGAGGGAAGGCGCGAACACACGCCGGGAGCGGGTGGAAGGCGATCCCCTGGCCGCACTTCGTGAGCGGCTTGCAGGTCTTCGCCTGGCGGTCCCCCCCGGCGTCGAGCTGCCGCGGTTCGTCGGCGGTGCAGTCGGGATGATTGGCTACGACTGGGTGCGATTCGTGGAGCGCATCCCCGACGAGAATCCGGACGAGTTGGGGCTTGCGGAGCTGTGGTTCGTCTTCCCAGAGACCGTCGTCGTCTACGACAACGTGAGGCACTCGGCGCTCATCGTCCGTCATGTGGAGCTCGTCACAGGGGACGACCCGAGGCTCCGCTACCGCGAGGCCGCGGCGGCCCTTGAGGCCACGGTGCGCCGCCTGCGCGAACCCCTCGGTGCGGAGCCGCGACGCGAGCCCGTGCGCGCGCCGATGGAGCTCCACGAGAGCACGTCGCGAACGAGCTTCCAGGAGAGCGTGAAGCGTGCCAAGGAATACATCGAGGCCGGTGACATCTTCCAAGTCGTTCTTTCGCAGCGGCTTCGGGTCCCGCTGCAGGTCGCACCCTTTCAGATCTATCGGCACCTGCGGCGCATCAACCCGAGCCCGTATCTCTTTTTCCTGCGCTGCGAGGACTTCGTCCTGATCGGTTCATCCCCCGAGATTCTGGCGCGGCTGGAGCATGGCCGGATCGATGTGCGACCGATCGCGGGCACTCGCCCCCGAGGTGTGACCCCTGAACACGACCGTGCGCTCGAGGCCGAGCTCCTGGCCGATCCCAAGGAGCGGGCCGAGCATGTCATGCTGGTCGATCTGGGTCGAAACGATGTGGGTCGCGTGGCAGAGGTCGGATCGGTGCGCGTGTCGGAGTTTGCGACTGTGGAGCGCTATTCGCACGTCATGCACATCGTTTCGCATGTGACGGGGCAGCTGCGTCCTGGGCTTGACTGGCTCGATCTCTTGCGAGCGACATTCCCGGCGGGCACCCTGTCCGGTGCACCCAAGGTGCGGGCGATGGAGATCATCGATGAGCTCGAGCCGGTGCGGCGGGGCGCGTTCGGCGGTTGCGTGGGCTATATCGATTATTCCGGCAACATGGACACCGCCATCACAATCCGCACCATCCTCGTGAAAGACGGCCAAGTGTACTTACAGGCGGGCGCAGGCATTGTCGCGGACTCCGATCCGGAGGCCGAGTACGAGGAGTGTGTGAACAAAGGGCGTGCCCTCGTGCAGGCCATCGATCTCGCGCGCGAGGGCGAGGATTAGCCGATGCCTCGGCTGCTCATGATCGATAACTACGACTCGTTCACCTACAACCTCGTGCAGTACCTCGGGGAACTCGGCGCGGAAGTGGAAACGCTGCGCAACGACGCCGCCTCGGCGGAGGCCCTGGTTGCGAAGGGACCCGACGGGGTCGTGATCTCACCCGGGCCCGGTCGCCCGGAGGATGCGGGCGTCTCGGTCACTGCGCTCCGCGCCTTTGGTGCAGCCGGCATCCCCGTTCTCGGCGTATGCCTCGGGCATCAAGCCCTCGGCCTTGTCGCAGGCGGCCGGATCGTGCGGGCGCGTACCCTCATGCATGGCAAGACCTCGCAGATCTTCCACGAAGGCGAAGGGGTCTTTCGCGGTCTGCCGCGCCCGTTCGAAGCGACGCGTTACCACTCCCTCGTGATCGAGTCCGCGACCTGCCCGCCTGTCCTCGAGGTCACGGCCCGCACCGCGGACGGTGAAATCATGGGTGTGCGTCACCGCGAACTCCCCCTTGAGGGCGTGCAGTTTCATCCCGAATCGATTCTGACCCCCGAAGGCAAGCACTTGCTCGCGAATTTTCTCGAGCGCTGCGGGCTGGGCGCGGCATGAGCCTGCGAGCAGCGCTCGAGCGCGCGGTTCAAGGGGAAGAGATTCCTGCCGCAGTTCTGGAAGCCGCGTTTGGTGAGATCATCGAAGGCAAGGCATCGCCCATCGCCATCGCTGCACTCCTGGTCGCGCTGCGCACGAAGGGTGAGACGCCCGGGGAGATTGTGGCGGTGGCACGGGCCCTGCGGGCGCGCGCCGTCCTCGCGCCATGTGTCGATCCACGCACCGTGGACACCTGCGGTACGGGCGGTGACGGGGTCGGCTCATTCAACATCTCGACTGCGGCGGCCTTCGTGGTGGCGGGGGCCGGCGTGCCGGTGGCGAAGCACGGCAATCGGGCGGCCACAAGCCGCGCCGGAAGTATCGACGTGCTGGAGGCCCTCGGGGTTCGCGCCGACCTGCCCGTCGCGACCTCCGCACGGATCCTTGAGCGGGTTGGGATCGCTCCGTTCTTCGCGCGCCGAGCGCACCCGGCGATGCGCTATGTGGCCCCCGTCCGCCAAGAGCTGGGTGTTCGAACCCTCATGAATTGCCTCGGGCCGCTGCTCAATCCTGTCGGGGTGAAGCGCCAACTGGTGGGCGTCTACGCCGCAGGCCTCGTCGCAACCCTCGCCACCGCGCTCGGCGCGCTTGGCGCAGAGCGCGCACTCGTCGTGCACGGAGAAGATGGGCTCGATGAGATCACGACGACGGCGAAGACCCGGGCCAGCCTGCTCGACGGCGGTCAGCTAACGGAGCTGGTCTTGGATGCTGCGGAGCTCGGACTGCCGCGCGCCCGCCTCGAGGATCTGTGCGGCGGCGACGCTCGCGAGAATGCCATGATGGTGCGTGCAGTGCTGAGCGGCGAGCCGGGCCCACGCCGGGACATCGTTGTCTTGAATGCCGCGGCGGCGCTCTGGGTGGCGGGGGCTGCGCGTGGCCTCGCCGAAGGGCTGGTCGTCGCGCGCGAGAGCATCGATTCGGGCGCGGCCAGCGCGCGGCTCGCCTTCCTCGTCCGCGCGACGGCGGAGGCCCAGGACGGCGCGTGACGATCCTCGGCGACATTCTTGCGCACAAGGCCGTAGCGCTGGCTGCGGCAAAGAAGCTCATGCCTCAAGCGCAGATGGAGCGGACTGCGCGCGAGGTGCGCAGCCCGACCCGAGCCTTTCGCGCCACGCTCCACGCGGCACCGCGGCCCCGCATCATCGCGGAGATCAAGCGGCGCTCACCCTCTCGCGGTGAGATCCGAGCCCGTTTTGATCCCGCCGAATGCGCGAAGGCCTACACAGACGGCGGCGCCGCAGCGATTTCGGTCTTGACGGACGAGCACTTCTTCGGCGGGCGTCTGGACCACCTTCAGCTCGCTCGGGCAGTCGCGCCCGTACCGCTGCTGCGCAAGGACTTCGTGATTGACCCCTACCAGATCGATGAAGCCCGAGTCGCCGGGGCCGATGCGGTGCTGCTCATCGTCGCGGCGCTCGCGCCTGCCGCACTCTATGCTCTGCGGATGCGCGCCGCCGAACTCGGTCTCGACGCGCTCGTGGAGGTCCACGACGAGCGCGAACTCGACGTGGCGCTCGCGGCTGGCGCGGAGCTGGTCGGGATCAACAATCGTGATCTGCGCACCTTTTCGACGGACCTCGCGGTGACCGAGCGCCTCGCGCCCAAGCTGCCCCGCGGCGTCACCGTTGTCGCCGAGAGTGGCATCTTCTCGAACGACGATGTACGCCGCCTCGAAGCGGCAGGGGCCCACGCGTGTCTCGTCGGCGAGTCGTTGATGCGAGAGCCGGACCTCGGGCTTGCGCTGCGCAGGCTGCGCGGACAGGACGGCGACACCAGCAACCTACGGGGGAAGTCGTGAGCGGTGTTCGGATCAAGGTCTGCGGGATCATTCATCCCGACGATGCCGAGGCGGCCGTCGCTGCGGGCGTCGATCTTGTCGGCCTGAACTTCGTGCCGCGAACCCCGCGCTGCCTCGACTTGCGGCGTGCGGAGGCCATCTCCGAGAGGGTGGCGGGACGGGTAGAGCGGGTCGCTGTCTTCCGCGACGCGTCCTGGGAGGAAATCGAGCGCGTGATCCGGCGCATCGACGTGGAGCGGGTGCAGCTGCATGGGGACGAGCCTCCCGAAGATGTAGAGCAGGTGGATCTTCCGGTGATTAAGGCGATCCGCGGCGCGGACAAGGAAGCGGCCGAACGCTATCCCGGAACCATCTTGTTGCTCGACCATCCGACCGAAGGCGGCGGCCGAGGCCGAGCGTGGAATTGGAGCGACGCCACGCCGCTCATCGACGAAGGCCACGACGTGATCTTGGCAGGGGGTCTGGATCCGAGAAACGTAGGACAGGTGCTGGCCGATCTCGGCGATCTTCTGCCCTGGGGAGTCGACGTGGCCACTGGCGTCGAGGGAGACGCCTACCGCAAGGACCCCGCAAAGATCGCCGCCTTCATCGAGGCCGTGCGCAAGGCCGAGGCGAGCTCGTGACGGAGAGGATCGCGCCAATCGATCCCCGCGGTCGCCGCGCGGCCGGGGCGCGCTCGGATGCGGGCAGCAGCGCCGCTCCCGGCCACTTCGGAGCGTACGGGGGGAGGTACGTTCCCGAGACCCTCGTCGCGGCACTCGATGAGCTTACGGAGGCGTACCAGCGCAGCTCTGGAAACCTAAACTTCCAGGGGGAGCTGGCGCACCTGCTCACCACGTACGCCGGGCGCCCGACGCCCCTTACCTTTGCGGCACGTGCGACCGAGGCGCTGGGAGGCGCCAAGATCTATCTGAAGCGAGAGGACCTCGCGCACACCGGTGCCCACAAGATCAACAACGTGCTGGGTCAGGCGCTCTTGGCCAAGGCGATGGGCAAAGGCCGTGTCATCGCCGAGACTGGCGCCGGTCAGCACGGGGTCGCGACCGCCACTGCATGCGCTCTGCTTGGCCTTGCCTGCGAAGTCTTCATGGGCGAGGTCGATGTGGAGCGCCAAGCCCTGAACGTCTTCCGCATGGAGCTGCTCGGCGCGAAAGTGCATCCCGTCTCGAGCGGTTCCCGCACGCTCAAGGACGCGATCAACGAAGCGATGCGCGACTGGGTCACAAACGTTGCGACGACCTACTACTGCATTGGTTCGACGATGGGGCCGCATCCCTACCCCACGATCGTGCGGGACTTTCAACGCGTGATTGGGGTCGAGGCACGCCGTCAGATCCTCGAGGTCGAGGCGCGGCTGCCGGACGTGGTGGTGGCCTGCGTGGGCGGCGGGTCCAATGCCATGGGGATCTTTCACCCCTTCATCGGCGATGAGCGTGTTCAGCTCGTCGGCGTCGAGGCCGGGGGCGAGGGGCTTGAGTCGGGGCGTCACGGGGCGACCATCACGGCTGGCGTCCCGGGCATTCTGCATGGGATGAAGACGCTGGTGCTCTCGGACGACGACGGCCAGATTTTTGAGGCGCACTCGGTGTCGGCGGGGCTCGACTACCCCGGGGTCGGACCGGAGCACGCGCAGCTTCGCGATAGCGGGCGGGCGCAGTACGTGACAGCAACGGACGCAGAAGCGCTCGACGCCTTCCAATGGCTCTCGCGGATGGAGGGAATCATTCCAGCGCTCGAATCCGCCCACGCCGTAGCGCACGTCCGAAGGCTTGCGCCCACGCTGCCCCCGGAGGCCCTTGTGCTCGTCAATCTCTCCGGCCGCGGCGACAAGGATGCGCCGCAGGTTCGCGAGATCCTTCAGGCACGAGCCCCCCGGAAGCATTAGACGCGATGGGCCGAATCAGCGAGCGCTTCCGCGTGTTGCACGCCCGAGGTGAGCGCGCGCTCGTGCCCTTCGTCACCGCCGGGGACCCCGATCTCGCAACCACGGAGGCGATCGTTTTGGCCTTGGCTGAATCGGGTGCCGACTTGATTGAGCTCGGCGTTCCGTTCTCCGACCCGATTGCCGAAGGCCCGACGATCCAGCGAGCGAGCGAGCGAGCGCTCCGCGGGAAGACATCACTTCGGGGCGTCCTCGGACTGGTGAAGGACCTGCGCCCCAAGGTTGAGCTTCCGCTGCTCCTCATGGGATACGCGAACCCCTTTTACGCCATGGGCGAGGAGAACTTCGCATTGGCTGCTGCTGAGGTCGGCGTCGACGGCATCATCGTCGTCGACCTCCCGCCCGAGGAGGGATCGACGCTTTTCGCCGAGGTGGAAAAGCGCGGTATCGACGCTGTCCTGCTCGCCGCCCCAACCACGACGCCGGCGCGCCGCGAGATGCTGACGCGGCGCACGCGTGGCTTCCTCTACTATGTCTCGTTGACCGGCGTGACCGGAGCACGCGCGGCGCTCGCCCATGGGATCCACGAGAGCGTCGATGCGGTCCGGCGGGTCTCGCAAATCCCTGTCTGTGTTGGCTTTGGCGTTTCCACTCCGGACCAGGCGCGGGAGATCGCCGAGTATGCGGACGGCGTCGTGGTGGGGAGCGCGCTCGTAAGCCGCATCGCCAGAGCATCCTCGCGCGAGGATGCCGTTGATGTGGCCGCGCGATTCGTGGCCGAGCTCAAGGCGGGAATGCGCGTCCGGTAACCGCCGGGTCCCAGCGCCGCATCCTGCCGCGCAGGGCCGCAGCCCGAACCCCGCGCGCACGGCACGTCGGCGGAGCCGTTGCATCGCCTCGGATCCGGGGACGGGGGGGGCCTTCGACCCTTGGGCCGTCCTCGTCTCAAGTCGCAGGATCGAGCAGTCCCTTGAATCCGGAAGGTGCATGCGGGCCGATCACGAGCTGCTCGAGCACCCCTACGCCCTCGCGGGTCCGCGGACCGGAAGACAGCCGCGCGCGGCAGAGCGCCTGCACATGCAGATGCTGCGGTGCCAGGGGAGCCAGCTCTGCGAGTGTCCAGCGCTCCCCGCCCACGACGTTCTCACCCTTCCACACACCGTGGCCCCACTCGGGATGCAGGTAGCCGATTCCCAGCATCTGGAAGGTCATCAGCGGCTCGAGCTCGATGGCGAGGGGCTCCCCCCGGAGCGGGGAGAGACGGAGCTCCGCACTCTGCGCGCGGCGCGTTCCGGGCTGCCAGCGGACCCTGTGCGACACCTGAGCCATCGTTTCGAGCGCCTCCCCGGGCAGGGCCGTGCCCCCCTGCGCCGCGGGCACAACGGCCCCGAAGGAATGCCAAGGCCGTCCCTGCGCATCCTCGTTCGTGTCGAAGTGGGCGCACAGATCCTCGAAGTGCAGGGGTGCCCAGAGCCAATAGAACTGCGGGAGCGGCCCGGGCGCACCGCCCTCCCGTTCGCCCACCGGACGCACGCCCCACGAGCGGTCACGCGCACCCAGCACCTTCGTCGGCTGGACGGCGATGCGCTCGCCGTCGCAGTCGAGGTTCCCCGTCCATACGCCGAACTGCGTAAGACGGGTCGAATCCATGATCAGGCGGCCGTCGAGCCGGTGCATGAACCGCGGCTCCTCCAGCGCCTGCGTCCTTGCATCGAAGATGAGGTCTGCCGCGAGCCCGAAGTCGTTCTCCGCCACCCGCACCCGCAGCCGCCGCAGCGGCTCGACCACCTCCACGGCGATCGGACCCACCCGCGTCTCCATCCGTTCGAACGGCGCAAGGCGTGAAGCGCGAACCGTGCGCTGCACGCCGCCCCGCACGACACTCAGGGCCGCGTCCATCACGCGGCGGTTGGGGTAAAGCCCAAGCGCCAGGGCGAAGAAGAGGTCCGCCTCGCGCGTGTAGCCGTGGAAGAAGTAGCGGTCGTAAAAGTTTCGATCGCCGCTTCCGGGGTGAGCGACGGGTTCGGGGGTCTGGTGGATCGGATAGTCGTCGAGACGGGTCAGCATGCAGGCTACCCCTTGGAGATCTCGGAGAGGAGGGAGGGCTTGAGAATCATGACTTCGCGAACTGCCTGAGTGGCAAAGTGGCCGCCGAGAGCGGCCTTTGCGCCTTGCGTCAGGTCTTCGGCGAGGCCATCGAGGGCTTCGAGTGCAGAGGCCATGACCGTACGAAGTGCCCCCAGCCGCGGCGAGAGCGGCGCCGTCGGAGCAGCGGCCAGGCTGTTCTCAATCCGCAGACCGACGTCGTACGCAGCCGTGTTGCCGCTGGCCCGCAGCGCGCTCGCCGCGCGTCCGAGGCTATCGTGGAGCGACTGCGCCTCGAGCTCAAGCGGAGCGCTCTTTTCCTCCAGCCGGTCCCGCAGGTTGCGGAGCACATCCGCCACTGCGTAAAGCTGCCCGCGCGCGAAGCGCGACTCAATGCCGGGGAGCACCGTCTCGAGCAGAGTGCGAACACAGCCATCGATCAACTGCTCCGGGGGAATCAGCACCGCGCACCTCTCTATTCGGCCGGGGCGGGGAGCCAGCCGCGGAGCACCGCGAGGCCCGCCATCAGGAATGGAAGCTGATGGTCGAAAATTGCCATGCGCAGATCCGGCGTGCGCCCATCCCGGAAAGCGCGGATGCCGGTCAGCATGATGGCGCTCATCTTTACGAGGGAAAGCAACTCGTAGAAACGCAGCCGCTCCGGATCGACCGTGCGACCCGATGCCTTGGCATAGAGCGCATAAAACTCAGAGGGCGGTACGAGACCCGACGCAAGGGGTGAACCGGCGCGCCAGAGCAGCGAGGTACACCACGCCACGTCCTCAAGCGGATCGCCAAGATGAACCATCTCCCAGTCGAGGATACCGGAAAGACGTGCACCGTCCGGCGTCTTCTGGACCAGCCAGTTGCCAAGACGGAAGTCTCCGTGCACGAGGGTCGTCTCGTCGGTCGCAGGCGCGTGGCGCCGCAGCCAGCCAAGCGCCTCCTGCATCACCGCCGGTACCGGGAGCCGGGCGGCTTCGATGCGCGCCTGCCAGCGCGAGAGTTCGCCCAGGGACGCGTCGGTACCCTTGCGGGGAGCGCCGAGGAAGGCGAGACCACGGGCTCGCCAATCGATGGCGTGAAGGCGGACCAAGGACCCGACGACTTGGGGTGTGAGCGCGGCGCGCGTGGCAGGATCGAGCGGGCCTGAGCCGTCGGCCTGCGCGGCGGGGATCGGTACCTCCCCGGGGAGCCGCTCCATTACGTAAAACGGCCGCTCCAGCACGGCAGGGTCCGGCTCGAACCACGGCGTTGGAGGGGAGGGCAGGGGGTCGTCGGAGAGCACGTTCAGCACCCGAAATTCGGGTTCGAGGTCGTAGGGCTCGAGGAGCCCCGCGACCGGGGCGCGCTTTGCCACAAACGCCCGGCGAGAGGCTCCCCCCTCCCCATCGATCTCCACTTCGAATGAAAACGTCTCTTGGGAGAAACCCTCGGTGCTTCGCTCCAGAGAGAGCATCTTGACGCGGCGCGCGCCCGGAAGTCGAGGGAGGAGAAAACGCTCCAGCTTCGCTTCGACCGAATCGCTCAACGCGCCTCCGCGGGCCCGCCCACGAGCTTGGCCCAAAGCGCCTGCACCTGACGCTCGGTCTCGGCAAGTGCACCGGAGTTGTCGATCACGTGATCCGCAAGCTGCCGCTTCTCGTCGAGCGGCAGCTGCGCGGACACCCTCCGCAGCGCCTCCTCCCGCGGGAAGGCGTCCCGCTGCATGAGGCGCGCAATCTGCGTCTCGAGGGGAACCCAGACCACCACGACTGCTTCGAGCCCGAGCAGAGCCCTTGCAGAGGGATCCTGGCCGCGGACCTCCAACAGCAGCGGAATGTCGAGCACAAGTACCGGGACGCCAGAGTTTCGTGCCGCTTGTGCCCGGCGCGTGATTTCCCCACCCACCCGAGGGTGCACGAGCTGATTGAGCCGCAGCCGCGCGGAAGCATCGCGGAAAACAAGGGCACCGAGCGCTTCGCGGTCGACCGCACCGTCGGGTCGCAAAACGCGAGGGCCAAAGCTTTCGCCGATCTCGGCTGCGAGAGGCTGCCCGGGCCCCTCGAGTTCGTGCACGATCGCATCGGCATCGATCACGCAGGCGCCAAGCTTCTCGAGGAGTCTTGCTACGGTGCTCTTGCCAGAGCCGATGCCCCCGGTAAGACCGATCGTACGCGTCATCCCGGGGAAGATCGCACGCAACGCACCACTGGCTCAACCCCGCCTCAGACCACGCCGTCGCCCTCGGCACGGACGCAGTTCTTGCCCTGCGCCTTTGCCCGGTAGAGCGCCCGATCCGCGGCCTGGAAAAACGCCTTGCGATCTCCCTTGTACTGCGCGACGCCGACCGAGACCGTGACTTTCTCAAGCCGCATCGTCTCGTCGAGGAGGAAGCTCTTCTCCCCGACCGCCTCGCGGACTTTTTCACCCAGCGTGGCGGCTCCACCGAGGTCCGTGTTGCCGGCGAGGATCACGAACTCCTCCCCGCCGTAGCGTGCGAGCAGGTCGCTCGCCCGCATGCTCTCGTCCATGATGCGAGCGATGCGGGTCAGGAGCTCGTCGCCCGCCGCGTGCCCGAGGCGGTCGTTCAGGCGCTTAAAATCGTCAATGTCAACCAAGAGGATCGAGAGCGGCTCTCCCGAGCGCTGGACACGCTTGATCTCTCGCGTGAGGTGATCCTGGAAGAATCGGTGATTGTGCAACTTCGTGAGTCCATCGGTGATGGAGAGCTGCGAGAGCTGCTCGTTGGCCTTCTCAAGCTCCTGTTTCTGCACTGTGAGCTGGTGGATTGCGGTCTCGATTTCCGATTGGTTCTTGCGCAGCTTGCGCGTCATGTCGTTGAAGGTGCGGGTTAGGAGTCCGATCTCGTCGTTACCGCGGGTATCCGGAATCTCGAGGTCGAGCTCGCCCCGCGAGATGCGGCGGGCGCCATCGGAGAGGGCTTCGATCGGCCGCACGATCGCGGCGGTGATCTTGTACGCCAGGAAGCTAAACAGCAAAACGATGACGAGGTCGGTGACGAAAATCCGGGTTACGACAGAAAGCACGGGTTCAAACGCCCGCTCAAACGGCTCCTCAGCCATCACCGTCCAACCGAGCCGGGAAAGGCGTCGCGCAGCCCCAATCACTCGCTCCCCGCTGGGCCTCTGATAGTCGCTCACCGCCCGACCCGCGGGCGGGGTCGGCGGCAGCTTGACCTCGCTCCACGTGCCGGGGCTATCAGCGCAGGCTGCGTCCCCACCGGCGGGGCCGCGGTCATCGGCTGCCGCGCAGCTCGCGCCGTCGGCGAGTTGGCTGCTCGTGATTCCCATCCCGTCCGCCCCGACGAGGGTGATGCGCGTGGGTGCCTCTTCCCCCTCCCCGGCGAGCAGGAGCCCGAGGTCATCGGTCCGCAAGAGAGCGACCAAGACCGCGGCCACGCCACCGTCCGCGGAACGCACGGGCGCGCTGGCGAGGACGAGCGGGGCACCACTGGGGTCGCGCACAGATTGCACATCTGGCTCTCCGAGCGTGCGGAGGCCGTGCACGAGTTCCGGGGGAAGCGCGGGGGGGTCACCCCACGTCGCTGCGATTGCCCCCGAGGGATGCAAAAGGACAAGCCCGCGGACGGCCGCGAGCGGGCGACCGGATTGCGCCGCGAGATCGAGGGCCTTGCGGGTTTCGGCGCCGTCCGCCCCGCTCCGCAGGGAGCCAGCGATCGCCCGCAGCGCGGGTGCCCCCGCCCGCGCCTCGGCATCGGACTGGGCCCCTGAGAGCCACGCTTCCACCCGAGATGCGCTGCGCTGGAGGAGCGCCGGGAAACGCTGATCGATCGCTTCACGCAAGAAGCGGTGGGTGGACTCGATCGAGATCCAACTGACCGCAAGGGCGGTCAGAAAGGTCGACAAGAAGACGAAGAAGATGATCTTCGTCGCAAGGCTGTTGAGGGGCTGTCCTCTTGCGGCTGCGAAGGGCTCCGGCATTCGTTCAGCGGACTCCCGGGGTTTTTCGTATCGACTGGCGGGAGCCCGTTCTTAACGATCTTCTGGACCCTAAGAGCCCATAACCCCCTGTCCGCCCGACAAAATCGCCGAAATGAGGGCTTGGCAGCGGGCCTCCCCCTCCGATATATTGCGCCCGTTTTTCGAGGGGTTAGCGACCTTTCCGCGAATGCGCGGGCCGCCGCCCTCCGATCGGGCGGGCCGCGCAGTCCACACGAACGCGCACTCCGCCGAGACTGCGACCGCGATGAACGACACGCACAAGACCCGCCCGCTTTCGCTCAGCAAAACCGCAGAAGCGGAGCTGGAGCAGCTCCGCGCGCAGATCGACGCCATCGACCGGCGCATCCTCGCGCAGCTGAATGAGCGCGCGCGCCTCGTGCAGGCCGTGGGAGGTCTTAAGCGGACGACGGGGGCGCCGGTGTATTCGGCACCCCGCGAGCAGGAGATTCTGGCGCGCGTGGTCGCCGAGAATTCTGGGCCGTTCCCGTCCGCTGCCCTCGCGCCGATTTTTCGCGAAATCATCTCTGGCTGCAGGACCCTCGAAGAGCCGCTGCGCATCGCGTATCTCGGGCCCGAGGGCACGAACTCTCATCTCGCCGCGCGGGAGGAGTTTGGCGCCTCCGCCACTCTTTGGGCCGTGCAATCCATCCCCGCGGTGTTTGCCGCCGTCGAGCGAGGGCAGTCCGATCTCGGCGTGGTACCGGTCGAGAACTCGACCGAGGGCGTCGTCACCCAGACGCTCGACGCGTTCGTCGACACCGAGCTCACGCTCTGCGGCGAGGTGGTGCTCCGCATCTCTTACCACCTCCTTTCGCGGAGCGGGCGAATCGATGACGTGAAGCGCGTGGTTTCGCATCCCCAGGGTCTTGCTCAATGCCGCGGATGGCTCGATGCACATCTGCCCCACGCCGAGCGCAGCGAGAGTGCGAGCACCGCTGCCGCGGCGCGTCTGGCCGCCGAGGACAGTGCGGTGGCGGCGATCGCGAGCGCAATTGCCGCCGAAGCCTACGGGCTGCGGACGATCGAATCGAGTATCGAAGATCGGCGGGACAACACCACGCGATTCCTGCTGATCGGTCGCACGCCCCCGGCGCCCTCGGGCAGTGACCTTACGTGCGCGGTGTTCACGGTGCGCAAGGACGAGTCGGGCGCTCTCTACAAGCTGCTCGAGCCGTTCGCCCGGGAAGGCGTGAATCTGACCGCCATTCAGGCGCGGCCCATCAAGGGCAAACCTTGGGAGTATCTCTTCTATCTCGACGTCGAAGGTCATCCGAGCGAAGAGCGGGTGGGGCGTGCGCTCGCCGATGCCGCGCGCCGAGCTCACTCCCATAAGGTCCTGGGTTCGTTCCCCCGTGCGAGCTCTCGGCCGCGACGCCCGGGGATCCCGGCGGGAGCCAGCTAGCCGTGGCGCTCGAGCAGATCGTGAAGCCGGAGATCGCAGCGCTTGAGCCCTATGAGCCGGGCAAGCCGATCGAAGAGCTGGAG
Organism: Myxococcota bacterium; assembly: GCA_035489755.1. Classification (GTDB taxonomy): domain Bacteria; phylum Myxococcota_A; class UBA9160; order UBA9160; family UBA9160; genus UBA9160. The sequence continues at coordinate 66,814 of DATGZK010000100.1, forward strand.
CGCGAACTTGGAATCGAAGGCGCCATCAAGCTCGCCTCTAATGAGAACCCGCTCGGTCCCTCGCCGCGCGCGCTCGAAGCCGCGCGCGCAGCGCTCTCGGGGATGCACCGCTACCCCGATGGTGGGAGCTTTCGGTTGCGCCGTCGGCTTTCATCACATCTTGGCGTCGAGCCCAACCAGATCGTATTGGGCACGGGTGCAGACGAAATCCTTGAGCTGCTGGCGAAGGCATTTGTGCGTCCCGGTGACGAGGTCGTGTATGCCTGGCCGTCGTTCGCCATGTATCCGATTGTGACCCAAGGTGCGGGCGCGAAGAGCGTGCGCGTTGGGCTTGACGCCGGCCTGGTGCACGACTTGGCGGCAATTCGCGCGGCGGTTACCCCGCGGACACGGCTCCTCTTGGTTTGCAACCCGAACAATCCCACCGGCACGAGCGTCGGTGCGGGCGAGCTCGATGCTTTCATCGCGGCGCTGCCCTCACACGTCGTCCTGGCGATCGACGAAGCGTACTGCGAGTTTGCGCGGCGCCCCGACTTTCCCCGCTCGATGGAATGGATCGGGAGACGCCCGGGTACGATCGTGCTCCGTACGTTCTCCAAGATTTACGGCCTCGCGGGGCTGCGGGTGGGTTACGGAGCAGGCGACGCCGAACTGGTGGGTTACCTCGAGCGGGCGAGGCATCCTTTTAACATCAACCTCGTGGCCCAGGCCGCTGCCGAGGCCGCACTCGACGATGTCGACCACGTGGCCGCGACCCGACGCATCAACGCCCAGGGCGTTGAGTACCTGACGCGGGAGCTCCGGGCACTCGGCATCGAAGTATGGCCGACCGACGCGAACTTCGTGCTGGCGCGTGCCGGTGGACGCAGCACGTATGAGCGCCTGCTCCGCGAGGGGGTGATCGTGCGGCCGCTCGGGGGCTTTGGCTTGCGCGAGCACGTGCGCATCACGATTGGACTTCCCGAGGAAAACGAGCGCCTCGTGAAGGCGCTGCGGCGGCTGCGCCAGGAGGCTGCGTGACGTCGTCTGCCCCGCGCTTCGCGCGCCTTACGGTGATCGGCCTCGGCCTGCTGGGGGGCTCGGTGGGGCTCGCCGCCCGCGCGCGCGGCGTGGCCGGGCGTGTGGTGGGTGCTGGGCGCTCGCGGGAGAGCCTCGCGGCAGCGCTACGACGCGGCGCTGTGGACGAAATTCGCGGGGGTGCAGAGGCCGTGCGAGATGCCGATCTGGTCGTCCTCGCGACGCCGGTCTCGGCGATGCCGGGCGCGCTGGGTGCGGCGGCGCCCGGTTTCAAAACCGGGGCGCTCGTCACCGACGTGGGAAGCGTGAAGGCGCCCCTCGCCGACGTGCTGCCGGGTTTGCTGCCGCCCAGCGTTCGCTTCATTGGCGCGCACCCGATGGCGGGAAGCCACCGGCGCGGCATCGAGCATGCTCGTGCCGACCTCTTTGAGGGCGCCGCCTGCGTTGTGACGCCGTCGCACGACGCAGAGCCCGAGGCGGTGGAGCGGGTGGCGAGCTTCTGGCGTGCGCTTGGTGCGCGCGTGGTGCTGCGCAGTCCGGCGGAGCACGACGTGCAGGTGGCATGGACGAGTCACCTTCCTCACGCGCTGGCGTTCGCCTTCGCGCGTGCCCTCGAGGGGGCGCCTGCGGGGGCCCGCGAACTCTCCGGTCCTGGCTTCCGGGATTTCACGCGCATTGCGCGGAGCGACGCCGAGCTGTGGAGTGAAATTCTGGCGGCAAACCGCAAGGCCATTGCCGGACCGCTGCATGAGACCGCCCTGCGCCTTGCCGAGCTCGCTCGCAGTCTCGATGCGAACGAGATCGATTCCCTCGAACGCTTCCTCGGGGTCGCGCGTGATGCACTTGCGCGGATCGCCCCCGAAGACTTGAGATCTCGCCCATCCGGGGGCGAAAACCCGGAAATCGCGGCCGCCAAGTCGGCGGCTTCGGAAGGAGAACGAAAGATCACTCATGACTGAAAGACCCAAGACGGCCGGCGCGCAAACGTTCGCCGAGCTCTTCGAGAACAGCATCAAGCAAATGAAGGAGGGGGAGGTCGTGCGCGGCACGGTCCTCTCCATGGATGCCGATCATGTCCAGGTGGATATCGGCTTCAAATCGGAAGGGCTCATCCCTACCTGGGAGTTCATGGACGATGACGGCACGATCCTCGTGCGCGTGGGAGACGTGGTAGACGTCCTGGTCGAGGAGGCCGAGGACGAGGAAGGCCGCATCGTTCTCTCGAAAGAGAAGGCCGATCGCCTCAAAATCTGGGATGAGATCAGTCGGGCCTACGAGGCCGACGAGCCCGTGGAGGGCACGATCGTTTCCCGGGTGAAAGGAGGGCTGTCGGTCGACATCGGCGTCAAGGCGTTCTTGCCGGGGTCGCAGGTCGACCTGCGGCCGGTGCGCAACCTCGAGTCTCTCCTCCAGCAGAAGCTCCAATTCAAGATCATCAAGTTCAACAAGCGCCGGGGGAACATCGTCCTCTCAAGGCGCGCCTTGCTCGAGAAGGAGCGCAAGAAGCTACGCGAGACGACTCTGCAGACCCTGCAGGTCGGCCAGATCGTGGACGGAGTCATCAAGAACATCACCGACTACGGTGCCTTTATCGACCTCGGCGGCATTGACGGGCTCTTGCACGTCACGGACATGTCGTGGGGGAGGGTGAACCACCCGGGCGAGATGTTCCAGGTGGGAGATGAGATCAAGGTCAAGGTGCTGAAGTTCGATCCAGAAACCGAGCGAGTTTCGCTCGGGCTAAAGCAGCTCCAGCCCGATCCGTGGATTGACGCAGGCCACCGCTACCCGATCGGCAAGCGGCTTCAGGGCAAGGTGGTGTCCCTCACAGACTATGGTGCGTTTGTCGAGCTCGAACCGGGTGTGGAGGGCTTGATTCACGTCTCCGAGATGTCGTGGACCAAGCGGGTCAAGCATCCGTCCAAAGTGGTTTCGATCGGTGACACGGTGGAATCGGTTGTGCTGGACGTGGACGAGGCAAACCGAAAGATCTCCCTCGGCATGAAGCAGATCGAGCCCAATCCGTGGAGCGTGATCGAAGAGCGCTATCCGGTCGGAACACGTGTCCGCGGCCAGGTCCGCAACATCACCAACTTCGGGATCTTTATTGGTCTCGAGGAGGGCATCGACGGGCTCGTGCATGTCTCCGACATTTCGTGGACCGAGCAGATCAAACACCCGAGCGAGAAGTTCAAGAAGGGCGACGAAGTCGAAGCCGTCGTGCTCAAGATCGACAAGGAGAACGAAAAGTTCTCCCTCGGCATCAAGCAGCTCCAGCCGAACCCGTGGGATGACATTATGCGCCGTTACCCGGTCGGGAGCGAAATCACAGGCGCGGTGACAAGCGTGACTGACTTCGGTGCGTTCGTGAAGCTCGAAGAGGGCATCGAAGGGCTCATCTACAGCTCCGAGCTGTCGGCCGAGCGCGTGGAAAAGCCAGCGGATCTCGTGAATCCGGGGGACGTTGTGAAGGCGCTCGTCACGCGTGTCGATCCGGTGGAGCAGAAGATCTCTCTGTCGATCAAAGCCGTGAATGACAAGGAGCAGCGGCAAGCTCTGAAGGAGCTGGCGGCGCAACAATCGTCGAGTCAAAAGAGTACGCTGGGCGATCTGCTGCGGGACAAACTTGAAAAGAAAAACTCGGAGTGAGCCAGCGGGGCGAGGGGTGTCGCTCGTCCCGCATCACGGGTGCCCGGCGTCCTGCGCCGGTGTGGGGGGTGCCATGACGAAGAGTGGTCTGATCGAGAAGGTTGCGGAGCAAACCCCGCACATCTCGAAAAAAGACACGGAGGTCGTCGTGAATACGATCTTCGACTCCATGACCGAGGCGCTCAAGGAGGGCGAGCGGATCGAGATCCGAGGCTTCGGGAGCTTTCAGGTCAAGCTGCGCGAGGCGCGGGAGGGGCGGAACCCGAAGACTGGCGAAGAGGTGCAGATCCCGGCCAAGCGCACACCGTTTTTCAAGGTGGGTAAGGAGTTGAAGGAGATGGTGGACAATCCCGAAGGCGGCTCGGCCCCGCGTGCTGCGGAAGACAGCGCGGCCTAGCCGCGCCGCACGCGCCGGCCCGGGATGAGGCTCTCACGCTGGCTTGGCGGCGCCGCACTGTTCGTCGGGATGCTCGTGTACGGCTGGCGGTTTCGGGCATCCAACGGGACCGAGGTGCCGGTGGACTTCCTGGTGCGCGTGCTGCCTCCTGCTCCCGTCTGGAAGATCCTGGGCGCGGCCTTTCTCCTCGGTATCGCCACAGCGACCCTCGTATGCCTGTTCCAGCTGGTGCGGCTGAGCCTCACGACACGTCGCTACCGCAAAGCACTCGGGCAGCTCGAGGCTGAGATCCACGAGCTCCGCACCCTACCGCTCCATCCGCCGGGACCCGGGCCAGACGTCTCCGCCGAGCGCGAGCGGCAGACGCCCGCCCGCGCTCGCGTTGAACCCGCACCCGGGAGGGGATCGTAGCTCCCGTGCGCTGGCTCCCGCGGGCGTTCGGGGGGGACGCGCGCGCGCCGCGGAACACCGACTCCGCGCTGCGGGAGGCGCTCCTTTTTCTGCTCGATCGCAATTTCGATCGCGCTGAGGGCGCCCTCACAGAGCTGGCACGCAAGCCGCACTCCGAGCCCTTCGTCTTCCTCGCCCTCGGCAAGCTCTACCGCGCGCGCGGTGAGGTCGGGCGAGCAATCCAGATCCACCAGCACCTCCTACTGCGCAGCGACGTGTCGGCCTCCGAGCGGTTCGCGGCGCTTTGTGACCTGGCAGAGGATTTCCGTCGTGGGGGATTTCTGCGCCGCGCCATCGCCTCGTTCGAGGAGGTTCTCGCGCACGATTCGCGCAACGAAGCTGCGCTTCGGGCTCTCGTCGGCCTCTATGCCGACGTACGCGACCACGCTGCGGCCCTCGCGGCCGAGCGGCGCCTTGCGCGCCTTGAAGGGCGGAGGGCTGGGCCCGCAGAGGCGACGCGGCTGGTGGAGATGGCGGACGCCGCGCACGCGGAGGGCCGCACCGCACACGCGCGGCGGGCGGTCCGGCGCGCGCTCCGCCGGGATTCGGGAAATGTGCAGGCTTGGGTGCTGCTCGGAGTCCTGGAAGCGGAGCTCGGACGGGCCAAGCAGGCGCTTGTGGCATGGCGCCGTGTGCCTGCGCTCGATCCTCGCAGCGGCCCGCAGGTCTACGGCCGCCTCGCCGCGACCTTCGCCCTGCTCGGCCGTCCGCGCGAGCATGAGACGTTCTTGCAAGGCATCCTCCTCCGGGTGCCCGATGACGCGGGAGCTCGCCTGGCCCTGGCGCGGGCGCTCGCGGCGAGAGGGGAAACGGAACAGGCGCTGCTCGAGTTGCGACGGGTCCTGGAGCGTGAGCCGGACCACTGGGAGGCGCATCACGAACTGGGTCACATCCTGCTCGCTGCGCGGCGCGAAAAAGACGCCCTAGGCGCGTATGCCGAGCTGCTCCAACGGCTGGAGCAGCAGGGCTTTCGCCCCCGGGAGACGAGCGAATGACGTCGTCTGCGCTCTCGACCCCGATGATGCGGCAGTATCTCGCCATCAAAGCGCGCCATCCGGACGCGATCGTCTTCTACCGGATGGGCGACTTTTACGAGATGTTCCTGCGCGACGCTGAACTGGCGGCGCCGCTGCTCGACATCGCCCTCACGACACGTGACAAGGGCAAACCCGACGCCGTGCCGATGTGCGGCGTACCCGTGCACGCGGCCGACAGCTATGTGAAGCGCCTCGCAGAGGCGGGTCACCGCGTCGCGATCTGCGAGCAGGTCGAAGACGAGAGCTCGCGCCTTGGCGAGACCCCCGGGCGGTCGGCCCGAGGCCTGGTCAGACGGGAAGTGATCGAAGTCGTAACGCCCGGCCTTGTGGGCGACCCCACGGGCGTGGAGGCTACGGCGGAGGTCTCGCTCGTTGCGCTCGCGCCGCCCGGGCCGCAGGAGCGAGAGTTCGGCCTGGCCGCGCTCGAGGCCTCGACAGGGGACTTTCGCGCGACACAGGTCGCCGTGGCTCGAGGAGAGGAGGACGGGCAGCGGCTGCCGGTCCCGCTCCGCGAAGAGATCGCGCGGATCGCGCCGCGCGAGATTCTGATCCCTCGGTCAAAGCAAGGCACGCTCGGTGCGGCGCTGCGCGTGCTCTTGCCTTGCGCCGCACTGTCTGCGGTCGACGACGCCGAGTTCGCGCCTTCTGCCGAGGAGGCGCCCGCTGCGCCAGTTGCGAGCACCGCGGGCGCGGCGAGGCGGGCCGCGGCGGTTCTTCTTGCGTATCTCAAGGCCCATCAGCCGTTCGCACTCGTTCACACCACGCGGCTGCGTCCCTACCAGCTCTCAGACACGATGATTCTCGACGCACCAACGCGTGCGCATCTGGAGCTCTTTGCAAGCGCAGAGGACGGCTCCCGGCACGGAACCCTTTTCGAACGGATCGACCAGACGCGCACCCCGCCGGGCGCGCGTCGCCTGGCACGATGGCTCGCCTATCCCTTGCTCTCGCCCCGCGTGATCGCCGCCCGCCAGGACGCCGTGGCGTGGCTCGCCGAACGGGACCGGGCACGCGGCCGGCTGCGGGATGCCCTGCGCAGCGTGCGCGATCTCGAGCGCTTGCTGGCCAAGGTGGCCCGCCCCTCCGCAACTCCCCGCGACCTCGTCGCACTGCGCACGTCGCTCGAAATCCTGCCCAGCATCGTGCGCGCACTCGAGGTTTTTGCGCCTGCACCGGGGGAAGGCGGGGCTCCGACGCTGCTGCGCGACGCCGCGCTTCGACCCGCCGCATTGCCTGTACCCACGCCGGTGCCTGAGGCCGTGCGGATCGTCGCGGAAGGGATCGTCGATGATCCGCCGGCGCTGCTGCGCGGATCGCGCGGGGCGGGGGAGACCGGCTTCATCCGGCCGGGCTTCTGCCCCGAACTCGATTCGCTCCGTGACAGCGCGCGCAAGGGTCGAGAGTGGATCGCGGGCCTCGAGGAGAAGGAGCGAGCACGCACGGGAATCTCCGGCCTGCGGGTCCGCTACCACCCCGTTCACGGCTACGGCATCGAGATCACCAAGTCGAACCTCGGCCGCGTCCCCGGAGAATACGAACGCAAGCAAACACTGGCCTCGGCCGAGCGGTTCACGACACCCGAGCTGCGTGAGATGGAGCGCAGCGTGGTCGGTGCACACGAGCGCGCTGCTGGTCTCGAGCGCGAAATCTTTGAGTCGGTTCGACAGGGGCTGCTCGAACACGCCTCGGCCATCGGCGCCGCAGCGGAAGCGGTGGCCGAGATCGACGCGCTTCAGGCTCTGGCCGAAGTCGCGCGCAGCGACGGCTGGGTCCGGCCCGAAGTTGTCGAGGATCTGCGTCTCCAGATCCGCGCCGGCCGGCATCCCGTGGTGGAGACCCTGCCCAGCACGCTCGAGGCGGGCGCGCTGGTGGATCGCCGCGCACGCGTGGCGGCGGGCGAGAACACCGGCTTCGTGCCGAATGATACGGACCTTGACCCCGAGTCGACACAGATTCTGCTGATCACGGGTCCAAACATGTCCGGCAAGAGCACCTATCTGCGACAGGTGGCCTTGATCGTACTGCTCGCGCAGATGGGGAGCTTCGTACCCGCCGAGAGTGCGCACATCGGCGTTGTCGACCGTATCTTCACGCGCATCGGAGCCTCCGACCGACTTGCGCGGGGCGAGTCGACGTTCATGGTCGAGATGCGAGAAACCGCTCAGATTCTCGCCCAAGCCTCCCCTCGCAGCCTGATCATTCTCGATGAGATCGGCCGTGGTACCAGCACGTTCGATGGGCTCTCGATCGCCTGGGCCGTAGCGGAGCATCTCCACGACTCGCCCGGGCAGCGCGCCCGAACTTTATTCGCAACCCACTTCCACGAGCTGACAGACCTGGCTGCGACCAAACCCCGGGTACGCAACGCCCACTTCGAGGCGCGCGAGTGGGAGGACGACGTGATCTTTCTGCGGCGGCTCGTACCTGGGGGAGCCAGCCGCTCCTACGGGATACAGGTCGCAAAGCTCGCAGGCCTACCCGACGCGGTCGTCGCGCGTGGGAGGGAGGTGTTGGCCAATCTCGAGGGCGGCGAACTCGACGACGAGGGTCAGCCTCGGCTCTCCCACCGGCCGTCGTCACAGAAGGAAAAGCGCCCCCCGGAGGTCGAGGGGATTCCCGGAGAAGCGGGATCCCAGCTCGGCCTGTTCCGAGAACCCGCGGACGCCGTGGGCGCCGAGCGGGAGTCCCTCCGAGTGGTGATGGCGGAGCTGTGCGCTCTCGATCTGGAGCGCACCACACCGCTCGAAGCGCTCGCGCTGCTCGCACGCATCGTGGCCAAAGTACGGGGAAAGGAGCCGTCGTGAGCAGGCGAGATCTGCGACGCAGCGGCTCTATCGGCTTGGCGGTACTGCTTGGCGGAGTGCTTCTCGGCACCGCGGCGCAAGGACGCGACTCTGGCAGCGCGGGGCACCGCCCGGCCCACGACATCTCGGAGACGGGCGCGCCGCGACCTCCGAGCGAGCAAGCGAGGGGGATGGGCGAGGTGCGAGCGGTCCGCCACTGGTCGTATCCCGGCTTTAGCCGGGTGTGGATCGAGCTCTCGCGACCCGCCGTGCCGCGGGTCAACTACCTCGCGGCCGACCCCAAAGCGGGTCGCCCCGAGAGGCTCTATCTCGATCTGGACGGAGTGTGGATCGGACGCGAGCATACCGAGCCGATCCGTGTCGGCGACGGGCTCCTGGAGGGCGTGCGCCTTGGCCAGAACACACCCTCCACGACGCGCGTCGTGATCGACCTCCAGCGCTACCAGCGGCATCGTCTGCTGAGCCTCCAAGGACCCGATCGGGTTGTGATCGATGTGTTCGGCCCCGGCGTGGCCCCGCCGGAAGGAGGGAGCCGTGAATCGGCTGCGGCTCCCGAGACGACGCGGGACTTGCGCGAGCCCAGTCCGCCGCAGGAAACCCCCTCGCCGGCAAAGCCTCTGCCGTTCGAGTTCAGGCCCGTCCGAACGGTGGTGCTGGATCCGGGTCACGGAGGACGCGATCCGGGCGCCATCGGCGTTGGCGGGCTCGAGGAGAAGGACGTCACCTTGCGTCTTGCGCTTGAGCTCCGAAAGCGACTGCGCGAGCGCGGTTTTCGGGTGGTGATGACCCGGGACGAGGACCGAACGCTGGATCTCGAGGAGCGCACTGCCATCGCGGAGGGAGCCGGAGGTGACGTCTTCGTATCGCTCCACTGCAACGCAGCCCCCCGGCCGAGCCTACACGGAATCGAGACCTACTCTCTGAACGAGAGCGATGAACAGCACAGTGTCCAGGTTGCCGCGCGCGAGAATGGCATCGCCCAGGAGGAGGTCGACGTACTGCAGCGCACCGTGGCGCAGCTTCGGGTATCGGAAGCGTCGGGCCCTTCGTGGATTCTCGCCGAGCTCGTGCATCACCAACTGGTCCAGGGCTTGCGTGAGCGCTACGACGCGGTGAATGACCTGGGTGTGAAGAAGGGTCCGTTCTATGTGCTCTTCCTCTCCAGCATGCCCTCCATTCTTGTGGAGAGCGGCTTTCTTACCCATCGCGACGAGGCCAAGCGCCTTCATAGCCGCGCATACATCGCCCGCCTCGCCGAATCCATGGCCGAAGGTCTCTCCCTCTACCGCGAGCGGGCCCATCCGATGATCGCGCGGAGCGCGCGGTGAACGGCGCTCCGACGGTGGATGAGTTCCTCGGCGAAGCGGAGCGGCCGGGTGGGCGGGACGCGGCGGTGACGGATGGGGTGATCGTCGCCGCGGTGCGCGCGTACCTTGGAGCGGTACGTCAATATCTCGAGCAGGTGCACCGTCAAGGCGTGGGTGGGCAGGCGGTGAACGAAGCCAATTCCGACGCAACGGATCGCCTCCTCCGCCGCTTGTTCCGAGTGGCGGAGGCGGACTACTACGCAGCTGGAGCCCCCTTCGGCGAAAAGCTCGCGGTCGTTGCGGTGGGTGGATACGCGCGTCGCGAGATGTCCATTCACTCTGACATCGATCTGCTGTTTCTCTACCCCGCAAAGCTTACGCTCTACACAGAAAATATTACGCAGCGTCTCCAAATGTGGCTATGGGATGCCGGACTTACTCTCGGCTGCGCGACGCGCACAACCGAAGAGACAATCGCGCTGGCCCGCGAAGACGCGACGGTGCGCACGGCGATCCTCGATGCCCGCTACCTCGTGGGTGACGTCGAGCTGTTTCATGAATTCTCGGACGCGGTCCTCGAGCAGCTGCTGGGAGACAAGGAGGCATTTCTCGCGGAGCGCCTCGAGGCCCTGCGCACCCGGCACGCAAAGTATGGCGAGTCGATCTACTTGCTTCAGCCGAACGTGAAGGAAGGCGCGGGTGGGCTTCGCGATTTTCATACCGCCTACTGGGCCACGCGAGCCGCCCATCCGAGCACGCGCGGTCTCGATGACTTGCTGCATTTTGGGCTGCTCACGGAGCGCGAGATGGAGGAGTATCGCGCCGCACTTCAGTTCTTGTGGCGCGTCCGCAACGAACTCCATTTGATCTCGAAGCGCAAGAACGACCAGATGAGCTTCGATCTCCAGGAGCGGATCGCCAATTCCTTCGGTTATACGGAGAGGGCAGAAGGAGGTGACCCCTTCGAGAGCCAGGGCGGACCCGATCGGGAAGAGCTTCCGGTGGAACGTTTCATGCGGGACTACTACCGACACGCGCGGGCGATTCAATCCTCGTCTGAGATCGTGATCGAGCAGTGCATGGCGCGCGTGCGGCGGGGCGCGCCAAAAGTCGTGGCTCGGGAGGTGGACGACGGTTTCCGGGTGGCGGCGGGCCACCTCGAGATTCCCCATGCCGCGCACCTGCGCGAGCGTCCACTGCGACTGCTCACGGCCTTCGCCGTGGCGCAGAGCGAGAACGTCGAGCTCTCGCGCACGGCGCGGCGCCTGGTGCGGGAGAACCTCGACCTCGTCGACGAACGGTTCCTACGCATGCCGGCGGTTGGCGGGACGTTTCTCCAAATTCTGGAATCGGAAAATCGCGTGATGCGGACCCTCCGATCCATGAACGAAGTGGGGCTTCTCGGCTGCATCCTGCCGGAGTGGGAGCACATCGTCTGTCGCTGGCAGCACGTGATCTATCACACCTACACCGTTGATGTGCACTCGCTGTTTCTGGTTCAGGAGCTGCGGAGGCTTGAACGCCGGAAATATGAGGCCTCCCTGCCCGAGCTCACGGATCTCATGCGGGCGACGACCGATCACACCGTGCTCTACCTCGGTTGCCTGCTCCACGACATCGGCAAGGGTTTCGGGGGTGATCACTCCAATCGGGGCGCCGTGCGCGCACGCGCGTGCGTTGAACGGCTGGGTCTTGCCCCCGAACGCACGGAGCGCGTTCTGTTCTTGGTGCGCCACCACCTGTTGATGTCGCACCTCGCGCAGCGGCGCGACCTCTCTGACCCCCGCCTGATCGTTGATTTCGCCCGCACCTGCGGCGATCGCGAAAACCTACGGAATCTGTTCTTGCTGACCTTCGCGGATATCCGCGCCTCCTCGCCTGGAGCTTGGACGGAGTGGAAGGGCCAGCTCTTGCGCGAACTGTTCGAGCGGACGTCTGAGTTTCTCGAGACCGGCTCGGATGACCCGCAGGTCGCACTGGAGCAAATCGAGGCACGCGTCGAGCGCCGGCAGGACGCCGCTCGAGTGGAGCTGCGCGGTCTTGGTGTGGGAGACGCCAAGATCCAGGCATTCTTCGAGGTCATGCCGCGTCGCTACTACATCGCTCACTCCGCCCGGCAGATCGCGCGGCACGCGCTGCTTCTGCTCAGCTACTCGGAGGAGAAGGTCTTCTCCACCGCGGTGCGGACACTCGGAGGCGATGTCACAGAGCTGCTCTTTTGCTCACGAGACATCCACGGCCTGTATTCCATGGTATCGGGTGTGCTCTCGGCGAAGGGTCTCAATATTCTGGGATCGCATGTCTATACGACCCGCTCAGGGCTGGCGCTCGAGGTCTATCGGGTGACCACCCCGCCCGGGGGTCCGGAGGAACAGCGCGATACGTGGAAAGCCGTGGAGACCATGCTTTCTGCCGTTCTCACCCACACAGTGCATGTGGAAGAAGTGTTGCGCCGCCGCCGCCGGGTGGCTGCGCCCAGTGCGCCGATGCCGCGACCTCCGGCGGTTGAGATCACCAACGATGAGTCGGACTTCTATACGATCGTGGACGTGTCCGCAGATGACCGCCTTGGTCTTTTGTACGACCTGACAAGTACGATCGCGGCGGAAGGCCTTGAGATCTACATCTCCAAAGCGGCCACCGTGATGGACCAAGTGGCGGACACGTTTTACCTGAAGGACGAGGAGCGAAAAAAGATCACCGACCCCGAACGCCTCGAGCGTCTGCGCCAACAGCTGCTCGAGGCGGCGACGCGGGAGACCCCGGGTGGCTAGCGAAGCATCTGCGTTCTCTGCCGCGAAGCTCGGGTTTCTCGAGCATTGCGCGGTGGAGCGAGGCCTCTCGCCGCGCACGCTCGAAGCTTACGGTCGCGATTTGCAGCGATTCATCGACCAGCTATGGAGTGCGGGGGTAAGAGGTCCCGACGCGCTCACACGGGAGCACGTGTCGGGATGGCTCCGCGAGCTGGAGCGTTTGGGCCTCTCGGCGCGGAGCCGTACACGCGCCCTTGTGGCGGTCCGACGCTTTCTCCGACACCTGACTGCGCTGGGTACGCTGAAGCGCGATGCGCTCGTTGGGATCGTTGCACCCCGGCAAGCGAGGACGCTTCCGCGAACGCTTCGCCGGGATGAAACCGCCGCACTGCTGGCAGCGCCCGGAGGGGGGTCCACGCTCGAGCTTCGAGATCGCGCGATGCTCGAATGTCTATACGGCGCCGGACTGCGCGTGTCCGAGCTTTGCGCACTCCCCCTGGCTGCCCTCGACCGACGTCGAGGCCTCCTCCGCGTACTCGGTAAGGGCCGACGCGAAAGGCTGGTCCCCCTCGGCGAGCCTGCGCTCGCCGCCCTTGACGCGTACCTTGCGACCGGCCGCCCCGCGCTCGCGCGCAAGGCGGGGAAGAAAGGGAAGGGCGGGCTGGACGCCGTGTTCCTGTCGAACCGCGGCTGCGCCATGACGCGCCAGAACTTCTTCACACGCCTCCGCAGCCTCGCCCGGCAAGCGGGAATCGCGAGCGGCCGGGTTTCCCCCCACGTCCTGCGCCACGCTTTTGCGACCGACCTGCTCGAAGGGGGTGCGGACCTGCGCTCTGTCCAGGCGATGCTGGGCCACGCCGATCTTTCCACCACCCAGATCTACACCCATGTGAGTCGCCGCCGCCTCCGCGAGACGGTAGAGCGCCATCACCCGCGCGGGGCGCGGCTGCCGGTGTCGTGAAGATCCAGTCCCGGGACGAGGTCCTGGCCGCGCTGCCCGCGGGCGCGCGCGCGCTCGTCGCGCCTCTCCTTGACGCCGCCGACCGCCGCGGTGTCGCGGTGCACCTCGTCGGCGGCCCGGTCCGGGATCTGCTGCTCGGTCGCGTCCTGCGGGACGTCGATCTCGTCGTGGAGCCGCGGGATGGCCAAGGCGCGGCGGAGCTCGTGCGGGCGGCTTCGCTTGCGGGGGTCCGTGTGGTCTCCCACGATCGCTTCGGAACGCTGCGCCTCGAGTCTTCGCACGACCCGGCGCAGGAAGACCGGGGGCTCGATCTCGCCACGGTCCGGAGCGAGCGCTACGCCCACCCCGGTGCACTACCCAGCGTCGGGCCTGGGACTCTCGACGACGACCTGCGCCGCCGCGATTTTACAGTGAACGCACTTGCGCTCCCCCTTTCTGCGTCGGCGCGACGGGCGCGTCCTCCCATCGTGGATCTGGAAGACGGCCTCCGGGACCTAGAGGCACGCACACTCCGGGTGTTCCACGCAGCGAGCTTCCACGACGATCCAACCCGCGCCCTGCGCGCTGCCCGGCTCGCGGCCCGCTTGGGTTTCACGCTTTCGCGCAGCTCGCGCTCCGCGCTGCGCGATGCGCTCCGCGACGGCGCCTTCGGCCGAGTCTCCGGGGAACGCCTAAAACGCGAGATCGACAAGCTCTTTGAGGATGCTCGCCTCGGGGTCGATCCTGCCGCGGCGCTGGGCCTGCTCTCGGAGTGGCATGTGCTGGGTGCGCTCGAGCCCGGCCTTTCGCTGCCGCGTCGCGCGATGGCGCCGCTGCGCCGCCTCGGTCGGGCCATCGCCGCGCCATCGTGGCCGCCGCGTCGCGCGCGTCCCTGGGTCGCGGGCCTCGCGACGTGGCTAGCACCCCTCGATCCAGGGCTGCGCACGCGCACGCTCCGCCGTTTCGCCGTACGCGGCGAGCTCGCCGAGGGGATTGCAGGCTTCCCGAAGCGCCGTGATGCAACGTTGCGCGCGCTCGCGCGCGCCCGCGGCCGCGGCGCGGTTGATGCCGTTCTGGCTCCGGTCTCCGACGAGGAGATGCTCGCCCTGTTTGCTTGGGCACCGCCGACGGTCCGGCGCCGGATCCTGCGCCACGCCCTCGAAGACCGGCCTCGCCGGCCTCCCGTGAATGGCGAGGATCTGCTGGCGCTCGGTCTCGCGGGCCCCGCGGTCGGTAGGGCCCTCGCCAGGATTCGCAGCGCTTATCTGGACGGTGCCGTGAAGACTCGCGAGGACGCCCTCGCCCTGGCTCGAGAGCTCGGCCGAGGGCGCAGCGTCGCCGCGAGCCGTGGTCGGCGCTCTCGACCCCCGCGCCCTTAGGGCGACCCCCGGCTTTGGCCGGCGTGCGTACCCCCCGGCGGCCGCCGGGCGCAGGGCCGGTTGCCCGTCTGCGCGCCCTCGCGCATACTCCGCCGGCGGCCCCCCCGAGCTGCACGCAGCGTCCTCCGCGGAGAGAATGATGGCAAACGGGGTGGATCCCGGAGCTTCCGGCGGCCCGCAGGCGCCCGCCTTCGAGCCTCTTCTGTCGGCCTCCGAGCAGGCGAACGGCATCGGTTATGCCGTTAAGTTGGCCTTCTTCGAGGGCCCCCTCGACCTCCTGCTCCATCTCATCCGCGAAAATGAGGTCGACGTCACCGAGATCTCGATTGCCCGGGTCGCCGAGCAATATCTCGAGTATCTCGCACTCATGCGCGAGCTCCACCTCGACGTTGCTGCCGAATATCTGGTGATGGCGGCGACGCTCGCGTGGATTAAGTCGCGAATGCTGGTCCCGGCCGAGAGTGGCGCCGAGGAATCCGAAGGCCCTGACCCGCGCGCGGAGCTGGTGGCCCGCCTCCTCGAGTACCAGCGCTTTCAACACTCCGCTGCCGAGCTCGACAGACGGCCGCTCCTCGGACGCGACGTCTTCGCGCCCCCTGGCGTCGAGCCCGGACCCGAGGATCGCGATCCAGCCACCCTCGAGATCAAGGTCAGCCTCTTCGAGCTGATCGAGGCGTTCCGCGACGTTTTGCGGCGCGCTCACGATTCGGGCCTCGTTCATGAGGTCGTGGTAGAGACCCTGACGGTTCGCGAACGCATGATCGCGGTGATGGATCAGCTCGCAAACGCCGAATCGGTCGAGTTTATGGACCTTTTGCCCGCCGGCAGCGGCGGCCCCGCCTTTCGGGCGCTCGTGATCGCCACCTTTCTCGCGCTGCTCGAGCTCACCCGCCTCGCGGCGGTCCGGATTTACCAGGGCATAAACGCAGGCGGTGCTCCGCAAGGCCCGATCCGTGTGCGCCTCGCGGGTGATGTCGCCGCTTGGTCGACGCGGATCTCGGATCTCATGTGAGCGCGGAGAAGAGGTGTGGCGCACGATGATGGATCGCCAGGAGCAGCGCAGGATCGTGGAAGGCCTTCTTTTGGCAGCGCCGGAACCCTTGACCGCGCAGCGTCTTGGGGAGCTCGTGCCGGGGGCAAACGCTGCGACGGTGCGCGAACTCGTGACCGAGCTCAACGCGGAGTACGCGCAGCAAGGCCGAGGGTTCGAGATCTCCGAGGTCGCTGGGGGATGGCAACTGCGCACGTGCGCCGACCTCGCCGAGTACGTCCGCGCGCTTCACCCGCGGCGTGCGGCGCGGCTGTCTCGCGCAGCGCTCGAGACGCTGGCGGTCGTGGCATACAAGCAGCCCATCACCCGCGCGGAGATCGAGCATGTGCGCGGTGTGGATGCGGGGGCGGTGCTTCGGAGCTTGCTCGAGCGCGACCTCGTGCGGATCGCAGGCCACCGCGAGATTCCCGGCCGGCCGATGCTCTACGCCACGACGCGCCGATTTCTTGAAGTCTTTGGCCTCTCGGCACTTGAAGACCTGCCGAGCCTGCGTGATCTCCAGGAGATCGCTGCCAGCACTGAAGCAGCGCCGGAGGCGGGCGCTGCCCTGGAAGAGCCTGGCCCCGAGGACGATGGCTGCGACGTGGATGCGAGTTTTCATGAGTCGACTCGCCCGGCAGAGCTCGGAGCCGACGAACCCGCTCCTGGCTTCTCCTCCCGCCTCGGCTCTCCTCTCGACGAGCCTGACGAAGCCGAGGATGCCGCACTGCAAGAGGAGCCCGAGGAGCCGGTCGGCCGGCCGCACTAGTCGCCGGTATGCGGGTCCGCCTGCAGAAGATTCTCGCGGCCGCGGGTGTAGCTTCGCGTCGGCGCTCCGAAGCCCTTCTCGCGAGCGGCCGGGTGACCGTGAATGGCGCGCCTGTGCGCCTTGGCGATTCCGCCGATCCCGGCGTGGATCGGATCTGTCTCGACGGGGTGCCCCTCGACGCAGACAGGCCTTGCTACTGGCTCGTGCACAAGCCTGGCGGTGTCCTCACCACCCGATGCGATCCGCGGGGTCGTCCCACGGTGATGGAGCTGCTTCCCCCCGGCGTCCCGCGGGTTTTCCCGGTGGGTCGCCTTGACTACGACACCGAAGGTCTCGTGCTGCTCACCAACGACGGCGCCACGGCACAGGTGCTGCTGCATCCCTCTCTTGGAAATGAGCGTGAGTATGTCGTTTTCGCCAAGGGCGCGATGGCCGAGCAGGCGCTCAAGCGGCTTGCCCAGGGAGTCGAGCTCGAAGACGGGAGCACCGCGCCGGCGCGCGTCTCTCACGTCCGCTTCGACCGACACCACGGAGAGACGACCTTCCATCTCACAGTGCGCGAGGGACGAAAGCGCCAGATTCGCCGCGCGCTTGCTGCGCTTGGCCACCCCATCCGGCGGCTCGTGCGCGTGCGTCTTGGTCCCCTAAGACTCGGCGATCTCGCCTCAGGTCAAGCGCGGCCGCTCTCCGGGAAAGAACGCCAGGCGCTGCTCACCCACGCGCAGCATCTGCGCAGCACGGCTACGCAGGATTCTGCGATGCGCAAAAAGCGCCAGGAACGCCCGCGCCAGCAGGGCGAATCGCGCCGGACTGCGCATGGGACGCGGGCGCGCGAGTCGCGCGCGCGTTGATCTTGCACATCAATCGGGAATAAGATGGGGACCAAGTCCAGAACGACGGAAGCGGGACATGCGGAGCAGACCGGACGGGCAACCCCTGCGAACCCGAGAGCCCTCGGGTTCGCGTCGGGCAGCGCTGGCGTGCGTTGCAGTAATTTCAACTCTCTCCACCACGAGCGCGCTGGCTGGCATTACCGGCGTGTGTCCGGATGGCAGCTTTTTCGTTGTGCAGGAAGCGTCCGAGATCCCTTGCAAGGGAGGAAAGCGCGTCGACCCGAGCGACCTACCCCCGATCCATCCCGAATACCTTCCGCGACCCTACATGTGGAGCATCTACAAACAAAGCGCCGATCCCAACAATCCGTACAACCTCGTCGACTCCGCGAAGCAGGTGCGTCAACTGCAAAACGGAGGCATGCCCCAGGGTGAGGCCGCGGGAGCGGGACCTGCGCCGGCGATCGCCCAGCACGGCGCCGGTCCCCTGAAAGCCACCCAGCCGCCCCGCAGCGTTGGCCCGACGGACCTCGGACTGACCGACGGCGAGCTGCGAGACCTGTTCAAGATCATCGAGCTCTCGCAGCAGAGCGCGCCCGCCGAGTTCGTGAAGCAGACCGCGGACGGACGCGAGGCACTCCGGGTCACCTTCGCCCATGCGGCGTCCTTCGAGGGCCGCATGCATGACAGCTGGCGCGCAGCTGGCGCAGCAGGCACGAATCCGGTGCTGCTCTTTAGCGTAGTCAGCAAGCGGCCCGAGACATTCCAAGCGACTTTTACGATTACGCAGGGCCCGGTCGCGGCGCAGATCGAGGCTACGGACCCGCACCAACTCGGGATCCTGCAGGGGCATCTCGGAAGGCTGGCACGCGACGAGGTGGTGCTCGGCTACATCGCCCTGCCCGCGGCGATGGATCTTTCTCGCCCAGTGGACGTGTACTGGGACGACCGACACATCAGCGCGCAGTTCTAGTCGCCGGCGCCGGCTTCGAAACGCAGCGAGGCGCGGGAGCTCACCCCACCTCGCCTCGCGAAGCGCGACCTCTACGGTCTTGGGAAGGTGACGAATACCTGTGTGTAGTAGAGCGTACCGTCCGCGGCGCGTGCGATGCCCACGCCGGTCGCGTTAAAGGCGGGATGGAGCAGGTTCGCGCGGTGAACCGGGGAGGCAATCCAGCCTTCGACGATCTCGCGGTTCGGGTTGGGACGGTTGGTAAGACCGACATTCTCGCCCGCGAGCGTCATCCCGTCGACGCCTCCGCGCTGGATGCGGTCGACGGGATTGAGTCCCTCCGGCGTGTCATGGGACAGGTAGTGGCGAGCTGCCATGTCGGCGCTGTGCTCTCGCGCCACGGCGTCGAGGGCGGGCAGGCGCTCAAGAATCAACCGCTGCTGCTCCGCACGGGTCGCGTTGATCGCGGAATAGACCCCATCTTCAAGCGCCCGAAGATCGTCGTCTCGCGACTCGGCCCGCGCCGCAAGGGGCTGCAGCAGGAACAAAGCGAGCCAGAATCCCAGGAGGAACGCCGCGGCCCGAACCAGCGTGGTCGGCATCGGGCTTAGGTCCCCGGTTCTCGCGCGGGGGCTGGAGCGGCGGTCGGGTCTTTCAATCCCGTCGCGGCCGACAGCGCAGCCTCGTTCATCACTTCCCGGCGCACCAGCTTGCCGGCGGTGTAGTACGACCGCATATCGAGCACGCCGTCGCCATCCGTGTCCTCGTCGCGCTGAGTTGGTTGGTCGTTCTTGTCGAAATAGGTGATCACCGCCGGCTTCCCATTGCGGTCGCGCTCCTCGCGCACGCGGTGGCCTCCCTCATAGAACTCGATGCGGTCGGGGAGGCCGTCACCATCGGTGTCCTGCTCCAGCCGAACGACTTGTCCATCATGGTAGAAGGTCCAGGTATCGACCATGCCATCGCCATCCGTGTCTGCGCGACGGTTCACGATTTGACCGTTCTTGTATTCCGTCCAGGTGTCGATCCGGCCGTCTCCGTTGGTATCTTCCTCGCTGCGCACAACCTGCGTACCGGTCGCATCGTAGTAGAGGATGCGGTCGGGGACGCCCTTGCCGTGATCGTCGAAGACTTCGCGCACGATGCGACCACCCTCGCGGTAGACCCAGTGGTCAGGCTTGCCATCGTGGTTGCGGTCCTCGACTAAGTCCGCGACACCGGAACCGGCCGAAGCTGCGGGCTGGCCTTGCGGAGGGGCGCTGGCAACGATCGGGGGCTGCGCCGGCAGCTGCGACTGCGGCGCAGCGCGCCCATCGCGGCGAGCCTCCAATGCGGCGAGCTCTTGGGCGATCGAAGGAGCCGAGGCGCCCCCGCCTGGATTGGCGGAGGCCTGCTGCGAAGGGCTCCCGGGATCCGCCTGTGGGGCCTGACCCCGCTGCTCAAGTTGTCGCTGCAAGTCCCCGAGTGCATCGGCCTCTTGCCGGGCCTGCATCTGTTCGTGCGTCAAAGGCCGGGCAGGCTGCGCGTTCGGGCTCGGGACGGCCGGACCGTTCTGGTTGTTGTCGCCGGAGAGCGCCTCGTAGGTCTTGGTAAAGGGATATGCCACGAGTGCAAACGGGAAGAGCAGGGGCTTGAGCCACAAGGGCTCGTTGTGAATCTCCTGCGTCGTATGCACGTCTTGCTGGGCGCCTCCGATGAAAACCAAGTTGCCCGAGGACGGCGGATTTCCTCCCGGCGCCGGCCCCTCCGGCACGCCGCCCGGGCCGGGGGGATTACCGCCGCGTGCGCCCGGTGCATAGGGATACTGCTGCGGATTGGTCGGATCTTGCGGGCTGCCAGGGCTGCCCGCACCCATGCCCTGACTTCCGGTGGAGCCCGAGCTCGAGCCGGGGCCCGTACGACTCTGGCTGTTGGTCACCCCGGGCATCGGAAGTGCGGGGGCGGATTGGCCAGGCATGATGATCGTGGCCCCGACACCCGTCATGACGTTCGGTGTCATGTCCGTATTTTTGTGCACGTTCGCGTAGCCACAGTCGAGCGCGAGTACGCACAGGACAGCACCTGCGAGCGACGGTGCAGCGGCCCCAAGAAGACCGCAGGGGAACGAGGAGCGACCGGTCCACACAAGACGCATTCGAGCGCCCTCACTGCAGAGGATTCACCTTTGGTTTTGCAAGAAACGTGCGCTGGGGGATCCATGCGCAGGCAGGCCCACTTTCTCTCGCGACCCCGCGGCCTCCGAGCCCCACCTGCACCCTGTCCGCGGTGCCGCGCGCTGCAGGCCGTGGGTAGTGCTCTACCCATTCAGGGAGTCCGCGTGGCGCGCCCGAGCGGCGGTGTCGGCCCATGCAGCCCCGTCACACGCTGGGCAAGTGGGCTCCAAACCTCCCTTTCCGACGACGGCGCTTGATCCACGAAGTCGGGATGGGCGTCCAGAATGTACGGGCAAACGGGCCCGAATGCATTGCACAGGGAGGGGCCAAAGCCGCTCCCTCAGGCCGCGCTCTGCGGAAGGGACACCCCGAGCGCTTCGGCGAGATAGGGCAGGGCCTCGTCGGTGAGCGATAGCTCGGGCGCCAGCCGCCGGCCGAGGCCCTCCGCGGTCATGAGAGCGAGATTCACCATCGTCATATGGCTGCGGGCCTGGATGCGGTGACGCCGCAAAATGTCGAAGATTCGCCCGATCTCGAGTGTCACCTGAAGATTTCCAAGGCCGCGCTTTCGCACGCTCTCCACGAGGTCGATGATCTCGCGCTCGTAGGCAGAATAGTCGGCCGTCGCCCGGCTCGGTGCGTGGTCGTAGAACAGCCGCGCCACCGTCGCGCCGTCGCCCACCGCAAAGGCGAACAGCAAGCGGGCGGTCGTCAGGCGATCTACGTCGTCGAGTGTGCCAACGAACCCGAGATCGAGCAGAACGATGCATCCCGGCGGCATGAACCGCAGATTCCCAGGATGCAGGTCAGCGTGCACGAAGCCGTGCAAAAAGATCATCCGACACACGGCTCGCATGCCTGCAGCGACGACGCGGTGCACCAAGATCCCCGCCGCCTCGAGCTCCGATTCGTGCACCCCTTCGATGAACTCCATCGTCAGCACCGCATCGGAACACGCCGCAGGGAACAGCCGGGGAAAGCGTACCTCGGTCTCGTCGGCGAAGTTTTGCGTAAAACGCCGATTGTGCTCGGCCTCATTGGACAGGTGGATCTGCTGCTCCACGGCATCGCAGAATGAACACAGCGCGCCCTCCAGCGAAAGAAGCCGCAGCGAGGGTACGAGCCTCTCGAGGGTACGGCCGAGGAAGAGAAGGATCGAGCGGTCGAGCCGAACCTTCTCGAGAATATCGGGCCGACGCACCTTGACCGCGACCCATTGCTCAGCCCCCCGCAACACTGCCCGGTGCACCTGTGCGACGGACGCCGCCGCCACAGGGGAGGGTTGGAATCGCTCGTAGATCGCCTCGAGCGGCTGTCCGAGCTCTGACTCGATCGTGTGACGGACCTCGCGGAACGGGAAGGGGGGCACGCGGTCTTGGAGGGTCGCGAGCTCGCGGCGCAAGGGTTCGGCAAGAAGATCGCCGCGCGTGGAAGCGATCTGACCCAGCTTGATGAAGGTCGCACCGAGCTGGGTGGCGAATCCGACGAGGGCGCGGCCGAAGGCGCGCAAAAGATGCTCACGCCCGCGCCCGCTAAGCTCGGGGGTGCGCAGCCACTCGCGAGCAAGGACGTATGCGGCAAAACCCGTCGCTCCGACCATTTGCGCGCTGCGCAGCGCGACCTCAAGACCGTGCTGCAGGGCGCGAGGAGCGGAGCCGGGCATGGGGCGCGCAGGGTACCGCGGTCACGGCGAGATCGTGACGAGGGTTCCCGACGGCGTGCGCGCAGCCAGGAAATCGATCTGCTCATCCGTCATCCCGATGCAGCCGTTGGTCCAGTTGAGGTGCTCCGAATCGCCGCTCCAGCGGGGGCCCTCCCCATGCAGGCCGACGATGCCTCCAAGCGCGGTGTTCTGGGGCGGCAGGACGAAGTGGTCGTGAGCTTCCAAGATCTCTCCGTAGGTACGCGGGGAGATGAGGCCGGCTTGGAGTCCTGCGGCTGCGTCCTCGCGTGAGGGGTAGTCGATGATGAGGAAAAGATGGAAGCGGCTATCCCGGCCGCGGCTTCGCAGGTGGTATTCGCCCTCCGGGGTCCGGGAGTCCCCCGCCTGGCGCTTGGGTCCGACGGGTTCCCTGCCGAGTGCCACCGGCCAGCTTCGCTCGCCCCCGCCCTGGCACAGCACCCGAAGCGTTCGTGTCGCCTTTCGCACCTCGATGCGCTCGATCCACTCGCAGGGGATCGATTCCGGGCTGGGCGCGGCTTCGGCCTCGGCTGGGGCTGGGGGCGGAGGAGCGGGCGGGGGCGGTGGCGGGGCGCACGCCAGGGCAACGAGAGCCACAATGCAGGGCCCAGCGGAGGCGCCCGCTAAGATCCCGCGGCCATGCGGAGCGCGAGCCTTCGGTCCTTGTGCATCCTCGTGCCCCTTCTGCTCGCGCTCGCGGCGACGGCGGCAGCGCGGGGGCACAGGACCAAACCGGCGGGTCCCGAGCCGCTGCGCCCTGTGCTCGGGCAGCCCTCCAAGGACCTCATCGAAGCCGATGATACGCTCCTCGATGTCGCCTACCGGCACCGGCTCGGCTTTGATGCGCTGGCCCGCCTCAATCCTGGGATCAACGTCTGGATTCCCGACCCTGGAGAGGTCGTCGAGCTGCCGACGCAGTACATCCTTCCCGATGGAGATCCAAAGGGGGTCGTGATTAACGTGCCGGAGATGCGGCTCTACGATTTTACGCGCGGCACGCCGCCAGAGCTTTTCGCGATCGCCATCGGCGATGAGGAGGATCCCAGCCTGTACGGCAAGTTCAAAGTGGGTCCAAAGCGCAAGGATCCAGCTTGGCACGTACCAGCCTCGATCCGAGCCGAAAAGCCGGAGCTGCCGGCGATGGTTCCGGCGGGTGAGGACAATCCCCTCGGAACTCGCTGGATGACCATCGACAACACGTCGTACGGGGTCCATGGAACAAACAACAACTGGTCGATCGGCCGAACCGCGACGCACGGCTGCATCCGCCTCTACAACGACCAGATGGAGCGGTTGTATGAGCGCATTCCGACCGGGACACCGCTGCTTCTTGAGTACCAACCCGTGAAGGTAGGGCGGCTGAACAACGGAATCTATGTTGAAGCCCACCCGGACATCTACGGGCGCGTGCCCGACCGCACGGCCTACGCACTGCATCGGCTGGGTGAGTTAGGTCTCCTCAGCAGCGTTGACTTGCCCACAGTGGAGCGCGTGATCGGAGAAGCGCGGGGAGCACCGGTGCGCGTCGGGACGCTGCCCGACGCGCACTAGGTCACTACTTCGAAACTCGTTTCTTGAAAATGGCCTCCGAGGTCCGAGCGGCGTCGTCCGCGCGCTGGGCGGCAGCCTTCGCTTGTGCCTCCGCTGCCTCGGCACGAGACGCCGCGCTGTTCGCGGTCTTCTGCGCGTTCGCGGCTGCGCTGGCAGCGTCGTCAGCCTTGCGCGACACCTCATCGAGGCGCTTTTCCAGCGCGTCGACCCGCCCGGTGGTCGCACAACCACCGAGGGACGTGACAAGCAAGGCCGAGAGTAGGATCCGAGCCGGTCGATGGGTCATTCGCTTCTCCTCTCCATGCATATGAGGCGCACCCCCCGCGCAAGTCCAAAGCGGAGTCTACGGGGTGGCTGGTGCCAGGCGCAAGCAAGTGGGATGGCTGGCGAGTCGCACCAACCTCGCCGAAGCTCAGCCGGGGAGAAAATCTGCGTGACTGACATCGGCTTGACTCACATCGCGTTGCCGGCCCGAGACCTCGAAGCGAGCATCGCTTTCTACCGCAAATACGCGCGGATGGAGGTGGTGCACCAGCGCAAGGATGCGACGACCGGCTCTGCCGTGGTGTGGCTTTCTGACCGCACCCGACCCTTCGTCATCGTGCTCGTCCAGGTCGCCAGCGTGAAGAGCGCCTTGGCACCGCTTGCCCACCTTGGTGTCGGCTGTCCGACACGCGATGAGGTGGACAGGCTGTGCGGCGAGGCGCGTTCCGAGGGTGCTCTGCGACTCGGTCCGATCGACTCGGGCTACCCGGTCGGCTATTGGGCCTTCCTCTCCGATCCCGACGGCCACACCCTCGAGCTCGCATTCGGACAGGAAGTCGGCCTGACCGTCGCACGGGCCGCCGAGCTTCCCTCGCACGATTGACCCTGCGCCGCCACGTGGGACTGCGCCGCTCTCTCACCACGCTGCCGTTGGTCTTCGTGATGTTTTTCAACGTCTCGGGCGGCGCCTTCACGCTGGAAGGCCTCGTCGCCGAACTCGGTCCAGGGCTCGCGCTGACCATGCTTGCGATCGTTCCCCTTGTGTGGTCGTTACCCGAGGTGCTGCTGATCGGTGAGCTCGCGAGCATGCTGCCGGAAGAGGGCGGCTATTACCGCTGGGTCCGGCGCGCGTTCGGGCCTTTCTGGGCCTTCCAATGCGGCTGGTGCACGTGGATGTATTCGCTCGTCGACATGGCGATCTATCCCGTGCTCTTCAACCAGTACCTCGCATTTTTCACACCTGATCTGTCGCCCGCGAGACGCTTCGCGGTGTCGCTCCTCGTAATCTGGACGGCCGTCGCCGTGAATCTGCGCGGCGCGGGGCGCGTCGGGCGAACATCGATCGTCGCCGGCGCGGCGGTACTGGGCGCGTTCGGAGCGGTGAGTCTGGTTGCTCTCTGGCATCAGTCTCGCGTTCCCTGGCTCCCGTTCGTTAAGCCCGGCGAAGGTCGACTGGAGGGACTGGGCGTCGGGATCTCGGTCGCGCTCTGGAACTACATCGGCTGGGACAACGCCTCGACGGTGCAGGGCGAAGTCGTGGACGCTTCACGCAGCTATCCGAGGGCGCTGGCCTTTGCGCTCCCGCTCGTCGCGGTCGGCTACTTGGTACCCCTCCTGGCTGCACTGGGGGCGACAGATTGGACCCTGTGGAAGGAGGGCGCGTGGCCGCAGCTCGCGAGTGCCGCCGTCGGAGGTGGGCGTCTAGGCCAGGCATTGAGCGTGTGGCTCGCGCTCGCTGGTCTCGCGAGTGCGCTCGCCCTTTTCAACTCCCTCCTGCTGTCGTACTCGCGGATCCCGCTCGCCATGGCGACCGATGGCTTTCTGCCTCGAGTGCTCGCCCAGCTCGACCTGCGCGGCACCCCGCGCAACGCGGTACTGGCTTCGGCCGTGTGTTACTCGGCGGGTGCGCTCATTTCATTCCAGAGTCTTGTCGTCGCCGATGTGCTTCTCTACGCACTTGCGCTCTTCCTCGAGTTCGGCGCGCTGCTCGAGCTTCGGCGGAGGGAGCCCAGCCTCCGCGGCCCCTTCCGGGTGCCGTTGGGTCTTGCCGGCCTTACACTGCTGGCGGCCCTTCCGCTCACCTTCTTTGTTCTCTCGGTTGGGCTCTCGCTTCGGAGTGGAGAGTACGAACCCTCTGCGGTGCTTTCCGCGCTCGGCGCCGCAGCATTCGGGCCCCTCGCCTTCGTGGCAGCGGTTCGACTTCAAACGGGGCGCGAGAACAAGCGCGGATGAGCAAGGTGCGCACTCAGGTCTTCGCGACGTCCTGGGCGTGGCCCTCACCGAAGAGTGTGGTGACGACGGTGCGCTTAGAGGCTCCGCGCTCCGGACCGAGAGACTCGATTTCCGGCTGTTCGGCGACGAGCTTCGCCAAGAGATCGCGCATGGCGTCGTCGAGGTCGATGAATCGAAGCACGCTCTCTCGCGAAAGGCCGCGACGCACGACCCGCGCACGCACCACCAGGGGATTCGCGAGCGGACTGCCGTACAAAGCGAGCGATACGACCTGACCGCCCTCGAGATCGCCGCCGGACTCGACGCGCATACCGCCCACCGAGAGGTCTCGACCCAGCAGCACCCGTGCGCCGCCTTCGAAGAGCGCGATCACGCGCTTGCGATAGACGCCACGGCGATTGCGACGTTGGTCTCGCCGGCCGGAAGGCTCGTCCGGGTCAGGCAAGGAGCTCCCGGCCCAAGCCGCGGGTCCAGCCGTGTGAAGCGCCACCATTCGCTCGATCCGAGAGCGCGCAGCGTCGGTCTGAGGCCCAAAGGAGACCGCGATCTCGCGGGTGCGGTCCAAGATCGCGACCCGCAGCACGCACCCACGGACAGCGATCGTGCGCCCACCGTCGGGGTCTGGAAAGGAGACGGTGATCTGCGCACCCCGGGCCGGGGTCACGCTGGCGAGGAGTCTACACCCGGTGGCGGAGAGCTCGACCAGGGTGCCTGAACGCCGGCGAAGTCCAGCGCGAAACGAAATCGGCGCTCCCACTGCAACGCGCTCCGCGCGCCTTTTCTCAGGGCCGCGGTACAAGAGCCGGGAGAGCAGGAGCCGCAGCGCGTCCGGGTGGACCGGCCGATGGACCAAGTAGTGGAAGCCCACCCGTTGGAGCGCTCCCCGCAGCGTGCGTGAGCTTGCGCCCACGACGGCCACCCGAATGGGCTCGGGATCGGTGGGCGCGCCGGGGAGCTCCGGCAGCCCGAGCGCGCGCCGCCCGGTCGCGATGACAAGCCGCAAACTCCCGTCAAGGACGCCTCGTCCGGGGACGAGATCCTCGGGCAGGGTGCGGACCACAGTGGGACCGAGCTCTACGAGAAGGGCGGCGACGTCGTCGAGTTCACCGTCGTCGATCAAAAGGACAGCCGGCCGGGTCCCCATGACGTGCCTCGGAGCCGGACGCGGCGCGCCGCCCGGCCCCCCTCCATCGGCAGAATCGGGCGCACCCTATAGAGAATGCATTTGGGGCGCGGCAAGCCTCTTCGAGCTCTCGGTCCATGGGGTAGAGTGGTGGCCCGTGCACGCGCAGCTGGGCGACACTAGGCTCCTCTTGGCCCGCGTTCCTCGCGCGAAGGGTGCGGCGCGGATTCTCGACCTGCGTCTCGCCTGTGGAGGGGCAAAGGATTCCTTCCTTGCTCTACTCCCGAGTCTCGCCAAGCTGCGCTGTGCGACACTCATTCCCACCGCAAAGGACGATCGCACGCCCCTTATTGGCACCCCGCGCTCCCAGTACGTCCCCTTCGAACGGGTCCCGTGCGGGGGCCACGGCTCTCATCGCGACTCCCGTCGGCACGTCTTGCTCCTTGCCACGAGGGCGAGTCGGTGAGGCTCCGCGAGGCAGAGCGCAGCGCCTACGCTCGCGACGGGTACCTGCTGCGGCACGGTGTACTCCCGCCCGCTGAGGTTGGCCGGCTTCGGAGCGCGGCCGAAGAGGTGGTCGCATCCGTTGTGGAACGCGCGCAAGCAGGTGAGGGGAGCCGGGAGTTCCGGCTCGCGGGAGATCACCGCTTTCAGTTCGCGGGGCAAAGCCTCATCCAGTGGGAATGGCGCGACGGCTCCGGGGAGGTTCGTCTGCTCGAACCGGTCACGCATCTCGATCCCCGTTTGGATGCGCTCTGGGGCGATCCGCGCCTCACCGAACCGATGACGGATTTCCTCGGGGTCGCGGGGGTCTGTCCCTTTACGTCAAAGCTTAACTTGAAGCGTCCGCGAGAAGGCTCGGAATACCCCTGGCACCAGGACTACCCCTACTGGTACGTCCGCACCCCGGAGCACGCCCACGAGATCGTGAATGCGATGATCTTTCTCGACGATGCCGTGGCGGACAATGGTGCGCTGCGCGTTCTGCCGGGCTCCCACCGGACCGGACCCGCGCCCCGCGATCGCAGGGAACCCTCGCAGTTTCTCGCCGACCCCGCCCAGATCGACGAGACAAAGAGCGTTCAGGTGGAGGCCCCGGCCGGCTCAGTCCTCTTCTTCCCTGCGCTCCTCTTGCACCGCTCCTCCCCCAACACCTCGGAGCGTCAGCGGCGCGCACTCCTGCTCTCCTACCAGCCCGCGGGGCGGGAGCGTCAGGAGAGGTTGCCGTGGCGCCCCGAGCTCGTACACAATCTCCCCTAAGACCACCCGCGCTCGCGGACGGCAGTCAAACCGGATTGCAAGACCGTGTCGCCGAGGCCGCTTCGCCTGGCAGCCGACACCCGGGGACGCCGCTCGCGATCCGCTGGGTTACTTGGCGACGCCGGCCTCGCTCGGATTGTAGTCGACGCGCACGACCTTCAGGTTGCCGGAGTACCGATTGCGCGAAAAGACCACGCGCCCCTTGCCCTTGTACAGCCAGTCCGTCCGGCTCGTGTCGGGACCGAAATAGTAGGGAATGAACGCCTTGCCCGTGATGTAGCCATTCGCATCGTCGGGATCCCCGAGGATCTTTCGGACTTCGGTGTCACTCATGCCCACCTGAATCTTGGCGAGCGCGCTGCCCGGGGGCGGCGGATTACCCTTATGGGCGTCCGCGGGATCCGCTTGCGTCCCGCTCTTGGCGGCCGGCTGGTCGCTGCTCTGCGGATGCGAATGGCTGCACGCCGCGTTCAAGGCGAAGAAGAAAGCCACACCCAAGAGTCCTGCACGTCGAGCCATCATCCCTGGCACCTCCGTTTCAAAGTGGCGGGGCTTTCGAAGCTCCCGCGGCCAGACCATAACGCGGCGGACCCGTTCGGTGGGAGCGCTTCCCTAGCCCTGACCACTTCTGCCCGCCCCGGATAGACTGCATCCGACATCCCTATCGAGTGGACATGGGAGGAAGATGAGGTGGGACCGCTCCAAGGCGTCCGGGTGATCGAGATCGCGGGCATCGGGCCCGGACCCTTCGCAGCCATGATGCTCGCGGACATGGGCGCCGAGGTCCTTCGGGTCGACCGTACGCAGAACGTCCCCACGATCGATCCTGGTGTCCCTCCGTTTGATGTGTTGAACCGCGGGCGCCGATCGATTGCCGTCGACCTAAAGCGCCCCGAGGCCATCGAGACCGTCCTGCGCCTGACCGCGCAGGCCGACGCCCTGATCGAGGGCTTCCGCCCGGGTGTGATGGAGCGCCTCGGTCTCGGGCCCGACGTGTGCCTGGCGCGAAACCCGCGCCTCATTTTTGGACGCATGACGGGCTGGGGCCAGGAGGGTCCGCTCGCGCGAGCGGCAGGCCACGACATCAACTACATCGCGCTCGCCGGCGCCCTCGCTCCGATTGGGCGGCACGGGGAGGCGCCGCTTCCACCCCTCAATCTGGTCGGTGACTTTGGCGGAGGCGGCATGCTGCTCGCCTTTGGAGTGGTGTGTGCGCTGGTGGAGCGACAGCGCTCGGGCAAGGGTCAGGTGGTCGACGCCGCCATGGTGGACGGCGCTGCGATCCTGATGGCCATGTTCTGGGGAATGCGCAAGGCCGGCTTCTGGTCGGACGAGCGCGGCACAAACCTGCTCGACACGGGTGCCCACTTCTACGAGGTCTATGAGACCTCGGATGGAAAATATGTCTCGATCGGCTCGATCGAGCCTCAGTTCTACGCAGAACTCTTGCGTCTTACGGGGCTCGACAACGCCGACCTCCCGAAGCAGATGGACCGCGCCCGCTGGCCAGAGCTGAAGGAGAGGCTGCGCAGAGTTTTCCGCACCAAGACCCGCGACGAATGGTGCGCGGTGATGGAGGGGACAGACGTGTGCTTCGCGCCGGTTCTCGACCTCGGAGAGGCGCCGTTCCATCCCCACAACCGCGAGCGGGGAACTTTCATCGAGGTTGCGGGCACCCTCCAGCCTCGCCCGGCGCCGAGGTTTAGCCGGACCGATTCCGGGAATCCGCGCCCACCCGCACACGCCGGCCAGCACACCGTGGAGGTCCTCACCGACTGGGGCTTTTCCGCGGACGAGATCCGAAGGCTCCGGGAGGCGAAGGCCATCGCGTAACGCGCAGGGAGTGGGTCCGGCTCGGGCCCGACGAGACGGCGGCGGTCTGCCCCGCACCGAGTGACCTTGCGCCCGAGGTCCGCCTGATCCATCCAAGGTGAAGAGCGCGTGCTCGCGCACAGAGGGGATCGGACGTGGAAGTACGCGATCGCGTGGTCATCGTCACGGGAGGGGCCAGCGGCATCGGCGCTGCGCTGTGCCACCGCTTCGCTGCGGAAGGGGCGCGGGGCGTTGTAGTGGCAGATCGCGACGCGGCCGGTGCTGCCGAGATCGCCCGCAAAATCGGGGGGCTGGCCGTGACGACCGACGTCGCGGCTGAGCGTGAGGTCCGAGCGCTCGTCGGCGAAGCCCTCCAAAGGTTCGGTGCGATCGACCTTTTTTGCTCGAATGCCGGCGTGGCGCTCGGCGGAGGCTTCGGGGAGGCCGGCGGCCCCTTCGCATCGGAGGACAGCTGGCGAACTTCCTTCGACATCAACGTGATGGCCCATGTGTACGCGGCGCGCGCGGTGCTGCCCGAGATGCTGGCGCGCGGCTCGGGCTACCTGCTGAGTACAGCCTCGGCGGCGGGCCTCCTCACCGACCTCGGAAGTCAGGCCTACTCGGTCACCAAACACGCCGCGGTGGCGTTCGACGAGTGGCTCGCGATCCACTACGGCGACAAGGGCATCGGCGTCTCGTGCTTGTGTCCCCAGGGCGTTCGAACTCCCATGCTGATGGGTGCCGCCGCAGCGGGCGCCGGCGGACACCTAACGCCCGACATGATCTCGCCCGAGGAAGTTGCGGAGGCGGTGGTGGCGGGGCTCCGGCGCGAGGAGTTTCTGATCCTTCCCCACCCAGAGGTGCGGCAGTACTTCCAGCGCAAGGCTCAAGACTACGACCGCTGGCTGCGGGGAATGCGCCGGCTCCGCGATCGCGTTTATCCAAAGGTGCCCTAAAGAGGCGGGTCTGAGATCTTCAGCAGCTGCTTGCCGAGATTCTTGCCTTCGAAAAGGCGCAGGAACGTTCGCGGCGCGTTCTCGAGACCGACTTGAACGTCCTCTTGGTGCTTGATCTTTCCGCTCGTGACCCAGCCCGCAAGTTCCCGCATCGCTTCGCCGAAGCGCGCGACGTAGTCGAGTACGATGAAGCCCTCCATTCGCGCGCGCTGGATCACAAGGTTCAAGTAATTGCGCGGGCCGGGCGGGGGCTCCGACGCGTTGTAGCTCGAGATCCCGCCACACAGAACGATGCGAGCCCGCGTGGCAATCTGCGCCAACACCGCATCGAGGATTTCCCCGCCGACGTTGTCGAAGTAGACGTCGACGCTGCGCGGGCACAGGGCGCGAAGGCGGGCGCCCACGTCCTCCGCTTTGTAGTCAATGGTGGCATCGAGGCCCGCCTCGTTCAGCAGCCAGGCGCACTTTTCC
Organism: Myxococcota bacterium; assembly: GCA_035489755.1. GTDB lineage: Bacteria > Myxococcota_A > UBA9160 > UBA9160 > UBA9160 > UBA9160. The sequence continues at coordinate 98,355 of DATGZK010000100.1, forward strand.
CGGCCCCCTGCAATACCGATCACGCGGCAACCTTTCAACTTTGCGATCTGCGCGGCGACGGAGCCAGTCGCGCCGGCCGCGCCGGAGACGACGACCGTCTCGCCCGCCGCGGGCTTGCCAAGATCGAGGAGTCCGAAGTAGGCGGTAAGGCCGGTAATGCCAAGCACGCCGAGCGGCCAGGTGAGGGGGACGCCCGGTGGGAGCTTGGTCACAGGCAAGGGACGCTTGCCGTCGCTGACGGCATAGTCCTGCCAGCCGAAGGTTCCCTGCACGAAGTCCCCGGGCTGAAAGGCCGGACTCTTCGATTCCACCACCTGACCGACCGAGCCCGCTCGCATCACCTCGCCGAGTGCGACGGGCGGGATGTAGCTCGGGCGGTCTTCCATCCAGCCGCGCATCGCCGGATCAAAGGAGAGATAGAGATTGCGCACGAGGAACTGACCCTCCGTCGGTGTCGGGATGGGCACTTCCCTCCACACGAAATTCGATTCCTTCACGAGACCGGAGGGGCGAGAGAAGAGGAGCCATTGACGATTGATCGACACCCGTTTCCTCCTGGGGCAGAGAAGCGAGCGTAGCTGCGCCCTCAAGCGCGGCCACGCGGGCGCCGATGCTGCCCGCGGGGAGTCCGCGATGGGGCATACGATCGCGCAGGCCAGGGGGCCATACCGCCGCTTCCGACAGCTCGACGGATCCCATCCGTGGAAGAGTGCGGTGCCGGCGGGTTACGTGGACTATCCCGTGCGGCGTCGCCGCGGCGGTGAGGTCGCCTACTTCAATTTCGCGCTTGGTCGCGAGATGGGTCTCCTCCCGAAGGACCACCCCGACGAGTTCAACCCGGCTCTAAAGCGCACCATCCTCGACACCTTCAGCTTCGTCATCATCAACGAATGGGACGTCGAGCACGACACCAAGGTGCCGCTCCGCGATCGCATGCCGGGGACCTACATGGCCACACGCTACCTCCAGCTCCAGCACACCGACCGGCGAGGCAGCACATCGGGCGACGGCCGGAGCGTCTGGAACGGGTGTATCCGCAACCCCGGCGTCACCTGGGACGTATCAAGCTGTGGAACGGGGGTGACGCGGCTGTGTCCCGCAACGGCGACCGAGAATCGCTTCTTCAAGACCGGCAATCGATACGCCTCGTATGGCTGCGGAACCGCAGCGCTCGCCGAGGGACTTGGCACAGCCATCATGAGCGAGGTCTTCCACCGCAACGCGATTGCGACCGAGCGAGTCCTTGCGGTGATCGCATTCGCGAATGGTTTCGCCATCAATGTACGTGCCTCTCGCTGCCTCTTGCGACCTTCGCACTTCTTTGTTCACTCGAAGCGAGGGGATCTCGCTTCGCTACGCGCGGCGATCGATGTGTACATCGAGCGCCGGGTTGGCAACGGGGAGTGGCCCGCACTCGAGGGGATCGCGCGTTACCACCATCTTGCAGAGGAGACGGCGCGTACGTTCGCTCGCGTCTCGGCGACGTTCGAAAGCGAGTATGTCTTTTGTTGGCTGGATTGGGATGGAGACAACATTCTCGCCAACGGGGGGATCATCGACTACGGCTCGGTGCGACAGTTTGGCCTCTACCATCGCGAATACCGCTTTCAAGATGTGGACCGCATGTCTACGACGATCCCCGAGCAGCGGCGCAAGGCACGCCATATCGCCCAGAACTTCGCGCAGATCCGCGACGCGCTGATCAAGCGGCGCAGGACTCCTCTGTCCGCGTTCCGGCAAGATCCGGTGCTTCGTCTTTTCGATGACGAATTTGAGCGGACGAAGCAGCGTCTGTTTGTTCACAAGGTGGGATTTGATCCGGCCCTCCAGTCGCAGCTTCTTGCCTGCGCGGAGCCGGAGCTCGCGAGACTGCGGCGGGCCCACACCTGGTTCGAGCGCGCTCGATCCTCTCGTGGGCCTCATCGCGTCCCGGATGGTCTTTCCTGGAACGCAATCTACTGTGCCCGCGACCTGTTGCGCGAACTGCCGGCCCGTCTGCTGGCCACGGGGTGTCCGCTCGGCGGCGCCGAGATCCTGCGAATCGCGGCGTCGAGCTACGCCTCGAGGCGCGACCGCGCGGTGACACCCCATCGGGCGCACATGGCGCGGGAGTTCCAGCGTGCATACTGCGACCTGGTCACGATCGCCGCCCAGCGATCGGGGCGTAGCGAGGTGGAGGTCCTTCGAACGGTGGCGCGACGCTCAGCGACCATTAACCGCTATGACCGCATTACGGGCGATAGCATCGACTTCATCACCGCGCGGCTGATCCGCAAGCGCAAGAAGCTCACGCCGCAGCAGCTTTATCGAGTGATCGCCTGCTTTGTGCGCCGCCAGGATCTGCGACCTCAGAAAGAAAACGGTGGGGCTGGGCCTTGCGAAGACGATTCTCCGAAGATTCGCCAAACCGTCGATGCGCTGCTCGAGGTCGTGAACCTGTACCGCGAGGGGCTGTAACGGGCCCGTCTTCCCCCTTCAAAGGCGCCCGCGCTGGACTCCAAGAGGGGACAATTGCGGTGAACGGACAGGGGGATGCCCATGCAGCCGTGCGAAGCTTCTTTAGACTCGTAGGCGACGGCTCCGAGCCCCGGGCAGCTGCGACCGGCATCCGTTCGGGGAGCGTGCGGGGCCCAGCGTTCGCGCAATTTGAAAGCGGGCTTGGCGGTCCTTTCTCCCGGCTCGTTGGCTAGGCTGCGCGCGCGAAGGGGACCCTGGGCTTGGCAACGAGCGCATTTCTCGCCCGGATTGGAGGCTCGGCAGGGGGCTGCTGAGCGCCTCGGGCGCATTTCGCTTCCCGCTTTCGTCGGAGACGCATGACCGCGCGCAGGCTCTGGCTCGGATGGCTCATCGGACTCGGTCTTCTTCCGCGGATCGCAACCGCCGAGGATCCGGGCTTCAATCCTCTCTCGCTTTCCCCTACGGATTGGAGCCTTCATGCCCAGGGGACGTTCGTGGGTCAGGGTCGGCTCGCGATTCGATCTCCGTATGAGGGTGCGAACAGCCTTCAGGCCCAGGGTGAGTTCAAAGAGACCGTCACCCTGACTCTCTTCGTCGGGCGAAAGCTCTGGCCGGGGGGTGAGCTCTTCGCCTCACCCGAAGTGACACAGGGTACCGGTCTTACCCAGACGCTGGGGATTGCGGCGTTCCCCGACGGGGAAGCCACGCGGGCGAACAACATTGTCCCTGAAATCAGCCTTGCGCGGCTCTTCCTACGACAGACCATCAATCTGGGCGGAGAAGAAGAGGCTGTGGCTCCCGATCTGCTCCATTTTGCTGGAACCCGGCAAACGACTCACCTCATCCTCACGTTCGGCAAGCTGGCAGCGCCGGACGTTTTCGATGACAACCGCTACAGCCACGACCCCCGGACGCAGTTTCTGAGCTGGGCCCTGATGGATAACGGCGCTTGGGACTATCCGGCCGACACCAAGGGCTACACCATGGGCGGCGTGATTGAACTCGAGGCGGGTCCCTTCTCCGTTCGCTACGGGGGCTTTATGGAGCCCAAGGACGCGAACGGCCCCACCTTCGATTGGAACCTCAAGGAGGCGTGGGGTCACACGGTCGAGCTCGAGGGAAGGTACTCGGTGGCATCGCGCCCAGGAGTGGCACGCCTGCTCGGTTACGTGAACCGATCCAATGCCGGAAGCTATCTGGCAGCGTTGGGGGAAAATCCGACCGCGCCCGACGTCACCCTCACGCGCACGCCGCGCGAGAAGTACGGAGCCGGACTCAGCGTAGAGCAAGAGCTGACCGACGACCTTGGCGCCTTCGCCCGCCTTGGCTGGAACGACGGCCACAGCGAGACCTGGGCCTTTACGGAAATTGACCGAACCGTCTCCCTCGGGCTCAGTCTCAAGGGTACAGTCTGGGGCCGCCCGGAGGACACCTTCGGCGTGGCCGCGGTCGAGAGCATGCTTTCCTACCCGCACCGTCACTATCTCGCGGCCGGCGGGTTGGGTTTCATCGTCGGAGACGGACAGCTCAACTATTCGCCTGAAATCTTGCTCGAGACGTATTACGAAGCCAAGCTCAAGTGGGTCTTCGTGACCGTCGACTACCAGTACGTGACAAACCCTGCCTTCAACCGAGACCGCGGCCCCGTTTCCATCTTCGGCCTCCGTGTCCACTGGGAACGATAGGAAAGGCGCACCGCCCGGGCGGCACACCGCTTCGAGCCTCGTTGCTCAACAGGGAGCCGCCCTTGCCGATCGCAGGGCGAGCCGAGAGGCGCCGCGATTTTCGAACTACGGATCTCGAGCGCGGAGCCGCGAAGTCCCGGAGCCTTGGGGTGACGTGCACTACCCGCGGAGTGGATTACGATGCGGGCCGTCCCATTCCCACCTTTCGCCGCAAGCGACACTCTGGCAAGTTTCTTCGGTGGCAAAGAAGGACGGGAGCCCTTCGGGTGCCTGGCGGAAAGGATCCACGCCTCGCTTCCCGCGGGAGCCCGGCGTGAGAGCGGCCACGGCGAGCCCTGCCGCCGATCGCCAGTTCGCGCGCGAACGGGAGTGATCCCACGTGGAGAGCAGACGGGCGGCGGACTTCCTCGAGCTCGTCGAACGCTCGCGCCGCGGGCGGCTCAAGGTCTATATCGGCTTCGCTGCAGGCGTGGGGAAGACCTACCGCATGCTCGAGGAAGCGCACGCGCTCGCGAAGCGGGGCGTCGACATTGTGGTGGGCTTTGCCGAAACGCATGACCGACCCGAGACTGCCGCGCTGCTCGAAGGCCTCGAGGTGGTGCCCCGCCGCGTCTTCAAGTACCGGGGCCTCAGCATCGAAGAGATGGATTTGGATGCCGTTCTCGCCCGTCATCCCCAGGTCGCGCTCGTGGACGAAATCGCTCACACCAACGCCCCGGGATCACGCAACGCCAAACGCTACCAGGATGCGTGCGATTTGTTGGACGCGGGCATCAGTGTGATCTGCGCCTTCAATATCCAGCACCTCGAGAGTCTCAAAGATCTGGTGGAACAGGCGACCCACGTGGAGATCCGAGAGACGGCGCCGGACACCTTCCTCCAACAAGCGGATCAGGTCGTGAACCTGGACCTGGCCGTGGAGGATCTGCTCGAGCGGCTGCGCGCGGGAAAGATCTATGCTGAGGACCAAGTGCGGCACGCGCTCGAGAATTTTTTCCAAGCCGATAAGCTCTCCACACTCCGCGAGCTCGCCCTGCGAGAGGTGGCTGAGAGTCTCGGCCGGGCAGCCCTCGGCCACGCACGCGGCCCGGGCGCCGAGCTGGGCAGTCCCCGGGCACCGAGCGAGCGCGTGATGGTGTGCATCTCCTCGCAGTCGCCGCGCGCGGGAGCGCTGCTCAGACGCGGTTCCCGGCTTGCCGGACGCCTCAATACGGACTGGTACGTCGTGTATGTCGAGACTCCGAGCGAAGCGCCGCATCGAATCGACTCCAGCGCACAGCGCATGCTGCACGCCAACATCGAAAAGGCGAGAGAGCTCGGTGCACAGATCGTCCGCCTCCAGGGGCGCGATCGGGTAGAGACGCTGCTCGACTTTGCGCGCTCCCACGCCGTTGGACACATTCTGATTGGCCGCACCCACACCCCGTGGTGGCGACGCTTGTTCTCGGGAGATTTCGTGGCACGCATGGTCCGCCACGCCGAAAACTTCGACCTTCACATCGTGGGAGCGCTCGAACGGGAGCACGCGGCGTGACAGTGCGCGCGCGCCTCATGTTGGCCGGGGTGCCGCTGGCGCTCGCCCTCGTGCTGATCGGAGCCTTGGCTGCCAGCCTGGCCGGGAGGCTGGGTCGGACCTCCCAGGCCCTTTTGTCGGACAATTACAGAAGCGTTCTTGCCGCGCAGAGGATGAAAGAGGCACTCGAACGCCTCGAGGACGCGGCTCGTGCTACGGCGTCGGGGCATCCCGAGCTTGGGCTTCCCCACCCGCAGGAGGACCGCCGCCTCTTCGAGGCTGCGCTGCGTACGGAAGAAGGGAACATCACCGAGCCTGGGGAGGGCGAACTGGCGAAATCTCTTCGAACGCGATGGGAGGAGTATCAGAAGGCGCTGGACGACTGTTTGGGCAAGACGACTCGGGTGGAAGTCGGAGACTGCTATCTGCACCAGCTCGAGCCCAAGTTCCGGCGGGTGAAAGGCGACGCCGACAGAATCCTAGAAGTCAATCAAGACGCCATGGTCTCGAAGAGTGAGAAGAACCGCGAGGACGCAGAGGGCTTCGGGCAGCTGATGCTGGTGGCCACCGTGGGTGCCCTGGCTGCCGGGCTCACAAGCTCCTGGTTCCTCGCGACACGCACGCTTCGGCCCTTAACCGCACTCGGCCAGGCCGTCGAGCAGTTCGGACGGGGCGACTTTGCGGTGCGCGCACATGCGCGGGGCGGCGCGGAGATCGCTCAGCTCGCCGCCACGTTTAACGCAATGGCCGACCGGATTGACGAGTACCGCAAGAGCTCGCTCGGAGAGATGCTGCAGGCCCAGCTCGCCGCGCAGGCCACCCTCAACAGCCTGCCGGACCCTGTCTTCGTGTTTTCGCCCGACGGCAGCATCCTCAGCGCCAACGTTGCGGCCGAGGGTCTGTTTGCGCCTGAGGACCGTGCGGCGCCGAGTTTGCTTCTGCTCGAGCCGCGGCTGCGCGAGGCGCTGGATGCGGTACGGGCGCCGGTCCTCCAGGGGAAGGGCTCCTTTGTCCCCAAGAGCTTCGACGAATCCTTTTCCGTGCAGCGGCCTGAGGGGGAGCGCGTTTTCTTGCCGCGGGCGGAGCCTGTGTACGAGGAGGGTGGGGGAATTGTTGCAGCGACCGTCGTCCTGCAAGACGTGACACGGCTCCGGCGTTTCGAGGAGCTTCGCAACGATGTGGTATCGACGGTCGCCCACCAGTTTCGAACGCCGCTCACTTCTCTTCGAATGGCGATCCATCTCTGCCTCGACGGCATCGCCGGTCCGCTTACCGCGAAGCAGCAGGACCTCCTCTACGCGGGCCGCGAGGAATGCGAGCGCTTGCAGGGAATCGTGGACGAACTGCTCGACCTTGCGCGGCTGCAGTCGGGATCGATTCCTCTCGATCTCGAGGACGTCGCCGCCGAGGTGCTGCTTGAAGAGGCCGCAAAGCCGCACCACGCCGATGCCGAGGCAAAGAACGTGACCCTCGAGGTGGAGCCCGTTCTCGGCGAAGCGCGGGTTCGGGCAGACCCCCAGCGGCTGCGGCTCGTCTTCCAGAACCTCTTGGAGAATGCCTTGCATTACACACCGGAGGGCGGACGGGTCTCCCTCCGCGCCTCGGAAGACACCACAAGCGTCCGCTTCGAGATCGCCGACAGCGGCCCAGGCATCCCCGAGGATCAGCAAGGGCTGATCTTCGAGAAGTTCTATCGCGGACCGGCCGGACCCGGCGGCGGCGCCGGTCTTGGTCTTTCCATCGCGCGCGACGTGGTGCGTGCCCACGGGGGTGAGATTGGTGTCGACAGTGCGCCGGGCCGCGGGAGTACGTTCTGGTTCACGCTTCCCAGAGTGAGGACCCAGCCCGAAGGGGAACCCGCAAACACGTAGCCCCGGGACGCCTTCGAACGCAGCAAGCGCGCGCGGCCGCGCGCCCCCCTTCGAAAAGTTCACGCGCCCTTTCCGGTGCGCGCGCTAGACCGAGTCCTGGTGCGGGGGGAGGCTCTTGCGCGGAGCTAGGGCCAGCAGTGATGGCAGGATGAGCAGCGTGCAGAGCAGGGTAAAGCCGAGTGCGAGCATGAGCAGAATGCCCATCTGCGAGGTGCCGGTGTGGCTCGATACGGCGAGCGCTCCGAAGGCCGTCCCGGTCGTGAGACCGCTGCACAGGATTGCACGTGCGGTGCTCGATTGCAGCGGCTTATCCAACCCCGCTCGCCAGTTCGTGACGAAATAGATGTCGAACGCGACGCCGATGCCGAGCAGGAGCGGTAGCCCGATGATGTTGGCGAAATTCAGCGGCAACCCAATCAGCACGCCGGTCGCCATCGTCAAAAGGCCGGCCAGCAGGAGCGGTGCAAGCACCAGCAGCGTATCGAGGACTCGGCGAAGCACTGCAAACAGGAGAAGGCTGATCGCGATGAGGGCGATGACTCCCGCGCCGATGAATGCGTGGACGACGATGCGCGCGGATTCCTGGATGGTCACCGGGGATCCCGAAGCGTTTGGAGCCACGGACCGAACGGCTTCGACGAAGCGTTCGAGCGTCGCGTTGTTTCGCGCATCTCCCTTGGGAGAAACTTCAACCCGCATCCGCTGGTCGGATGTCACCCAATCGCGGATCAGGTCTTCGGGAAGAGTCTCGAGCGTGACAGGCTCAGCGGAGAGGGCAAGGCGCAAATCCGCGAACAAGGCAGGCAGATCTCCAACCAAAGTCGTGTGGAGCGCTTCGAGGGGGGGCGGCGTCGCGTGCAGGACACCGTCCAGTGCATTCGCAAGGCGCAGGGCGGGTGCATTTCCTGCGCTCGAAGGGGGCAGATTCCGGAGCTTGCCCGCGAGTTCGGCCGTAGCCCCGAGCACGGCGGCGTCCCCGGGCGCGGGCGCCGCGGTGGCTGGAGTGAGCGATGGGAGCACGAGGAATGCCGCGTCGGCGATCGTCGCGAGCTTCTCCGGTTGGTCCGAGGGCACGAAACTGTTGAGGGTGAGAACCCGGTCGACCTCGGGCAGGGCCTCGAGGCGGGGCACCAGCTCCACCGCCGCGGCAGCGGAGGGCACAAGGATGTCGATCGTATAGGGCGTGGCGTTCGGACTCGTGATGAGCTCGAGAAGCGTCGCCATTGACTCGGTGCGCGGGTTCTTAAGATGCAGCGGGTCGAAATCAAAACGCAGGCGCGGCAAGACGGCGAGGCCCGTGAGCGCGAGCCCAGCGGCGAGAAGTGCGACCCCGCGGCGCCGCTCCACGAGGAAGCGGTCGATTCGAGCCGCGCCGACAAACCCGACGGGCTCCGCCTCCCCGGCTGGGCGCAGCAGCGTGATGAGCGCGGGCAAGAGGGTGAAGTTCAAGAGGAGGGCGATCAGCATGCCTGTCCCGGAAATCAGTCCGAGCTCCCGCAGGCCGGCATAGGAGCTTGGAACGAACGAATAGAATCCCACTGCGGTCGTGGCGGCGGCGAGGGGGAGCGGCGTGGCCATGGCGCCCGCGGCAGCCCGCAAGGCCTCATCGAAATCAGGAATCCGATGACGACAATCGCGGTAGCGCACGGCGAACTGAATGCCGAAATCGACCGCGATCCCGACGAAGAGCACGGCAAAGGCGACGGAGATCAGGTTCAAGGACCCAATCGTCGCCGCAGCGAAGGCCGCCGTTGAAACGAGCCCGACCACGAGCGTTCCGAGAATGGCGATGACGAGCCGGGGGGACCCAACCGCGAGCCATAGGAAAAGACACAGGAGAGAGAACGACAAGCTGCCGATGACGCCGGCCCCTTCGGTGAGGGAGCCAAACTCCTCGTCGGACAGTGCGACTTCACCGGTGAGCCGGACACGCACACCGTGATCCGGCGTGAGCCCCAGGGAGCGCGCGGCGTCGCGCACTGCGGCGCTCGCCCTCGCGCCCGGTTTCAGCGCTTCGTAGTCGAGGACGGGCTGGACGAGCAGGATGCGTCGCAGGTCATCGGCGGTCGGCGGGCGGTCCGTGAGCAAGGTTTGCCAGGATACCGGGCGGGGCGCGCCCGCCAGCAGCGCCTCCACAGAATCGGAGATCGCGCTGAACGGTCGATCGAGGTCCTGAAGGGTGGTCTCGCCGTGCGAAACGCCCTCGAGGGAGAGGCTCAGGGCATGAAAGAGACCGCGCACGCTTGGGTCCGGCGCGAGCTCTCCGATCATGGGCTGGGCACGGATCAGCTGCTCCATGATCTGCGAGAGCTCCTCGGCCGAGAGAAAGAGCATGCCGTTTCGCTTAAAGAACTCGTTGCCGATGGGATCTTGTACGGATTTAAACAAAGCAGGCATCTGGTTCAGGCGCCGCAAGAGTGCCTTGGCGGCGGCGTCCGCCTCTTCAGCTGTCTGGGCATCGATCACCAGGACCAGCCGATCTGTGCGCTGTGGAAATGCCTGATCGAGTTCTTTGTCGAGTTTTCGAAAGGGCGCGTCACTTGAGACAATATTCGAGGTGTCGGCGTTGAGGCTGAGATGACCCGCGCTGTAGATTGCGAGGAGCATCGCGAGTCCAAGGTTGGCCACGACGATGGAGATCGCACGGCGACGCGAGAGATCCACAATCGCGACGATCAGTCGAGTCAGCAGAGGGGTGAGGTCCTTGGCCGAGGGTGCGGCGTTGGGCGGTCAGCGGAAGATCGAGACCGATTTCGGTAAATCGTCTGGGACCCGCACTTCGATGCCCGTTTCCCCCGCACCCCCGCGGCGCGGCCGGGCGTTGCGGAGCTTACGTTCGTTCGAGTCGCCATACGAAATGCTGTGCCAGGAGGCTTTCCATTGCCGCAGGGACTTGGTAGCGGAACTTGTAGCTCCGGCCGCGGCCGGCCAGCCGGCCGAGTTTGGTCGCCAATGACTGTTTGCCGAAGGAGGCGCGCCCGACCAAACGGAAGCCGGCTCGCTCGAGGCTCTGATGCAGGGTCTTCTTCGTGAAGAAGCGGTAGTGGTAGCCCTCTTGCTTGGGTGGGTGACCTGTAAGGGCCCGCCAGCGGTAGGTAAGGTGCGCCACGTTTGGCGTCGTGAGGACGAGCCAGCCCCCAGGCCGGATCACGCGAGAGAGCTCGAGCAGAAGATCCTCGGCGCGCACGATGTGCTCGATCACCTCAACGAGTGAGGCCCCGTCCAAGGAGAGGTCTCGAAAGGGGAGCGGACGGTTGAGATCCGCAACCACTGCGGAGCGCCCATCCCTGCGCACCGCGAGGGCATTGTCAGGGCTAAAGTCGAGCCCGAAGCCTTTTTGGCCAACTCCTTGCGCGAGCTCGAGAAACTCCCCCTGGCCACAGCCGAGATCGACCCATCGGCCCGTCTCCGCACGTGCCGGGAGAAGCCGCGCGGCATAGGCGTACCACGGGCGGTCAGCCACTCGCGGGCGAACGCTCTGCGTCCCCCCCGCCGCCTTGACGGGCGTGGCGAGGGTGGTCATCGCGCGCTCTCCTCCTTCTGCGGCTCGAGACGGCGCTTTGCCCGAGTTTCCTCCACGCGTACCTCGCTCTGCGTTGACGCCTGCCCCTTGCCCCCAGAAGCTCATTCCAGGCGACCGCAGCCCTCTCTCGGGTGCCTCAGGCGCTGCGCTCGTGCCGATGGGAAGGCGTTTTTTGCCCGAGGGAGCTTCGATCTCCCGGGAATATTCCCGAAACCAAAACGGTTGCACAGCACTAGGTCCGCAGCCCTTGGGTCTTTTGAACTCGTCGGGGATCTCATCGCAACCTCAAACTCCAGGCTGCAAGTCCCCGCCGGCACAGGGACTGGGTTGACTCCGCTCGCGCTCGAGCCCACGGTCCGGCTGCGGAAAGAGAAGAGATATGGCGAGTGCCGATACTCCCCGAGCGAACTCGGGGCACTCGGCTGCGGACCAGGGCCTAGCCCGAGAGGCCGCTCGCGCTTACGTCACCTTCGAGGCTGCTGCGACGTCTCGGCTCTCTCGCCTCCGACGGCGCCTTGGAGGCGGCACCCGCACGCAGCCGCTCGCGCAGGCGGGCTTCACTGAGCTCAGCCGGTCGAGTGGTTGCGCAGAAGTCGAGGAGAACCTCCACAAAGCGCCGCATGTCATCTCGGTACGGGAAATGACCTGCGTTGGGGAACACCTCGAGCCGGCTTCCCACAATCTGCTCATGTGCCGCATAGGCATGCCGGACCGGGATGAGAGGGTCTCGCTCTCCCCACACGATGAGAGTCGGCAACTCCTCGGCGAGATAGAGTCTGTCGCTCGCACTGACCCGCTGGCCGCCTGCGTCGAGGATGCTGCGTACGGTTGCGAGGAAAGCCCGGCGGGCATCGGCGTCGCCGAGTGAGGTAAATCCCTGCCACACCCCCTCGAGGTCGGCACCCGCGCGGAGCCCAAGCCGTCCGAGCCACCGGGTCGCCTGGGTGACCACGTTGCGTGGCCCCTCCGCGCAGAGCCACGGCAGCACCATCCCCGCACCCGGGAGAATCGCAGAGCGGAGGAGAGGGTGGACCTCCCGTCCCAGGCCGCCGCTCGATACGAGGACGAGGCGCTCGCAGCGCTCGGGAAACTGATAGGCGAACTGCATCGCGATGCCGCCGCCGAGGGAGTGTCCGACAAGCGTTCCCCGTTCGAACCCGAGCGCACCGAGCAGGTCCCGCAGCATGTTCGCGTAGCCGCCAAGGGAGTAATCACCGCGCGGCTTCGAGCTGTCGCCGTGACCGAGCAGATCGGGAGCCACGACCGTGTACCGCTGGCGCAGGCTCCAAGCCACCTCTTCCCAGGTCGAGCTGCTCCCCGCGATTCCGTGGACGAGGACGAGCAGTGGCCCACTGCCCGCGCTGCGAAAGCTCACGCGGTGACCATGCAGCCTGATCTCAGATTGATCCATTCCCCCCTCCTCTAGATTGAAGCGTCGCCGAATCCACCGGATGGCGGAACTCAAGGTAGCAATTGGGCGCCGGGAGCGTCGACCGCGTGAGTCGCTTCTGCAACGACACCCGAGCTCGAGCTTGGTCCCGCTACGACGCGCGCTTCTCTTCGGAGCGTCCAGAAAAGAGCCCGCTCAACGCGCGTGCGCGTGTACTTCCTTCCGAGCTCTTAGGGGCTGCACCCGCCGGCGCGCGGGTCGGCCCGCGAGGAGCTCTTTGGCGATCTTGGCCACCTCTTCGTTGACCTTGCGGATGAGGTCATACATCGCGCCGATCCTTGCCTCTTGGACCTTGCGGGCGCCTTTCACGGCGTCCTCAAAAAGGTCCAGTCGCTCGAGCACATCGAGAGGCAGGTTCGCGATCGCTTTGTGGATCTCCTCGACCGAGCTCGCGCCGCCATCGATTTCCCTCTGCACCAACTGGACGAGCTTTCTCATCTCGGAGCGGACCTCGCTTGTCGTCTTCTTGCTCTGGCTCATGGCTTCTCCCCTGCTTTGCGGCGTTGCCGCTGCTGTTCGGGCTCACTGCATCGAACATGCCACTCGGCGAACACGATTGGGACGCGGCCGCAAGCCGCGCGGGATCCTCTGGCTGGCCGGTGTGGCTCGTGTTCTCATGAACGCAGAGAGTCCTGGGGCGGCAGGCCACGGCTGAAAGGAGAGTGGACCCGTCTTTGGCAGCCTGGAATCCGGCGCTGTGCTGCGGATCGCCCCAGCGCGCCACCTTTTCCCATCGCCACCTCTTCGGGGTGGTACGCTTCGAAGCAATGGCTCGGGGCTCGCCCCATCACCCCCTTGCCCCCACCGAGGTGCAAGCCGCATTCGACGCGGCGGCGAGTGACTACGACCGCGCGCGCCGACAGCTCGTCCCGTGCTTCGACGACTTCTACCAAACGGTGGTGGAGCAGCTGCCATTCGCCCGTGGCGACGCACCGCGAATCCTGGATCTCGGCGCGGGCACCGGTCTCCTTGCCGCCTGGATCTTCGCGGCACATCCGGCTGCCGACATCACACTCGTCGACGTGGCAGGGGCGATGCTCGCGCAGGCTCGCAAACGTCTCTCCCGGGCGGCCGAGGAGGGGCGGGCGCATTTCTCGACCTTGGATCTGGCGCAGGCAGAGTTTTCGGGGTCCTGGGACGCGGTCGTGTCTGCGCTCGCAATTCATCACCTGGATGCAGCCGCGAAGCAGCACCTCTTCGTCCGGATTCATCAAGCGCTTCGGCCGGGTGGCGTCTTTCTCAATGCGGATCAGGTCCGTGGTGCGACCCCGCGCCTTGAGCAGATCTATGCCGCGGCATGGCTCGAACAGGTGCGCCAACGCGGGGTCTCTGCGGCGGACCTGACCGCCGCACAGGAGCGTATGGAGTTCGATCGGACCGACCCACTCGAGGACCAACTCATCTGGCTGCGAGACGCTGGATTTCGCGACGTCGGGTGCTTCTTCCAGCATTACAGGTTTGCCGTGTTCGGTGGCTTCAAGGCCGAAGCGTCGGCTGCTGGGCCCGCCTCCCCGAGGAACCGGGACCACGCGTAATACCACCGCGGCCTCGCCGACCTAGACCGTTAATCCCGCAGAAAAACGCGTGCTCCCACCGCGACCCGAGCGCTAGAAGCGAAGCGCCAGTCGCTCGACGCCACGGAACAAGAAGCCGGGTCGCCACTCGAGAGTATCGTCCGCAAGCGTCAGGTCGGGGAAACGGCGCAACAGACCGGCAAAAGCCGCCTGTCCTTCGGCGCGCGCAAGGTTCGCCCCGAGGCAGAAATGAATGCCGTGACCAAACGACAGATGCTGGCGCGCCTCCTCGCGACCCACGTCAAAACGGTCGGGCTCGGGAAAGACCGCGGGATCCCGGTTCGCGGCCCCGAGAAGCAGTCCGATTTCCTCGCCGGGGGGAATGCGATGGCCTTCAATCTCCATGTCTTCAGGCAGCACCCGGGAAGTGGCTTGTACCGGTGAGTCGAAGCGCAGGCATTCCTCCACAGCGTTGGCCAAGCCCTCGGGCTCCCTCCGAAGACGAGCGAGCTCGCTCGGGTGGCGCAGCAGGGCAAGGCAGCCGTTTCCAATCAGGTTGGTCGTCGTCTCGTGCCCGGCGCCGAGGAGCAGAACGCTCGTCCCGAGGATTTCGTCTTCGCTGAGCGAATCGTCCTTCTCCTGCACCGCGAGCATCTCTGAGAGCAGGTCCTCTCCCGGCTCCGCGCGGCGCCGTGCAATCGCCTGTCGCAAGTAGTCCACGAATTCGCTGGCACTGGTCACGGCGCGCGGCGCAACCTGCGCGGCGATCGATCCGTCGAGCATGAGAGCGAGATCGTCGCTCCAGCGTTTGAGCTCCTTGTAGTCTTCGATTGGGATTCCAAGGAGATCGGCGATGACAAGGATTGGCAGAGGCGTCGCGAGATCGGCGATGAGATCCATCCCGCCGTCCGCAGCGCGCCGGCCCAGGAGTTCGTCCACCACGGCTTCGATTCGGGGCCGCAGACGCTCCACGACGCGGGGCGTGAAGGCCTTGTTCACGAGACCGCGAAGACGCGTGTGGTCCGGCGGGTCTCGAAACAACATCACCCGCGAAAGTGCGCGCAAAGCGCGAGCCAACGGATGGAGCGTCTCGGGCCTGACGCCCGGAGGCAGTGGCGTCGGTCGAGGCTGGAATGGACGATCCACGGAGGCGCGCGGATGCCGCAGCACCCCCGCGATGTCTGCCCAGCGCGTGAGCAGCCACAAACGAACCCCGCGCTCCTCGTAGTGCGAGACCGGATCCTCTGTTCGCAGTCGCTCGTAGAACGGGTAGGGATTCGCACGAAAGGCAGGCGAGCGAACGTCGAGCTCTACACCCACCAACGCTCCTTCGCGGCGCGCAGACGAATCCTAATCTCCCGGCGGTGCCCTTCACAAGCCGCCGTACGGGGATGGCGAACATGCGCAGGCGCACCCGTGCCGGGGGCGGGCCGTCGCAGGTCACGAAGCGAACGGTGGCTCTCGATGCGCCAAGCTCCGCGTTCCAATCCCAAGCCTGTGAGCCGCTCTTGCCGAACTTTGCCTCGCGATGCATCCTGAAATTGCCGGTCTTCGGCCGGCCGGCGCGTGGCATCGGGCCCGCGCCGAAGCTCCGCGGGGAGCGCAAGAGCCCCCGCGAGAGGAGTCCTCGGATGCATTCATTTTTCTCCCGGCATTGGCATCGTCACCCCGGCGCTTCTCCCTTCGCCTACGCGGGTTGCGGGCCCTCGTCCCGATGGCGGCCCGAATGGGGTGGGGAAGAGTTCGCCCGCGCCCAGCGCTTCGCAAGCCGACGCTTCGATGAGGACGACGTCTTCGGTGGCGTTGGCTTGGGCGTGCGAAGGCCGCTGCGATTTCTCTCCTGGCGGCTCGAACTCTCGGCTGAGCAGACAACGTCCCTCGCGCGGATTCTCGAGAGACTCAAGCTCGAACGCGCTCAGGCCTCCCTCGACCAGCGGCGGGCGGCTGCGGAACTCGCCGATGCCCTGGAGGCGGGCGAGTTCGGTAGAACGCAGGTCAGCGCCGCGGGTGAACGGCGGGCGGCGGCCGCCCGCCGCGTCGAGGAGGCGGTCGCGAAGGCCCTTGAGGAGTTGCACGCACTTCTCGACGCCGAGCAGCGCGGGCAGCTGGCAGAGCTGCTCCGGACCGGAACCATCCGGATCTAACGTCGCAACGAGCCGAAGAGGGGTGAAGAAATAACCTCTCGCGGGATAAGAGGTTTTCGCTTCGGCAAGGCAGCTGGCCTTGTGCGGTCTGGTGGACTTCGGGCTCGCAGTGATAGCGGCCGAACGGGCTCATTTGAGCCCGAGTTCCCCAGCCCCCCCTTGGAAGGCCCGTCACTGCGGTCGGTGTAAGAGCGCGCGCTTTCCGAGCGAGAGGCCGTCGTGCGCGAAGGCATCGGACTGCGCCGGTGACAACCGGCGCACAGGACCATGCCCCGACCGAAGCTGGGGCGGGTCGACGAGAAGAGGCAGCTGCGTAGTCACACCTTTTTGCGTCGTGTGATCGCAAGGCCGAGCCCTTCCCGTCACACACAAGCAGGCCCGTAGCGGGCTCTGGCACGAGCGAGACCGCGACGCCGAACGGCTCAAACCGCGGCGATGAAGCTCTGGTTCACACCCGTACCGTTGAGGTTCGCGCGCGCGATCGTGTTCTCCTCAAAATTCGACCCGTAGATGTGCGTATCGTACTTGGGAGCAGGGGTGAGATGAGAAAGGCTACGTCAAGGTGAAGGTGGCGTGTATCACGCGTGAGGCCGCCGGCCGCAGACCGCCGCCGTCATCGCGCCCTCCCAGAGGTCACGCAAGCGGATGGCGTCGGGGACAAGCGCAATCTCGGTGAAGCCCGCGCGGGCGAGGGCCTCGATCCACCCCTCGGCGGTGAGGAAGCCAGGCGTCGGGCGCAGCTCCGGGTCGGTCTCGACGGCGTGGTAGCTCTGCAGGATCTGGAAGGGCAGCTCGGCACCGACGCAGGCGTCGGGGCGGGGACGGATCGCTTCACCGGCGACGAGCCAGCCGCCGGGCTCGAGGGCCTCGAACGCCTCGCGCAGGGTCGCGACCAAGTCACGCGCGAGGTGGAACACGTTGACCCCGACCACGAGGGTGTAGTCTGCCGGTCGCACGCCCTGCGCGGCCCATCGGCCGTTCACGTCAAGGGCGCCGAATTCGAGGGCGACGCTCGGGTGTGCGGCGCGCAGCGTGCGCTCCGCGCGCCGCCGGAAGAAGGCGATCGGCTCGGTCACGTGATAGCGCTCGACGGCGGGAAGGCCCCGGAGCAGGGCCTCGGTGGCACTGCCGAGCCCGGCGCCTACCTCGAGGACGCGTGCCGGTCCCGCCCCCGCAGCGCGGGCCGCGGCAGCCACAGCCACGACTTGGTTGTTGAGCGCGTAGTAGCCGTTGCGGTTGTCGAAGTAGGTGACCCACAGCGATGCCTTCATCAAGAGCGCCCGGTCGCCGTTGACCTCGCCGCGTGCTACGCGCGGATAGAGCGACGCCGCCTCGTCCATAAGCGTGAACGCGGGCACGAACGACGGGGCGATCGCGAGGCACGCGGCCCGCACCGCCGCGCGGTTTGTTCGGGGGAGCGGCGTGCGCACGTCGAGACCAGCCTCGGCAGCCCGCCCGAGGAGCCAGCCGAGGGCGGGGCGGAACGCTGCCACGTATCCGCCCCTCGCAAGCAGGTCGTCGGCGCTCGCGCCACGTGCCAGCAGGTCGGGGTCGGCCAGCTCGCGCAGCAGGTCGATCGCGACGTGGAGCGTGTAAAGGTCGACCAGCTTGCACGCGCGATCCTGGATCGGGTCGAAGGGATCCGGCGACAGTCCGACCGCGGCGAGCGGGGGGTAGCAACGCTCGTCGGGCGGCGTGACGTCGACGTCGAGCGCGTTCACGGTCGTGCCCCGGGCGCGACGGCGACCAGACCCGAGAGCAGGAGCCGGCCGTCAGCGCTGTGCGCGTCCACGCGGCAGCGCCAGAAGCCGAGAATGCGCCGATCGAGCGCGGCGTGGAAACGTACCCGGCCGTCGTGCCGCCGGGCGTGGATGGTGACGTCGCGGTACTCGGCGATCACCGCCGCCACGCCGGGGCCGCCAGGCTGCAGACCCGAGAACAGACCTGCGGCCTGCGCTGCGCCCTCGAGCAGTCGGGCCCATCGCCACGGGCCGTCGTCGATGCCATCGCAAGCGAGGCCGGTCGCGGTCGACTCGACGACCGTGCCGAGAAGGAGCGCCGGCGGCTGGTGCCGCATGAGCTGCTCGGCGCGCAGGTTGGCCGGGGTGCTCACCCGAGGCGGAGGGTAGCGCGCGCGGCAGGCTCGCCGCCTGCCTCGAGCTGGGCTTCGACGAGGACGCCCGCCGCGCGCGCTGTCACGACGATCTCGGTGTCGGGCCGGACACGACGTGCGAACGCGCACCGCACGATCGCACGCAAGTGCGCTGGCGCGGCGACGCGCTCGGCAAGCGCGGCCATCAGCTCGACCAAATAGGCGCCCGGCAGGAAGGGATCGCCCGGGAAGTGCCCGGCGGCGAGCGCGATCGCATGCTCGCGGCGCACGACGCCGCGGCCCGTATCGGCCTCGATCGCGACGCGCGCGAACGGGTCGCTCACTGCCGCGTCGGCGCGAGGGCCGTACCGACTCACGGCCAGCCGAAGCGCCGCAGGTCGCCCTCGAGTCGATGGCCACGCAGCCGGGCGAAGAGAGCCCCGATCGCCTGCGGGCGCGCATCGCTCACGTCGTCGGCGAGCGCTACCTCGGCGCCGTCACGGAAGCAGAGGCCGAGGAGGGTAAAGTCGTGCCCCGCGGCGGCCGGTAACGTCACCCAACCCGATCGGCCGAGTGAAAGGAGCGGCGCCTCGCGAAGCTTCATGAGCTGGCCTTCCGGGGGAGACCGTTCCCTGGTCATCTTACTCTGTTGCCCACCCTTCGAGCTCCCCTGCGACCTCCTGCCCGTCCACAGTGGCGCCGCGCGCGCTCATGCGGGGTGAGCGCTGTATGGATTGCCCGCTCGAGAATCCCGTGTTGCGGATCGAGATCGGGAGCCGATCCGCCCCTCCCTCTCGGTCAGGGGCGAGTCACGAGCGCTTGCGGCGCGGCGACTGACTGCGGTACTGGAAGAACACCTCGAGAAAAGGTAGGAGCGTGGAGGGAGCCGAGGCGCTCAAGTCGGAGATCAAGAAGCTGATCGTCGAGGCGCTCGCGCTCGGGGACGTCGATCCGCAACAGATCGAGACCGACGCGGAACTGTTCGGCGAGGGCCTCGGGCTCGACTCGATCGACGTGCTCGAGGGCGTCATGGTGCTCGAGCGCTACGGCGTGACTATCGAGGACGCCCCCGAGGGCAAGGACTGAGATGACAGCGCCGACGCCCCGCCGGAGCCGACCCCGTGCAAACAAGGCGGGGGGTCGCTGGGAGGAGTTCGCGGAGCGGGGCTCGATCGGCGCGCTCCGGTTGATGGCGCGCCTTTACAATCTGCTTGGCCGCCGCCTCTCGCGTGCCATTCTCCATCCGATCGCGGCCTACTTCTTCGTGCGCGATCGCGCCTCGCGAGGTCCGTCGCGCCGCTATCTCGAACGGGTCTGGGCTCATCCCGAAGGGCGGCCGCAGCTGCGAGGGCGACCGGGCTTTTTCGCCCCCTACTGGCACTACCACGAGTTCGCGCTCCAGATCTTCGACCGCATGGTGCTCTGGGGGCACGGCCTCTCGGAGCTGCGCATGGACCACCAGGGGTCCGAGCACCTCTTCGCCCTCAAGCGCGAGCGGCGTGGTGGGATCTTGATCGGCGCCCACCTCGGCAGCTTCGACATGCCTCGCCAGCTCGCGGGCGGCCACGGCATCGCGCTCAACGTGGTGATGTTCACCGCGCACGCAGAGCGCATCAATCGCTTCTTCAAGTCGCTCGACCCGACCAGCCAGATGCGTGTGCTGAGCCCTGGCTCGATGAGCACGGCCTTCGAGATCAAGGCCTGCCTCGACCGCGGCGAGATGGTGGGGATCATGGCCGACCGCCTGCCCGCGGGCGGAGGTGACACGCCGATCCTCATCGACTTCCTGGGGCTTCCGATGGCGTTCCCGCTCTCGCCCTTCCGCTTGGCCTGCCTGCTCGGCGTCCCGGCCTTTCTCTCGCTCTGTCTGCGCAAGGGCGACGCCCACTACGAGGCGGTGGTGCGCCCGGTCGGCAGCGTTGCGAAGATCCCGCGTCACGACCGCGACAAGGCGGCGGTTGAGCTTGCCCGGGCCTGGGTGCAGGGCCTCGAGCAGGCCTGCCTGGAGCATCCCTACCAGTGGTTCAACTTCTACGACACCTGGGAGCAGGCGTGAGCATGCGCCGCGTACGCGGCGGGTGCCGGAGTGGCTGTGCGCGAGTCCGTGGAGTCGGCGTGACCGAGCCGGATTTGGTCCCTGACCTCGCTGCGTTCGTGCAGGCAAGCGAGGAGCTCTTCGAGGAGCTGCGCGCCGCCACCCTCACTCTCCGGAACTAAGCTTCGGCGTCGCCGCGGGGAAGGCGAAGCCGCTCCGGCCGAGTGCGCCGGCGAGCCTCAGGAGGAGCGAGAAGATCTCGAGTCCGAGGACGGCCTCACAATCCGCAACGCGCGATTGTGAAGTCCGCCTCAGGGCTCGTGCGATCCGCGGCGACGAGCCAACCGCCATCCGCGGAGCGGATCACGATCACGCCGTAGGAGGCGATCCGGCGTCGCCATGCATTTGCCGACACCGCCATCCACGTGTCCTGAAGACGCTCGATACGCACGGGCTCAAGGGCGCTCACCCGCCTGCGGGCATCTCCTGTGAGCCGCACCAAGTGGACGTGAAGCTGGTCCTGTGTGCGGTCGCCGGGTGGATTGACCGCGAGCGCGATCTCGGACTCGTCAGAGATTCGGCGTCGCGCCGCTTCCCACGCGAAGGGCCAGACGCCGTTGGGGCGCCGTGGGTCCTCCACGCCGGTCACCTCGAGGCGTGGCAGGGCGAGACCGTGGACGAACCCTTCAGGACAGCCGCACATCTTGATATCGCGGATGGCGACGTACTCCTGGCTTTGGGCCCATACCTCTGTAGTGCGCTCGCAGGAGCTCGCACCGCCGCAGTAGCCGGCTTGGGGTGAGGCGCAGCGAGAGCAGTACCAGAGCTCGCCCGGATTGAGGCAGTCCGTAACGATGCCGACCAGAATGTTGCGGGAAGGCGCGGCGGAGAGGCAGCCCGCAGCCAGCAGGAGCGCAACGAAGATCACAGGACGGCGCATGGTCCAGCTCTGAGGGTAACGGATCTGCGACCCGTGGAGCCGCCTCAACACCTTGGCCAGCTCGCTGGCAAAGCCGATCCTGCGCCATGAGCCTTGGGAGGGCTAGCCTACCTAGGAGGCAATCGTCGCCTGCTGGGTTTACTCAATGAGAAACCAGGAGATCCGAGCGGCGCTCGAGTATCACGAGGCGACCAAGCACAGCGAGCGCAGCCTGCGAGGGAACCGTCACGTTCTCGACTTTTCGAACCAGCCGCTTCCATTCAAGATCTACCGCGGCCTCGAGGTAATCCCACTCGCATGGGACCTTCCCGAGCGCGAGACGCCCGCCCTCGACGCGATCGCCGCGACTGGATCGCCTCACTCCGGCGAGCGCATTCCTGACATTTCCGTACTCGCCCGCGTCCTCTTGCTCTCGGCGGGAATCACCAAGCGCAAGCGCTACCCAGGCGGCGAGATCCTTTTCCGCGCCTACGCCAACACGGGCGCGCTCTACCATGTCGATCTCTATCTCATCACATGCGATCTCCAGGGCCTGGCAGCCGGGGTGTACCACTTCGGCCCGCACGACTTCGCGCTGCATCGTCTGCGCTCGGGGGACTTCCGCGGTGTCCTCCTAGAGGCAAGTGGAGAGAACCCGGATCTGGCCCGCGCCCCTGTGATCCTGGCGAGCGCTTCTACCTACTGGCGCAACGCCTGGAAGTACCAGGCGCGCAGCTACCGCCACTGCTACTGGGACGGAGGGACGCTCCACGCGAACCTCCTCGCCGCGGCCGAGGCCGAGGCGCTCGAGCCGCGCATCGTGATGGGCTTCGCCGACGCCGTCGTGGAGGGGGTCCTCGCTCTCGACCCGCGGCGCGAGGGCGCGCTTACGCTCGTGCCGCTCGGCCGCTGCGCGAAGCCGCCGCCATCGGCGCTGCCCGTGCCGATGCTAAGGCTCGAGACCGAGCCGCTCTCTCGGGAGGAGGTGGCCTACCCGGCGATCCGGGTGGCGCACGAAGCTTCGAAGCTTGAGAGCAGTGAGGAGGCGCGCTCCTGGCGGGCCCACGCGATGCCCACGCAACCGGAGCCGCCCGTTCGAACGAAGACCCTGCCGCTTCGGCCAGCGTCGAGCGCGGAGCAGCGCTCCGCGTCACTCGACCGTGTCATCCAAAGGCGAGGATCGACACGCGCCTTCGATCCGACCCGATCGCTCCGCTTCGACGAGCTTTCGACCGCGCTCGACCGAGCGACACGCGGCCTTGCCGCGGACTTCCTCGCACCGGGGGCGTCCCTCCTCGACCTCTACCTCATCGTCCACGCCGTCGACGGGCTTCCGCCCGGCGCCTACGCCTACCGCCGGCGCGAGCGAGCACTCGAGCCGCTGCGCGAGGGTTCCTTTCGCGAAACAGCCGGTCGCCTGGGCCTCTTCCAGGAGCTTCCCGCCGAGGCGGCGGTGAATGTCTACAGTCTCGCCGCGCTCACTCCGCTCCTCGAGCGCTTTGGGAACCGCGGCTACCGCGCAGCGCAGCTTGAGGGAGGTGTCACCGGGGGCCGCCTTTATCTCGCCGCCTACGCCCAGGGTTTCGGTGCCACGGGTCTTACCTTTCTCGACGACGAGGTTACCGACTTCTTCTCCCCTCACGCCGCAGGCAAGAGCGTTCTATTCCTCACGGCCCTCGGCCACGCGGATCGTGCGCGACTCTCCTGAGCGGCCCCGTGACGGATCAACACTCTTCGCGACCGGCCGGCAGTCCACGACGCCTACACCCGTCGATGAGGCCGCTCTTCGACGTGAGCACCCTCGCCTTTGCGCATCGAGGGCCCGCGGAAACGGCCCGTCTCCCCTCCGCGGGGCGGACTGTGCGAGGCCGGCGCCGGGCCGCGATCTGTAGGGGAGATCGCTGGAACCCGCGGCGCCGGCGCTCGCACAAATCCCAGACGCGCCAGCCTGGCGCTGGCGTGTCGCCTGTGAGGCAAAGCGGTGAGGCCGCGGCGGAGCAGTGAAACCGGCGCCCGAGCCCACCTTCAGCGTTTGGATTCCGGTGGGAAGGATTCGCTCAGCGGGCTCGAGGCGCCGGCTACCCTTATGCGTTGCCTCTGGTCTCTGTGATCAATACGCGGGAGAGGAGAGATTGGTTAC
Source organism: Myxococcota bacterium (assembly GCA_035489755.1). GTDB lineage: Bacteria > Myxococcota_A > UBA9160 > UBA9160 > UBA9160 > UBA9160. The sequence goes on from DATGZK010000100.1 coordinate 121,698, forward strand.
GGGAGCGCAGACGCCCCCCTCGGCTAGGGGGGGTGCGGCCCGCCAGGGCCTGCAGAAATCGGCGCCAGCCTCCCCGCTGGAACCCCGCTCCGGCGATTCCTTCGGATTCGAGCCGCACCCCGGCGGCGGCGTGCACGAAAAGGGACGACAGGAGCGCCGCTGAACCGGGAACTCGCCCGCCATCCGGGCTGCAGACTCTTGTACGCTTTTCGCAGGGAGCGAAGGGGCTTCTCGCTTGACCTAGGAACCGCATCACCAACCCCTCCGCCGCAGAACACTCGGGGAGACAAGCATGGATCTCGTAACGCTTCGCCCGATCGGCGTTGTGCGGAGCAGCCGTGTGGAAGCGATCGACGATGGCTGGGACGAGGTCGCAGCGACGATCGCGCTCGATCCGGCCCGGTTCGGGCCCGAAGCGGTCCTAGGTCTCGACGCATTTTCGCACATCGAAGTTGTCTACTACTTCCACGGTCCCGCAGCGGAAAGGGAGGAGATCGGCGCGCGCAGGCCCCGCGGCCGACCGGACTGGCCGCTCGTCGGCATATTTGCGCAGCGGGGGAAGAACCGCCCCAATCGCCTCGGTGTCACCAGATGCCGACTGTTGGCGGTGGAGGGCCTTTGCATCCGCGTAGAGGGCCTGGACGCGATCGAAGGATCACCCGTGCTGGATATCAAGCCGTACATGTCTGGCTTCGCGCCGCGCGGCCCGCTGCGAGAGCCGAGCTGGGCGAAGGAGCTGATGGCGGACTATTGGTGAGCGCCGAGCGGGGTTCTGGCCCGCGCCCGGAAAAACGAAGAGCTCGAGGGGTGGATCCTTGTCCCACCAGAAAAAGGGCCGAATTCACCAACCCTTCGCTGTGGATCGCCGCCGTTAGCTCTGCGCCGCACCCGGCAGCCAGAGCGTAAACCTCGCTCCGCCTTCCGAGCGATTCTCTGCATCGAGGCGACCGCCATTTCGTCGCGCGAGCTCCCAGCACAAGCTCAGCCCGAGACCGAGATTGGAACTCGGTCGCCGCGTTGTAAACAACGGCTCGAACACGTGCGGAAGGTCGCGTTCGGAGATGCCCGGGCCTTGGTCCGCAACCTGCACTGCGACGCCTCCCTCCGAAGGACGGAGCTCGATTTCGATCGGAACATCCTCTCCGCCCATCTGTCTTGCGTTGAGGATGAGGTGAAGAACGATGTGAATCACGTCATTTTCAGAGGCGAGGATGCGAGGGAGCGGATTCGGAGTGCCTACGACGAGTGCCGTCGGTCCCTTGCCGAAACCTCCCAACGCGACCGCTTTTTCTACGGCAGAATGGATGTCGAGCAGGCGCGGTTCGTCATAGGACCCCTCTGCCTGCGCCAAACTCACAAGCTTCTCAACAATCCGCTGGATGCGTTCGGTGCCTTCGCGGGCATCTGCGATCAACTGGTCGCCGTCGGCGACGAGGGCTCGTAGCCGTTCCGGGAGGGCGCCCCTTGCCACCATCTTGGCGAGCGGAGAAAGGAGCCGATCGAGCAGGGCAAGGTTCGCGGAGACGTAACTCAAGGGGTTGTTGATCTCGTGGGCGACAGCCGTCGCGAGATACCCGAGCGCTTCCACGCGCGTCTTCATCTCGAGTCGCAGCTCGGCCCGTCGGATCTCAGACCGGTCGGTGACCACGACGCCGCTTGCGAAGAGTTGTCCCCGACGTTCGAGGGGGAACTCATGGACTTCGATCTCTCGGCCTCGACGCGCGCTCGCCTGCGCGAGGAGGGCGCGCAGGGCTTGTCCTTCCACCCGGGGGGTGCCGAGAATCCGCAAGGCCGCCGCGTTCCAGTCGACGACCTTCCCGGTGAGATCGGCGACCAGAACGCCGACACGGGTTTGAGCGACAACCTCGGCGCGCGCTGCCTCAGGGTGGTAGGGGCCCCAAGTCAGATCCGCGATCATGAAGCGGAAGAGCAGGGCGGAGAGGCCCAGGGTGAGGGGTGTCGGGTCCCACGGTGTCAGCCGCAGCAGGACGTACATGGCGTTTGCGATTGCCGGGAGGAACGTGGCCGCAAGAACGAGTGCCAGCCGCCGACGCTGGTTTCCCAAGCTTCGGTGCGTCGCACGGACAAAGGGAACCGCGCCGAGCGCGATGAGCGTCCAGGAATAAACGGCGTTCGCGAGAAAGAGCGGCCCATGGCGCGGGGGGATGGCGTACCAGTCGATGAACTCGCCCCCGGGCGCCAGGTAAAGGCATGCGTAGGGGACCATGCTGGGAAGCAAGAGGAGAAAGAAGACTCGCCTCGGCCATGAAACGGCATTGGGATACGCCGCAGTCAGCGCTGACCAGACCCACGCTGCGGGCACGGTACACACGCCGGCGAACAAGATGCGGCGGGCCACCAGCACGCCGGTGGGAGTCGCCGCGAGTCGTACCAGGAGTTCCCCGGACGACCAAGAAAGCGCCGCCATCGCGAGCACAACGACGCACCACAGTCTTCTCCGTCGTGTGCGATCAATCGCGATATCGGCCGCAATCCATGCGGTGAGAGCGATCACGCTCAGGAGAGTTGCGTCGTAGAGGATCATGTTCGCCTCGCGACGTCGTCGCGGATCGAGCCAACTCTAGCGCGTCGGCATCCGTCGGCGTTCGTCGTGAACGATGAATCTCCTCGCCCCCCGCAACACGGCGCGGCGGGATAGTGCGGGAGGTCACGCCTCGCAGTAGCGCAGGAGATCGAGCCGAGGGAGGAAGAGGCGCTGGATGATTTCCGGCCAGGCGTAGTGTTTGGCGGTGTTGCGGCCGGCGCGACGCATCGACTCGGCTTGGGCGGGATGGGCCTTTAGGTGCTCGAACAGGC
>DATGZK010000101.1:0-52597 GCA_035489755.1 Myxococcota bacterium
TTAGATCGACGATTGGCTGGCCGCGCGTGTCGCGGATGATCGAGCGTCCGGAGATCGACTCCAAACGAGCCCCCACCTTCACGTCGGCGTCGTCCGCATCGCTCGAGCCGTCGCGAAAGTGTGCGACGCGTTCGATGTGCAAGCGGTCGCCCCGCAGGTGCTGGCGGTACTCGATGAACCCCATAACGCGCCTACCGTCCTCGGACCAGATGGTCGTCGCACCGGCGAAGTCGCCTTCGGTGTATTTGAGCTTGATGGGCGGCGTCGGATCGGCCCAAGCGACCGCTGGGACACCGAGCAGCACGAACAGCGCAATGATCAGGATGCGGCAGCTCATCGTTTGCCCTCATCAAGTTTATGGTTGGCGCGGCGAACTAATCGCGACCGCTTCGCGCGTCTTCCCTCGTAGAAGCCGCGCCGTGCGCGGCTCCGATCCGGAATGCCGCCCCAGCACGGTCGACCTCCTCGCCGCCCTCTGACGCGCGCCCCGGCCGAGTGCCCCCCCCGTGACCTTGGGAGGAGAATCGAATCCGGAGGGGTCCCCATGCCGAGAACCCGCACTGTCTGCCATCACCCGAATCGGGGCAGGATCGACGAAGCCTTGGTTAGCGGGACAGCGATTCGGGACATAGCGGGACAATACACGCTCACCAAAAGCGCCGTGGGCCGTCACCGCACTCATATAGGGACGGCATTAGTGCAGGCTCCCCAGCGCAAGGCCGAGCTCGAGGACGAGCTTGGCGACGACCTGCTCGGTCAAGCCAACGCGCTGAATCGGGATCTCCGCAGGGCGCTAGAGGATGCGAAGCGGCAAAGAGCCTCAGTGCCTATCTGCAGGTAGCGGATCGCTTTCAAAAGGGGCTCGCGCTGCAATCAACGTTGCTCGAAGAGCTGCGGGCGCCCCAGACGCGAACGCGAGATACGCCGTCCACTGGCAAGACGGCTGCCCGCATCACCCAGACGGCTGTCCGCCCGACGCCTAGCTCGTGGAGTTTGATCTCGCTGCTCGGCGAGGACCTCCAGCGTCACGCTATCCGAGCGAGGCGCCTCGCATCGTACGAGGGGTTGTCGCGGGCAAGCTTCGTTGCCGGCTCATCGACGCTGTGCGCGTGCGTCCTCAGGCTGCTCAAGGCCCGGCGCCATCGAGCATCGGCGGCGCGTGTCGAGGCCGAGCGCGCGCATGCTCGTCGAAGACCGAACCGAGGAGGCAGGCCGTCGCTGGCCTCGGGTCCGGCCATCCGGGCCCTGGCAAGCTCCCACTCCGTCCCGCCGATGAATATTGTGAAAGTGCAATATCGCCGCTCCTATTGGCTGCAGTCGCAAGACTTCTCGTGTTTGTTGCAACGCGACGGACAATCGCAGCAGTGATTAAGGTCATTGGAGCAACAGTGGACGGTGAGGATCTCGTCGGTCATCTTCGGATCGCAGATTTGCTTGACGACCTCTTTGTCAAAAAGGGTAGGCGTCTTCGTCGTGATGACCTCCGCTTTCTTGTCTCCCGCGTCATCTGCTGCCGGAGACAAGGAAGACGAGAGCATAAGACTCACGAGGACAGCCAGGGTAAGACGAAGCGGGATGGACAGACGACTTCTGCGCGGCCGGAAGGTTCTCGCCATGATGGCATATTTCCCTTCGATCATTGCATGAGTGCCCTATTGTCGCCGGAAGTCGTCCTCGTGAAGCGATACACCACTGACTCCGGCGTCGATCTGGATCGTAGTATCACAGTTTTGTTTGCAAAAATGGAGGAAACTTCAATCCAAAAGAGCGTTCACGGTGCCGGCGCCCCATTTGCGCTCGATCCTCGCGCGGTTCCTCAAGCGCAGCACCAGCCTCACTTCGATCCGAACTCATAGCACGGATCATTCGTGCCGAGCAGAAGATCTATCTGATGACTCTGCACTCGCAAAGGGTGTCAGGTCATATGGATCGCCTGGGTAGGTGGTCCAAATGTGCGGCGTGAGAGTGCCATCAGCGGGCGAGTGTTCGGACTTACGCAGGCGGCGAGCACACAGAGGACCGCGAGAACGCAAGGACTGCTGCTCGGCGTTGATGACTCATCGCCCGTTCTTGGTCATCGGGCCAACCGGCGTGCCGAGCCACGGCCTCAAGCCGAAGCCGCTCCATTCAAAACGATCTGTGCACGAGCGCCCGATTCATGTCGCACAACCCGTCGATCTCAGCTGCGCGGATCGGTGCATCCGTGTCCGGCATCCGACACTATTAGAATGTAGATAATCTACAAATTGCACTGAGTTCCGTGGGCCGTGCGTGAGGCTACACTTGGAGACTCGGAGGGGCTGCCAAATTTGGCCTTTAGATAAGGAGCGCGGCATGAAAAAGACAGTTGTTGCTCTCGCAACACTGTTGTTGTTTTCTCTGCCGGCATTTGCACAGCATCAAGGCGGTGGCGGTCATGGTGTAGGGGGCGCTGCACACATTCCCGCGCACGGTCCTGCGCCCGTGAAGACTCCAAAACATGCTCCTGATGTACATCCCAACTACGTTGACGAGGCGGGGCACCCGAACGCTCCGCACGTGCATACCGGCGGAGAGTGGATCGGGCATGACACCGGCCCGACCGATCCGCACTACCATCTCGATCATCCCTCGGAGCACGGCCACTTTCCGGGAGGTTTCGGCCGCGGCCACGTGCACCGGATCGTGGGCGGAGGGCCCAACCGTTTCTGGTTCGGCGGCTGGTACTTTAGCGTGGCCCCATTCGACCTCGGCTTCTGCAATGACTGGCTATGGGATAGTGACGATATCGTGATTTACGAGGACCCCGATCACGTTGGCTGGTACCTCGCCTATAACGTGAGGCTGGGGACTTACGTTCACGTCATGTATCTCGGGACCAACTAGCCAGGCGACGGGCGGTCCAATGCAGGGGCATGCTCGGGAACCGCCCGCGACCTAGCCCCGTAAGCGACGAACCCCGGTTCATGTTTCGGGGTGGCGCGGCACCTCGAGTCGTCGAACGGCGGTAGACGTGCCATCCTCATGAGATGCCTGATTACAGCCTGTTCGGCGACGAGCACGTCCGACAGTACGAGGCGACCGGGGGTCAAACCGGCCACGACTGGAACGGCGCCTCGGTCCTAATCCTGCACACCCTGGGCCGCAAGTCCGGCGGAACGCGCAAGTTCCCGCTCATCTACGGCCGCGACGGAAAGAACTACGTCATCGTCGCCTCGCGCGGTGGCTCTCCGGAGCATCCGGGCTGGTATAAGAACCTGCTCGCGCACCCAGACGTGAAGATCCAGGTGCGCGATACGGTCCTGCCAGTCACTGCCCGCACCGCCAGCGCTGCCGAGAAGCAGCGGCTGTGGCCCACCATGACCGCCCAGTGGCCGGACTACGACAAGTACCAGGCCGGAACGACGCGCGACATTCCGGTGGTGGTGCTGAGCCCGCGCTGACAGAGATGGCGCAGAGGGAACGGATCGCAGTCGGGAGCCTAAACGCGGCTGGAGATGCCTACTCCCGGGCACCGGTGATTCTTTTCCGTTCGACGTTTCGACTTTTTGCGCTGGCCCGCACTGATCGCACTCGCCGCTGCGCGGTTACGCCACCCACCGCCAAGTGGGACGCACACGCCGAAGAAAGCGGCACGCGGACTCGCATGTTGGTTAACCCTCGACAGACTGCCATTGCGTGGTGTCCTGAGTCTGAGATTCGCCAACAAAAGGCGAGCCACCGATTCGAGGATTTGATCGGCTTCCCGGCGACCTCGTGCCGCTTTACCTCGAGCCACCGTTCGAGCCAACGGGGGACGTTGGTCGAGGCTGGGGATCTGCAGGGTGCCTAGCTGCGGATAAAGAACGTCGGCTGCTTCATGTCGAGGTTACGCCGTCGTCGGATCCGCCTTCGTCACGAAGCTCGGTCCAAACCGACCAAAGCCGCGAGTAGCGGAGCGGCGTGCCATCAAAGTCGCTCCCGCAACAGGGACGACGTCTTGGCGGGCTCCCGAATCGTGGACAACGGGTCCCCCTCCTCTGAGACCCGGCCCAGTAACCGGTCAGGCGACCTTCTTCCGTGAGTACAGGATATCGCCGAGGATGCTGCTGCGGCTCGGAAGCACGCCCGCCTTCCCTGGGTCCGGAATGCCGAGCTTCGCTCGAACCTGCGCCAGGGGTTCCTCGAAGAAGCACTCGATGGGCTGCGCGATCACGAGCTCGGCGTGCTCTCCGAGTTCGAGGCCGACTCGGACGTTGTGCCAGATCTCGCGGGCCTGGCTTGGCGAGAGGATCGAGTAGACAACGCGAGCGACCCACAGCATCGCACGACCGACCGGCGCCGAGCCTTGTCCCACGTTGAACGCGATCAATCCCGCCTCACCGGCCAGGCCGGTATCGAACCCGGTGAGCACATGGTGGAGATCGTGTGTCGTCGTGTACCGCAGCACGTAAGGGTTGTCTCGGAAGCGCTCCTTCACGTGCGGGCTGATTACGAGAGGCTCGAGCCCGTTGAGGTCGAGATGGCGCGCGTACTCGCGTCCGAGCGTACCGGCGCGGAGCTCTCGCAACACCGGAAGATTCTGTTCGGGAGCGTACCCGCGGAGCGCTTCGAGTTTGCGCGACACTTCCTTCGACACACCGGAGAACGCGTCGAGCTTGAGCACCACCACGTCGCCAAGCGGAGCGCCGGTACGGAAGGCGCGGACCATCTCGATCATCTTCTTGAGGTTCATCACGCACCTCGGGTATCCGAACTACACCGCCCAGGTACCGTGCTGCGTCTCACGAAGCTCGACCTGTCGCCTGACAAATAGACGACCCTAGGAGCAGAGCGAAGGCGCGGCCGTGGGCGAGAGCGTTGAAGAGCCTCGGGGCTGCAAAGATAGCCTCCCGTCTCTGTGTGAGCATCACTGAACCGATTGCCACGGTCTAGCACGACGTCTGCGGTGCTCCGATGGGAGATTACGCTGCGTTTGCCATCGCTTGGTGCTCGGCTTTTCCGCTGGGTCGGGTAGTCCCACGATCCCCTGCCGGCAAGAGCCGCGCCGAGTTGAGGATGAATGTCATCTCTGAAGCGACGTGGATGAACGCGGCGATCAGGGGATTGAGGAGGCCGGCCGCGGCAAGCCCGATGCCGACCGTGTCGACCGCGATCGTTCCGGCAAAATTCTGCCAGATGGTCCTCCGTGTGCGCCGAGCGATGGCGAGCGTATCGGCGAACTTCACGAGGTCGTTGCCGAGCAGCACGACGTCGGCGCTCTCCCGCGCCACATCCGTGCCCGATCCCATGGCGACGCCGACACTCGCCTCGGTGAGCGCCGGCGCGTCGTTGACACCGTCGCCTACCATCGCGACCGAACGTCCGCTCGCCACCAACTGCTTGATACGCGCGAGCTTCGCTTCCGGCAACAGATCGGCCTCGGCTTCTCCGATCCCGAGCCCGCGAGCCACCGCGTGGGCAATGGGCTTGGCGTCGCCTGTCAGCAGGATGATTCGAATGCCCATGCGCTTGATCGCCTCGATTGCTTCCCGCGCTTCGGGGCGGACGGTGTCGGCGATTGTGATCCGACCAAGAAAGCGCGCGTCCCGCGCCACGAAGACAGCCGATCCGGCGTCCGAATCGGCGACGAGGTTGCGAGGCAGCGGGACTCCACAATCGGTCAAGAGCGTGCGGTTGCCGACCAGGACGGTCGCCCCGCGGACTACGGCGCGAATCCCTCGGCCCGGCGTATAGTCGAACTGCTCGGGTTCCGTGATCGTGCGCCCATCCGCCATGGCCCGGCTCACGATCGCCCTGCCGAGTGGGTGTTCCGAACGCAGCTCGGCCGCCGCGGCCAATTCGATCAGCTCGTCGGGCGAAACACCGTCCTGTGGAGAAACGGCTTCAACCTCGGGCCGGCCAAACGTGAGCGTGCCCGTTTTGTCGAGAACCACCGTATCGACCCGTCCCAGCGTCTCGAGATAGAGTCCGCCCTTCACGATCGCACCGAGGCGCGCGGCTCGGCCGATACCGCCCAGGATCGCGAGCGGCGTGCCGGCGGCAATCCCGCAGGCGCCGGCCACGATCACGACCGAGATCGTCGAATAGACATTGTGGGTGATGATGAAGGTGAGCGCCGCCGCGCCAAGCGCGAAGTAGACCAGGTAACCGGAAAGACGGTCGGCCAAGCGCTGGACCGGCGCCCGTAAGCGCTCGGCGCGCTCGACGGCCTCGATGATCTTGCCATAGCTCGTGTCTCGACCGATCCGCTCGGCACGGATTTCGAGGGCACCGGATTGATTGATCGTGCCCGCGTACACGAGCGATCCCGCGAGCTTCTCGACGGGCATTGACTCGCCAGTGATCCGCGCTTGGTCGACGAATGAGTGACCGCTGATCACGGTGCCATCGACCGGCACGCGCCCTCCCGGGTTCACCAGCACGGCGTCGCCCAGCTCAAGCTGGTCGGCGGATACTTCGCGCACGCCGCCGGCGCGGCGGACGGCGACCGAACGCGGCAGGAAATCTAGGAGATCGCGGATGGCGCGCCGGCCCCGCGAGACCGTCATGCCCTCCAAGACCTCGGCGACCAGGACGAACATTGTGATGACGAGGGCGGTGAAGAACTCGGAGATCGCCGCCGCGGCGACGATCGCGATGCTCATGGAGAGCTCCATGGTCATTCGCCGGGCCGCGATGTTCTCGACCGCTTCCTTGAAGATCGGCCACCCGCCAATCAACAAACCGATCACACCGATCACGCTGACGCCGTGCAACGGCTCCCACAGATGAAACCAAACCGCAGCTGCGGCGAGGGCTACGACCGCGATCCGCGCCGCGTCGGACCACTCCAAACCATGCGCATGATCCCCTTCGCCGTCGTGCGAATCGTGGCGGTCTTCCGCGCCAGGGTCCGTGGCGCAGGCTTGCGCCTTATCGGGGGGCGTCGGGTGAACAGCCGAGTCTTCGAGCAACGCCATGGCGTCAGTTCCTTCAATCACTTGAGGTAAGCGTGGACGACATCGATCAGCTCTTCTGCACCGCGAGCCCGGTCTGGATTCGGATCGTGAGCGGGATCCGAGACGTGGAAGCGAATGTGATCCTCCATCAGTTCGGCCATCAAGCCATTGGCGGCACCGCGCACGGAGGTGACAAGCTGCATCACCTCGGCACAGCCGGCCTCTCGCTCGAGCGCACGTTCCATGGCTTCGACTTGGCCTCGCATGCGACGGACCCTGTTCAAGAGCTTGGTCTTTTCGCGGATCGTATGGCCCATGGAGATCTCTCCTCGCTTACCATGGATAGAGTAGGGGGATATAGTATATTGGTAATAAGCCGGGCCCCCTAATTGTACGAAGACGGTCATTCTCCATTCGATTCGGTCGTACAGGGTGCTGACCATCGTTTCCGGGCGGTCATGATGACGGCACTGGTCGACGACTGGGGCTTTTGCCGGCGGCGCTATCCACCTGCATCGGTGCCCAGACGCAACGCCCGTTGGCGATCGTCGTCATCGGAGGGGCCATCTCGATTGCGCTGCTGACCCGGGTTTTCCAGCCGACGTTGATCTACCTGCTGCGCAACCAACTTGGCCTGACCGATGTTCGTGCTACGGCGCCCGAAAGCGCGTGACGGGCAGGCGCGGCCTCTCCGAACGAGGGAACACAGACCAGATTCGGCTGGCCACGCCCTCGGTCTCGTGCCAGTGGTCACCGTCCGCGGCCGCGGAGGGAGATGAGGTCCGTTATTGCATTGGGCATGCCCGGCGCTGAAGGATGCGCGCACGAAGGCGGTCCGGCTCGGGGTTGCGAGCTTCGGCGGCGGTGTCTCTTGGTTCCCCCGCGAGCCACTGTCCGACCGTTCAGTAGATTCACTCCGTTTGATTCATCGTCGCCGACGCGACCTCTTGTCGTGCGTGCGACAAGGTCAGGCCGCCGTGTGGTGTATGCTTCGCGTTTCCCTTTCGCGGAGCCCCGGCGCCGTTGAGCTCGCGAAACGCACCCCCATCAGGCAAAAGCGCGCTCGTCGGGCTCCGGCGCCGGTCTTTTCTCGGCGAGCTCTCCAGCCCGTGATGACAATCACAGCCGCGCGCGATTCTTCGGAGGAGGATGAGTTGCTCAGCCAGAACTCGACTCGCCTCGCTCGCGCCGACTTTCTGCGCGCCGAGGGCGGGTACCCCAGTGAGGCAACCATGCAAGGCAGCGAAGGCGAAGACTCCATCGACCGGCGTTCGAAGATCGCGCGCGAGGGGTCATTGCTTGTCAGCTGCACCTGGTGCGAAAGGCTCCACGCAGCGGAGGACCCGCTCGAGTTCAACCCCATTTGTTCCACCTGCGCAGGCGTCGCTCGCGCGTAGGCCTTCCGGGGGGCTGCAGGTGCTGCGAGGCTCCGCGGTGCATCGCAAAAGGGGGCGGGATGAGCGCGACCGCAGCCCAAGCGATGCGCCTCGCCGAGCCCACGCCATTCCATTGCGTCCTAGGCTGGTATCTGTGTCCCTCACGGGAGTTACTGGGCTGTGGACAAACGCCCCGATCGAAGCCGGGGCGTGTCGAAGCAGAAGCGGCAGCTAGGCAGTCACTCCCGTCTGCGTTGTGTCGTGGCAAGGCCCCACGCCCGCTGAGGAGCAGAGCGGTCGATGGCTCGGTTCGATTCGATGTACAAATCCTGCCGCTGATGGCATTCATAAGTTTCCCGTCCTCCGCGCGGCGGCCTTCTCCCTTAGCGCGCGAGCTGCCAACGCAAGCGCCTCGCCGCCAGCGCGAAGAGGACGGCGGCCAGGGTGAAGAGCGCCGCCGCCCTCGGCGCCACCTCCGCGCCGCCGCCGCCCCGGGCCACGAGATCGAGGTAACCCTCCATCGCCCACGTGGAGGGCAGGAACTTCGCAACAGCGCGGAGCGGAGCGGGCGCCACCTCGAGCGGCCACCAGCAGCCCCCGAGCATCCCGAGCGCCATCCCAAGGAACGGCCCCAGGGCGACCGCCTGCTCGACGCTGCGGTACACCGTTCCGAGGAACAGCGCGATCGACGCGGCCGCGGCGACGAGCCCCCCGGTGAGCGCGGCGACTGCGAGTGGCGGTCCCCAGTCGACGCCGAACGCGAGCCGGCCGGCGGCGAGCAGGAACACCGCCTGCGCGGCGATCAGCTGGAGTGGCCCGATCGCGAGGCCGGCCACAAGCTCGATCCGGCCGGCGGGCACCGCCGCGAGGCGCGGCCCGATCCCCATCCGCCGCAGTAGCACGAGGCGCGAAGCCGCCGTACAGCCGGCGATCAGCGCAAACATGACGAGGTTCGCCGGCGCGGCGTAGCGGAACCCGAGCAGGCGAGGGGTCGCGCCGCCGCTCGCCACCGCGCTGTCGACCGCGATCTCCGCCTGCGCGCGGAATCCGCCTCGAGTCGGCGGCGAAGCCGAGGAGACCTCGGCCAGTGCACTCTCGAGCACGGCGCGCACGAGCGGTGCGGTGTCGCTTGCGTCGGACGCAAAGAAGACGACGGGGGCCGAGCCGTCCCAGCCAGCGGGGAGGACGAGACCGCCGGCCAGCCGTCCGCGGTGGACGCCCGCCCGCAGGCGTGCCTCGTCGGTGTAGGCCGGCACGGCGAGGTCGGGCGCGGCACGCAGGGCGGCGACGAGCGCGCGACTCGCGGGAGTGTCGGCCCGATCGAACACGCCCACGCGGATCGCCGGGTCCAAGTACGAACCGAGCGCTGATCCGACGACCGCCATCACCAGGATTGGCATAAGGAACAGGCTGAGCCCGGCGACGCCCGTCCGGCGCGCCGAGAGCCCGTCCATCGCGGAAAACGCGCGCAGCGCGGAAAAGCGCGAGCGCGCGGCGACGGCGCCGGATCCCGCGCGCGGGTGCTCGACCGCGGTCATGCGACGGGCGTCGCCGCGGTGCCGAGCCTTCGGGCGCACGCAAGGATTCCGACGACGCCGACCGCGGCGGTCACGAGGAGCGGCTCGGCGATCGTGGCGAGCGACGCATCCGCTCCCGCCGCGGCGAGGTCCGTGAGGCCTCGCAGCGCCTGGCCGTTCGGCGTGAGGCGCGCCAGGTCGTCGAAGACGTCGGGCAGACCCTCGGGCGGCAGGAACTGGCCGCCGAGGAGCGACAGCACGAACAGGAGCAGCGTGCCGAGGAGGTAGCCGCGGTACGGCCCGGCCGCCGCGATCACCGTTCCCATCAGCCCGATCGCGCTCGCGATGGTCGTGACCGCGAGCGCGGCGACGAGCGGCAGCGGGCCCCACGCGACGCCGAACGCGAAGCGCATCACTCCGTAGAGCACGGCGAACTGCAGAGCGCCGAGCAGCGCGAGAGCGAGCAGCTTCCCGCCGACGATCTCGCGGCCCGTGGCCGGCGTCGCCGCCAGGCGCGCCAGCGTCCCCGTCGCGCCCTCGGCACCGAACGCGCGCAGGCCACCGAGGAGCTGGAAAAAGAGGAAGAGCACGGTGAGCGACGGCCCGTAGTGGTCGATCGAACGCAACGTCCCGCCCTGCGGCGCCCGCACGTCGACCCGCGGCGCCGCTCCCTGTGCGATCACCGTCGCGCGCTTCGTGAGCGCATCCGCGAAGCGGCCGCCGAGCGCGAAGGTCCGGCCCGTGCGGACGTGGAGCGCGGGCGGCGCGACACCGGCGTCGAGCGCGGCTTCGAGACCTGCGGGCACGACGATCGCGGCGGCGTAGCGGCCGGCGCTGACGGCAGCCTCCGCCTCCTCGGCGGTCGCGACGCGCGCGAGGGTGACGCGACGGGCGGGCCAGTCCTCGGCGACGCTCCGCAGGAGCGCGGCGGAGGCCGGCGAGCCGTCGAGGTCCACCCATGCGATCGGCGTCGGCGGCGACGGGCCCTCGTCGTTCGCGAGCGCCACGCCGATGATCCCCGTGAGTACGATCGGGGCAACGATGCCAACGGTGACAGCCGTTCGGTCGCGGATGCGCTGCCGCACATCCTTCGCGCAGACGATGAGCCCGCGACGCATCGCCGCATCAATCCCGGAGCGCGCGGCCAGTGAGGCGCAGGAACACGGCTTCGAGGTCGGGCTCGCGCACCTCGATCCGGTTGGGCCGCAGCCCCGCCCCGAGCAGCGCTTCGAGGAGCGGAGGGAGGAGGGCGGTCGCGTCCTTCGCAACCACGCGGATTCCGCCGCCGAACGGCGCAGCGCTCCCGACACCCGCGAGCGACGCTGCCACTGCGGCCGCCCGCATCGCGTCACCGGATCCAGCAAGGCCGACCTCCACGCACGCGTCGTCGCCGAGGCGCGCCACGAGCTCGCGCCGGGTGCCCTCGGCTTGGAGGCGTCCGCCGTCGATGATTCCGATGCGGTCGCAGAGGCGCTCGGCCTCCTCCATGTAGTGCGTGGTGTAAAGGATCGCCGTGCCCTCGGCGCGGAGCTTCGCCACGTGCTCGAAGATCGCGTTGCGGCTCTGGGGATCGACGCCGACGGTGGGCTCGTCCAGTACGAGAAGGGGCGGGCGGTGGAGCAGCGCCGACGCCAGGTTGAGCCGCCGCATCATGCCGCCGGAGTAGGTCGCGACGAGATCGCGCGCGCGGTCCTGGAGACCGACACCAGAAAGCGTTGAATCGACGGCCTCGGTCAGTGCAGTTCTCTCGAGGCCGTACATGCGCCCCCAGAACTCGAGGTTCTCGCGGCCGGTGAGGTCGGGATAGAGGCCGAGCCACTGCGGCGCGAGGCCGATGCGCGCTCGGGCCTGCGGGCCCGAGTCGAGGTCCACGCCGTCCACGAAGACGCGGCCCCCATCGCGCGGCAGGACCCCGCACACGAGCAGGATGGTCGTGGTTTTGCCCGCGCCGTTCGGCCCGAGGAGGCCGTAGACCTCGCCCGCGGCGATGCGTAGGGTCACGCCGTCGACGGCGACGCGCGCTCCGAAGCGCTTCCGCAGGTCCGTGGCCAGGAGCATCCGGCGATTGTCGCCGCCCGGTCTAGGATGCGCTAGCAGTGCTTTGGGATCGCCCCGGGCTGCCACCGATTGCCACGCTGTGCTGTCAAGGGCAAACAGAGTATCCACACATTCTTTCAGCGAACGCGGTGCCCGAACTCCTCGTCTTCTACATCCGCGTCGGCACTGGCCTTCGTGGGGTGGATGCGCCCGTGGATGTGGTTGGGTGGCGCGTAGACCGTATAGATCTTCAGCGGTTCCTTCCCATCATTGACGAAATTGTGACGGGTGCCCGGTGTCACGACCACCACATCACCGGCTCGGACGGACGATTCCTTACCATCCAAGATCGCTTTGCCTGTGCCGGATAGGAAGAACAGCACTTGCTCCACATGGCCATGTGTCTCCGCGCCAACGTCACCGCCGGGAGGGATGTGCATCACCACCAGCTGAGTCTTGGGCCCGGTGAACAGGACTTCGCGGAAATGCTTGTTCGCTTCGGTCTTCGTCAGGATGTTCGTTTGATAGGACATAAGCCACACTATACCGAGCGGCTGGTGCGGCGGACGAGGCCCACCGCCAGTGCGAAGCGCGGCTTCCGATGCGCTCTCGGCGCTGATTGCGTACCTGGAGGGAGAGGCCGAGAAGAGGATCAAGCCGTTGCACCCGTCTGCGCTGGGCTTCGACGCGGGGTCCTGCTCATCAAGTGGGGTGGTAGGCCTTTCGTGCAAGGGTTAAGCGGCCCTGTGCGAGCCGACGAGTGGAAAGCTGGCTCAAGGGCTGTCGTTTCCAAGGGCTGGAGCTCCTCCAAGCCGGGGGACCTCATACGCTAAGCAGGATGGGAGCGGACGCTCCTCGGTTCTTCATATTGCCCCTCTAGCGTGCAGGCGCGTGAAGTCGACTTTGGAAATCGCGCTGGGAACCGTGCTGATCTCTTTGCTCGTGTGGGCAGGGTCGTTCCAGTTCCACGACGGGATCGACCGCTCCCTTCTTCTCGCGGTGAATGGGAGTTCGCGCGTTCCGGGGCTCGATGCGTTCATGATCCTGGTGACGGACTTCTCCGTTCCCTACGTAGCCGCGGTCCTCTCGATCTGGGGCCTCGGAGCCGAGGCTTTTGAGCGCGGCTGGGTGTCCGCTCGAACGCTCGAGATCTCGCTTCGAGTCTTAGGGTGCGCAATCGCGCTGGCGCTCGCAGCATGGCTGATTCCCACCTACACGCACCGCGCCGCACCCCTCGTCACCTCGCTCCTCGTGATTGCGGGGCTCTGGTGGGCGGGCGGTACCTACGGGCGCCTGCCTCGAGAGACCCTGGCGAGGCTTCGCCGCGCGTTCTGGATGAGCGTGGTCTCTATCGTCTTCGTAGAGATTTCGCTTCACTTCCTGGGACCGCTCGTCGTCCAGCGGCCGCGGCCCTTGGCAAAACCCAACGCCGCGTGGAACGCAGCGCTGCATATCGTCGAGGACGAATACGTGCGGCACGGAACTTCCTATGTGTCGGGTCATGCGGCAGCGCTCTTCGCAATGCTGACACCGTTCATGTGGGTGGTACGGCGACCGAGTCTCAAGGTGATCCTCTTCTCATGGGCGGCGCTCCATGCCCTCTCCCGCGTGTACGTGGCTGCGCACTATCCCTACTGCGCGGCGATGGGGAGCTTCCTCGGCTTCGCGATCGCGACGCTGGTGGTCTGGACGGCCGCGGCGGGCGAGAGGAAGACGGAGGGCGCGTGCGTCCGGGCGGCCCCGCGGACATGACGCGGGCGGCTCCGCCTCTCACGGATGCGGTCCGGCACGTACCAGCGCACCCACGAACCCTGGAGCGATCTCCTGAACCTGCGCTCCGCGCGCTTCGACCAGGGCTCGAAGCTTGGTCTCGCCTCCATGTCGCGCGGGCGCGAGCAGGAAGACGGGTCTCCTCCGGCTGGAGAGCCAACTCTCGGCGGTGCTGTCGCGGACGAGAGTCTGCGGCCACTCTTGGCCCTGTTCGAGGGAATACAACACGTAGTTGCTGGTGAGCTCGCCTCCCCTCTCGCTCACCACGGTGATTGTGCGACCGAGGTAGAAGGGCAGCGAAGTTGGGAAGCACCATACACAGGCGACGTCGGCCTCGGCCGCGAGCGCGCCGATGGTGGCTGCGAGCTCCCGCGACGACCGCTCCTCGGCGATGCGGGACCAGGGCTCGAACCACAATGTGGCGAGGAGGAGCGGCGAGGCGACGAACGCCGCGAAGGCGAGGCGGCGACTCTGACTCCGCGCCGCAGTGATTACCAGGATCAGCACGAGACAGAGGCCCAGCTCCACGATCCAGAGCCGAGGCGCCAGCTCCGGCAGCAGTGCGGGGATCAGTTGCTTGATCCGGTCGTGTATCTCACGAAGCGATCCGAGCACCGAAAGCGCGATGACCAGCGTGGCCGTAACGGCGGCGAGCGCGATGCAGCCCCGTCGAATCACCGACGCGCCGGCTTCGGAGTTCGCCTCCTCGTCCGCGGGGTCGAACCACTTGGCGACGAGCGCACCGACCGGCACGGCCGCGCTCAGGATGTAGCCGGCTTGTTTCGAATGAGAGAAGGAGAAGAAGACGAGCACGACGAGCAGCCAGGACAACCAGAGACGATCGATCTCGGAAAGGCGCGCCCGACGCGTCCAGGCGCGAACTATCGCCTCGATGAGGACGATGCTCCAAGGCAGGAAACCACTCAGCAGGACGCCGATGAAGAAGTACCAGCCCTGCGGGCGGTAGAACTTGTTGGTCGTGTAGCGGAGGATCGACTCGTGGACGACGGCATAGTACGGAAAGTCGGGGTGGAGAAAAGTGACCGCGACGAACCAGGGGGCCACCAGTGCGGCGAAGAGGAGGGTATTGTGCCCCGAGTAGATTCTCCGGATCGCTTCGCGCGGGCCTGCCCAGAGGCGGAAGGTGATTAGAACAAGACTGGGGATAATGAAGCCGACCGGGCCCTTCGTGAGGGTAGCCACGGCGGTTGCCGCAGCGGAGAGCGCGTACCAGCGAGGGCGATCTTTCTCCTTGGAGCGCTCGGCGCGATAGCCTGCAAGGATGGAGGCCGTCACGAAGAACGCGAGCGCACTGTCGAAGATCACGGTCCGTGCGTAGGCGACGAAGAGCGGGCTCGTACAGATGATGATCACGGCGATCACGCCGCGCAGCCGCCCGTATTCCTGTTGGCAGAACCACAGGACGAGGGCGAGGGTGCCGATCGAGAAGAGCACCGACGGGAGCCGGACAGCGAACTCGGACTCCCCAAACAGGTCCAGGGACAAGGCGACGACATTGAAATACAGGGCAGGCTTGTCGAGGTATGGTGCGCCGTTCAGCGTCGGCACGAGCCACGCACCGGCATTCTTCATCTCCCGAGCGACTTCCGCGTTTCTCCCCTCGTCGGGCTGGATCAGAGGGTAGCCTCCGAGGTCCCACAGCAGCGCGAAACACACCACGACAGCCGCCGCCAGCAACCAGGCGGTCGACGCCACCGAGCCGCCACCTGATTCCGGAGAAGAACTCGCTCTCATTCACGATTTCTCGCGCGCTCTTCGGTAAGCGGCAGTTCTTTGGGGTCAGGGCGGCGCGACGCTGCTACTCCTCTGCAGGAGGTCGCAGCGCGAGGGTCGGCAGCACGGGTAGATCGAGTGCGGTCGAGGTGGTGAGCCCGCAAAGCATCACGATGGCCATCCGGCCTTCGATATCGCCCGAACGAGCCACCGAGCGGCTCGATGAGCGTGCGTGCGATTTGGGCGCTGCGCAGACACACCCCGGTCTAGTCATCGCGGCCCACGACGTTGCCAAATAGGATGGCATCTAGCCTTGGGGCTCACCTGTAACGCCGCGATTCTACCGGGATCCTGTCGCTTCCGGAAACGTCATCGGTCACCGTTCAGGCTGCCGCCTGCTCATATCGGTTGAGGTCCGCCCATTCCAGGGAATGCGACGACGCGCCTAATCGCTCGAGCTTGGACACTCCGAGGCTCAGGAGCATCACACCATCGCCGCTCGAGGGAGCTGCATCGGCTCGGCGCGGCAGAGCTGCGAGACAATGACTGTTTGATCTACTTGATATGGCTAAACGGTAACGGGGCGATGAAGACCGAGGCGACGAAGACAAGAGACACGACGATCCCAGCGAGATTCACGAGCCGAGGGCATCTCTCAATGTCTGCCTTTCGTGACCGTGCGGCGGCGTCGGTGGCCGAGACGGCTGAGGAGCGCCAGGAGCGACAGGAAGCGGCCGCTTCCCGGAAGCTGCCGAGGTGAAGCGTCTCCTGCGCTGCCGCGTGGCGCCGGGCCGCGAACTCGGCCACGCGGACGGCTGAAGCGTCAGCACAGGTCGAGCGCGTCCACGAAGCGGCGCAGTCGGCCGATCGCGTCGGGCAGGTGCGGCAGAAA
Organism: Myxococcota bacterium; assembly: GCA_035489755.1. Lineage (GTDB taxonomy): Bacteria > Myxococcota_A > UBA9160 > UBA9160 > UBA9160 > UBA9160. The sequence goes on from DATGZK010000101.1 coordinate 16,226, forward strand.
GCCCATGTGACTGCCCGGATACCAGCGGATCCTCGGTCTCTCCCAGCGCCGCCACATCGCGCGCACGACGTCCGGATGGAAGAAGCGGTCATCCTTCGCCGCGAAGAGATGGATGCGTTCGGTCGGAATCACCGGCCGGATCTCGTTCCAGCCGAGCCGAGCGACGAAGCGCGCAAAGTCCTTCACCAGCCAGCCGAAGCGCGCAAGGTCGTCGCGCATGGCGCCGAGAACCGGCGCATGCGCGACGAGGGCGCCTAGATCCATGTGTGCGATGAGTGGTGCCGAGAAGGCGAAGCCCGGCTCGAGGCAGGTGAGCACGGCGGTGAAGGCGCCGCCGAGCGAGAGCCCCGCGATCCCGACCGGACGCGCCGATTCGGTGCGCATCCACGCGAGCAGCGTGCGCGCGTCGAGCACCGTCTGCCGCAGCGATTCGATGCTGCGCACCACGTCGCCGGTCCAGAAGAGTTCACCGTCGAGGCGCGAACTCCTCGGCTTGCGGCGCCCGTGGTACGGCGGCTGGAGCTGCACCACTTCCATGTCGAGCGCCGCGGCCATCGTCGCGAGCAGCGCGAACTCCTCGACGAGAGTCTCCGGCTGCATGTAGCCGTGGATGTAGAGGAGCCGCGGTCGCTCAAGTCCGCTCGCGCGAAGGATGCGGCGCGCGTAGACGGTGTGGATGCGGCGGCGGCGCGCATGGTAGTAGCGCCGGAACGCGGGCTCGATCGGCTCGTGGAGCGACGCGAACGAGAGATCCTCGCTCGCCACACTCCCGATCCGCCAGCGTGTGCTGCGCGTCACGGTGGGCACACGGTCGGGCGCGGGGAAGAGCGCCGCGAGTGGCAGATCCTCGTAGGCGCCGACGCGATCGATCGTGTTCTCGACGCTCGGGCGCAGCACCTGCACCGCGCGCGCGAGAGCACCGAGAAGTTCGTCGGGATGCTTCAGGTCGGGCATGCACTGCTCGGAAGTCGTAAATGATTCCACCGCGAGCCCGCTGAGCTTCGCTTGCTGCCGTGCCCCAAGTCATAGACGCCATCTGTACTTTTAGCCACGATTTCCTCGGCCTTGGGCGCCTAGTTCGCGGAAGGTCGCCGGCGCTGCCAGCGCATCGGGTAGCAGTCCCTACCCGTTTGAGCTCCGGTGCCGACCATCGCTCACGCCCTCTTCCGGCTCATCGGGCTCATCGGTGCGTAGATAACGGCGCGCACGACGGTCGATCCCGGAGGTCCGGAGACGGGGGGTGGTGTCGCGAGAGAGCGGCGACCCACGACACTCGCCAGGCTTCGCGAAAGGTCTAGCACCCACGTCCTACACTGACAGTCCGGCGGCACGCGAGGTCACCGCCTAAGGCGCCCTCGTACGGAATATGAGCACAATGTCCGCAGGTCCCGATCTCTCTGCGCTTGCTGAAAGCCTCCGGCGCCCGCTTCACTTCGTCGAGTGTCCCATGCGCAGGAGTCGGCTTCGGATGAATCGTTTCAGCAATTGGGCCCGCACGTCCGCATTCTTCCCGAGCCGTACGACTGACCGGCAGGTTCACCCTTGCCGCTCACAATGATCACCCAGCCGTCGTCGGGAGAGAACCAAGAGGGACCTCCCGAGGGCGTCTTCCGGAACTGGCCCAGCGACACGGAAATCCTCCTCGTGGCAAGCCGGGCTGATCCGATGCTTGTTTACCCCATCGTTGCCGGGACCGGGGTCGACGGAATCCTCTTGGCGGAGGCGACGCGCTGCGGCGATTATTAGCACATCAGCTAAATGAGGAGAGGAGAGATGTCGACTTCTCCGATCGTTGTCTGCCTCTACCGCGTGCGTCGCGGCCGTGAGGACGAGTTCACCGAGCTGCTGAAGCGCCACTGGCCGACCCTGCGTACCCTCGGTTTGGCGACCGACGACCCTCCGCAATATCTGAGTGGCTTCGAGCAGGACGGCGGGCCCATCTTCGTTGAGATCTTCAGCTGGAAGACCGAGGAGGGACCGCGATTGGCCCACGAGCTTCCCGACGTAATGGCGATCTGGGAGTCGATGGACAAGCTGACCGAGTACCGAAACGGCCGTCCCAACATGGAGTTCCCGCACTTCCAGCGCCTGAGCCTACTTGGCGCCGCCTGACGCGAAGCGAGAGCTCGAGGATCTCGAGGAGGTCTTCTCAGCACTCGCCCACGCCTCGCGGCGACAGATCCTCCTCGTGTTGAAGTTTCACGGTGGAAGCATGAGTGCCGGCGAGATCGCCAGGCGCTTCAAGTGCAGCTGGCCCACCACGACGCGGCACCTGAAGCAACTCGAAGGGGCGAAGTTGGTTCGGGTCGAGAAAGTCGGTCGAGAACGCATCTATCGACTCGACCTCGAGCGCATCGACGCGGTCGCGGGGGCGTGGCTCAAGAGGTTCGATCGGGAGGCCCGTCGGATTGACAGCGGAGTCAAATAGCTGTTGCGCATTGGACGCGAAGCGCTTCGGGGCGCTGCCGTTCCGAGAAACGCTCACAGACCTCGTTCAGTCATCGCGGCTCGCTCGAACGCCTTGCGACACGGCGTGGAGTCGTGCTGCCCCACAGCCGCGGGGACGAATACGCGGTAGAAACCCGATACTGGCTATCCGGATCGCAGACGGCGCCCGATCAGAACTCCGGGCGGCACAATGACCAGGATCACCAACGCTCCCGCGACCCACTGCTTGACTGGCTGACCGGCTAACAGAACGCTGATCGGGAAACTCAGCGCCCAAGCCGATGCAGCCGCCGCGAACGCGTGCTCCCAGGTACGATCGGATTGTCGCTTCGCGAGGGCGGCGATGACCGCGACTGCTGCGACCAGAACCCCGATGGCTTGGCCAACCGGCATCCACGAAGGAATGTCGTGGCCGGTCGCTCGCAGAAAGCCGCCGATTGCGCCGAAGACGAAGCCAGCGCTCGCTGTAGCCAGGAAGAGCAGCAGGGCAAAGACAAAGATTCGTCGTACGTTCATCTTCCGTGGATCGCCCGCAACTGCGAGTCCCATGTGACGCCATTGCGGCCTTCAGTGGGGACGTCGCAAGTTTACCACTATAAGAATCCAAGTCGTGTGTTGGCTCTTCGCTCGATTCATGCCTCGACGAGTGCTGTACCGAGGTTTTGGTGCTTGGTCCACGACGCCCTTCCAAGCCCGTCCTGTCCCGCTCCGTCAGCGGTGTCCCGCTGAGCAGCGCCCCTGGTCACTGTGCAAGACCGAGCGATTCCCCGCTCCCGCCGGCGATCGAAGTTCTGAAAAGACACCGATGCGATGATTCGCGGGGATGCGTGGTGCTGTGCGACGCCGCGCCTTGGCTTTAGAAAATCTTGATTTCCTCTTGGGCCAGGACCCGCTCGACGGCAGGTCGCGCGACAATCCGCTCCGTGAGCCGAGTCCACGCGGGGTAGAGCGCGCGCATATCGAGACCGATGCGCTTCCCCCACCAATAGAAGACCAGAGGATAGGGGTCGACGACGCTATATCCGCCAGGGAGTGCATAGTCGCGCCCGTCGGCCAGTAGGCTCTCGATATAAGGCGTATTGCTCCCTCACATTTTCGCGCCCCTTGGCCTCGACCGCTGGAAAATCCCTTTCTTCGGCCACAAACCGATTGGCGCGCCAGATTTGGCCGTAGGACATCGCGTGCACGTTACTCGCGAGCCAATTCATCCATTCGACGCACCGGGCCTCGGCTGCGAGATCGGCGGGGAGCAGGCCGGCCGCGGGATGGGCGCGCGCGAGATAGACTAGGATCGCGTGCAGTTCGGTGAGGAGGTTATCGGCACCCCCGATCCGCCCGGGAACACCACTTAGCGCGGGTACGCGTCCCTTGGGGTTGATCGCGCGCCATTCGGGGGTGGCCGTCATCTTCCCTTCGCGGGGACCGGAAGAGGAGACCAGGGACAGTTCATAAGGACTGCCAATCTCTTCGAGAATGATGTCTGCCGCCATCGAGCAGGCGCCGGGTGAATAGTAGAGGCGATGCATGCCGCGTTTCTCGCTGATGTTCAACCGAGATTTGCCAGAGGACCAGGATGAGACGCCAGCAGTCGCCCAATGTACGCGGAGTCTCTTGCGACGTCGAGAAATCGGCGCTGAGCCTGGCGCCTGTCGAGGAGTTGGCCTCCATGGGCTTCGCGACTGGCAGCTCCGACGAGGTGGTGAGCGGATCGTTCAGTGTGTGAAGCGGCATTCGCCGCGACCGCGCGCAGCTGCGCTCAGTCTTCTCCTAGATGCTTGTCCCGGTCTTACCGAGGCTAGACGCCCAGCGCTTCGGCAACCTCATAGGCGGCCCCGTAGCCGGGCAGGAAGGTGACGCCCGGCCCCGGGTGGCACGATGCGCCGCAGAGATAGAGATTCCGGATGGGCGTGGCGTGCGCCGAACCGGGAACCAAGAGTCGCCCGCCGATCATCTGCTCCGGGTGGATCAGGCCATGGGTAAAGTCGCCGTGGGTCGCGCCCTGCATGGCGGCGAAGTGATCCGAAGAGAAGACGGCCTGCTCAACGATGCAGTCGCGCAGGTCGGGCAAAAACTCGCTCAGCCTGTCGAGGATGCGCTCAGCCATCTCGTCGCGAAGCTTGCCACGCTCCTCCTTCGGTGCCTCACAGGGAAAAAAGAAGCCGTAGGTGGTCGCCGTGTGGAAGCCTTCGGGTGCAAGGCTCGGGTCTACGACCGTCGGGATCTGCATGCCCACCGGAGGATGCTCGGGCACCTCGCCCCGCCGACAGGCTTCGTAGCTCGCCTGCTGGAGCTCGGGATCAGGCACGAGGGTCGTGTTGAAGCGCGTGTGGGGATCGGCGTTCAGGCGCTCGAAGGGTGGACCAAAGCTCGGCAGCCGCCGCAGCTTGAAAAGCAGGTGCACGTAAGCGCCTCGGTGCTCAATGTCTTCGATCCGCTGAATCAGCGTCGCGTCTAGGTGCTCGCGGCCTACCAGTCCAAAGAGGGTGGCGGGCTTGTCGAGGCTCGAGAGCACCGCGCGCGCCGTAATGCGCTGACCGTCGCGGAGCTCGACACCCACCGCGCGTGCGCCGTCGATCAGCACGCGCCGCACAGCCGTCTTGGTACGGACCTCTCCGCCTTTGTCCGCGATAGAACGACACAGGGCCTCCGAAAGCGATCCCATCCCTCCTTTCACCCGCCGCATGAGCCCCCCTCCCTCGTTCTGGGCGAAGGTGTAGACGAGGCATAGGGCGCTCCCCGGCGTGAACGGTCCCTTGTAGGTCGACTGCACCGCCGCGAAGGCCACCAGCGCGCGCAGCGTGCGGTGTTTCTTCACGTCGGGCAAGAAGCGATCCACGAGATCCATGGCGCTGCCGGTGAAGGCGAGCTCGATCTGCTTGCGCTTGCGCTCGCTGGGGGCCTTCGCAAGCAGCTCTTCCAGCGTCGGCGGCACGCTGCGCGGCGTGAAGCGATCCATCAGACTCGCCGGATACTTGCAAAAGGCCATCAGCCGCACAAAGCCGATCATCGCGCGCACACCGAAGTGGCGGAGCACATGGAACGCCATCCGCAAAGGGCTCGAGTAGAAGATGGCGGGCGGCGAATCCTTGGAGTTCAGGTTCGACGCCATGATCGGCAGATCGATGAACTCGACTCCGTAACGCGCCAGTTCGAGCTGGGTCTCCATGCCCTTCGCAAGAGGGAAGAGCAAGCTCGCGCCGACGTCGTTGCGGCAGCCCTTCAGGATCTCGCGCGTTCCCGCCATGCCACCCACGTAGCTGTTCTTCTCCAGGCACAGCACACGCAAGCCACGACCGGCCAGCAAGGCCGTGGCCGCTAGGCCATTGTGTCCGGCCCCGATCACCAGGATGTCGTAGTCAGGGGTCGCGCTCAGCAGTCCTCCAAACGGCCAGTTGTCTCTGCAAGGCTCATCATAGGACAATCGCACTCTCGCACCGGTCCCTTCGTTCACGCTGAACCCCCCCGTCGGCAGCTCCCTGTAGACCCAGGGGCCCGTGCGCACAAGCCGGATTTTTCGCTCGGCGGTTGGAGCGCAGGAAGAGGGCACCCGCCCTCTTGCTTCGCGCAGATTCCCCCGCGGCTCAGGCTTCCCTGGACGCAAGCCAGCGAACCTGCCGCTCCTGCGCAGCCAGATACAGGCCCATCGCGAAGCCAAAGCTGGTGACGAGGCTCATCGCGAAGTAGATCCACGTTCCCCTCAGACCGCGCCGCGGTCCATCGCTGAGCGTCCACAGGGGGAACAGCAGTGCGTTGGCGACGAGTAAGTCCTGGGCTCCGGATCCGGCCGCCGGATTGGTGAACAGCATTTTGGTGAAGTGGAGCCAGCTTGCTTGCGCTGGATAGGTCTGCACGTATTGCACGTTGAAGTACCAGCCCGTACACACCGACCCGATGGCCAACACATAGTACAAGGCCTCAAGGAGAGAGACGCGGGAGCCCGTCCAGGCGCCCTTGTACAGATAAGCATTCAGGTAGAAGAAGACGCCGATCGATAGTGCTCCGAGTGCGGCGTGAATTAGCAGCGATGTCATGACTTGCTTCCTGATGGATTTGTTTTTCGGCTGATGCTGCGCTCGCTACGAATGCTGGACCCTCGGCCCGCGCAGCTGACGAGCAGGGCGGGGTCCGGAGCCGGCTTGCTGCGACTGGATGCTTTGTATCATGCGGAGGGAAGGATCTCACGTTCTCGTGGAAGCGAGCAGTCGTCAGACAGTGGGAACGGGAGTCTTCCTTGGAATCGTGGGATCACCGGAGTGTGCCGTGGAGCCCCCGATCGTTCCTTGAACGCGTGTGTCTCCCCCAGCGTTCGCGTGAGACCGAGGAGTAGGGCGCTCCTTCCTCTAGGAGGTTCCGAGGAGATTGCCCCTGCGGACGACGACCGGTGAGCCCTCTGCAACGAAGGCGCTGCACGGTAATGCCGACAGTGCCTCCGCGAACCTGGGACCATAGAGAGACGTTACGTCGCATTCGAGCAAGGCAGATACCGCGCGCCAGACGCGCCAACGCGGGTGCTCGACTCGATACTCGATGGTCGTCCCATCCCGCTGTCGCGCATAACCCCAATAGTGCTCGGTAATGAAGGTCTCCTCCGCATCGTCTAGTGGGAGCATCGGTGAGCCTGAAAAGCGGACCGACAAACCCTCCCAGGCTCCGAGACGAAGTCACTGATAGGAGAGCGTCGCCGAACCTACGTCTGCATTCCCATCCGACAAATGGCGGATGGGAAGGGAGATGTAGTTTTCCCCGTGGACGCGACGTGCGAGCCAAGCGATCGCTGGCCGGGGAACGACTCTTTCACGAACACGACGCCCGTCTCATGGTGGGAATGCTTCGAAGCGCCGCTCGGCATGCGTCCTTCAGTTCTCTTGTTGGTCTCGCGTGGTTTTCGATCCTTTCCCCGTCGAGGGTTTTCACCTGGGACTTTTTGTCCTTGCAGAACAAATCTACGATCTGATGTCAATTCGGAGCTGTCCAGCGCATACTGCTTCGTGGGGCGGTGCGGGGCTGTAGGCAGCGTTGAAAAGGGGAAGCCATGTCGATTTCGAACGCGTCTGGGCGGGTTTTCACCAGCCAGTCGATGTTGTTTTTGTGTTGGCGAAAGATGGCGGTAGGGAGCGCTGCCGTTGCACTGTTGATCGTCGGGCTAAGCAGCACATCAGTGGCTACGCAGGGGCAGGGGAATGGGCCGAAGCCCAAGGTGTGGACCGTAGGCACTTGGAACGGCAAGGCGGGCCAGTTTCAATCCATCCAGGCGGCGGTGGACGCGGCTTCGCCGGGCGACTGGATTGTGATCGCGCCCGGCGATTACAAGGAACGCGGCGACTACACGACCCACCCCCCAAAGACGCAACCTAGCGGCGGGGTCTACATCGATAAACCCGATCTGCATCTGCTGGGCCTCGACCGTAACCGTGTCATCGTCGACGGCACCAAGTCTGGCCCACCCTGCTCCAGCAATGCGTCCGACCAGGACCGGGGACCTGTGGGTCCGAGCGGTCCGTGGGGACGCAATGGGATCGAGGTCTTCGAAGTCAGCGGTGTGACCATTCAGAACTTGACCGTATGCAATTTCTTGTCGGGCCAGGGCGGCGCTGGCAATGAGGTCTGGTGGAACGGTGGCGATGGCACGGGCCAGATCCATATGCACGACTATTCGGGTTCCTATCTCTCGGCCACGACCTCCTACTATCAGAAAACGGACCCGGCCCAGGGCACGTATGGGATCTTCGTAAGCAATGCGGACGGGCCTGGTCTGATCGACTGGTCGTACGCGAGCAACATGAACGACTCTGGCTATTACATCGGGGCCTGCCCGGACTGCAATGCGGTACTCGAGCACGCCCACGGACAGAACAACGTTCTGGGCTATTCGGGAACCAACTCGGGTGGCCACCTGACCATCCGCGATAGCGAGTGGGATCTGAACGGCGAGGGGATCGACACCAACAGCGCCAGCAGCGGGGATCTTCCCGCGCCGCAGAACGGCGCCTGCCCAGGGGGCAAGAACGCGGACGGCAGCTGTAAAGAGAGTTCCAACTCGTGTTGGATTGTCACGGGCAACTACATCCACGACAACAATAACCGCAATGTGCCGGGTAACGGACTGGGCTTGGTGGGTGCCGGCGTGGTGGTAGCCGGTGGGATCCACGACACCATCACCAATAACTGGTTCGTGAACAATGGTGCGTGGGCGATTGCCCTTGTGCCCTATATCTCCGGTGTTCAAAACGGCCCGGCCGACTGCACCTCAGGCGGCGGGGTCTGGGACAACGCGTTCGTGGACAGTCTGGCCGGCGGTCCGGCGTGCTTCTTCAACGATTTCGGCTCGAACGTCTACGACAACGTCTTCGTGAACAATGGTTCGTTCCACCAGGCGACCAACGGCGATCTCGCCGATCTGAGCGACTTCAGCCTCGTCGGTCTCCCCGTGGCGGCCCCTGGCCAAGGAAACTGCTGGCACAACAACCATGACCCGGCCGGCGTCAGCTCTGCGCCCGAGAGTCTCCAGCAGACGAACGGCGACTGCCAAACCGCTGGCCCAGGTGCCTCGGTGACGGATCCGCTTTTTGGTCAGGTCTTGTGCAACCTGCATCAGCTGCCGCCGAGCGATCCGCTCTGCAACGGAGCTGTCTATCCCCAGCAAGCTGCTTCATTCCCGCTGCTGCCGCTGCCGCCTCAGGTGTCCATGCCGGATCCGTGCTCGGCACTTCCCAAGCATATCCCTTGGTGCTCGCCGGGACACAACAAGGATTGAGCCAAGTGGGGTAATGCTCGGACCCCGACACCTCGTCTCGCCCGTGTCAGCGTACGCGGCGGGCGGGACCGGGATCGAAGGATGAGGCCAAAGCGCCGTTGAACGTGCTCCCTGGGGTTTGCCGCATCGGAGGCGCCGGAGCACAGTGTTTTGCCGGGCTGGGTTGGGGGTTGCACGACCGGAGCCGGGCCTTGCGTCTTCACGATTCCCTGGGATCCGTGTGGACAGAAGAGGGCGCGCTCTTCGTTCTCGCAGCAGGTGGACAGGTCACCGTGGTGTTCCGGCTTGGGAAATGCAGGGAGCGTGCACCAGCAATGACCAAGCGGCCGCCCTGGGCGGCGTATGGCCTTGGTCCACCCAGGTTGTCAGGTTGGCCTAGGGCATGCAATCCTTCTCGCGGAGTCAAGGGGAAGGAGACGCTATGGGCTTCCACCACGTCGCAATCGCGACCCGCGACATCGCGGCTACGCACGCCTTTTACACGGACGCGATGGGCTTCCAACTTGAAAAGGTCGTCGCTGCAAAAACGCCGACCGGTGGCTGGGCAAAGCATCTCTTCTACGACACCGGCGGAAATGGACTCATCGCGTTTTGGGATATCCATGATGCGAGCATGCCTGCCAACTGGTCCCCGGCGATCGCGGAGGGGCTTGGTCTCCCGGACTGGACCAACCACATCGCCTTCCATGCCGAGAACCTGGACGAGATCGAGGAGCGCAAGCAGCGATGGCTGACCCACGGCCACGATGTGGCCGAGATCGACCATGGCTGGTGCACATCCATTTACACGAAGGACCCAAACGGCATCCTGGTCGAATGGTGCGTCACCACTCGGGAGTTCACCGATGAGGATCGCAAGGAGGCGCTGCAACGGCTGCGCGACCCCAACCCGATCCTTGATAGCTCCCCTCGACCGGCTGTCTTCCGTGCGTCGAAGGCATAGTCGTGCCAAGGAGCCTCGCGGGTTAGAGGATCCGCGTCTTGTGGCCCTTCCAGTAGCGGTCCTTTAGCAGCCGTTTATAGAGTTTTCCTGTCGGATGGCGCGGCAGTTCCGCCTCGAAATCGACGGAGCGCGGGCATTTGAGATCAGCAAGACGCTGCCGGCAATAGTCCATGAGCTCGCTGGCGAGTTCAGGACCCGCCTCGGCCATGTCGACGGGCTGAACGACAGCCTTCACTTCCTCGCCAAAGTCTTCGTTCGGGACGCCAATCACGGCGACGTCCGCCACCCTCGGGTGGGTAATCAGGACGTTCTCCGCCTCTTGGGGATAGATGTTGACGCCACCCGAAATGATCATGTGTGCCTTGCGGTCCGTCAGATAGAGATATCCATCCCTGTCGACATATCCGATATCGCCCAGGGTGCTCCAGCCTTTCTCATTGCGTGAGCTGCGGGTTTTCTCTGGATCGTTGTGATACTCGAATCCCGGCCCGTGGGCGAAGTAGACCATGCCCGGCTCCCCGGTCGGCAGCTCGTCGCCCCCCTCGCCAACGATGTGCACCTCACCGAGGACGGGTCTCCCGACAGAACCCCGGTGCGCCAACCACTCCGACGAATCAAGCGCAGTCAGCCCGTTTCCCTCGGTACCCCCGTAGTACTCGTGCAGGATGGGTCCCCACCACGCGATCATCTGCTCCTTCACCTCGACGGGACAGGGCGCGGCGGCGTGCACCGCCGCTCGATGGCTCGAGAGATCGAAGCGCGATCGTTCGCGCTCCGGGAGCTTCAGCATCCTTACAAACATCGTGGGAACCCACTGACTGAAGGTCACTCGGTAGTGTTCGATGAGCCGCAGGGCCTCGAGGGTGTCGAAGTGTTCCATGACGATGCAGGTCCCACCGAGCCGCTGCACCGAGAGATTGAAGCGCAGCGGTGCGGCGTGATAGAGCGGCGCAGGCGAGAGATAGACACTGTCCGATCCTGCGCCGTAAAGGTGCGTCACTAGCCGCAGGAGGGCCGGTAGGGTGCCCGCGGGCTTCCCGGTAAGGGGCGGTTTTACGCCCTTCGGTCGCCCGGTCGTGCCCGAGGAGTAGAGCAAGTCGCTCCCTTCGAGCTCAATCGCGAGGGGATGCGTGGGATACACAGCGACGGAGTCTTCGTAGGGCTCGTAGCCGGGAACGGCGCCGGACAACATGAGCCGACGACGCACACCCGGCAGCCGCTCCAGGAGCGCTTCGGCTACTTCGCGCTTGGCATAGGAGGTAAAGAAGACCTGCGCGCCGCAATCGCCGACGATGTACTCGACCTCAGGTGCCGTCAGGCGCGAGCTCACGGCTGTGTAGTACAGACCGGATCGCTGCGCCGCCCATACGATCTCGAAAAACCGCGGATGATTTTCGAGGAAGAGCGCGATGCCGTCACCGGGGCGCAGTCCGGCGTCCCAGAGCAGCTGGGCGCATCGGTTCGAGCCTTCATCAAGCTCTCGGTAGGTCACGACTTCGCCTGTCGAAGCCATGACGATGGCGGCTTTGTCCGGAGTTTGTCGCGCGTGCACCGCCGGATACATCCCAGCTCTCCCCGTTCAGTGGGCCCGGCGTCGCAAGCCGCGTTGCTGCAATCGCCACACCAGAAGGTCAATGCGGTCTTGTCCAAAGAAGGGTTCACCCTCAAACACCATGGTGGGAACGCCCCAGTGACCCGCCGCTTCGAGGGCTTTCTCGTTCCTCTCGATCGTGGCATCGAGCTCCCCTTCGTGAGCCTCGATCGCCGCGTCGAGCTCCGCGAGGTCAAGACCCGCGCGCCTCGCAGCGTCGGCGAGATGAGTGCCTTCGTGCCAACCCACCACGCGGCCGCCCCAGATCACCCGCGAGACTTCATCGATAAAGGGGAGACCCTTTCCGCGCCGCGCGGCCTCCGTCCCGAGGCGGGTGAGACGGTGAATGTAGGGTTGCTCCTGCGGGATTCGGCGGTTTGCATAGTCCTGGACCACGGGATCAGGGCGCGGCCAGCCGAAGTCGAGGCCCAAGAACTCTGAGATGCGGCGCGTGTCGCGCAAAAGATAGGGGGCCCACAGCGGATTCGCGCGGGTAAAGAACTGGGGATCGCGGACGGCGATCGGCCTCACCGGTCGTACACTGATCCCCAGGTCGTACTCCGCGGCAAGCGCCACCAGGCGAGGCGTTGCGAGGTAGGAGTAGGGGCTGCGAAACGACCAGAAAAGGTCGATCGACAAGCTCCCCTGCGAAGCTCCCGCCATCAGTCATCCTCCTCCATCGCCTGGGCGATCGCACCGGCTCCGCCTCGCCCTCCAAAGGGTCCCGGGTATCTGGTGATCGCACGCGACGGCGCTGCCGAATAGAACGTGAGACACGCAAAGCTTTTGATCCCTTTGAAGAGCGTGCGCTTCCAGTCTACGGAAGAGTGCATGAGATCCGCGAGAACCCCGTCTTGAGCAGCAGGACTAAGTGCGGTGAAGGGGCGCAGCTTCCGCAGGAGAGGGAAGGGGGTGAACTCAAGGACGAGGAGACCCGCGCGCAGGGGGGGCGCGAGCTCCGGCAATCGCGCGAGCCACGCGTCGGCGATCTGCGCGGGATTCACGACGCCGCGCTGGATGAGTTCTGCCGGCCCCGGTCCAAGCAGGCGACCTGCGGCGGCTTGGAATACGGCGTAGGTGCGCGGCGTGAGCTGTTTGAGCACCGCTTCGGGTGGGGGCCCGAGCTCGCTCGTCACCGGGCGGCAACCCAAGGGCCAGGATCCAGCAGCGGTGACCGCGCCCACAAGTCGCAGGAATGCGCGCCGGTCCAGCGCCGAGAGAGCGCGTGCGACGCGGTGGCTCGTGAGCGCGACCTCCTCGCCGTTCACATGTGACCCAGGTTGGAGGTCCCCCGCGCCACCACGGCATCTGCAATGCGGAGCGCGTTCGCGAGGATCGTGATCTGCGGATTTACTCCGGTATTGGAAGGCAGCGATGAAGCATCACTGACCACCACCCCCTTCACACCAAAAAGGCGCCCCTCCTGGTCGCAGGCGCCGCGCTCAGGTCCGCGCGCCATGCGCGCCCCGCCGAACAGGTGGACCGCGTAGAGAAGGCTTGCCCGGCCGGGGTCGAGGGGTTCCGGCGCGCTGCGCGCAAGCTCCGACTCGGTCCGCACAGGCGCGGAGCCGTTGAGGGGCAGGTAGACCTCGAGGGCGCCCGCCGCGAGGTAAGCCCGTGCGATCGCGACCATGCCGTCCCGCAGACGCGTGAGGTCTTGGTCTCCGAGGGTGTAGGTGAGCAGCGGCTCCCCGGTTTCCCCGAGTCGCACACGTCCGCGCGTTCGGTCGCGCAGCACCACGAGGGCACGCGCGAGGAAAGGCAACTCCGAGAGAAGCCGTGCGTGCTCCTTTCCGAAGCCCGGTAGGGCCGACGCCGTCGCGATCGGGTGCACGGCAGTATTCTCGAGCATGAAGCCCGGACCGGCCCTCCCGTTGACGTCGCTGAATTCACTCACCGCGTATGCCATGGTCGGGCCGTAATAGCCGTAAACGGGATCCGAGAAGCGCGCAGTGACGTGAAGGCTCGTATGGAGCTGAACGCCCGCACCAGCACCCGCTGCGAAACACGCAAGACCGCTTCGCAGGAGCAGGGCAGGCGTGCCGAGGACGCCTGCTGCGACGCAGACCAGAGGCGCCTCGATGCGCAGCGTCTGCATCGGTAGACGCGTTGCGGGATCAAAGCGGCGCGCGAGGACCGCTTTGGCCCGGCCGTCTTTGATTTCGATTCGATCCACACGCGTGTCGGGCAGGATGCGCGCGCCTGCCGCCTCGGCGCGCGGAACATAGGTGCGTGCAGTCGACTGCTTGGCCCCGGAGGGACAGCCCAAATTGCAAAGTCCGAGGTTCGCGCATCCCCTGACGCTTCGCGGCATTGCCTCGCCGATCCAGCCAAGCCGCGCCGCTCCGAGTTCGAGGCGGCGCGCATTGCGGTTCAGGTGTTCGGGTCCGGTGGGCGAGGCGTTGACGTCGCTCCAAGCGCGGTTGACGTGAGGTGCAAACGCCGCGTCGGTGAGTGCATCAAGACCGTAGTTCTCGCGCCATGAAGCCAGCACTTCCGGAGGGGGTCGCCAGCAAAGGGCGTCGTTGATCAGGGTCGAACCTCCAACGCACACCCCCGCATAGAGCGATAGACCGCTGCCTCTCGCCACGCTCATCGTATAGAGGCGCGCACTCATCTCCCCCTCATCGCCTGTGAGTTGCGCGGGCTCAAGGCGGGGCCCTGCGTCGAGGAGGACGACGTCGAAGCCGGCTTCGGCGAGCCGTGCCGCGACGGGTGCGCCGCCCGCACCCGTCCCGATCACGACGGCGTCGGCGCGCAGGGTCTGGTCGGACGGGGAGCCCCGCATGAAGGGGGCAGTATACGATGCGGAGCGAGGTGATCCGCCGCACGCGGTGAGGTAGAGTCGAAACCGATTCATTCACCCACTCAGCATCACAGGAGGCCGCACGATGTCCGAATTCACCATGACGATCGATGGCAAGGGAGTCGCAGGTGCGGGCACCTTCGGAGTCGTGAATCCGGCCACCGGCCAGGTTTTCACGCAGGCCCCTGACTGCTCGAAGGCGCAGCTTGATGGTGCGATGGAAGCCGCGCAGCGGGCGTTTCGCGCCTGGCGCCGCGACGAAGAGAAGCGCAGGCAGATCCTGCGGGACTGCGCTTCCGCGTTGAAGGCCCGCATGGGTGAGCTCGCGAAGGTGCTCACCCAAGAGCAGGGCAAGCCTCTCGCGCGCGCGACGGAGGAGATCTTCGGCGGCGCGATCTGGTTCGAGGTCACCGCAGGCCTGCAGATCCCCATCGATGTGCTTCAGGACAACGAGCAAGGGCGGATTGAAGTGCGACGCAAGCCGTACGGCGTGGTCGGCGCCATCACGCCCTGGAACTTTCCCCTGCTCCTTGCCATCTGGAAAATTGCGCCCGCGCTCCTGGCAGGCAATACCGTGGTGCTAAAGCCCTCACCCTTTACTCCTCTTACCACGCTCAAGTTCGGTGAAATCCTGCGCGACGTAGTGCCGGCGGGAGTCGTGAACATCGTTTCCGGCGGTAATGAGCTCGGTGCATGGATCTCAGCGCATCCGACCGTGCGCAAGGTCTCGTTTACCGGCTCGGTGGCTACGGGCAAGAAGATCTCGATTGCCGCCGCGCCGGACCTAAAGCGCGTGACGCTCGAGCTCGGCGGGAACGACGCCGCGATCGTGCTCGCGGACGTCAACCCGAAGCAGGTCGCGGAGAAGCTCTTTTGGGGGGCTTTCGCGAACTCAGGTCAGGTCTGTTCGGCCATCAAGCGCCTTTACGTACACGAGGATGTCTTCCAGCCGATCGTCGAAGCGCTCACCACCCTTGCAAAGAGCGTCAAGATGGGAGACGGCCTCGATCCCCAATCTCAGCTCGGGCCGATCAACAACAAGCCGCAGCTTGAGCGGGTCGTGGAACTTGTCGATGACGCAAAGAAGGCGGGTGCGAAGATCCTGACCGGCGGGCACAAACGCGAGGGGGGTGGCTACTTCTATGAGCCGACGCTCGTTACGGGGATCTCCGACGGTACGCGCCTCGTCGATGAGGAACAGTTCGGGCCGGCGCTCCCCATTCTTACGTTCCGCAATGTCGAGGATGCGATCGAGCGAGCGAATGCCACGCACTTCGGGCTCTCAGGCTCGGTATGGACGCGGGATACCGAACGCGGCAAGGCGCTTGCATCGGAGCTTGAATGCGGGACGGGCTGGGTGAATCAGCATCTCGCAATCGTGCCCTTCGCTCCGTTCGGTGGATCGAAGTGGTCGGGGATCGGCTACGAGAACGGCCCCTATGGTCTCGCGGCGTTCACAGAGCTCCAGGTCATCAATACCGCAAAGGGCTGAGGTCCCGAGCTAGGCATCGCCGGGGAAGATTTGATCGATCCGTGCCTCGAGCTCGGGGGGGATACGAACACCTGCGGCCTTGGCGTTCTCATCGATCTGTTGGATCCGCGTCGCGCCTACAATCACGCTCGAGACGCTGCGGCGGCGCAGGCACCAGGCGAGCGCCAACTGGGCGAGCGTCACATCGAGCTCCTTGGCGATCGGCCGAAGCGCTTCCACCCGGTCGAGCACTTCGGGCCGAAGAAAGGCTTCCATGAAACCGCTGCGCTCCTTGTCGGCTGCGCGCGTTCCTGGAGGTCGACTTCCGGGCGCGTATTTTCCCGTGAGAACGCCCTGCGCAAGCGGACTCCACACGATTTGGCCAAGACCCTCCCGTTCGCAGACCGGGTTCACCTCGCGCTCAATGCGACGGCGCAACATCGAGTACTGGGGCTGGTTCGAGATGGGTCGGAAAGCGTGGCGCTGATCCGCCACGCGACACGCGTCGACGATCTCGGACGCACGCCACTCCGACACACCCCAATACAAGAGCTTTCCCTGCCGCACGAGATCCGCATAGGCTTGCACCGTCTCCTCGATCGGTGTCGTGGGGTCGGCGCGATGGCACTGGTGGAGATCCAGGTAATCGGTGCCGAGCCGGCGGAGGGAGGCCTCGACACTCTCGAACAGATGTTTGCGGGAGAGACCACGATCGTTCGGCCGCTCGGACATCGGGAAGAAGGCCTTGGTCGCGATCACCACATAGGTTCGTGGGATTCCGTGCAAAGCCTCGCGCAGTGACTCCTCGGCCGCACCATGAGCGTAGACATCGGCGGTATCGAAGAAGTTGATGCCTGTGTCATAGGCGCGGCGTACGACCGCGCGCGTCGCGCTCGTATCCACGCTCGATCCGAAGGTGAGCCACGAACCAAGCGAGATCTCCGAGACGCGTAGCCCGCTCCTGCCGAGATTGCGGTATTCCATGTGGGGTACTCTACCTCCCGATTCCTGCGAGCGCGCGCGCCGCAGCGACATGGGGCGCGAGGTCGACTTCCTTGCGCAGTGTGATTCGCATGGCCTCTGGAGCGCCCGCACCGTGCAGAGACTCGTGAAGGAAGTAGGTGCTGCCCATGCCATGGGTTAAGAACTCGAGGAGGCGGAGGATCCGCATCCGGTCCTCGGGATCGACCCCGCTGCGCGTCGCCATGAACTTGCGGACCACGGGTCCGAGGTCTGGGTGGCGAAGATCGCGCTCGGAGGGAAGCGTCGTCATCGCGCCTCCGGCAAGGTCTGCGGCGAGACGGGCGAGCTCGAAGGGAAAACGCGTGACGTTCAGTTTCGTCACGTTCGCAAGGGCGAGGTTTGGGATCCAGACGTCTTCGACCTGCTCCCCCCGCGCGCTCGCAGCGACCGCGCACGCGTACATGGTCTCCGTCAGGTGGATCATTTCAGTGAGTTTGTCCTGGACAATCGGGCGCTCAAGCACTCCATGCATTTCCGCGATGGTCGCTGCGGCGCCGATCAGCACGTCGGCGATGCCGACTTTGCAACCTCCGTAGCAATGGCGATGGAACGAGCCGAAGTAGTGGACGAGGTCGCGGGTGGCGGTCGTCTCCCCGTTCAAGAAGATTCGTTCTGAGGGCACAAAGACGTCGTCAAACACAAGCAGGGACTCGCAGCCGCCAAAGGCGGCGAGCCCGACGTCGATCTCGCTGCCTTCGGCGCGCCGGTCATCCCCGGGCTGGCGAGAGTAGATATGGTAGAGGCCGGGCGCATTGGAGGGAACGGCGGCCGCGATCGCCCAATCTTCCTCCCCGGATCGGCAGCCCATGGGAAGGACGAGATGCCAGTGGGCATGGGGAGCGGAAGTCTGGTGCGCCTTCGCCCCGCGGAGAACGACCCCGTCGCGGCGGCGCTCAATGACACGCAGGTAGAGATCCGGGTCGATTTGCTGCGACGGACTCTTTGTGCGGTCGCCCCGGGGATCCGTCATCGCGCCGGAGAGAGCCCAGTCGTGCTCGTGCGTCTCCCGCCAGAAATGATCGAGCCGGCCGCGGTAGTCGGTGCCGTGCGCCCGGTCGACGCGTTTTGTGACGATGGCGAGCGTGTTCAGTGCGTCGAGGCCCGGCGATCGAAGGGCACCCCGCGCCGTGCGCCGGGCGACCACACGCTCCCATTCGATTCGCCTGAGAAGGTCGTCGCGCGAGCGCCACAAAATGTTGGAGACGTTGATCCGCTCGCCCGTGAGGTGAGACGGAGCCGTCATCATGTCCTGCGTCTCCGGATCGAGAGCCATCCGGTACGTCTCCGCCACGCAATTGGCTGCAGGGAAGGTCACTGGATGGTCGACGGGATTCGCAAGCTTCTCGCCCCGGAACCAGACCGTGATGCCACGCTGGCGAATCGAGTCGAGGTAGGCATGGGGGGTCATCAGCATGGAGCGATTCTACCGCGACGGGCCTCCGGGATCCGCGCTAGGATCGTGCGCAGATGCTCGGCTTGATCGCGCCGACCCGTCCCGACTGGTTGCCGCGAGTCCTTCGGCAGCTCGACGAGGTGCTCGTCGATCACGCCCACTGCGAGAAGAAGGCTGCCGGCGCTGCTGTGTCGCTCCTCTTCCGCTGCGCGGAATACCCATCTCTTCTCGCGCCTCTTTCCCAGCTCGCGGGCGAGGAACTCCAGCACTTTCGGGCCGTCTTGGGGGTGCTGTCCGAACGGGGGATCGCGTTTCGACGCCAGCATCCGAGCCCCTATGCGGGGCGGCTGCTCCGGTCTGCGCGCAACTTTGAACCCGCTCGCCTTGTGGACGAGCTTTTGTGCTGCGCCCTCATCGAGGCGAGGAGCTGCGAGCGGTTCGGGATGCTGGCGGACGCCCTAGCGGATCAAGAGCTTGCCCGCTTCTACCGAGGGCTTCTGGCCGCTGAAGCGAGACATCATGGGGTGTATGTTGATCTCGCAGCCGAAGTGATGCCACGTCCGGAGGTCCGCGCTCGCTTGCGCGAGCTTGCAAAGCACGAGGCGCAGGTCCTGTCTGAAATGCCGGCCCTCCCGCGGCTTCACACCTAAGGCCGGGGTCGCCTAAGGCCGCCATCGCCGGCAACGCGCACGAAGCGGCGCCCTGCGATTGCGGCACAGATGGGCGCACTCACAATCAGGAGCGCCGGCAAGAGGTTGTGAAGGCGGATGAGGTCCCACATCGACTCGATGCCAGAGAGCGAGTGCGCGAAATACGTGATCACCGCGACGCCCGGAATCGTGCCGAGCGCGGTCCCAGCCGCGTAGTCCTGGAAGCGGATACGGGTCGGTCCGAATACCCAGTTCAGCGTTGGAAGGAGTGGGAGGAAGATTCGAGCCACAAGGACCGTCCGGAAGCCGTTTCGCGCCGCGCGCTCGTCAAGGGCGCGCAGTCGCTCGTAACGCAGGAGAAAGCTCGACTGGAGGGCATCGCGCAGAAAATAGCGAGCCAAGCAAAAAGTCAGCGATGCCCCGATAAGGGTCGCGGTCCAGCCATAGAGAAATCCTCGGATGGGACCGAAAAGGACGCCCCCCGCAGCAATCACGAGGCTTTCCGGCAGGTGCAGGAGCATGCAGAGAACGCAGGTGGCAATAAAGACCAGCGCGCCGCGAGGGCCGTGCTCGGCGACCCGAGCGCGCAACGCATCAAGGCTGATCGACGTGCGCAATCCGAACTGCTGATGCAGCCAGAAAAGACCAGCGATGAGGAGGAGGAGCAGCAGCGGGCGCAGCCACCGGTGAATGCGCGGGACCCAAGGGCTCATGGACGCGCGGCAGTATTCCAAAGGAATATCGCCCCGAAAAGAGGGGCCTTCCCGTTGACGCGGTGCCCTCTCCGTCGCAAAGTGCGCGTGCGGCGCGCCGCGGAGCGGCGAGGCATGGACCGGACGCTCGGCCAAGAGGAGGAGAGCCATGGAGATCGTAACGGAACGAGTGCAAATCCCGGTACCGGGCGCAGGCGAGATGAGCGGCTACCTCGCAAGACCCAAGGACGGAGCCCCGCGCCCCGCGGTCGTCGTCTACATGGAGATCTTCGGCATCAACTCTCACATCCGCGACGTGACAGAGCGGGTGGCCCGAGAGGGGTACGTGGCGCTCGCGCCGGACTATTTCCATCGCACGGGGCCGGGCGTTGAATACGGCTACGACCCGGCGGGGATGGAGGCCGGAATCAAGCTCCTCATGGGGCTCACGGCGGAGGGGATGATCGCCGATGCGCGCGCCGCGATCGCGTGGCTGCGTGAGCAGCCTACGGTGCGGGGTGACCGAATCGGCGCAATGGGTTTCTGCATCGGCGGCCACATGACCTATCTCACGGCGTGCGAGACCGACGTGCGCGCGGCGGCAAGCTTCTACGGCGGCGGGATCGCAGCGCCGGCGGGACCCGGCGGTGCTCCGTCCACGATTAGCCGAACCTCTAAGATCCGCGGCAAGATCGTTTGCTTCTACGGCGGAAAGGACGCCCATATCCCTGCCCAGCAGGTGGACGCCGTTCGTGAGGCGCTCCGCAAGGCGGGTACGAAGCATGAGGTCGTCCTGTACAACACGGCCGACCACGGTTTCTTCTGCGATCAGCGCGCAACGTACCAGCGCGAGGCGGCCGAAGACTCCTGGCGACGCGTGAAGGCGCTCTTCGCCGAGGAACTCGCCAAGTAGCTAGGGCTGTCCGCGAGATTCTTGGCCTGCGGTGAGTTCGAAGCGGACCGGAACCGAGAGGCGACCATGGACAACAGGGAGTCCGGTCACCGTTGTAACCGCGCGTTCAGCGGCGCTGTCAAGGAGCGGCGTTCCGGACGATTGCGCGAGGCGCACGCCCCGGGTGAGGCCCTCATCGGTCACCTCGAACTCTACGACGGCGGCGCCGCTGACATCGTGCCAGCGTGCCAGGGGAGGATAGGCGAGGTTGCGCTGGATCCGGCGGCGGATCTCCTCAAGCCGTAGATCGACGCCCGGTCCGTGCGCAATCGCGTCGACGATAACCTTGGCGCCCCGCGCGTGCGGAGGGGCCGCAGCAAGCTCATCGGCGCGGAGGCTCGCCGCCGTGCCCAGCGCCGCTACGAGTCCCATAGCAGCGACCCGATTGACGAGGGGACGCCTTCTCATGGCCTCGCTCGGATGGTGACGCTCATGACGAAGTAACGTTGAGGCGACGGGAAGAATCCGACATCGCTGGGCGTCGGCGGAGGAGTAAGTACGAAAGAGTCCCGGCCTCCGAATTCACTGTATTGGCGATTGAACAAGTTGCGGATGGCGAACATCACTTGGAGGCGGAGCCGTTCGCCAAAGGCCACGGGACGGAAGCCGGCGACGAGGTCGTAGACCGCAAACTTCGGCAGCTTCGGCAAGGAGTTCGCAAAATCGTTCGCGAGATACCGACTGCCCACGATATTCGCATTCATTCCGATGTCAAAATCATACGGGAGCTTTAGCACAAAGCCCACCGTGCCCCGGTGAACCGGCGTGATGGGCACCCGGTTGCCATCCAGATCAGTCAACGGATCGAAGACAATCCGGGTGTCGTCGAGTGTATAGCTGCCATAGAGTTCGAGGCAGTCCCAGGGCCGGACGGAGAGCGAAGCCTCGAATCCTCGATGGCGCGTGCGCTCGATGTTCACATTCTCCAACCCCAGAATGCCGGACGTCGGGTCCACGAAACTCGAATCCAAGATGATCTCGTTGTGCACTTCCATGAGATAGAGGGCGAGGCCGGCTGTCACCCGCTGACTCCGCCATTTGAATCCAGTCTCATAAGTGTCTGAGGTCTGAGGCCTGAGCAGCGGATTTTGAGCAAACACGCCGGCTTCTTCGGAGAGACTCGGAAAACGGAAGCCGCGTGAATAGGAGACATACGCGGAGGCAGGCTCCGAGATTCGATAGGTAAGCGCGCCCCGAGGACTCCACTCGGCGGGGCGATGGGTGAAGTTCACCGTCTGGGGCAGAGGCATGGGTTGCTCAGGAGTCGGAGCCGGGGTCATGGTTTGCTGAAGAGTGTCGCTCGCCTCGTCGTAGCGCAGCCCGGCGCTGAGCAGCAGATCGTCTGTGAGACGGAGCTCGTCTTGCGCGTAGAGTGCCCACGTTTCCCGCGTGCTGCGCGAGTTCTCGGGCATGGAGGGACCACCGAGTTGGCTGAAGTTACTGTTGAGTGACGCATCGTCTCGGCGCAGATCGGAGCCGAAGATGAAGCGGTTTCTGAGCTCGAAGAGCGGCACGTCGATCTGCGCCTGGGTATTCAGGCCATTGGCTTGTTGATCGAAATCGCCCGAGAAGACGAACGACGGATCTCCGGAGGCCGAGGTGTCGTGTTTCGCCCAGGTATAGGGCGAAAACGTGATCAGGAGGTTGTCCACCGGTGTCACCTCGAGCGTCATGCTGGCGTGTCGAACCGTGGCGTCGTCGAAGTTCTGGTTGAGGTTCGGGGTCGCGGCCTGGGGTCCGAGACCGCACGACGTCCCAGCGATGATCCCAGGCGCTGTGCAGGGTTGGATCTGAGCCGCGGTGAGCGCCCCGGGGAGTTGACTCTCGTAGTCCTGATAGCCCCCTGAGACCGACAGTGCGATGCGATCGGTGAAGACATAGCGGAAGCTGGTTTCGATGTCCCGCGAACGGAACTCGGCCCGGTCTCGGTAGTCATTGGAGCTGTCGTAGTCTGCGAAGAGGGAAGCGCTGAGCGGACCGTCAGTCCCGCCCGCGTGCAGACTCTGTTCCACCGTGTGTTTGCTGCCTCCCAGGTTGCCATAGGCGCCATAGACAGTGTGGGAATCGAATTGCGGCTTTCCCTCACCTCCCCGCGTAAAGATCTGG
The DNA here is from genome assembly GCA_035489755.1 of Myxococcota bacterium. GTDB lineage: Bacteria > Myxococcota_A > UBA9160 > UBA9160 > UBA9160 > UBA9160. The sequence goes on from DATGZK010000101.1 coordinate 39,055, forward strand.
ATCGTGCCTCCGATGGCATTGTCGCCATAGAGCGCGCTCGTCGGCCCACGCACGATCTCCACCCGGTCGATGTCATCGAGATTGATCAGGCCCCAGTCCGTGACGCTTGCGAGGGGTTCGTTGGTGCGCCGCCCGTCGACCAAGACGAGCATGCTCGAACCCCCGCCGCTCCCGTTCGCAAAGCCGCGCGCTTCGACGTTGTAGCCCGTCGGCCCCGACGTCGTGTTGGTCACCACAATCCCCGCCTCCCGGCGGAGGAGCTCAGGCAGATCGCGGACTCCACTTTGCTCAATCTGTGCGCGATCGATCACCGTGACATTGCCCGGAGTTTCGAGAACGGTGCGGGAGGCGCGCGTTGCGGTCACTGTGGCTTCCCCCACGGAGTGCGCGGGATTTGCCGTCGGCGTCGGATTTTGCGGCGGCGGCGCCGTATTCTGCCCGGATTGGTCGGTTGGGGCGGTCGGCGGTGCTGGGGTGTCCGCAGGAGCCGGTGGATCGTCTGCTTTTGCCCCGTAAGGGGCACACAGGAAAACCAGCACAATCGAGAAGCACGCGCTCGCAAAACGGGAGCGCGAAGGCAGAGTCACCATGGGACCTCCCTTCACCTCCGCGGAGCACGGTGAGGGGACGTCCCCGGACGAACTTCGCCTTGACCCGGGACGCCACGCACCGCTCTTTCCACGAAGAGCAGTTGCACGTCTTCACGCGCCCAGGCAGGTCTCCTGGCTCATGGGTGTACGGCGCACGCTCGGGAGTACGGCTCCCTTGCGTCGCGCCGCGCGCTCCGTCCGCGCCTTCCCTAGATCCAACGATCCGGTGGCAGCGTTGCGGTCGGAACTCCCCAAACACAGTGGCGGGACCGCGGCCGATTCTGACGGCCTTCCCTTTTCACCCGTGTCGGGCACCTGGGCGACGACAAGGGGCCTATAGCACCCCTCTCGCGAACCGGTCAATCCATGGGGCGGGTCGGTCCGACTTGACCCGGTAGCTTACCGCTCGGTAAGCTGGGCCTGTTGTTGGGGAACACGCCTAGCAAGGAGAGACCCGAGATGGATTCCAGCGGCTTCGATACCGACGCGCTCGTTCGGAGCGTGTTCCACGACGACTACGGCCTCGAGGCCAGCAAGCTCGAGGCGCTCTACAGCAAGTCGAAGCGCCACCAATGGAACGCCGAGCTCGACGTCGATTGGAAAGAGTTTGCTCCGGACGCGCAAATCCTCGACCCCAAACGCGACATCCTCTCGCGCCTCGGCTGTGTACAGGAGCTTCCCGACGGGACGCGGCGCAAGCTCTACCGTGAGGCGGCCATTTTTACACTCTCGCAAGTGCTGCACGGCGAGCAGGCGGCCCTTATGACCTGCGGCCAGCTGGTCAACGCGGTCCCTGACGTAGAAGGCAAATTCTCGGCAGCGGTCCAGGTCATGGATGAAGCGCGCCACATCGAGGTGTTTGCACGGTATCTCGCGCTCGTTGGCCACTACTATCCGATCGATCCGGATCTCCAAACCATCATCCAGCAACTCCTCACTGAGTCCGATTGGGAAGCAAAATGTGTGGGCATGCAGGTGATCCTCGAGAGTGTTGCTCTCGGATTTTTCCGGTTGGGCGTCGAGATGTCTAAGGAGCCTGTGCTCCAGCAGTTTATCGGTCGCGTCCACGAGGACGAATCGCGGCACGTGGCGTATGGCGTCCTCACCCTGGAAGAGCGCATCCCCCAGCTCGACGAAGCGACGCGCTCCCGGCTCGAGAATTTTGCGTACGACGCCGTGTGCAGGATCGCGGGTCGCGCGCGGCCAAGCTTCACGACCCAGATGCGCGCGCTGCAAGCCGCAGGCATCGACGCAGCCAGCTTCTTCCCGAAACTGATCGCCGAGTTCTCAAACCCGGAGGCAATCGACTTTACAGGTCTGGCAGACCCGATTGCCGATACAGTGATTCCGAACCTGCTTCGAGTCGGCCTCGTGCCGGAGCGTCACCGGACGGGCTACCTCGCACAGGGCTTCCGGATCGACCTCACCGCACGCACTCTCGAGGACATCCATACCTTCCACCCCGACGCGAAAGAAGCGCGGACCGAGCTCCAGGCACAGGGTAAGACGGCGTCTCGTCCGTGGTGAGGGCGGAGCAGATCGCACCCCTAGGACGCGAGCACGTCCTGCAGCGCCTGCTCGAGGCGCGCGACGCTCTCCTCGGTGGCGTTCTCGCCCATGAGACCGATCCGCCAGATCGCTCCTGAGAGCTTGCCAAGGCCTCCGCCGATCTCGATCCCATGCCGATCGAGGAGCCGCCTGCGCAGCGCGGCCTCTCCTTTCCGGAGCACAGGCTCTGGCAAGCGCAGCGATGTCAGCATGGGCAGGCGGTGGGCCTCCGTGACGAGCGGAGAAAGGCCAAACCGTTGGACCGCGGTCAGCAAGGCAGCTGCCGCGCGCCGGTGCCGCGCTTCGCGCGCGGGCATCCCCTCCGCTTCGACGCGACGCAGCGCCTCGGCGAGGCCGCGGATGGCGGAGATGGGGGCAGTGTGGTGGTAGACCCGCTCGGAGCCGAAATAGCCGGCGAGAAGCGAGACATCGAAGTACCAGCTTTGCACAGGTCGCCGGCGCGCCCGGACCCGTGCCAAGGCGCGTTCGCTGAAGCTCGCGGGCGAAAGGCCGGGCGGGCAGGATAGACACTTCTGGGTGCCACTGTACGCGGCGTCGACGCCCCACTCGTCGAGCGTGACGGCAAGGCCGCCGAGTGAAGTGACACAGTCCAGCACCAGCAAGGCGCCGGCCTCACGCGCGGCATGCGCGATGCCTGCCACAGGCTGGCACACGCCCGTGGATGTCTCCGCGTGCACAAATGCGACGACCGCGGGGCGGGTGCGCGAAATTGCGTCCGACATCGCGCTCTCGTCGAGAGCCGTGCCGGGCTCGGTCTCCACCCGCACGACCCTTCCGCCCATTCGCCCGGCTACGTCGCACATCCGTTCACCGAAAACACCGGCGACTCCGATGACGATGGCGTCGCCCGGCTCGAGCAGATTGGCAAGGCACGCCTCCATGCCCCCGCTTCCGGTTGCCGAAAGAGGGATCGTGAGCCGATTTTCGGTCTGAAAGAGTCGCCGCAAGCGCTCCTGGACTTCGTCCATCTCGGCCAGGAACCCGGGATCGAGGTGCCCGACCAGAGGCTGGGCCATCGCGGCCAGGACCGCAGGATGGGCGTTCGAAGGGCCGGGGCCAAGGAGCAGGCGCGGCGACGAGGGAGGACTCATCATGGCTACATCTTAGACGCGGATCCGTTGACACTGAAGGGATGGGCCCGTACCTTCCGGCGAACCGTTTTCTCGCATGTGCCGCTCGTCCTCGCGGCGCGTCACCTCGATCCTCCACGGGAGACTCCGCGCGCGTGAAGCGCTGGCTCGTGGCTCTTCTCGGAATCGCTTTGGCCGTCGCGGCGTTCCTCGCTGTTGCGACAGGACGGCGTGCCGCCCTACCGGCGAAGCCGCATCCCAACCCGCTCCCGCACGCAGAGATCGACGATGCTTCCCGCGCACAGCTCGAACGGGTGATCCGCGATTCGGAGCGCGAGGAGCAGCATTCAAAGTGAGTCTGTTTTTGCGGACCCGCGAGAGTTACGAGAAGGAGGAGTTGGAGCGGCTCGCCCCCTATGCGGTCAAGAGCGCCGAGTCCTCAGGGCGCGTTGTGCCTGAGACCTCCCACGCCTACCGAACTGCCTTCCAGCGCGATCGGGACCGGGTCGTGCACTCGCGGGCCTTCCGGCGCCTTGAGTACAAGACCCAGGTCTTCGTCTACCACGAGGGTGACCACTACCGAACGCGCCTCACGCACAGCCTGGAGGGCGCACAAATCGCTCGCACCATGGCGCGAGCGCTCCGATTGAATGAGGACCTTGCCGAAGCCATCGTCCTCGCTCACGACCTAGGTCATACCCCTTTCGGTCATGCCGGCGAGCGAGCGCTCCACCGCTTCTTGAAGGAGGCAGGAGGCTTCGACCACAACCGCCAGTCGCTCCGGGTGGTGGACCTCCTCGAGGAGCGATACCCCGGCTTCCGAGGGCTCAATCTCACTCAGGAAACCCGTGAGGGGATTCTGAAACACGGGGCGCCCTGGGAGCACCCGGTCCCGCTCCCGCCGCAAACGCCGGAGCGCTCGCTGGAGGCACAACTCGCCGATCTTTCGGACGAGATTGCGTACACCAACCACGACCTCGACGATGGTCTGCGCTCGGGTCTGCTCACGCTCGAGATGCTCGAGTCGTGCGAGCTCTGGTCGCAGATGCGGCGCAGCGCGGAGCAGCGTACGGCGGGTGCCCCCGAGCGGGTTGTGCGCGCGCAGATCATCGTGGCACTCATCAACCGGATCGTGACGGATGTCGTCGAGGAGAGCGCGGCAAGGCTGTGCAAGCTTGGTGCTCGATCCGTGGATGAGATTCGGGCCTCCACAACTCCTCTTGTCCGGCCTTCGGAAGAGATCGCGCAGGCAGCGCGGGACCTCAAGCGCTTCCTCTTCGAAAACCTCTATCATCACCCCCGGGTGCTGCGCATGAATCGCAAAGCGGAGCGGATCCTCGGCGACCTCTACCGAATCTATCGAGACGATCCGCGTCAACTGCCAAGGCACGTGACCCGGCGCTTTGCTGAAGACGGCGAAGCACGCGTGATTGCTGACTACATCGCGGGAATGACAGATCGGTTCGCCCTTGCCGAGCACAAGAAGCTGCTGGATCCCCATGAGCCGGTCTGAGGCGGTGGCTGCGCCGGTGCAGGTTGTCCTTGTGACTGCACCCGACGCTGAGGTGGGGAGGCGTCTTGCGCGCGCCGTGGTGGAGGAGCGCCTCGCCGCGTGCGTCAACCTCGTGCCCGGCGTTCGCTCGATCTACCGCTGGGCAGGCGCCGTCCAAGAGGACGATGAGGTACTGCTCGTGATCAAGACGAGGGAGGACCGCGTTGCAGCACTCAGCAGGAGAGTGCACGAACTCCACCCCTACAAGCTGCCTGAGCTGATTGCGGTCGGTGTCCTCGGCGGCAGCGAACGCTACCTCGCATGGCTGCGCGAGGAAGCGGCGCCGTGAGCCTCGCGGAAGCGCTCGAGGGTGCTGCCTCGGCACTCCCCGCGCTCGGGGACTCGATCCGTCCCGCGAACGGCGATCCCGCACGGGTGTTGGCGGCGCTGCAACCCGCTGATCGTGTGGCGGTGCTGGCTTGGCTGTTTTCCCACGAGCCGGATGCGGGTGCTGAGCTCGCAGGCGCATGGTGCGACGAAGAATCAGGAATCGAAGCCCTGTTTAACGTGGATGAGACAGCCCTTGCAAAGACAGGACGCAAGGCGCTGCGGCGCGTGCTGCACGCGCTGCGTGCACGCGGCATCGCTCCGGCCCCTCCGCCTCCAAAAAAGATCGTGGCGACGCTCCCGCGCGTCGAGGAGGAGATTGGGGCGGCCTTCCTCTCGGCGATCGACCCGTCGGGTGCGCGCGTGGGTTACCTGGTGGAGTCGGCTGCCGGGGCGGGAGCACACCTTTTCGAGATGGTGCTCGACGAAGAGCGCGGTGTGGTCGAGTTTGCGGCCTACACGGCGACGCGAGGTGAGGCCCGACGCTTCGTGCGAACGGCGCTCTCACGGCAGGGCTCGCCCGCGACGGAGGTGGGGGCCGATTCGCTGCGCGCACTCGTAGCGCGCATCGCCGCAGGCCAGCCCCCTGATCGGTCCTTTCCACGCGCCTTCACGGAGTGGCGAAGTCGCGTCACAACCCACGCCCCCGACGTGCGGACTCCGGGAGAGCTTGCACGGGCCGAACTCGGTACCCTGGCAGGGGACACGGGCAAGCGTGCAGCCGAGCTCGTGGCCTCCGGCGAACTTGGGCCCTGGCCTGCACCGGTGCCGGTCCTTCGGAAAGCAGCCGAGGCGCTGCAAGAAGCGCTCAAGAGCCGACTCATTGTCTCAGGCGCACAGGCCCGCGATCGAAGCGAGGGCGCCCTCAAGGAGGCGATCGCGCTGGTCTTCGACCCGGCGCGAACCGAACTCACGGCGGCGCGACTCGAAGAGACGGCCTACATATTGTGGAAGAGGGGAAAAGAGGACGACGCCAGGGCGTGTCTCGCAGCGGCGCGCGGCCTGCGAGAGGGTCCGGTTGTGGACCAGCCGGTGGCTCGAGCCCTGCTCGAGGCGACGCTCGGTCCTGTGCTCGAGAAGCTTCGCGAGGAAGAAAAGTCCTCGCTCATCGTGAAGCCCTAGGAGGGAAGGGTGCTGCTGGCCCAGGGCAAGATCTGGCGCGTGTCCCTCGCGCGAGGGGCAGAGGCTGTCCTCCTCGGTATCCTGCGGGAGGGATTGCCGGAGGATCTCGGCGAGATGCGAGACCTGCGCTTCGAGGTCCCGCTCAGCCGTTGGAATCGTTTGCTCAAGCACCTGCTCTCAGACCGCAAGCTCGTGGGCGGGATGCTTCTCGATTTTGCGAGCCAGAAGGATCTTGTGGCGGGCGTAGTTGCGAACGACCGCCTGCTTGCCGAACTTCAGCGCGTCGTTCTTGAGGCCACCGCCGCCCTGGTGGAGGCCGGAGCGCTCGTGCTCACACCCGCGGGCGCCGAAAGCAGTTAGCGGGACAGGAGAAATAGGATGCGGAGAAGATTTGGACGTCGGCGCCGCGGTGGCAGCGCCGACGACGGGCGCTCGAGCGGGATTGATCCGCAGTGGCTTTCGCGGGTTGGCGAAGAAGCCCGGATCCCCGCGGTCTCGCTCGTCCCGCTGGCGGCCGATGAGGTGCCGGCGAGCCTTGCGCTCCTCGGCAGCGGCGAGTCCGAGGCGGGCGAGCGCTGCCTCGTCGCCGTGTCGCGATCGGGGGGGGATGCGCTGGTCGCAGTCCTTGCCGTGGCCTCGCGGCTCGCGGAGCAAGAGGGATTTCGTGGGACGGCGGTGGCGGTGGCACCGAGCTGGAGCTTGGCCTCTCGTCAGCGGCTCGGGCTCGTGGGTGAGTTGCCCTATGCGCTTCGCGCCGAAACGGTCCCGCAGCTCGAATCGCTGCCTGCAACCGTCGAAGCGGAGCCCATGGGACCTCCGGCGGTGGTCGCTCCCTCCCAGGTGCAGCGCCACCTCTCGCGCCCTGCGGATCAGGAGCTCTGCCGTCGCGCGCTCGCCGCTCTTTCCGGCCTTGCCGCGAAGCACGGCGGCGCCATCCGCGGCGTTGGGCGCGCCGTGGAGCTCGTGCTGCTCGCGCGCCGCGTGGCCGCGGTGCGGGTGGACGAGGACGGTGTGCTGCTCGATACCTGGGTCGGCGGTCGGCGCACCGAGCGGCTGTCGACGGAGGCCCTCGCGGATGCGCTCGATCGACTCGAGGGCTCGATCCGCAAGCATTTGAACGACCGTGAAGTTCGCGACGGCGAACCCGGCTTGCGCTCGCGTCTTGCACCTCGCCTCGCCGAGGCAGCGGGCCTGCGCGCGATCGTGCGCTGGCCGCTGGGAGGGCGGGATGTCGACGCTCTTGATTTCGCGGCCGTAACGGCCGCGGGTCGACCCGCCGTGGGTGCCCTGCGCACGCAGCTCACCCTTTCGGTTCTCGGACCGATCCTCGACGCCGCGGCGGCGCTTGCGCCGGTGCTCCCCGGTCTTCTGGAATCCGTGCCGCCTCCGGTGCGCCTCGAGTCTCCATGCCTTGTGCTAGGTGCCGAGGGATTCGATGCCGCCGTCATCCGGGTATTGGGTGTCCTGGCGCTGGAAGTCACCCGTTACGAAATCCTAGGGGCAGGGGGTCGCGAGCCGGAACTGCGGCTCGTAACGGCCGCAGGCAAGGGCGCGGACGCCCCGGAGCGCACGCTCGCCCCGCGGCCTGAACGCGTCGCGCCCGCGGCGGCGCCCCAAGAGCCTCTCCCGCGGGAGCGCAGCGGTACGCGCGGCGTGGAGCGGCCGACAACGGCGGCGGCGGCGAGGTCGACGCCGGAGCGCATGCGAGCTTCGGAATCGGAGGAGGGGCTTCCCGGGTTCTCGGAGTACACGCCGGCCTCCCCCCCCCGCAGTAGAACGCGTGAGCCGGAGGCTGCGCCGCGCGCGAGCGCTCCGACACCTCGCTTCGAGGAGGTGTCCCTGTTCGAGCTTGCCGAAGAAGAGTCCCCGGCCGGCGGCCCGCTCGGAGATGACGCAGATGGGCGTCGCCGACGGCGTCGCCGCCGCGGTCGTGGACGCGGCCGCGTACGTCGGGGAGAGGGTGCAGAGGGCGACGGCGGATCGGATGGCGACGTCGAGTCGTCGGCCGAAGGCGAGCGTCCACTCCCTCCGCCGGCGCCTGAGCGGGAGCCGCTTGAAAGCGAGGAGGAGTCTGATCTCGGCGAGACCCTCGCCCCCCTTGCCCCGGATGTACCCGAGTTCGTCGAAGAGCCTGAACCCTCGTACGACGACGAAGAGGAAGGTGAGGAAGAGGCCGACCCCGAACGCGAGCGCATGCGCCGCGAGCGCGAGCTGCGCCGACGCGCCCGGATGGCGAAGGCCGAGCCCCTGCCGGAGCCGGCACGTCCGCCAAGGCCGCCGCGCCCGCGGCGAGCTGCGATTGTCGCCCACGCGGATCGTGACTCGCTCGCGGCGGCCGCGCTGCTCGCTCGGGACCTTCGCATGCTGGAGGGAATTTGGGTTTATCCGCAGGCCGACCTCATGACGTTCTTCCGAGGAGTGGCTCCAGACCTGCGCGAGGAAACACCGATCTACGTGATCGGATTCATGGCGTCGCCCGCGCGAGAGACGATCCAGACGGCGAGCCTGTACCGCGACCGCCTCTTCTGGTTCGACCATCACGAGTGGCCTCCCGAGGACATCGAGGCGCTGCGCGAAGCGATCGGTCGCGAGGCGGCGCACGTCGCGCCGCACACCCGCAGCGCGATCCCCCTCGTGCTTTCCACCTTCACCCGGCGTAGCCGCTTCTCTGACAAGCTTGTGGATCTCATGACGGGCCGGTTCACCCAGCACGACTTCGAGCGCTGGGGTCGTGTCTGGTGGTCGCGGCTCGAAGCGGCCGCGAGCCGCGCGGGCGATCGGCGCGCGGAACTCGAGCCGCTCCTCGCGGGTCGACCGAGCGATTTGTCTCGGGACGCGGCGCTCGTGGCGTCCCCGCCACTGCCCGCGGAGGCGGATTTTGTCTCGGGACGCGACTTCCGCCTGGTGCACTTCGGGGGTTACGTCCTCGTGATGGCGTCGGTGCCGGCAGGGCTCGACGTCTTTCTTTCCGCGCGCATCGCCCGAGAGCGCTACGCCGCGGAACTCTCGTTGGCATGGACGCAGGGAGAGGAGACCTTTGTCCTCGCAAGTGACGAGGGCTCGACTCGGCGCTCGCTCGACGTGCTCGGCATGGTCGAGCACTTGGTCGGCAAGCACGCCTGGATCGAGAGCCTGCCCGATGCGGACCACGTCGCCCGCTTCCGGATCAGGGGTGCCGCCGCGCACCCCGAACGCATCGATGAGGCACTGGCGGAGATTGCGATGGGGCGCTCCATCCTCGAGGGCTGAGGCGGCGTCCGCTAACCCCGCGATTTTGCTCAACTCCACTCCACCGGGTGAGGGGAACTGAGGGGACCTCCGCGCGCTTCAGCCTGGCGAGGAAGTCGGCCGGGACCTCGCCCGGTTCGAGCTGCATGGATGAGCGGTAGAGGTCCCCGCCCGCCCACTTCGCGTAGTGCTGCGCCGTCACCGCGACGTTCGAGTGGCCGAGCTGCTTCGACACGTACCCGAGCTGGACGCCGGCCGAGAGAAGGTGCGAGGCGTAGGTATCGCGCAGGTCTTTCAGCATCCGATGGCCGAGGCCCGCCCGCGCACAGATGCGGCGCCACTCGGTGCGGTAGAAGTCCCGAGGCTTGAGCCCGGGGAAGACGAGGGCCTCGGGAGCCGGATTGAAGCGCAGCCCGCGCACCACGTAGAGGCCCCACAAGCATTCACGCAGGCGTCGGGAGAGCGCCACGACGCGCTCACGTCCGCTCTTCGTGAGCCCCTCGGCGCCGCCCCGCGGCCGGCTGCAGTCAATCACGAGCGCGCGCGTCGGGTCGTTCTCGTCTTCGCCCCAGCGGATGGCACCCCACTTGAGGCCGAGGACCTCGCCGACGCGGAGCCCCGCATCGAGCAACGTCAGTACGAAGGCGGAGGGGATGGCCCCCTCAGTGCGCGCGGATTCCGTGAGCCGCTCGAGCTCGGCGGCGGTTCCGATCGGGCGGATATTCTGCCCGGGCGTTGCGTCCGCGCGCCCGCGCGCCGTGCGCGTTCGCCGCTTCAGGTCTTCGCGGAAGTCCTTTACCGGGTTCGCTTCGATGATGCCGCGCTCTTTCGCGAAGCCGAGGATGTCTGAGAGCACGTCGACGTAGTGCTTTCCTGTTCCCGTCTTGCGGCCCGCAGAGACCACGTGCAGGTGCCACCAGTTATGCAGCATCGGCGTGGTGATCGCGTCCAGCCGGAGGGTCCCGAAGAAGGAGAGCAAGGGGCCTGTCTCGCTGAGGTACGAATACCGGTCGTGGCGCGTGGTCGGCGCCAGGTGCCCGGTGCCCTCGGCCAGATAGCGCGGCACGAACTCCGCGAAGCGTGGCACCTCGCCCGCGAGGAACGGCACGCGAGCGAGGCCGATCTTGTCGCGCGCCTCGAGGGCATCGCGGAAGGATGCGGCCTCGAGCCAGTCGCTCGTCTTGGCCGAGTGGCGGATCCGCTTCCCGGCCACCCAGCGCTCGTAGTAGATGACGCCACCGCGCAGCGTCAGGTTGCGATACTTCGCGCCCTTGGGTTTCCTCGTCATCACTTCTCCTTCAGCTCGGTGGGCACAATGACCGGCTGCGCGTACCCTGGATCCCCGGGCGAAGCGCAAATGAAAAAGATCTGCGCGTTGCCTCCGTACCCCGTCGCCGTAGACGAGGTTTGTTCGCTTTGCATGATCGCAGTCTTGCCTTGCTTCTCGCAGAAGGCATTTGCGTCCTTCATCGCTTCTCCGGCTGCAGCGTAACCCTGCGCCCAGGTCGCCCTTCGCTGCACCATGTACGTGCCAGGTCCGACCGGAATAACCTCCCCGGCACACCCCAAACAAAGACCGAGAGCAACGACGAATAGCGCGCCCTTGGGCTTAGACTTCATGCTTTCGGCTCTCCTTCCATCGACAGCGGAGTCATTTCGCCCTCTAGCGCCACGCCCAACTCTTCGCGAATCGCCCGTCGGAATTCGCCCAGGAGACCGTTCACGCCTTTGTTAAAGGCTGTGCGATTTTGGACTTTGTTCTCGACACCCATTCTGATCCCAGCCTGAACACTCGCAGCGGCTTTCTCTAGTTTCGGCGAGGCGAGGAATCCGATTGACCCCTCGCTTCGCGCGAGCGCTCGCATCAGATCTGAGCCTGGCGCTAGATTGTTGCCAACACGAACCGCTACCTCTACCGCGCTGATGTAGAATTCCTCGCAAGCCGCAAGCTTTTTGTCGTGGAAGCGCAGTCGATCCTCACGCGCCCAGCGGCGCTCCTCACGGCGCTGCTCACTCCAAAGGTTGAGGCCCCACCCGAGTGCTACGCCCAGCAGGCCGACCACGGCCACAAGTAGACTTACCGATGCTGCGCTCACGCCGAGTCCGCCACGAAACGGCGTACCGCAGATTGGTCGGGGAAGTCCTTCGGATCGAAAACGTCGAGCTCAAGAGTGGGCCTTGCCATTTTTCTCCTTGGGGCAGGGTGTCACCGGCGGCGGGCCACGTGACGGAGCAGAAGCTCTCGAGCGAAGTCAGCGACGGACCTTCCGCCGATGACTCGTTCGACGGCTTCAAGCTCCAAGTCAGTCAGGTTCAGCACGATGCGATTTCGTCGCCGCTCTTCCCGCGGCTTCGGTTTTCGCCCTGCGCCTGGCCGCCATCCACCCATCGCTCCCCTTTTCCTTGCCGCCATCGTACCTCCGACTGATAGATTGTCAAACACAAAGAATCAGGTTGTCTCAAGCTCCGCGAGTGCCTCGCACAGCCGGCCCTCCATCCACTCGACGCTTTCCTCCTCGGGAAGGGACGAGCGCGTCGCGCACAAGCCCTCGGGAAAGACGCGTTTAAACTCCTCGGTCGAGGAGTTGACCACGAGCGGGAGGTCTTGTGTCGGTCGCTGGAAGATGCGCAGCGCGATGCGCTGGCGGTAAAGAGCTCGCAGCCCCTCATGGATCCACCAGCGCCGCTCTGCCGCGATACAGGCCTGCAGCTCGGCGACGATTGCCGCGACGTCGGCCAGCTCCTCCGGCGTCAGGTCGGCGTCTTCGGCGGGCGCTCCTCCCACCTCTCCCCCCACATTTCCCCCCAGCTTACGCTAAGTCCGCGCGCTGCTTGGCTTCCGCCCTCGAGGAATCAGCCACAGAAACCGTTTCATGGCCTGAGCACGATCACGAGTTCGCCCACCGCCCACAGCATGCCCTTCACAAGCAGCGGTTCATCGGCGCCGAGAGCGTCCTCTTTCAGGTCCTCGTCGCTCAGCACGCGCAAGTCGACGTCATCACCCACGCCAGCGGTCAGCCAGAGCAAGCTCTTGCCATCGGCATCGGCGACACGCGCCCAGGTCGGAGAGGCGTCCAGGAGCACCCGAGTCGACCGGCTTCTGACGGAGACGCCGGCCGGCACCGAGTAGACCGACTCGAGGGCCGTCAGCCCCCACACGCGCTGGTTCAGCACGCTCGGCTCCATCGACTGCCCGATCGGGCGCGGGCCGTCGAATAGCTCGAGGCTCCCGCCTGTGAGCTTCTGCACGTAGGCATGCGCGATCGCCGCGCGCATATCGGCTGACAGCACCATCTCAGACCGTCCAGAGCACGCGGCCAGGCCCCGCCAAGGGCGAGCCGAGGCGAATGCGGGCCTCCTCTTTCATGGCCAGCCGGCGCTTCTCGCGCTCATCGTCCTTCCCCAACGTGTCGCCAAGGGCGCCGCGGTTCGAGTTGTTGCCATCGTAGGGCGGCAGATTCTTCGGAGCGATGCCTTCCCGAAGCGTGCGCGCATTCATGTTCTTACAGAACGGGCAGCCCTCAAACGGCTTGGTGTGGTTCGCCGTGTGCCAGTTCCGCGCGTTGGCGATGTTCGTGAAGCCGTTCGGCCCCGCCCACTTCAATCCGGTGCGCTTCGCACCGCGCGAGCCTTGAGTGTTCTCGTCGATCGTCATCTCTCTATCTCCTCTGTTTGTGTTTGGTCACCAGACGTTCATCGCCATGCGCGCACGGAGGATGCGGCCCTCCTCGTCGAGGCCCGCGAGCGCGACTGCCTTCCGCAGCTCGCCGACTTCACGTTCAAGCCTTGCGAGCCGGGCGAGCACGCCGTCCGACTCCGACGGGGGGGCGGCCTCGCGCTGCTGGGCGAGCAGCGACCGCAACTCTTTGACCTCGTCTGTTTCAAGCGGCGGCATCGCTCGGCCCTCCTTCATCGGCGAGGTCTCGCACGAACTTCGCGAGCAGCGCGAAGGGCTGGGGCAAGTGCGCCGCCTTGGCGTACCTGCGGAAAAGCCGGTCGAACTCCTCGCTGGAGATGCCCGTCGATGAGATGCCGGCCGCGGCTTCGAGGATGGCGGCGCGCCTCAAGTGCGAGGCGTATCGAGC
>DATGZK010000102.1:0-14358 GCA_035489755.1 Myxococcota bacterium
AAGAGGCGACGGTCGCGCTCGCGGCGTAGCCGCGCTATCCGAGCGAGGCACTTTCGCATAGCGGCGGCGAGGATCGGAGCAGTTTGATCATCGTGCTCAATGGCGCGTCGAGCAGCGGGAAGACGTCGCTCGCTCGTGCGCTTCAGCTTCAGTGGCCGGGGCCGCTGTTGCATCTGGGAACGGACAGCATGATCCAGATGCTTCCGGCTTCGTATTCGGGGATGAAGCCAAGTGCCCGCGAGGGAGTTCAGTTCTACAACGACGTCGACGAACGCGGTCCCGTCGTCCACGTTCGTGCCGGCTCCGTCTGGAGGAAGCTCGAGACCAGCTTCGCGCGAGCGGTACGAGTGCTCGCGGAGGACGCGCACGACCTCGTGCTCGACCTCGTCCTCTTCGAGCCCGCCTCGTTGGCCCCGTACGTACGTGAATTGCACGAGCAACGCACGTACTTCATCGGCGTGCGCTGCGTTCTACCTGTTCTCGAGGCGCGCGAGCTTGCGCGGGAAGATCGGTTTCAGAATCTCGCGCGTGCCCAGCACGAGGCGGTCCATGAGCCCCCTCGCTGCTACGACCTCGAAGTAGACACCACGTCATCGGGCCCGCACGAGCTTGCTCGATCGATCCTGCAGTTCGTCGATGCGAACCCTCGGCCGAAGGCCTTCTCGTTGCTTCACTCCGAGTTCTTCGGGGCGAAGGGCCCGGCATAGCGGGCGCTCCAAGGCGACCGAGGGGCAATGCGGACCTCACAAAGGCCCAGTCCTGCGACGCGTGGCCGAAACTCCGCTCCATAGATCTCGTCGCGATCTCGAGCGGCGCTTTCGCGTCGAGGGCGAGTTTGGCCTGCCCATGGAACTGCCACAAGCACGAATCGCCCGGGGGCCCTCGGCCAGCGATCACCGCCGTCCAGAGCGGCGAGCTGCGCTGCGCCGGCCAGCGCCAGGGCCGGAACGGCGATGGCGAGATTGAGCCGCGTGAGCCACGCCGCAACGCACAGCGTGGCGAAGCCTGTCTCTCCCGATAACTCCGTCGCGCGTCACGCTGCGACTCGCGCGTATCGGTGGTGCAGTCCGCGGACCTCCGGGAAGGTGGTCATGCGGCTGTCTTCAAATGCCGCCGTACACAAACTTTCGTGGCTCAGGCCGCGCAGGCGCCTTCGCGAATTTTTGCACCACAATGCACCGCGGAGCAATCCCTCGCTCTGGCTATGGCCCGGCGGCGCGTTCGGGGTCCTGCGCCGGGGGGGATTTTTCGTTAGCCCTCCGCTGATGGAGGCTGTCCTATCGTTCCGAGCGGTAGCGGCCTAGGGTGCTTTTAGAGAGCGCTGCTCCAGTGCCGTGCGGGTTCCTCTCAGCATCGTGGCAAGAAGGCGGTAGACGGCGCTCGAGCGAGGCGCCTCGCGCCCGGTGGCGTCGGACGGAGAGGCCCACGATGCCGGCGGCGAGCAGCGCCCCTGTCGACGGCTCGGGCACTACCACGGCGATGCCTTCCGGGATATACAATCCCGAGATCAGGGAGGCGTTCACCGTCGCCCCCGAGGTGGTGTATTCGCCAATCGTTCCGCTGCCTGGTGTTCCGCTGCCAACGTTCGTGACAAACAGATCCGATCCAGAGACTGCGATGCCATTCGGGACATTCAACCCCGAGATCGGGAGGCGTTCACTGTCGCCCCCGAGGTGGTGTCTTCGCCAATCGTGTTGCTGGAAACGTTCGTTTGAAAGAGGGTGTCGCCGCGGGCGGATGCGGGCATGGCCACGATCGCCGCTCCGACGGAAAGTATTGCGACTGCGCATCGCGCGGCGGCAAGAGCAGCTTTAGACGGATGTCCAGAGGCGATCACCAACCGCTCGAGACTTCGCACACCGAACCGTTTGGGAGCGCTTTGGTCGCGAAAGGTGAGGGGCTTGGACAGGACAATACGAGGAGTGAAATTGGACGCGGGCATGTTTCCTCCCGCTGTCTAGAGTGTTCCCGGGAGGAACGCGCGATGCGCCTCCCCTTCCCGTGGGCATCCTCCCACGTTGTGCCGAGCCTTTTGAGTCGCTTGCGCGACATGCGACGCGGCAGCCTCTAACCCGCTGTCCACACTGGCGGGCGGTGGCGGCGGGGTTCGGAGCGCGTGGCAGCTCGGCCGGGCGCTATCCGAGCGAGACGCCTCGGGCACGGCGGCGGCGGACGGCGAGACCCACGATGCCCACCGAGAGGAGTAGCGTGGTCGAGGGCTCCGGCACTGTAGCAGCAAATGATACCGAGTAAGTGCTTGTAACAGATCCGGCGCTCGCGAGCGAAGCCAGCACGCTTTGGAACGGCGCATTGAATTGAGTGGTGAAGACCATCTGGAGGCTATCGAATTCATCAGTCGAGTTGCGGCGAGCCAAACCTACCGCTGAGATTGTTGCGGACGAATTGTCCCCGGGGCTGTTGAGAAAAGTCAAAGCAGATCCCGCTGGTGTGCAGGTCTGCCCCGGCGCGGGCGCCGCTCCGCAACTCGCAGTGCCTCCGACTCCCGCAAAGAGTTCGGTAAGGAAGAACTGGATGTCCGGGACAGGGAGCGCCCCGGACGGCGCGAACGTCAGAAACAGGATGCCGTTGCCAGGCAACAAGGTGCCGACCGGCGCGTTTACATTGTTCAGGTTAGCGAGGAGTCCGCCGTTAGGATCGTCCGCGTACGGAGTGGAAAGGTCCCCGGTTCCGATACCCGGTGGGTTCCAGTTTCCTGGAGCAACAGGGCAGGGACCGGCGGTGTTGCAAAAATTCAGGAACGTGGGGCCGACTGTGAGGTTTCCGGCCAATTGCATTGTTCCAGATATGAGTGTAGCCAGCGCCGGAGCTGATCCGAAGATCGATGCCGCGCATGCCAAACCTGCCAGCAGGAACCTCTTGCTCATTGTTCTACCTCGCCCGCATACGGGGATCCTCGGCCTCTCGAGGCCGCTTCTTCTTCGCGGAAGTTGACGTAACGCCCCAACAGACTTCTCGGCGCACGAACTGCGCAATCACTACGCAGCTACGCGCTGTAGGCGTGGCTGCAGCACCTAACATCCTCGGGGAGATGGGTGGGGAGCACTCGAAGAGACGCGGTGGCCCGCCATCTCCCCAACCCAGGCCCTCAGGCGCAGCAAGTTCCGTGCCCGCGGGGTGCCTCATTCACGGTCACCAGACAACTTTGCGATGCTGCACAGGAATGCGAACGGTATCCGAGCGACGTTTCCCCAACTTGAAGCGGAGAAACGGAACGCCGGTTCCGTTCGCAGAGGAAACGTTTTTCTCCGACACTTTCGGCGGGGGCATCAGTGCGGACCGCGCCGGCGGCCTCGAAGCTTGCCGGTGGCGCGACGCCCGCTGCCCGCGCTGGCAGGCCCGACGGGGGTGCTACTGCCGGGGGCGCTACTTCGTTAGCCCTCCGCTTATGGAGGCTGTCCTATCGTTTCGAGCGGTGGCGGCCTAAGGTGCTTTTCCCATAGAGCGGGTCTCCGGTGCCGTCTGGAGTCGCGCTCGGCATTGCCACATGAAGCCGCTCGCGAGAGGAGTACTACGTGCTCACGCCTGCTCTGCGGCGGCTCCTTCCCGGGCTCGGGCGTGATGGAGATTGCGATGCCCCAGTTTTGGCCGGTGCCAGTGATGAAGCTCTGGTGCACGGCCGACCCCAGGGGCCGCCGAAGAACAGTGCCGGCGCGAGGATCAGATACCCGAAAGCCGCACGAGACCATGCCTGATGATCTCCCTCGACCCGTGCCCCGACGAAGTGGCGACGCTCACCTGCATTCTGACCGAGGGTCTTCCCGTCGGGCCCGAAGACGGCTCGTGATCTCTGGGCATTCTGCGGCGATTACAGAACCCCTGCCACGTTAGGGTAAGCAGATCGGGGTAATTAGGGCGCAGCAAGCGGAAGGGAGAGCGTGGCGCAAACAGTATGTTACTCAACCCAGCCCGCACTGCTTAGCCCAACGGCTTGATCTCCTCCCCGCGGCTGACCGTCACGTCCAGATCCGTCACCAAGCCGTTTGCCAAAGAATAGACCCAGCCGTGGACGCAGAGATCCTGACCGCGCGCCCAGGCTTCTTGTACGAAGATGTCAGATACGACGTTCCTCACCTGGCGGATGACGTTGAGTTCGCACAAACGGTCGAGGCGGGCGCGCCGATTCGGGATCGCGTCAAGCTCGTGGCGGTACTGGTGGCAGACCTCGCGGATGGGGTGAAGCCAGTGGTCCACGAGACCGCGTCGCTTGCCGTCCACCGCCGCGCTTACACCACCACACCCGTAATGCCCGACCACCAGGATGTGCTTCACCTTCAAAACGTCGACTGCGAACTGCAGCACAGACAGGTAGTTGGCGTCCTGCGGTGGAGCGAGGTTGGCGACGTTTCGGTGCACGAAGAGCTCGCCGGGCTCGAGGCCCACAATCGCGTTTGCAGGCACCCGGCTATCCGAGCAGCCGATCCACAGGTACTCCGGCGCCTGCTGGCTCTCGAGCCGCTTGAAGAGGCCGGCCTCGGCGGAAGCCATCCGCTCCGCCCAAGCGCGATTGTTCGACTTCAAGTTATCCAACATGGACACGCTCATACCTCGAAGTATCGTGAGCCACAAGACGAAGCGTCGCCTTGAACTCAACTCCATCGCGGGGAGGCTCGGCATCGAAGGTAACCCGTGTCGGCCCAAACCGTACGCGCGACTGAAGCCGGCGGCCTGGCAGGTCGGGCGGCGCGTTCGGGGTCCTGCGCCGGGGGCGCTGCTTCGTTAGCCCTCCGTTCGATGCGGTCCTGCCGTTCCGGGCGGCGGCGCCCGCGGCGGTGGCGGCTTAACCTTTGTGGCACCACCTGAGAACGGGGCTCCAGTGCCGTCTGGGGTTCCATCCAGCTCGCCGAAATCCTCAACGTTTTTCATGTGAATTAGGTTTTCAGCAGCGACAGGCATTGTCGAGGCAGCTTGACGGGGTCCGCCAAAAACATTCAATGATTTCGGCGCGGATGAGATGGAGATCCTGCGCGACATCTTGCTTCGGCAACAGTCCGATTCGGCTCTCAAGCCTGCAGCATTCTCTACCACCGGACCAAGGGTCCGGGACGACCAGATCCAGGCGGACGGGTATTGAGAACACACAGGATGAGATTCTCGGAAAAGACAGGCTATCGGCTCGACTTTGTTGTGAGCCGCAGCTCGCGCGAAGACGACCCAACGGGCTTCCTGCGCGTTTCTCTTGGGCGCAGCGCCTCGAGGAACTGGCCCGCGAGGTTTACCGACAGATACGCCGCGGGGATCCGTTCAAAGCCGACGCGGCCGGACTGCCGCCGCCCGGCCGCCGGCGGATCGCTGCGCGCGATCCCGCCGGCGGCGTCGTGCGGTCGTCGTCTGTCAGCGAGCTACGCGGCCTTGCCCGCGGCGAGCGCGTGCACGTCCGCGGCCCTGAGCGCCTTGCCTCCGATCGCCCAGTCGCCTCCCTCGAACTCGTTGATGCGAACCCAGGTCACGGGGCGCATGCTCTCGCCTTCCACCGCGACCATCGCCTCGGTGACCTTGGCGATGAGCTCCTTCTTCTGCGTCTGCGTAAAGACGTCCTTGATGACATCGATCGTAACGAGCGGCATGTGGTGTCTCCTTGAGTGATCCCGCGGCCACGGACCATTCCGGGCTGCTGAGTGAAGCCTCGCACGCGGGCGCGGCCGAAGCTTGCAGACCGCCTGGAGAAATCCTGGAGATTCTTTTGGGGTGCGCTGCGGCCTGATCTATTCTTGCCGGCGATGATCTACAAGTTCGGTCACTTCGAGCTGGACCTGGCTACGGTCGAGCTGCGTGCGGCCGGCGAGGTCGTGAGTCTCGAGCCGCAGGTCTTTGCGCTGCTTGCGCTCCTCGTCGAGAACAGCGAGCGCCTCGTTTCCCGGGACGAGATCATCGAAAAGGTCTGGGACGGCCGCATCGTCTCGGATGCCGCCGTGGCGAGCCGGGTGAAGTCGGCGCGCCAGGCGCTCGGTGACGACGGTAAGTCGCAGCAGTTCATCCGGACGATCCACGGCCAGGGCTACCGCTTCGTGGCGGAGGCCAGGGCCTTGCGCGCTGCGAAAGCCGTGTCGGCTGCGGAACCGGCCGATGACGAGCATCTTCCTGGCCTCGGCGACATGGTGCAGCGCCTCGAACGGATCGCCCGACCCTCCCTGGCCGTGCTGCCGTTTCGGTTCGTGGGGGACGACGAGCGCTACGCCGCGCTCGCGAGCGCTCTGCCTGATGAGCTGATCACCGACCTCGCCCGCCTGCACTGGCTCTTCATCACGGCGCGCGGGTCGTCGTTTCGTCTGCGCGCGGCCGGCGCCGAGTTCGGCGACATCGGGCGCCTGCTGCGCGTCCGCTATTACCTGTGGGGCACCATCGAAGTCTCGGACCGCAAGCTCGTCGTCATCGTCGAGCTCGTGGACACTACGGACGGGGGCGTCGTCTGGGCGGACCGTTTCTCGGGGCGCATCGATGACGTGCACGCGATGCGCGAGCAGATCCGTTCGCAAGTTCTCATGGCGCTCGAGATCCGGATCCCGATGCACGAGGCCGCGCTCGCGCGCCTCGCGCCGGTGGAGAATCTCGACGCCTGGTCCGCCTACCACCTCGGCCTGCAGCACCTGTACCGCTTCAATCGCGTTGATAACGCCGCGGCCGGCGATCTGTTTCAGCGAGCAGTGGCGCTCGATCCCTTCTTCGCGCGCGCCCACGCTGGGCTGTCGTTCGTCAACTTCCAGACAGCGTTCATGCACTACAGCAACCCTCTCGCAGGGGCGATCGGCGCGGCGCGCCGCTACGCCGAACGCGGGCTCGAGCTGGATCCGCTCGATCCCTTCGTCAACTTCACCATGGGACGCACCTACTGGCTCGAGGGCGATCTCGACACGAGTCTCAGCTGGCTCGAGCGCTCGACGGAAATCAGTCCGAACTACGCCCAGGGCATCTACGCGCGGGCGTGGACGGAGACCCTGGCCGGCCGGGCGCTCGATGGCCGGAAGCACGTCGATTTCGCGATGCGCCTGAGCCCGCTCGACCCGCTGCACTACGCGATGCAGGCAACGCGCGGCTTCACGCACATGGTGCTCGGCGAGGATGCGGAGGCAGCGCACTGGGCAGAACGCGGCGCACGTTCGCCCGGCGCGCACGTGCTGATCGCGATGATCGCGGCCGCGGCGCACACGCTGAAGGGCGACCGCGAGCGCGCTGCATTCTGGGCCGCGAACGTCCGCAAGCGCAACGCCACGCTCACCCGCGGTGATTTCTTTCGCGCCTTTCCAATGAAGTCCGAATCGATGCGGGCGCGGTTGCTTCAGGCGCTGACGCAGATCGGGTTCTAATTTCCGGACTAAGCCGCCTCCGCAATCCCTCTCAACGCACGAAACGGCCCGGTCGGTGAAAGACCTTCGCGGCCCGACTGGGCGGTCCAAAGCTCGTTGCGCTACGCGACGAACTCGCTCCGTGACAGCTCCGCGAGTGTCCCGGACTTCGCGAAGGGAAACCTGTCCATTCCGATAACTCCATCGCGCGTCACGCTGCGACTCGCTCGTATCGATGGTGGAGTCCTCGGACCTCCGGGAAGGCGATCACGCGGCTGTCTTCAAATGCCACCTTACACAAACTTGTGTTGCTCAGGCCGCGCAGGCGCCTTCGCGAATTCCCGCACAACAATGCACCGCGGCGCAATGCCTCGCTCTGGCTAAGGCGCGGCGGCGGGGTTCGGGGTGCTACACCGGGGGGCGCTACTTCGTTAACCCCCCTCGCTGGAGGCTGTCCTATCGTTTCGAACGGTGGCCCCCGAAATGCGGCGGCATCATTGCCATCTGGGCCATGAGCCGCGGCACCATGGCCAACGTCGCCGCGCCGATCGGGACCTTTCCCCTCGGCGAGTCGTTCGGGCCGCGGCGGGTTTTCGCGGCGGGGCTGGTGATGATGAACGTGGTGCGGGGGTGATCGGGTAATTGGGCGCTGAGCGAGGTCGGGCCAGGCGCATCGACGGCGCGCATCGGCCGCGAACGCGAACCTGGTCTAGGCTCGATGCCGATGAGCCAGACGCCGCTCCCCGACACGCTCGAAGTCATCGGGCCCGACACCTTCGCCCGGGACGGGTATCCGCACGCGGCCTGGAAACGACTGCGCGAAGAGGCGCCCGTCCACTGGTTCGATCTTCCTGGCGGCGTCGGTTTCTGGGCGATCGTGAAGCGCGACGACATCATCTGGCTCTCCAAGCAGCCGGAGCGCTTCCGCAACGCGCCGCGCCTCGCCATCTTCGAGAAGGGCGCCCCGGTCGAGGGCGAGCGCAAGCTGGCGCGCCACATCCTCAACATGGACCCGCCGGAGCACGCCGAGTTCCGCAAGGCCGCCAGCCACTGGTTCACGCCCCGCGCCATCACCCGGCGCCAGCAGGAGGTCGAGCGCATCACCCGCGACCTCCTGGCGGAGATGGCCGGCGACGGCAGCGAGGGTACGGGCGACTTCGTCGCCGACCTCGCCGCGCCCCTCACCCTGCACGTGCTCGCCGACATGCTGGGCGTGCCGCGCGCCGACTGGCGCCTCATGTTCCGCTGGACCAACCAGATTGTTGGCTCGAGCGACGCGGAGTACCAGACCGGCGAGAACCCGATCCGCGCCGTCGAGGATGCGCGGCGCGGACTCTTCGCCTACTTCACTGAGCTCGCCGCTGAGCGGCGCAAGCAGCCGCGCGACGACATGGTGAGCGTGCTCGCCAACGCCACCGTCAGCGGCGGACCCATGCCCGCCTTCGAGCTGCTCTCCTACTTCCTGCTGCTGGTCGTGGCGGGCAACGAGACCACCCGCAATGCCGCGAGCGGCGGACTGCTGGCGCTGATCGAGAACCCCGACGAGCGGCGCAAGCTCCGCATGGACCCGGGCCTCGTGCCGACCGCCGTGGAGGAGATCGTCCGCTGGACTTCGCCGGTCATCCAGTTCTGCCGCACGCCGGTGGAGGACTTCGAGCTTCGCGGGAAGCACATCCGTCGCGGCGATTCGCTCTGCCTGCTCTATCCGTCGGCGAACCGCGACGCCGACGCCTTCCACGAGCCCGACCGCTTCCTGGTCGACCGCCGCCCGAACCCGCACCTCGGCTTCGGCATCGGCGAGCACTTCTGCCTCGGCGCGAATCTCGCCCGCCTCGAGCTGCGCGCGATCTTCTCCGAGCTGGCGACGCGCCTCGAGAGCATCGAGCTTGCCGGGCTCGTGGAGCGCATGCGCTCGAGCTTCCTCGGCGGTGTGAAGCGCATGCCGATCCGCTATCGGCTGCGACCCACCTGAGGCCTGTCCGTTCCGATAACTCCATCACGCTTGACGCTGTAACTCGCTCGTATCGGTTGTGGAGTCCGCGGACCTCTGGGAAGGCGATCACGAGCGGGGGGCTGCTACATCCTATACGACGCCCAATCGAGGCGGGTGTCGCGCTTGCGGCGTAGGCCAAGCGGGCGATGTGCGGTCGCCGAAAACCTCAGCCTTTTCCACGTAAACCGAGTATTCGGAAGCCACAGGCCGCGCCGCCTACACGAGCGAATGGCACCCGATGCGTAATGGCGAAGCACAGGTAACGGCGGTAGCCGCTCGCCCTCACCTATGCCAACGAGCCTGGCGCCGGACGCCTGCCGAGCGACACCGAGCCGGCGAGCGCCGGAGGAATCAAGACGCTCGCGAACGCCCACCAGCGCCGGCTGGTCGGCGAGCCTCACGACGCTACTCGGCCGTGTAATGTGAAAAGCGGAGCGTAAGTTAAAGGGCACCGGATGGTCGACGGAATTTCATTGCTGTGTCGCTGACTTCCCACCGGAGTGTCGCGCGCAACATACGAGACGCTACACTGTGTCAGTCGCAATACGCGGCGGCAGTCTTCTGCCAACCCAGGCGGCTGCCTCTGCCATCTGGTGCGGCGGCGAGGAGAGACGCTCACCGAGTGCAGTCGCAGTGCTCCGAGCGGGAGGAGGCTGCCCTCGTGCTCTTCCACGCTTCGTATGGCAGTTGGAGGCTCGGTGCGAATTATTGTCGGATTGGGGTCGCACCCAAAGTCGCGGCCTGAACCGAATTCGGCATCGCGCGATGGCCGGTCACACGGTCAACGTGGATGCAGTAGAAGATAGGAATTAGGGGGTCCGCAACGTGATCAGCGGAGGCGACATAGGCTGGCTGCCACCACATCGCGCGCCGCTGGAGCAGCTCATGAGCCCGATTCCGCTGTGCCTTGTATTCGGGAACATCCGGAAACTCTTCGTAGTGGCCGAAGACAACGACGCTTAGCCATTGAGAGTGATTGAGCTCGTCCGCTTCGACACAGACGCGAGGGTTCGCGCGCATCCAGTCAATCTTCTGACCGAGTCTAGAGAAAGAGTAAAGCTGCCTACTGTGGTAAGTGAAATAGATTGGCACAACATAAGCTTGGTTGTCGCGCGCACATCCCAGTCTGCCAAGTCTCAACCGCGCCAGCGCATTAAGACACTCCTGATCTGTCATGTCATGAATGAGCATTGCTGCTTACCTCCCGTCTACGTGCCCCCTCCTTCGGATCGAGATTGAAATCTCAATTGAAATCCCGTCCCGCGGGCAATGCTCAACGAATGCATCAGCCATGCCTCGATGTGAGCTCCTCACGCAAGGCTGTGGGGCCTCTTCGCGGCGCATTGACGCAAGGGGCCGGGCTCATGTGAGGCAATCCACCGCGCACGTGTCCTGTAGCTGAGCGCGTTGAACCCGGCCGCTGCGCGAGGCGCTTCGCCGTGGGCCGACGAGCGCGCGGACCAAATGTCTCCCTCCGGCTCGGGCGCCTCGGTCAGGGCTTCCCCGCCAGCCGCCGAGGGGTGGTGAATGGCTTGTGCGATCCCACTACGCGAACCCAGGATCCCATGACCACGGCGGCTGATCCTGCGAAACCCGCCGGCCCGAGGCCGTGAAGCGTCGCGCCGTCGAGCTTTTCGATGTTTCGTTCGTGGGTAAGAGCTCCGTCCTAGCGCGGAGCGATGCTCCCGCGCGCGCCTGTAATAGGCAAAGTGGGGGCTATTCCCGCTTTCGCGTTAAGTCCCTAACGGTGCGCCGTTCCAGACGAGCCCGAGCCGCCGGCGTTCCGTATGGGCGGCTGCGCGGCATTTGTTCGAGCAGAATGCCTGGTTTGGGTTTTTTGCTTCGACGAAGTTCCGCAGACATTACACTGGATTAGCCGCACGTAGACCACGCGGTGCTCGAAGCGCTCGCGGATCCGTTTTGTAGGCGGCGGACCCGAAGTACGGATTTCGGGTCGAGGGCTTGTTCGATCTCCCGCTCTCTGGAAATGAATGGGCCCGGACCTACCGGCCCGGGCCCGAAGACGAAGTGGTAGCGGGGGGGCGATTTGTAGGATGGGAGACTCAGTCCGCCCGTCTTGGGCCTGGGCGGCCTGAAAGAAGTCGGAGGCACGAAGCATTCGCGCCCGGGACGGCCCACAAGAGCCCTCGCCGCTCACTGCTCGGCCCCACCGACCAGGCGCATACCCAGCCGACCCCCCGCCGACAGCGTCTTTCACACCATCTTCGAGAGCGCCGAGGAGCGCCGCCCCAGGTTGCCCCCGCCGGCCCCGGCTGAGCTGCTACGCGCCCTGAACCACGCCGCGGCGCCGCCAGCGGGGGCGGTGGGCCCTCGGGCTATGGCACGAGGTCGCCGGTGCGGCAGAACTACCCGCGCAGAATAGGCACCACATCGTGTCTCGTGTGTCGGAGGAAAACCCTTTCTTCTGCGGACGGAACGGGCGTTCCCTTTTCCCGTTGAAGGCCCGGGCAGGGGTCGCTCCGAAGCCGTCACATTCCTGTGCAGGGCTGAGAAGTTGTCTGCCGAACGCGAATGAGGAGCCCCGCGGGCACAGAACTTGCTGCACCAGAGGGCCTGGGTTGGGGAGATGGCGGGCCACCGCGTCTCTCTTTGGATGCTCCCCACCCATCTCCCCGAAAACTTTGAGGCCACTTCCGCCACGCCCGCGGACTGTGATCCTTTCGGTCACTTGCCTGCTCAGCGTGGGACGGAAGGAGGAGCCGCGACGGGCGCTGCTCCTGAGATTTGCTTTCCGCTCGGGAGAGAAAGCCATGCATTCCTTGCTTCGCACCAGCGTTTCGCGCTCAGCGGTCTTAGGGATTGCATTGACGATGGGCTCCGCGGGCGCGGCGAACGCCACGACCTGGCACGACGGGGACATGCTCACGTACACCCAGGCCGACTGGGGTGACGTCCCGAATGGCACCAACATCGCGAGCGTGTTCGAGGCCAACTACAGCACCGTGTACGCGCCGTTCGGCGTGTTCCAGGTCAGAGATCTCAACGGGTTCACGATGTTCTTCGGAAGTGCCGCGACCGTGCTCACGTACCTGCCGGCGAGCGGCCCGGTCGGAGCCCTCAATGCCGATCTGATCGATCCGACGTTGACCTCGGCTGGCGAGTTCGGCGGTGATGTCGCGGCCGCCCGGCTCGATCTCGATTTCGACGACGCCGGGCTCGTTCACGGAACCGCCGGCGTGCACTTCGGCGATCTCTCGCTGTACGGTCTGACGGCGACCCCGGACCTCGATGGGCTCACTGTTCGGCAAGCGATCGCAGCACTCGAGTCCGCGCTGGCCGGCCTGCCGACCAACGACACCTACGCGGATCTCGACACGCTCGCGCGCGATCTCGAAGCGTCGTTCTTCGTCGGCTCCCCGAGCACCTTCGCGCAAGATCACCTCGCGGCCCCCGTGCCCGAGCCCGCTACTGGCCTCCTGGTGATGGTAGGAGTGCTGGGCCTCGCGGTGGCCCGGCGCAAAGCGAGCGTGAGCGCGTAGTTACTCGTCTCGCCCGGTATCGTGGGCCTCACCGCCCCACGCCGCCATGCGCGAGGCGCCTCGCGCGGAGAGCGCGCCTCGGCGTAGCGCCCCGAACCCCGCCGCCACGCCCGCCAGCGCGACCAACCCGGTCCGCTACTTCGCTTGGGATGGGCGGCCCCTTCCGTTCGCGATTCGCCAAAAGCGGACGCACACATCCACAAATCCGCCATAGGTAGAGACCTCGAAAAGCGACTTTTTGTCCTATCTGCGCGCTGTCCTGATGGAGTCGGCGTGAAGCGTTACCTGAAAATGTGACTTCGCGATAGACAAGGAGTATCGTGTGAAAAGGTGCAAACGGGAAGGGGAGCCGCGACAGTCGCTTGCTCCTGAGTAGGCGCTGTTTTCAGGAGAAGCCATGCGTTCGTTGCGTCTCACCCTCGGGTCGTGTCGGTCACCGGTCCGCTCACTCTTCGCGGTCATTGCAGTCGCAATA
This sequence comes from Myxococcota bacterium, assembly GCA_035489755.1. GTDB lineage: Bacteria > Myxococcota_A > UBA9160 > UBA9160 > UBA9160 > UBA9160. The sequence continues at coordinate 13,270 of DATGZK010000102.1, forward strand.
CTCTCCGTCGCGGCGGCGATCTCGGCCCTGCCCGCAACCGCCCGCGGCGAGGACCACATCTTTGTCGCGGGGAACGGCATCGGCGAATACACCACCTCGGGGGAGACGGTGAACGCCTCCCTGCTCCCGGTAGGGATCGCGTGGAGCGTCGCCGTGTCTGGATCGGCTCTGTTTGTCGGGAGCAAGCCAGGAGTTACCGGAACGATCGGCGAATACACCACCTCGGGGGAGACGGTGAACGCCAGCCTGATCACGGGATTGCCGTCTCAGCCGTGGAGTATCGCCGTGTCTGGAGGGAATTTGTTTGTCGCGAGCACATCGGGAGTTACCGGAACGATCGGCGAATACACCACCTCGGGGGAGACGGTGAACGCCTCGCTGATCACGGGGTTGGATGTTTCCGGTGTTCGTGGCTTCGGTGGAATTTTCATCGCAGTGTCTGGATCGAATCTGTTTGTCACGAACTTTGGCGGTGATTCGATCGGCGAATACACCACCTCGGGGGCGACGGTGAGGGTGATCACGTGATTGAATACACCGTTGGGAATCGCCGTGTCGGGATCGAATTTGTTTGTCTTGAACAGCTACACGGGAACGATCGGCGAATACACCACCTCGGGGGAGACGGTGAACGCCTCCCTGATCCCGGTGACTGCGTTGTCCATCGCTGTGGGGGGAGACAACCCAATCAGCTGCGGGACCGGACCGGAGCTGGCGTTGGTAGCGCCGCTCTTGATGTGGCTGCGCTCGCGTCGGCGACGACGCGCGTCTTGAACATCGATTGCTCGATCGCTGCCTGAATTCGACACGCCCCGACTCTGGTCGGCGTGTTTTCACTTTCACGACGGGCATCGTTACCCTTGCCGTCCGACACCGCCATGCGCTTTCGGGAGCCACGCGCCCCGCACCCCGCCGCCGCGCCCGCCAGCGCGGGCACCGGGCCTCGGGCTAGCTACTTCGCGTCCCAAAAGGCTCCATTTCTTCGGCGTTTGTCGCCGGATCGAGCGAGGCTCGTAAGCGTGGATGGCTGATTTTGCGGCGCTGCGGGCGCGCAGGGGCCCGAACGGGATGCACAGCCTGCGGCGATCC